>JAUXNQ010000044.1 GCA_030682715.1 Methylotenera sp. | reverse complement strand
GTAACATAATCGTCCAGCTGTTCCGGTAGCAACATCCCTTGGGTTCGGTCTTCACTTTGAATGAATCGCTTCATCTATATGCTCCAACAAATGCCGTTGCATAATTATATCAAATGTTACGTTTTTACACAGCCTGGACCCTAAGCTGACATTTGTATATTTTTAATGAGTGACTGAAATAACCCATTTTGCAACTTAGCATTTGGTGTAGATTCACCTACTAAAATTAACGTTCTATATAATTTAGTTACAATAATGTTGCTAGTTAATAATATTTTTACAGCTTTGAACGATAGTATGAGTGTTATCACTAAGTAAAACTATTGTAAGTAACACGACAATTCCTACAATATATTTGTTACATGGATTTTGTTTTAAATATTTATTTAAATAAAATCATTAAGTTACGCACCTCGCTCTGATTGGCATGCGGATTGCTAGTTATGTTTTAACTAGCAAACTATTACGGAGTGTGTCACATGACTGACTTGCCAATTTATCTTGATTATTCAGCCACCACACCAGTCGATTTACGCGTGGCAAATAAAATGTTTCCGTACTTAACTGAGGTTTATGGCAATCCTGCATCGCGCAGCCATGCATATGGTTGGAATGCCGAAGCGGCGGTAGATTTGGCGCGCGAACAGGTGGCCTCGTTAGTTAATTGCGACCCTAAAGAGATCGTTTGGACATCAGGTGCTACAGAGTCAAACAATCTGGCGATTAAAGGTGCTGCGCATTTTTATGCAGCCAATGGTAAGCATTTAATTACCATAAAAACTGAACACAAGGCTGTGTTAGACACCGTTCGCGAACTTGAGCGTGAAGGTTTTACTGCTACCTATCTTTCACCGTTAGAAAATGGCCTAGTTGATATAGAAGTTTTTAAAGCTGCCATTCAGCCAGATACGATTGTGGTTTCTGTGATGTTGGTGAATAACGAAATTGGCGTTATTCAAGACATTATTACCATCGGCAATATCTGCCGTGAAAAAGGCATCATTTTTCATGTGGATGCAGCCCAAGCCACTGGTAAAGTTGAAATTGACCTTGAAAAACTTCCCGTCGATTTAATGAGTTTTTCCGCTCATAAAACTTATGGTCCAAAAGGCATCGGAGCATTGTATGTTTGTCGTAAGCCACGTATTCGTCTTGAAGCACAGATGCATGGTGGTGGACATGAACGCGGCTTCCGTTCTGGCACATTGCCTGTACATCAAATCGTTGGCATGGGTGAAGCCTTTAGCATCGCTAAAGCTGAAATGGCTGAAGAAAACGCGCGTATCAGAATCTTGCGAGATAAGCTTTGGGCGGGTCTCTCTACTGTTGAAGAAGCTTATCTTAATGGTGATTTAGCTCAGCGCGTACCGCACAACCTCAACGTAAGTTTTAACTACGTTGAAGGGGAATCTCTCATGATGGCGGTTAAAGGCATTGCGGTTTCCAGCGGCTCTGCTTGTACTTCATCTAGCTTAGAGCCATCTTACGTGCTTCGTGCGATAGGTCGAGAAGACGAGTTGGCGCATTCATCCATACGCTTTTCAATTGGTCGCTACACCACGGAAGCTGACATTGATTACGCGATCGATCTTATCAAGAATAAAGTAGGGCAGTTGCGGGACTTATCGCCGTTATGGGACATGTTCAAAGCAGGCATTGATATTGCCTCTGTGAGTTGGGTCCATGGCACAGAGTCGCACCGCGAACCTGAAGCTGTTGTAGCGTAATTCATATTTAGGAGAACAAAATGGCATATAGCGATAAAGTATTAGATCACTACGAAAATCCACGCAATGTTGGTGCGTTTGATGCAGAAGACCAAGATGTTGGCACTGGCATGGTTGGTGCGCCAGCTTGTGGCGATGTAATGAAACTGCAAATCAAGGTGAATGACGCAGGTTTTATTGAAGATGCCAAGTTCAAAACGTACGGCTGTGGCTCTGCGATTGCTTCATCATCATTGGTGACTGAGATGCTAAAAGGCAAAACGCTAGACCAAGCCTTGGATATTAAAAATACACATATAGCAGAAGAGCTCGCTTTACCGCCTGTAAAAATCCACTGTTCAGTGTTGGCTGAAGATGCGATTCGCGCAGCTATCTCTGATTATCGTAGTAAAAATATGACTGAAGCCGATGGCTACAACGCCTGTAAATCTGCTGCTTAAACCTTAATCTTGATGGAGTATAGACATGTCTGATACCGCTACAATCGAAACAACCGAGCTTGCTGATTCGGCTCTGGCACCGATAATTTTTACTACAAATGCTGCTGGTAAAGTAAGTGAAATGCTTATTGAAGAAGGTGATGCATCACTCAAATTACGAGTCTACGTAACGGGTGGCGGATGCTCAGGTTTTCAATACAGTTTTGCTTTTGACGACCAAGTGGCAGAAGATGATTTGGCATTAGAAAAAGAAGGCGTTACTTTATTGGTAGATGCAATGAGCTATCAATATTTAGTAGGTGCTACGATTGATTATCAAGAAGGCTTGGAAGGCTCACGTTTCGTGATAACCAACCCCAATGCTACAGCTACTTGTGGCTGTGGTAGTTCATTTTCGGTTTAGGAGATTAGTATGGCCGTTACTTTAACGACAGTTGCTGCAGCACGCGTGCAAAAATTTTTAGATAGCCGTGGCAAAGGCATTGGTTTGCGTTTAGGCGTTAAAACTTCAGGCTGCTCAGGCATGGCTTATACCTTAGAGTTTGTGGATGAAGCTGCTCCAGAAGATATGATTTTTGAAAGCAATGGGGTTAAGGTGTTAGTTGACCCAACAAGCTTGGTATACATGGATGGCACTGAGCTGGATTATGCCAAAGAAGGGCTAAACGAAGGTTTTAAGTTTAACAATCCGAATGCCACGGCTAACTGCGGTTGTGGAGAGAGTTTTACCGTTTAATGGATATGCAAACCTTGACTGAAACTAATTATTTCGAACTGTTTGGCTTGGCGCCTCGCTTTAGTATCGATTTAAATAGCTTAGAGCGTGCTTTCCGCCAGTTGCAGTCTGAAGCACACCCAGATAAACACGCAAGCAACACGCAATCAGAACAACGCATTGCTTTACAACAATCTACTTTAATTAACGATGGCTATCAAACTTTGCGTAACCCGACTAGCCGCGCGCAATTTTTGATTAACCTATCAGGTAAAACAGAAACTGCCCAAGCCCTTTCTAACAGCTTTTTAATGGCGCAAATGGAATGGCGGGAGGCGATTGAAGAAGCTACAGCTTGTCGAGATGTGGTTGTTTTAGAAGCATTATCAAAACGCTTAAAACATAAGATTACACTGCAAGTAAACGAGTTAGCCGCAACTTTAGATTTGCAGGGTGATTTTGCAGCAGCAGAATTACGCGTGAATGAATTACGTTTTTATGAAAAACTACGCTTAGAAATTGGCGAAGCATTAGATAAGATTAGTAGCTAAAATAAATGGCATTTTTACAGATTACTGAACCAGGTCAAAGCGCCGCACCGCATCAGCATAGGTTGGCGGTTGGTATAGACTTAGGTACAACCCATTCACTAGTGGCCTCTGTACGTAGCGGCATAGCTGTTGCGTTGCCAGATGATGCAGGACGTACATTGCTACCGTCAGTCGTGCATTATCAGGCAGATGGCGTGGTGGATGTAGGCTGGGATGCACGTAGCAATGCTGCTAAAGATCCACATAACACTATAGTTTCGGTAAAACGCTTTATGGGGCGTGGCATAGAAGACATTGCTGACGCTGCCAGCATGCCATATCAATTTGTAGAATCTACAGGTGCCGAATCCAAAGGCATGGTCAAACTGAAGACAGTGATAGGTGAACTAAGCCCTGTTGAGATTTCTGCTGAAATTCTAAAAGTATTGCGTTTACGCGCAGAAGAAAGCTTAGGTGGCGAGCTATCTGGCGCGGTTATTACAGTGCCTGCCTATTTTGATGATGCCCAGCGCCAAGCAACCAAAGATGCTGCCCGTTTAGCGGGTATATCCGTTTTAAGGTTGCTCAATGAGCCAACTGCCGCCGCAATTGCTTATGGCTTGGATAATGCCTCTGAAGGTATTTACTGTGTATATGATTTAGGTGGCGGTACTTTTGACTTTTCGATTCTACGTTTAACGCGCGGCGTGTTTGAAGTGCTGGCAACCAGTGGCGATTCTGCGCTTGGTGGTGATGATTTTGACCGTGCAATTTTTGATTGGTTGATGAGCACGCTTAAGTTGAGCAACTTGAGTGCAGAAGATACTCGTTTATTGTTAACTGAATCTCGCCTCGCTAAAGAGCGCTTGACGGATGATGCTGTGACTGAGATTTCATGCGCTTTGGCTGATAAATCGACTGTAAATGCCATACTTAGCCGTGAAATATTTATTGCGCTGACTAAGTCATTATTAAGCAAAACATTCAGCCCTGTGCGCCGAGCCTTGCGCGATGCTGATCTGCAAATGGAAGACGTACAAGGCGTGGTGCTGGTGGGCGGTGCAACACGTATGCCGCATTTAAGAGTAGCAGTAGGCGAGTTCTTTTATCGTGAACCACTGACTAACCTAGATCCAGATAAAGTCGTGGCGCTAGGCGCAGCTATACAAGCCAATGCGCTGGCAGGTAATCACGATGGTAACGAATTACTACTACTGGATGTCATTCCACTTTCATTGGGTATTGAAACGATGGGCGGCTTAAGCGAAAAGATTATTCCGCGCAATGTCACGATTCCCGCAGCACGTGCGCAAGACTTTACCACCTTTAAAGACGGCCAAACTGCCATGAGCTTTCATGTGGTGCAGGGTGAGCGCGAGCTGGTTTCAGAATGCCGTTCATTAGCTAGTTTTGAATTACGTGGCATTCCGCCAATGGTGGCTGGTGCAGCACGTATACGCGTGACTTTTCAAGTGGATGCGGATGGCTTGTTGTCAGTCTCTGCGCGCGAACAAACGACAGGGCATGAATCGCAAATCACCGTAAAACCTTCTTATGGCTTGACTGATACTGAAATCACCCAAATGCTTTCAGCGGGTATTGCCAACGCCGCACACGATAAAGACATGCGAGCCTTGCGTGAGGCGCAGGTTGAAGCCCGTCAGTTATTAGATGCTACTGAAACTGCAATGGCCGAAAGCGGACATGAGCTTTTAAGCAAAGCTGAATGGGATGTGGTTTGGGTGAAAATTTATGAGTTGGCAGAACTGCTTATTCTTGGTGACGCTAATAGCTTACAAACGCTACGCCAAGCCACTACTGAGTTAAATGAAGCCACCACAACCTTTGCAAACCGCCGTATGGACCTTTCGATAAACAACGCACTCTCAGGCAAACAAATTGAAAGCATTAATATATGAGTCAAATCAGTCTAACTAAAGTCACTGTATTGCCAAATCCAGACACTTGCCCCGATGGTATGGAGTTGCAAATTAAGCCTGGCAAAGTGCTTTGCGATGCCTTGCTAAATGCTGGAGTTGAAATTGAACACGCCTGCGATGGCGTAAGCGCATGCAGCACCTGTCATATCATCATTCGTGAAGGCTACAAATCACTAAATGCCGCTACAGATGAAGAAGAAGACCAGTTAGACAAAGCTTGGGGCTTAACTCCAACTTCTCGCTTATCTTGCCAAGTGAAGGTAGGGCAGACGCATTTAGTGGTGGAATTACCTCGATACAGCCTCAATCATGCACGTGAGCATGAATAGGGCACCTGCCACAACTTAGTGGAGGTCTTTTTTGGATTCAAACAACTAAGGTTCACCACTCATTAGATTAACTTGTACCATGCCATCCTCTATGCGAAGCGGATATTGTTTTAATTCGCAGCCAGTAGGGCTTAAACCTTTACCTGTACGACCATCGAATACCCAATTGTGAAATTGGCAGGTGACGATGCGACCATTGAATGTACTCCATAGCGGCACGTCTTGATGCGGGCAAGTGCCTTGAAAGGCTTTTAGCTCACCACCATCAGGCCAGACTAGCATCACTTCACCATCATCGGTGCTGAATGCGGCTAGTTCGCCTTCCATCATGTTTTTGTGTTTGCATAACGTGATATAGCTCATATATTTCTCCTGAATACAGTTTTATCAACAACTAGCGTGTCAGCAACGTATCATTTACAGATAGTGCGAACTCTCGCCAGGCAACAAGCAGATCAAGTCGAATCGCCTCTTGATACTCTTCCGCAGGTTCATTTTCTTCTGGAAAGTTGGAAATAGCGCATGAGTTACGGTTAAACTCCTAAGCAGTTTCTACCAAGTCCTGATTGATTCCATTGAAGTGTGATAGCACGACTGGCGTCAGTGCTGAGCGGCCTTTGTCTATGGTGACATCACGCGTATTGAGTGGTAGGCTATTCAGTTTTTCTATGGCTTCGCTATAAATCTGCTCAACGGTGTCCAGCAATGCGCGCTGGGTTAATTGCTCTTTTAATTGCAAGGTCATGTAACGGTTTAGGTGGCTACGGTAGTGTGCCAATACATGGCTGCGTTTCGTGGATAACCAGCTTCCAAAATGGCTCAGACTGGCGTTATTGTCTGCGTTAAGCGTTTTTAGCAAGTCGTTAGGCGATAACATACGAACTAGTCTAGTAGCGGCATCTAGCGCACCTTCCAAATATCCACCTGCATGTGTGGCTGTTTCTGCACCGCCTAAAAATAATTTACCGTTCCAGTATGAATCACGCAGATGGCGGCTACCGTAAATTGGCTGACTGCTTGGCGGTATTTGATCAAGTGCGGAACAAGTATAATTTTCCTTTGCCCAATCTTGATAATGAAGTTCGCCATCCTGCGCTTGAATGCCAAATAATTGGGCTAAAAAAGGATTCTTACCATATTCGCCGTTAAGTGCAGCTTTGAGTGTGGCTGCTCTGTGCCGTGTGGAGTGCGCATCGTCGTGTGTTATACGAAAGCTTGGGCACATCACGCCGATGTCCGTGCGCTGGCACTGGCGGCTGCCTATGCACAATGAGGCTGCCTTGCCGTAAGCGCCACCTTCGGCTGGAATCTGCGCGTAGGCGTCTCCTTCACCGTAGCTATCGTAGGCTGACCAGTCTAGTTTGTTTTTCATGTGCTAGTTAGCCTCAAGCTACACGCTCCAAATCCATGCCGCGAAACACCGAGCAGCGCTTGAATACGTCTATGGTCGGCGACACAGATTTATGGCTGCAGAATTTTGCTGTGAGTTTGGTTAAGCCCTTAATGTCTCTACCACTGGCTAGTGGGAAAGTCGTGGCGAGTTCGGAAATGAGCGCATCTTCCACATTCAAGCCAAACTGATCTGTCATTACGCGCCAGATTTTGGCGCGGGCTTCGGCATCTGGCGGGTAAAACTTAATCATGGCAATGCAGCGCGAAACAATGGCTTCGTCGATGTCATCCACGCGATTGGTGGTGAGAAACAGCAGGCCGTTGAAATACTCCAGCACGCGCAAAAACACGCCAACCACGGCATTCATGGTCATGTCGTCATCGCGGCGTTTGATATACACATCGGCCTCATCAATCAGCATGACTGCACCCCAGCGCTGGGCGCGGGTCAGCACATCTTTAAGCGCGGTTTCCATTGCCGCCACGTTCAGCCCTAATTGGCCGGAATGTACACGGTATAAAGGCCTGCGGATAATTTCAGAATACACTTCAGCCGTGAGGGTTTTACCCACACCAGCAGGTCCAGCGCACAACACCGTAGTGCCGCCTGATTTGCCTGCAACAATGTCATCCATCAGCACGTCCATCTCGGCGGTGAGTATGTCTATCAGGTCGGTTTGTTCGGGTGGCAATATCAGCTTTTGTTTGAGATCAGGCTGATACTCATAAGGCTGCATATCATCCACATGCACCCATAAATAGTGATGCAAATCGAGGTGGAACATCAAAATGTAGCCATGCACAGGCAGTTGCGTGAACATGCCTTTGGGGATTGCGGCTTGCGATTGCTTGACTTCATCTTCAGCATCGTATTTATTGCTCTTGGCGGCTTTGCTTAAGTATTGGCCGAGAATGTCGCCAGTCGCATCCAATGTAGTTGCACGGTTGGCGATAATACTTTCATCATTCACCAGCCGTGCCGCCATGCCATTGGCTGATAGCACGATCACATCCTTGCGCGCCCAATCCGTGTTGCGATGGCTGGAAGTTGGGTCTTCAGCATAAAAGCCTGTGCCGCTGGCGGAAAACTGCGCGCCATACTGTGCACGCCAGTCAAAATAATGTTCTACGGTGGTGTCGTAACTGGCGATTAATTCGGGGGTTTCTTTCAGGTAACCTTTGTCGGCAAAAATCTCGCTGATGGTTTTGCCGACAATGTCTACGGCAGATATTCGTAGCGTTACATTCGCTAGCGCCGCCTTGGCATTGGCTTTTAGCTCGATATATACCTTACCAGTTTCATCGTTGGACTGCGGTGTGTAGTCTAGCCGCGTCACCAAATACGCCAGTGGCTTACCAGCCGCATTCACATTAAACAGCCAGCCGCGTATCGCATCGACTAGCAAATAGCCCGCTATTGCTGGCACTATCGCTTCTAAATAATCAGCCTTAAAGCGTACGCCATCATCGTCCACCGCACGTTGCAAAGTGAGCAACTGTGCGGCACGACCACGCATTTCTGGCCCTGCCAGTTGATACAGACCAACCAGAAAGTCCAGCTCTGGTTTGGTGAGCTGACTCACTGGAATCTCGATATGATTGCCAAACCGCAATTGTTCCTTCAACGCAATGAGCGCAGGGAACTTATCTACAATGGCTTCCGCATAAGGTCGCTCGATTTGAAGTTTCATCATCGACTCCGCTTAATCGGCACCGCCAGAAAATACCGATGCGTCCATGTTCCAGTTTTCAAGCACGCGATTGGTCTCATTGCCAGCCACATCGTAGCTACGCTCTTCAAACCGCACACTACCGTCACGTTCCATAATCAGCACAGCGCTTGAACGCGTGCCATGCTCTTTACCCAATACAAAACAGGCTGAAAGGCGCGCTTCTTCATCTTTATCCACGCCAGTATTAGGCAAGCCACTGCTATAAGTAGTGCGGTCTGCCAACATGGCAAAGCCTGCGGCGATAATATCGTCTACACTGAGTTCGCTAGTGCTTGGTTTTGGTAAAGCACTAGCGCCGCGTGCTGGGGATGAATCCAGTCTAGGAAAAGCAGCAAGCGGAATGCTAAAACCGCCATTACTAAGCAAATACGCGCCTAGCAATTGTTCGAGTTCTGCGTTTTTCGGCCAGCGCTCGTCTAATAAACCGTTAGAAATCGTATGCACGCCATGCGTTACCGCCAGCGGCAGGCGCGTGTTGGTGCCAGCGTAATACACTTGGCGTGTTGTACCGACCAGTAAGTTAAACGGCGGGTGAGTGCCACGGTTACGTTGAAACTGCCGCACGTGCGTTACTGGCGCATCTTCTGAAGCCAAAAAATCTAGCGTGAGTTGTTCAATTGGGGGTAGGCTAGGGTCAATAGGCTGATTGTCACGAAAAGACGTTACCGCCGCAAAACGGCCTTCACGTGTGATGCCAAACCAAGTGCCATCATTGGGTTCATCGCGCCCAGCAAAACAATGGGGCGCATCAGGCCACCATGCGGCGGCCGTTGTGGCGTGGTCATGCTGACCTTCATGGTTCATTAGCACGATCAGTGGAAAGTAAGGATGCGCGCGACTTGCAATTGCGATGATGCTCATGAATTGTCTCGTTTGTCGTGAATGTAGGGTTTTATGGCAATTAATACTGTTTAAGCAAAAATCATGCTTAAGTGCCTTTCATTACATCCGATAACCTTCCTCCAGTAGCACTTGTCTCACCACAGGCCGTTGCAGCATGCGCTGGTAATGCGCTTGGCAGTTTGGCGGCAACGTAAGTTTGATTTTGTCAGCCCAGAATTCAACGTAAAACAAGGCTGCATCAGCAATGCTGAAATTACCGATCACATAGTCTTTACCTGCTAGCACTTCATTCATCACAGCAAAACCTTGTTCGACAATCTCGCGACCTCGCGCTTGAATAGCTGCGTGATCAGCCACGTTAGCGCTGTAGTTGGATGTAGTGAAAATGCGCGTATAACCTTGCCCGTGTATCGTGCCGACAGCGTAATTCATGGTTTCCAGCACGCGCGTTTCGCCATCAATATCATCAGGTAACAGCTTGGCTTTGGGGTAACGCCGCGCCAACCACCAGGCAATGGCCTGAAACTCGGTGATAGATGTTCCGTCATCGCGTACCAGTGTCGGAACCGTAGCTTTGGAGTTAATCGCCAGGTATTCCTGCTTAAATTGATCGCCAGCCATCAGGTTGACTAAATAAACCTCGAATGGCAGTTCCAGCGTTTCGAGCAGAATGTGAATGCCAGTGGAGCATGAACCTGGCGTCATGTGAAATTTCATGGGGTTGCTTTCCGGACTATGTTGTATTGCCGACAAAATGGGTCGGTAACAACAGGGTAAGCATTAGGTGTGCCAGTGTTTTGAAGCTAGTCTCGAAAGACTAGTTTATTACGCTTAAACTATGCGGGTTGAATCGCTTTTAGTATGAGCGGTACCAAGGCTTCTGGCAGTTGTATTTTTCCAGCTAAGGCAAACTCATGCGCTCGTGGCGACATCTTTAGCCATGTTTTCTTGATGATTTTTATCCATTTTTCTTCGTCATACTCAGGGTGGTTAGAAGCGAATCCAAACATATAATATTGGATAAATACCAAGCCCGCTACGTCTTCAGTCAATTGTGTTTCTGGATTGATTTTCAGGCCTTTTTTGCCGATGTTCGCTTGAACGCGCTCAATGGTCGCATCGTCATAGCCCCCCGATTTCATTAAATTACCAGCTGTTTCCGCGTGAAATTTATACAAGCCAGTGCGCCATTGCAAATAACCTTGCCTATTCATAGAAAAGTCACTGCGTGGACTTTTCCAACGCTGAATATGTTGCGCACGTACCGCCAGCTTTAATGTTTCTGACGCTTCTGGTGCATAAATCTCTTGCATCTCAGTCATGCGCATTGCATAGAGCAGTTCTTTTGGATATTCCTTACCGTTAAATATTTCGATGTTAGGGTCTTCTGCATTGGTTTTGTCAAATGCCGCGATAGCGGATTGGTAGCGTTGTTGAGTCATTGGTATTTCTCGTTTATTTTAAAGTGGCGTTTACTCTCATGAAAACAGTAACAGACAGTATTAACGTAATCAATGTAAATTATCTTACATTTGTAGTAACTGTTACAAACCATACAAACTATAAATATATATAACTAGTTGAAAATAAACAGATTTTTCATTGGCATGTTTGATGCTTAATTCATTTAAGTGTTTTAAAGGATGCCATTGTGCAAACGATTACGCCAATTGTGAATGATACGACCTTACGTGACGGTGAGCAGACCGCAGGCGTGGCGTTTACTCGTGCAGAAAAGCAATTAATTGCACTTTCGCTGGATAACATCGGTGTGCAGGAACTTGAAATTGGCATTCCTGCCATGGGTGCTGCGGAGATTGAAGATATTCAGTCTATTGTGGATTTGAATTTAAACAGCCGCCTGATGGTGTGGGGGCGGATGACAGAGAGCGATTTAGCCGCTTGCCTGAAAACTGGCGTGAATATGGTTAATTTATCCATTCCAGTTTCTGATTTACATATTGAACGCAAATTGCGGAAAAACCGTGATTGGGTACTTGAACAAGTATCGTATTTTGTGCAAAAAGCCTGTGATTTAGGTTTGCAGGTTTCCGTGGGTGGTGAAGATGCTTCTCGTGCAGACCAATCCTTTGTGTTACAGCTTTTAGATATTGCTCAGCGCTCAGGTGCAAGCCGTTTTCGTTATGCGGATACCTTGGGCGTGCTAGACCCGTTTGTGACACATTCAAGAATTGAAACGCTAGTCGTTGCGACTGATATGGAAATTGAGATTCATGCGCATGACGATTTAGGTCTGGCGACTGCTAACTCTATTGCCGCCATTATGGCTGGCGCCAGCCATGTGAATACCACTGTGAATGGCTTAGGCGAGCGAGCAGGCAATGCTCCACTTGAAGAGGTGGTGATGGCCTTGTGGCGGATTCATGGCGTAGATATGGGCATTGATATGCATGGTTTCCCATCAATTTCTAAACTGGTGGCAGAGGCGTCTGGTCGTGTTGTTGCAGCCAATAAGAGCATTGTAGGAGAGGCGGTTTTTACACACGAGTCTGGCTTGCATGTGGATGGTTTGCTAAAAGATCCTAGCACTTATGAAAGCTTCGACCCCGCAGATGTCGGACGTGACCGCCAACTGGTGCTGGGTAAGCATTCTGGCGGACATGGCTTGAAATACGCCTACGCGCAATTAGGCATTCATTTATTAGAAAACGAAGCAGCAATGTTGCTGGCGCAGATTCGCCAGTTTGCTAATAACACTAAACGCATTCCGCAAGCCGATGAATTGCGGCAAATGTACTTAAAAATATTTCAGACCACTCAACATTAATTTTTTTGGAGCCACCATGAGCCAGTTATTAGATGCAATGCAAAAGTTTTCAGCTGCCGAAGAGTTTTTCGATTTTTTAGGCGTGGATTATGTTTCACAAGTGGTGCAAGTAAACCGCTTACATATTCTAAAACGCTTTCAGCAATATATTGGTCGCGACCCCGTGCCAGAAGGCTTACCAGAAGCAGCTGAGCGTGAAGCTTACAAAGTAAAACTACAAAAATCCTACCAAGATTTTGTGGATTCAAATTCAGTCGCAGAAAAAGTTTTCAAAGTTTTTCAAGACAAAGCTGGCGTGCAAACCGTGAGCGTGAATAAGCTAAAACAGACATTGGTTGAACGTGGAGTAGCCTAAATTGTCAGGTTTGCTACAAAACATAATGCGCGGTTAGTGTTTCGTTAAGTATATGTATATAAAGTGAAAATAAGTATTTATATGGATTGGCACAAAGGTTGCTGATAGTAAATTGTAATGTGGCTAAAAGTCACTGGCAAACAAACGGAGTTGATATGCATATTGTAGTTTGTATCAAGCAAGTACCTGATAGCGCGCAAATTCGCGTGCATCCAGTGACCAATACGATTATGCGTCAAGGTGTGCCTGCGATTGTGAATCCGTATGATCTATTCGCACTTGAAGAAGCCTTGAAGCTAAAAGATAAATATGGTGGTCGAGTGACTGTACTCACCATGGGACCGCCAATGGCAGAAGCGGCGCTACGCAAGGCGATTTCATATGGCGCAGACGATGCTGTGTTAGTGACAGACCGCGCTTTTGCTGGGTCTGACACATTAGCAACCAGTTGCGCTCTGGCTTCAGCAATTACACAAATTCATAAAGATATGCCTGTAGATTTGGTGTTTACAGGCAAGCAAACGATTGATGGTGATACTGCGCAAGTGGGGCCTGGAATTGCAAAACGCTTAAATATGCAGCTACTGACTTATGTTTCGAAAGTGCGCTCAGTTGATTTAGAAAATCATGAAATCACTGTAGAACGCCGTTCAGAAGGTGGTGTGCAATTGTTAAAAACCAGCACTCCAAGCTTGATTACTGTGTTGGAAGGCACCAATGAAATGCGCTTCGCCACAATGACCAATATGTTTAGAGCTTCACGCTATCAAATCAAAGTGTGGAATCGTGAGCAAGCGGGGATTGAAGATGTCACCTCAGTTGGTTTAAAAGGCTCTCCCACAGTGGTTTCTAAGGTGTTTGCGCCAACGCCAAGAGCGGTTAAAGCAGAAATAATCCAGTGTGTAGGGGATGATCCTAAAGAATTGAGTGTGACTTTGCTTGCTAAGGTGTTTGCTAAATATCCGAAGCTAGAAAAAGAAATCGCTAAACGTGCAGTATAGAAAGGTTAAGTCATGAGTGAAGCTCCAGAAGTTAAAAAGCCAATGGGCAAAAAGCGCATTGAGCTTGACGATAGATTAAAGGCGTATAAGGGCGTTTGGGTATTCGTTGAACATGAACGCGGCAAAATTCATCCAGTATCGCTGGAGTTGTTGGGTGAGGGTAGAAAGCTGGCTGATAGCTTAGGCGTTGAGTTGGCGGGTGTTGTGATGGGATTGCCTGGCGAAGTGACACGCAGTTTTTGCCACGAAGCATTTTTCCATGGTGCCGATTTATGTTACTTAATGGAAGATGCCTTGTTGACTGATTACCGTAACGAGCCATTCACCAAAGGCTTGACCGACTTGGTTAACAAATATCAGCCTGAGATTTTGCTGTTAGGTGCGACGACTTTAGGTCGTGACTTGGCTGGCAGCGTGGCAACCACCTTAAAAACTGGTCTAACCGCAGACTGTACAGAATTAAATGTGGATTTGGATGCACGTAGTTTGTTGGCAACACGTCCAACATTTGGCGGTAGTCTGCTATGTACGATTCAAACGCTCAATTATCGCCCACAAATGGCGACGGTACGCCCTCGCGTGATGCCGATGCCTGATGCAGACACTGCGCGAACTGGCCGCATTATTGAAGATACTTTGGGCATGTTTGAGAAAGATATTATCACCAAGGTGTTGGAATTTATCCCAGACGCTATGCAAGATAAGCCGCAACTGCCATTTGCTGACATCATTATTTCTGGTGGTCGCGGTATGAAAAAGCCAGAAAACTTTAAATTGATTTGGGATTTAGCCAAAGTATTAGGCGCAGAAGTAGGTGCAACTAGACCGGTGTGTCAAGCAGGCTGGGTTGATTTAGAGCGTCAGGTAGGTCAATCAGGCAAAACGGTGCGCCCTAAACTTTATATTGCGGCAGGTATTTCTGGCGCGATTCAACATCGTGTTGGTATGGATGCTTCCGATGTAATTATTGCCATCAATAGCGACCCAAATGCACCGATTTTTGACTTTGCCCATTACGGGATTGTAGGAAACGCCATGACGATATTACCGATGCTGACCGAAGCGTTTAGAGCACATTTAGCAACCGCAAGAAAGGCAGGCTAATCATGTCTGAAAAATTTGACGTCATCGTTGTTGGTGCAGGGCCATCTGGCAATGCAGCAGCGCTGAGATTAGCCGAAGCAGGCTTAAGCGTGCTGCAAATCGAGCGTGGTGAATCACCAGGCTCTAAGAATGTGCAAGGCGCGATTCTTTACTCAGATGCACTTGAAAAATTAATACCAGACTTTCGTGATGATGCACCGTTAGAGCGTCACGTGATAGAACAACGCATGTGGGTGCTAGATGATAATTCATTTGTCGGCTCGCATTACCGCTCAGACAGCTTCAATAAAGAACCGTATAACCGCTACACCATGATACGTGCTCAGTTTGATAAATGGTTTTCAGAGCGTGTGCAAAAGGCTGGTGCCTTGTTGATTTGTGAAACTACGGTATCACATTTACTGCTAGATGGACAGCGTGTGATTGGCGTAATGACAGACCGCCAAGGTGGTGAAATCTACGCCGATGCGGTGATTCTAGCAGATGGCGTTAATTCCTTGTTAGCCAAGAAAGCTGGCTTTCACCCAGAGTTAAAGCCCAAAAACGTAGCGCTTGCAGTAAAAGAAATTCACTTTATGCCGCAAGAAATGATTGAGCAGCGCTTTGGTGTGAAAGGTGATGAAGGCGTAGTGATTGAAATGGTAGGGAAAATCACCAAAGGCATGATGGGCACAGGCTTTCTATACACCAATCGTGAATCCATTGCGATAGGCGTAGGCTGCATGTTGTCCGATTTTAAAAATCAAAAAATTACGCCTTATGAGTTGCTAGAACAAATGAAAGCGCATCCTTCAATACAACCAATGTTAGAAGGTGGCGAGATGAAAGAATACACCGCACATTTGATTCCAGAAGGCGGCTTTAACGCCATTCCAAATCTGTATGGTGATGGCTGGATGATTGTTGGAGATGCTGGCATGTTTGTGAATGCCGTTCATCGTGAAGGCTCTAACTTAGCCATGACAACAGGGATGCATGCGGCTGACACTTTGATTGAGCTTAGGAGTGAAGGCAAGGAATTTACTTCGGCCAACTTGAAACGTTACAAAGCGCGCCTAGATGAAAGCTTTGTGATGAAAGATATGAAGAAGTATAAAAATATGCCTGATGTGTTCCATACAAATCCACAATTCTTTAACGATTATCCAGATTTGATTTCACAAGCCGCCCGTACCATGTTAACTGTTGATGGCGTGGATAAAAAGACCAAAGAAAAAGAAATTCGTAAGAGTTTCCGTCAGCGTCGCTCACTATTCGGCTTAATGGGCGATGCATTTAAGTTATGGAGGGCATTCGAATGAGTGTAGTCGTAAAAGTCCCTGCCGTTAAGGTTGAGGAAAAACTGTTTCAGAATCGCTATAAAGTTGATTCTGGCCGTCCACACATCAGCATTATTGATGAAGATAAATGCCGCAATCATTGCGAAGCCCAGGCTTGCACCGTTTGCTGCCCTGCAGCTTGCTGGACAGCAGAAGCAAACGGCCAAGTGACCGTAATTAGTGATGGTTGCTTGGAATGTGGCACTTGTCGCATTGTGTGCGATGAGCATCGTAACGTCGCTTGGGAATATCCAAGGGGCGGTTACGGCATATTGTTTAAATTCGGTTAGATATTTAACGCTATGACCAAATCGCCAGTATGGCTTTCAGAGCGTGTGCAATGGATAGGGGCCTTAGATCCTACCATGCGTAGCTTTGACATCATACTCAAAACACCAAATGGCACCACGTACAATGCCTATGCAGTGCGTGGTAGCGAGGGTGTAGCGGTGATAGATACTGTAAAAGCCGAATGCGCTGATCAGTTTTTTGAGCATTTAGAAGCGATTGCTTGTTACGATGAAATTAAAGTTATCGTACTGAATCATTTAGAGCCTGACCACACAGGCGCATTGCCAGAGTTAATGCGTCGTGCGCCACAAGCTAAGTTGTATATCTCTCAATCCGCACAATTAATGATTAAAGCTTTGCTGAATCAGCAGGATATTGATTTTATTTCAGTAGGCACTGGTGACACAATTAGCTTGGGAGATCGTACGCTTAAGTTCTTGCACACACCATATTTACATTGGCCTGATACGCAATGCACTTATTTGGAAGAAGAATGCATCTTGTTTTCTGGCGATGTGTTTGGCTGTCATTTCTGTGATGAACGCTTGTTTAACGACAAAGTTGGCGACTTTCGTTTTGCCTTTGAGTACTACTATGCGCATATCATGCGGCCTTTCCGCGAGCATGTTATTAATGCTTTAGAGCTAATTTCGCCTTTGCCAATAAACATTATCGCGCCAACGCATGGGCCGATATTACGCGACAAGCCGACCAGCTATATACAACGCTACCGTGAGTTGAGCGGTCAACGTTTGCAGAGTGAAGTAAATGCCGATGAAAAGACGCTGTTGATTTTCTACATCAGCGCTTATGGCAGCACCACGCAAATGGCACAAATGATACGAGATGGTGCTGAACAAGTGCCTGGCGTACGCGCTTCATTGTATGACATGGAAGGCGGCGATTCTGACCTATTTGTTGACTTAGTTGAAGATGCTGACGGTATTTTAATTGGCTCGCCTACGATTAATGGTGATGCAGTTAAACCAGCTTGGGATTTAGTTTCTTCATTCGCCAAAATCAATGTGAAGGGCAAGCTGGCCGGTGCTTTTGGCTCATTCGGCTGGTCTGGTGAGGCGGTGCGTATGTTAGAAGACAGAATGCGTGGCTTAAAGATGCGCCTGCCGCTTGAAGGTGTTCGAATCAAGTTAATCCCGTCATCAGATGAGTTAGAGCAATGCCGTCGTTATGGCCAAGAGGCGGGTGAGCATTTGATGGGCGTCAATGCACCACGTGTTTTAGACATGGCGGATTTACTAGCTTCTCGCAAGCAAATATCAAATTAATGTAATACAACTAGTTAATAAAATAAATCTAGGAACTTAATTATGGCCAAAGCAAAAGTTACATTCTCTGACGTCAACGTGACGGTTAATGTGCCAGTTGGCACGCGTATTATCGAAATATCAGAGGCGGTAGGATCTTATATCGCTTACAACTGTCGCGAAGGCGATTGTGGAGTTTGCTTATTCGAAGTCATCAAAGGTAAAGAAAATATGTCGGCGATTTCTAAAGAGGAGAAAGCTGTGCTGCTTGCTCGCTATCAAGAAATCATGGATGGATGGCGTGCTACGACTGATATTGATGCTTTGCAAGCAAAAATGCAGCGTGAAAATTTTATCGGCAAAAATTGCCGTCTAGCTTGCCAAACGCAAGTATTTGGTGACGTTGTTGTCGCGCCTTTGTAAGGAATAATCATGTCTAAATACAATATTACTTTTGCTGATATAAACACTACTGTTTCTGTGCCAAGAGGCACGCGTATCGTAGAAGTTGCTGAGAAAGTTGGCGCTAGTATTCCGTTTGGTTGCAAAGAAAATGACTGTGGTGATTGCATGATAGATGTGCTTGATGGCGCTGCAAACCTATCAGCACCTTCTGCGTTGGAAATAGAGTTGCTTAAACAGAAGTTTGGTAAACCTAACAACCGCCTTGCTTGCCAAGCAATGGTGTTAGGTGATGTCACAGTAAAACCAGCTTAAATAAAGCCAGCCCGCATAAATAAATTCAATTAAATTGCTAAAGGAAGCCAGATGCCAAAACCACCTAAACATGTATTCATTTGCAATCAAGCTCGCCCGCCTAATCATCCACGTGGTTCTTGCCAAGGCAAAGGTGGCAACGATATTTTGCAGGCCTTTTGGGGGCAAGTTCAAGCACGAAATTTATGGGATAAATTTTCTGTGACTTATTCTGGCTGTCTAGGTCCATGTGATACAGGGCCAAATGTGCTGGTTTACCCAGAGGGCATTATGTATGGCGGTGTTACTAAAGAAGATGTCACTGCTATCATCGATGAGCATTTGCTAGGTGATAAAGTGGTTGAACGCTTAAAAGTACCTGAGAGTGTCTGGTAATCCATCATTAAAAGGGTTTGTTGCCATAGATGACCTACCACCTCGCATCATAGGTTATCTAAATGCAGCAGCTTCTGCACATGACTGGCGTGAGGCTGAATCGCTGCTTTGGCGAGCTCAGGCAACAGATCATGATTGCTTACAAGTTTACTATACGCTTTATAAGTTCTACTTTAATCATAAGCGCTTAGGTGATGCTGAACGTGCTACATGTCTGGCGCTAGATGCTTCAGCAAGATTGGCCAATATTGCTGCAGATTGGCGCTTACAACGCAAAGACAGTTGTGATTGGTCTAATGTGAGTTCCCCTCAGCATTTTTATTTATTTAGTCTTAAGGCGTTAGCTTTTATTCGCTTACGCCAATTGCGTGATGCAGATGCGGCCTTGATTTTAGCTAAGCTTCGCGAAATTGATCCTGATGATTCCGTTGGGGCATCCGTCATTGACTCATATGCTAAAGGAGCCTTAGCATGACCATTGTTTCTGGTGCAATGCTGGGAATTTTGCAAGAAGCGGGTAATTCAATTCTCATTATGACTGAAGGGCTTGAGTACGATGAGTTTTTCAGTAGCCGTATTACCCAACATGAGGTACTCAGGCAACTTCAAGTAATGACAGATACCACGTTTAATTTACCTTACGAACTTAAGCAGAGAATGTTGGAAATTGATTGGGAGGCCTGGTCAGCATTAGGCATGCAATTCACTAAAACAGATGAATCTATGCAGGAGGCAGTTTGGTTCGCAGTGCGTTCATTAGTACCAGCGACTTTGTTATGGCTCAGAGTTTTCCATAAAAGTGCGCCAGAAATATTCTCATTTGTTGCTTAAATATATGAAAAATATTATGTAGCAAACATGACAAAGCTTCATTGTGTCATGGTCAGCTCCATATGAATATTTCAGTAAGTCTATGTATTTATAAGATTTAAATTATTGGCATGAAATCTGCATTACTGATTGCATCGATATATACATGTATATATTACGACAATCTTTAGGTTTAAGCATAATGCAAAAAAACGATTTTAAAATAGTAGGTTCACTATCACTAGGCATTGATGCACAAAACTTACTGAGTGATAAACGCATTGCACTTTTAGAAAAGATAGGTGAGTGCGGTTCAATTACTCAAGCGGCAAAAGGCTTGAGATTAAGTTACAAGGGCGCATGGGATGCCGTCGACACCATGAATGGCATGTTTGGTGAACCATTAGTCGAAACCATGACTGGTGGCAAAGGCGGCGGCGGAACGCAGCTTACTGTTACGGGTATTCGTATTGTGGACACTTATAAGGCGCTATTACGAGAGCATCAGCGATT
Source organism: Methylotenera sp. (assembly GCA_030682715.1). Taxonomy (GTDB): domain Bacteria; phylum Pseudomonadota; class Gammaproteobacteria; order Burkholderiales; family Methylophilaceae; genus Methylotenera. Next base: position 35,639 of record JAUXNQ010000044.1, on the reverse strand, counting down.
TATGGCGGCGGCAAGTAATGGTATTGAAAATTTTGAAAATATTTATCAAATGATAAGGAAGCTTTCTGTGAAAACTAGCGCGCGTAATCAATTCTTTGGCAAAGTGACAGCCATCAAGCAAGGTCCAGTAAATGTTGAGGTAGAGTTGACGCTTACTGGAGGAGATAAGATTCATTCTGTCATCACGCATGATGGGCTCGATAATTTGAGTTTGAAAGTGGGGTGCGAAGCTTGGGCATTAGTGAAAGCTAGCTGGGTTATTCTGGTGATGCCTGAAGCGGTAGCGGGAGTGAGCGCTCGGAACAAGCTGATGGGAAAAATTTCTAGAATCACTCAAGGTGGCGTAAATACCGAAGTGCTCATGCAATTGGATGGTGGCAATTCAGTGAGTGTTATTATTACCAACGATAGTGTCACTAGCCTAAAGCTTGCTGTAGGAGTGGCCGTCTATGCAGTATTTAAAGCTAGTAATGTGATTCTTGGTATCACTGATTGAACGATACTTTTAGTGATTATTATTGGAAAATAGTATGAAACTCCGAAGACAAATACAAGTAGCACTCAAATTTAAATGGTTGAGAAGCACTTTAATGGTTTTTGGTATTTTAAACCTATTGTTAGGCGCGGTTGTTAGCCATGCTGATGCGGCGGAAGAGATGTTGCCTGTGACCAAAGCGACTAATACTTACTATGTTGAACGTAAAAGCTATGGCACAGGGCGTGAAGCCGAGCCGCCGCGTTACGTAAAGCAGCTCAATAAAACCTGGCTAAAAAACTTTGATGCACTGGCTGATGTGGATTGGCTGGATATAGGCTTGGATTATCGTTTCCGTTATGAGTATCGAGATAACGACTTCCGGCGCGCCGAAGATACTTTTGATGAGCCTTATCTGCTGCGCACACGTGGATTTGTGGCGATTAAGCATATTTTAGACCCGCTAAGGTTCACCCTTGAAGTAGAAGATGCAAGGCGAATTCACAGTGAGTTCTCAAAAAGCTTTGATACACGCGACATTAACCAGGTTGAACCTATCCAGGCCTATCTTGAGTTGTATTTCAAAGAAACCCCGTTAGGCAAAGATGATTTGGGCAATGACAGGCCCATTAGCATCAAAGCGGGGCGGCATGCGTTTGAATATCTTGATAGACGCTTACTGGCGCGAAATGAATGGCGCAATACTACTAATTCCTTTCAAGGAGTGCGTGCCAGCATCGGTCAACAAAAGAATGACTGGCAGATTGATTTACTGGCGCTAAAGCCTGTGCAACGGCTCACTATTCAGTTAGATGAAGTCGATCACGCACAGGATTTTTATGGAGTGATTGGCGATTGGCGTCGCTGGTCAGAACATGTCACCCTGCAACCCTATTATTTCTTGCTGAAGCAAGATGGCCATCAAGTGAAATATGACGCCAACGGTAACGCCGCCGCGCTCAATAATCGTATTGACCGTGAAATTCATACCGCCGGTTTACGCGCGTATGGCGTTGTTGGTAAATCAGGCTGGGATTACGATGCAAGCTATGCCAGACAATGGGGACATCAAGATCGATTAAATAATCAAGGGCATTTTATCGCACAGCTTGATCATGATGCTTATGCTTACAACGCAGAACTGGGCTATACCTTCAAGCACGCATGGAAGCCACGTATCAGCGCTTTCTATGGGTTTGCCAGTGGTGATAAAAATTCAGATGACACCAGTAATCATCGTTTTGAACGCCTATTTGGCTTTGCGCGTCCCTGGTCGAATAATGATTACATACAAATGGAAAACATCAGCACGTCTAAAATCCGTGTGGAGTTTGAGTCGCCGCAATCTTTATTAGAATCACTGAAGGTGGATGCGGGATATAGCTGGTATCGCCTGGACAGCGCGACCGACAGATGGAATGCAGGTGGTAACTTACGTGATGCGACGGGTAGAAGCGGTAAAAATGTTGGTGAAGAGTTGGATGTACGCGTGCGCTTTCCACTCAACAAGTATGTGGGTGCCAATATAGGTTATGCCTATTTCCGGGCGGGAGATTTTACTAAAGTCACTTCGCAGCGCGTTGACCCTGGCCGAAGAGATCACTCTGATTTTCTCTATGTGGAAATATCGGCAAGTGCTTTTTAGAAATACTACACCAGCAACTTGTTCCGCAAAACCATTACCATTCAGGAGTCTTAAAATGAAACGAATAACACACTTTTTTCTAATAACTTTGTTGGGCGCTTACAGCCATGTCGCCTCGGCCGGAAACCTGCTCGTAGCGGTGGCTTCCGACTTGCAATTTGCCATGGCCGAGATGGCGGCTACGTTTGAGAAAGCTAACCCTGGCATTCATATCGAAACGGTCAGCGGTTCATCGGGCAAGTTTTATCAGCAAATTGCCAATGGTGCGCCGTTTGACTTATATTTTTCTGCGGATATTGAATATCCTCGCAAGCTGAGGGAAAACGGTTTAGCTGCTTCGGAAGTCAAACCCTATGCCTTTGGTCGGCTGGTATTATGGAGTGCCGCGCTACCAGTGAGCGCAGGTCTGGCTGCACTGACAGACGACAAATTTATCAAGGTGGCCATTGCCAACCCTGAGCACGCGCCTTATGGCAAGGCCGCGAAGGCTAGCCTGACTTATTATGGCTTGCTGGATAAGGTCGCTCCAAAACTGGTGTTCGGCGAGAATGTGTCCCAAGCGGCGCAGTTTGCCCAAACCGGTGCCGCAGAGGGCGCTATTATCGCACTCTCGCTGGTGACAGCACCGACCATGAAAGGTAAAGGCCAGTATTTTCTGATTGACGAGCGTAGCCATCCACCGCTAGAACAAGGCTACGTGGTGCTTAAACAAGCACAAGCCAACCCGGATGCCGCTAAATTCAGCGTTTATATTGCATCTGCCGAGGCTAGGGTTATTTTTAAGAAATTTGGTTTTCGCTTACCGGGGGAGCAATGAACAAATTAACAGGCCGAATTGCCGCTATTCAGTGTAATAGTCACATGTCACTGGTAGATGTGGTGATTGGTAGTGATACATTGAGTGCCACGCTACTGGAAACACCAGAGGTTGCGGAGTACCTTAAGATTGGCAACCGAGTCTCGTTGCTGTTCAAAGAAACTGAAGTGTCACTGGCGAAAAATCTCACAGGCCTGATTAGTTTGCGTAACCGTTTTGCCGTTACGGTGCGCAGTATTGAACGCGGCGACATCCTTAGTGCGGTAGTTTTGGATTATGCAGGCAAGACACTGACTGCTGTGATCACCACGCGCGGCATGGACAGGTTACAACTGGCTATTGGCGACGAAGTTGAGGCATTGGTAAAGGCGAATGAAATGGCGCTATCTTATGACCTATGATCTGAGTCCATTATTGCTGACATTCAAATTGGCATCGGTAACTACGGCTATTTTGTTTAGTATTGGCGTGCCGTTCGCCTGGTGGCTGGCCAATACGCGAATACGCTTCAAGCCTGCGGTTGAGGCAATGGTGAGCATGCCGCTGGTATTGCCGCCTTCGGTGCTGGGGTTTTACCTGTTGCTTGCTTTTAGTCCGACGCACTGGTTCGGACAAGGGTTGGATCGTATCGCCGGAATACGGTTGGCATTTAGCTTTGAGGGCTTGGTGATTGCCTCGGTTATTTCCAGTTTTCCGTTCATGGTTCACCCTATTCAGGCGGCTTTCCAAAGCCTGCCGCATTCACTTACCGATGCCGCGCGAGTGTTGGGTAAATCGAACAGGCAGACTTTCTTCCGCGTGCTATTACCTAACATCAAACCTGCGCTGCTATCTGGCACGGTGTTGGCGTTTGCCCATACCATCGGTGAATTCGGCGTGGTGTTGATGATAGGTGGCAACCTGCCCAATGAAACCCGTGTGGCATCGATTGCCATTTACGATGAAGTGGAATCGCTCAACTATGCTGCCGCCAATTTTTACGCGGGTGTGTTGTTTGTGCTGTCGTTTTTGATTTTATTGGCAGTTTATTTTATCAATCGCAAAAAGCAAAATCAGATGGCTCTACATCAGGGGATGCCAAAATGATACAAGCACACCTCAAAAAACGCTTGCACGGCGTAAATGGCGAGTTTAACTTGGATGTGAATTTCGCCGTGGCTGAAGGTGAATTGTTGGCTTTATTCGGAGATTCTGGCGTTGGTAAAACCACCTTATTGCGCTGTTTGGCGGGCTTGGAGATGCCTGAACAAGGGTGTTTAACAGTCAACAATCAAACTTGGTTCAAATCATTTCATCAAAAAACAATACCTTTCAATTTACCACCACAACAACGGCACGTTGGCTATATGTTTCAAGATTACGCTTTGTTTCCCAACATGACCGTGCGCGAGAATTTAGAATTCGCATTAAGAAAGGGCTCTGATAAAAAACGAGTGGATGAACTACTGGCCATGATGTCTTTGGGCGAATTGCAACACCGCAAACCTGAAACGCTGTCTGGCGGACAAAAGCAGCGCGTGGCACTCGCACGCGCCTTGGCATCAGAGCCACAATTATTGTTGCTTGATGAGCCATTTTCAGCACTCGATGATGCCATGCGTAGCCACCTGCATGACGAAGTTTTGCGCTTGCAACAGCATGATGGCATGACCGCCATCATGGTCAGTCACGATGTAGGCGAGGTATATAAACTCGCAAACCGCGTCATGCTGATGGAAGCAGGGCAAATTGTAATACAAGGCAGCCCAGCAGAAGTATTTAGTAAAGGGCAAACCAGCGGAAAATTTCGCTTTACAGGAAAAATTTTAGCCATTGAAGCGATGGATGTACTACATGCCTTGACGGTATTAGTCGGTAACCAAATAGTGCGCGTGGTGGCAACGGGCGATGAGGCGACACTACTTCATGTTGGCGACAGCGTGTTGTTGGTTTCTAAAGCGTTTAATCCGATGGTGTTGAAACTGGAAAAATGAAGCGTTTTTGGCAGAGAAAATATTTTGCATTTGTCACTGGCGCTGTTATTGGCTTGCTGGGTGGCTTAATCGGCCTGGGTGGCGCAGAGTTTCGTTTGCCTGTATTAGTGGGGATGTTTGGTTTCGCTACGCTAGAAGCGGTCATTATCAATAAGTTGATGAGCTTGGTCGTGGTGACTTCCGCCATTCCATTTCGTAGCGTCAGTATTCCTTGGGGGCAAGTGGCAATTCATTGGCCTGTTATTCTTAACATATTAGCAGGCAGTTTAGTGGGGGCATGTATCGGCGCACATTATGCAACTCGGCTTAAAGTAGAATGGCTTAACCGTATTATCATGGTGTTATTAGTAATGTTGGCGGTGGGGATGTTGTTAGGTCATACTATGCTGGTTACTAGCGTAGGAGAATTTTCACTAATCCCAATTAGAATGTTATTTGGAGTCATTTGTGGCGTAGGTATTGGTTTGGTGGCAGCCTTGCTAGGCGTGGCAGGTGGCGAGTTAATTATACCAACACTGGTTTTATTGTACGGCATCGACATCAAATTGGCAGGTAGCTTGTCGCTGTGCATAAGCCTGCCAACCATGCTGGTGGCTTTCACTCGCTACAGCCAGAGTGGCGCGTTCGCTGTAGTGCGCCGCGAGCGATATTTCTTAACGTGGATGACATTGGGTTCGCTAGTAGGTACAGCACTGGGTGGGCTATTGCTAGGCATAATGCCTACCGATGCGCTGATATTGCTGTTAGGTTTAGTGTTGCTGATTTCGGCGGTTAAAGTTTTTAAGCATTAAAACGCTTTTTAATTTTTCATTCACACTGGTTTTATTAAACCGAGTTTATTAAAAAGAACAACAAAATTGGCACGCAGTTTGCTATTAAACAATACGCACTCAATTTTGCGTGCTTTCGCGTTATTTTTGCGACAAAACCGACAAAATAATCTAACAATATTTTAGGAGTTAATTCATGCCCGTCCTTACCGTTCAGCCATCTGGCAAAACTTATCAAGCTGCTACTGGTAGCAGTATTCTTTCTGCATTACTGGCTGGTGGCGAAAATATCGCACATAAGTGTGATGGAAAAGCGGAATGTGGTACTTGCCATATCTCAGTATTAGAAGGGCGCAAAAGCTTATCTAAAATACAGCGGGCGGAAAACGAGATGCTCGATGCCACTATCGGCGTTGGCACTAAATCTCGCTTAGCTTGCCAATCAATTGTGGGTGAAGAAGACCTCTCGATAGAGGTGCTTGCATAAGGTTTGATTAGTATCATCATTGTCATACCCGTGTAAGCGTACACGGGTATGGCAGCTATTAAATCAATAGTTATGGAGCAATGCCTTTTAGTTATTGTGCCTTATGCTTGTTAATCATATTCAACTACTAGACCGAAATAGGCTGCAATTGAAATGGTGATTCTTTACCCGATCAGCAATTGCTAGTGCAGACGACAAAGTTCAGGAGTTATGCGCAACCGTCAATTTTTCTGACACGAACTCAGCTCTAGATTCGGCATTATTAACCTTGCTATTCAGCGCGCACCAATCAAACAGCTCTTGTGGAATGATGTAAAACTCTAATGCGCGAGCGCCAGAGCGTTGCAGTTCTCTCCGGGTTGAAACAGCCATTGTTTCCCATTCTGAAAATGAATTTTCGAAACGCTCTGGATCTACGGCAGCGGTTTTTACTTGTGCCCAGGTTTCAGCAGTGTACCAAGTGACGCCTACTATCATAGATTGAATGCGTTTTTTAGCACGTAGACGTTCTAGTAGTGAGGGTTTGCGCATGGATATTGGGTGACTGGTTGGGTGGAGATGAATTGCAATTAAGACGCTGTATGCCTTAACAATCTAAGGCATTCTTCGCTTGCTGCTAACTCTATTGCAAGAAAATCATCGTCATTGCGAATAAATGGATCCGCTCCGTTGTCTAGCAACACCTTCGCCAAATCATGCTTGCCGCTAGATGCGGTATACATCAAAGTAGTGGCACCTGTGACGTTGCGGTTATCAATATCAATACCAGCTTCAAGCAGCAATTTAACAATCGCAGTATTGCCGGATACGCATGCTAGCCATAAGGCGTTGTTGCCATCTAGGTTGCGCATATGAATGTTAACGCCTAAAGTTAGGAGTTCTGCTACTAAATCTTCACGGCCAAACAGGGCTGCGCGCATGAGTGGTGTTAAAGCATGATGCCAAGGCGAATTAAGGTCTTCTGGTTCAAAATGATGTTCAGCAATGAATTCAGCCAAAGCATAGCTCGATTGTGCGTTCAATGCAGGCACCTCCGAGAACGCTGGCACAAGAGCTTCGTAACCGCCATCTACACTATAAACTTCATTGTATTGAAAGTCTGCAAACATGCTGGCATACACTTGGCTAGCATTGCCATGGTAGCAATAAATCATCACTGGCACGCTTTTGGGTAAATTTGCTATCACCTCGCCAAAATCACACTCGGTGAGATGGTCAGTTCCCAAAATGTGAGATTTTTGAAAACTTGCTGCATCGCGTGAATCAAACAGTGCCAGTGGCTTAATGCCAGCTCTGGCGCGAAGAATCAAGTCAGATGCATGTTGAGGTGAAATGCGTTGGAATGCGGTTCTCATAATATTCTCGCTTGCATGATGGTTAAAGAGGAAGTTGGAATGTTTTCAATGCGCGTGTCGTCCAGCGCTAAACCCACGGTGAAGTGGTAAATGGTTTGGAATGTTTCGTCGCTCAACCCGAGCAACTCATGGATTGGATCGTCAAAAAAACAGCCGATGCCTGTGCCACGTAAGCCAACCATTTCGGCTTGTAGATAAAGCACTTGGCCGATTAAGCCAGCTTCGCGGTGCATGTCACGATATGCGGCAGGATTGTCGGCAATCACACCATCATATTCAGCCAGCATGCCTAGCGCAAAGCAGGCATTGGCGGCAATATCCTGATGGCAGTGCATACTACGTGCAATACGGTGTAAATCACCCATTGGGGCTGGTGTGAGAAATTGCAGGTTCAAATGTGCCGGCACGTTGGCTATAGGCTCACGTAAAAACGGTTGACTTAACTTGGCGTCGAGTTGCGCGGCAAGGCGTGGTACGCGAGTGAGCAGATAAAGCCCTGATTTAAAGCTCTCTACCCGATGCACAAACAACAGGATATTGATGCTTGGCGGCGATGATAAGGCATTCCACGGTGTGGAGGCTTTGGGTAATAACGCATCCAGCATATTAATAAAATCTTGCGCTGGCATCACGTGAGTGGCATTAAAACGTTGCGCGCTACGGCGGCCTAGTATCACGCTGGCAGTGCTAATTTGGTTGTTTTTTTCGGTTACATAGATATTGCTTGTGGGTCGCACAGCGGTATCGTTAACTCTTGCAGCGGTTTGTCTGGATGCAAGCGCCACTTCTTCAATTACAGGCCAGCGGTATATTGGGTGTGCATCTATGGTGGAGGCTGTGCCTTGCCAGAAGGCGGGTGTGATCTGCTGAGAGATACTAGTCGCGGCACTATTAAATGACACGCTTAGTAATATTTCTGCTTCTTCACGTTCGGTTTCAGGATGACGTCGTGCGGGGAAATCTGCATTTCTATCCACGCCTAGTAGATGCGCCAATTTGTCAGAGGTGATGTCTTTTTGTTCTGCTAATGACCAGCCTAATGCTTGCGCTGCATAACTGAGAGCGCCAATCGCATGCCCTGTATCTAGCTGGCAGTAGCGAAACGCGCGTTCGCCATATTTCCAAGCCTCGCGCCACATTGCCGAGCTTAGTCCGATTTGAAGCATGGGTATACTATCTTGCTCACAAGCAATATCGGCGCGACGTTCCAAGGCATGACTGTCAGGGCAATAATGATAAACGCCATTTGGTAAACCATGCAAACCTTGCACAAGCACATAAGCTTCGATCGGATGTAGATTGCCGCTAGAAGGGTTCGCACGCACTGCCCAGCGATCTGGCCCGTACGACTTCCAAGCAGTAATGCCTAGCGACAAATGTAGTAGTGCACCTAGTGTGCTTAGAGAGTATGGTAATGGTTGAATGGTTTTGCAAAGTACGGCGAACGGGCGTGTTAGAGCAGCAAATAAGTCAGGGTCTTGCAGGCTTTCACTAAAGTTTGGCAATTGAATGTCGGGGATGTTTTCAAAATGCCGAAAAGAGGCTGGTTGTGCATCCCAATCCAGCGTGTCTGGACCTTGTGCGTAAGCTGCAAAATTGTGTTTTGTACGCTGATGGTAGGTACGGACAGTTGCTACGGAAGTATTTACGGCTGAATTTGTTGCGTCAGGCTCTGGCTTCATAGCATCACACGGACTAGTCCTCAGCACCAAAGCATTTATTGTAATCGACACAATCACCACAAGAAGGTGATTTGCAGATAAAGATGTCTTCACGTTCACATAATTGCTTGTAAAAAAACTTCTTCCATTTCATATCGCCAGTATTTTTAGCGGCAAGTGTTGGGAAAAAATGCTGCATTAATTCCGACAACGCTTTGCGATTTGGCAGCTGCATGTCTTGCCATAAATGATTGCTTCCCATACAGGCATCAGCCACGTAAGCCACGACATGCAGTGTTTCATCGCTATCATCACGTCCATGATCTTTTAGCAACAGTACGATGTCATCGTATTCATCCTCATGTTGATGTTCAGGATGCTGATGCACCTGACTAGCTTTACTTAAAATATGAATGGGCTGCTGTAGCATGGGAACGTTTATTTATGCAGCAGGGCCATGTGTGTAGCATTTTTTCGGACAGATCTTAGAACAGGCTTCACAACCTACGCAATTCTCTGGGTGCGCAATCGTCATAATCATTCTCACATATTCGTCGGCATCTTCATCGTCTTCTGAAGCCACTGCAATACGTTCGCCATCTTCATCAATACCAACTAACTGTAGCACATCACGGCCACAGACTTTAAAGCATCTGCCACAGCCAATGCATTTTTCTTCCTCAATCTCTTGAGCAAATTGTGGTATCCATTCCACGCCACTAGGTAATGTTACGCTGTATGCCATGTTAGCCTCCTACGCCTGCAAGTCTTTTACGTGCGTCTGTTAATTGTTCATATGCTTTAAAGGTTTTTTCGGCGATTTCTGGAATTTTTTCCCAGCCTATCGGCAAATCTTCAGATAAATCATGCAAGTCCATTTTTAACTGAGTTGCTTGCCCATTTAGCTTTTTAATTTCAGCTTTAATCACGTCAATTGCTTCTACTTCAGTCATTACTTTTGCTCCTTAACTATTTTTCTCTTAACTATAGTTCGCTACTTCAGGGAATTTATGTATCATTTCAACCGCTGCAGATACAAACTTCTCACCTTCAGCTGCTAGTTTTTCTACGGTTTCAAATCCAAATCTATGCACGTCGCGTAGTTGCTTATTCACCACCACCAAGCGTCCAGCAGTTAAAATCATTTTGCCGAAACCTTCGTGATGCATTTTCATCATTGGCGATACCATGTTTTTAGTTTCACGCTCAATAGCAAGACCAACTGCATTGTAAAAAAGCTCTAAACGCCAAATGGTTTCTGGGTCTGGGTCGCCAATAATTGGCATTTCTTTACGTTGTTCTTTGGTGATGATGTAAGGCGCAAGTAAAGTTGCATCATCTTTGCCTTCCCATGCGCCGTGTGTATCTTGAGCACGCCATTGTTTGATTAACTCCAATACAAAGGGCGATTTCCATGGGTCAGATGATGCTACTGTAGGTGATTCTGCAACTGCGGCAGCGGTAGATGTCATGTTTTTCTCCTGAAACTTACAATTAAATAGTTTCTTCATCAAACTCAAAAGTGCGCTCTTGATCACGCATCATGGCTTTTCTTAAGAATGGTGGTGGTGTGCCATTCAGCACGTCACGTAATTTAGCTAATACTTCTTCAATCACTTCTGGTTCTGATACCTTGATTGGATGAATCTTATGTGCAACGACTCTAGCAGCGGCAGAGCCGCCAATGGCTGCCACATAAAGCAAAGCACAATCTTTAATGGCTTCTAGTTTTGGAGCTAGCTTGTCTTCGTCACCATCTTCTTTTAAATCGCCATCAAATTGCACGGTTTCAATAAATGTCCAATCTTTTTGTGTCAGCTCGTAGATGGAAATATTCTTAGCCCAACCAAAGTGGGCATCCACGCGTTTGAGATCTTGTGTAGAAAATGCGACTTTCATGTGTGTCTCCTAATAAATTTAATTGCAACTAGAACAACTGCCGTTTGAGGCGCAAGTTGAGTGGGCTTCGCTAGATAATTCAGTGCCTATTTCTTGAAAACTTTCTCGCCAGCTATCAGGCGTTGCTTCATGGTCTTCCGCCAAAAAGGTATTCGCTAATTCAAATACCAACTCTTTGGTACCGCGATAGCCAACTGATAATTTATGAGCCGCACCTAGGCGGTCAAAGTTTGGTATACCGAAGCGTAAGAAAGGCAAATGCAATCGTTCTGCCATTTGTCTGCCATGCGAATGTGTGATGAGTAAATCACAGTCTTTGGCGCGCATTTCTAAGTCTTCCAAATCACCAATTAAGACTTCTTGTGCAGGTATTTTTTCTAGTAAAGGTGACTGAGTAGTCGTCACGACGGCACTTAATTCACAGCCCATTTCTGTCAGAAAATTCCCTAGTGACCAGAGCAAATCTGGCTCAGCGCCGATAGCGATTTTTTTACCGCCGGTGAAGAAGTGCGCATCGAGCATGGCATCTTGTAATTGGCTACGCTGGCGGCGATATTTTAAAGCCACTGGCTTGCCAGAAAGATTGGATAGAAACTGTAAAAAATTATCGTTTGCATCTAAACCAGTTAGTCGGTCAAATATAGTGTAGGGCACGCCAGTCTTCATCTCCAGCTCAATTGCTGCGGCGTGTATCTGTTCACCAATTGCAATCGTCGCACGAGCTGCTCCCATCGTGCGGAGCTCTACAAGCGTCGTTCCGCCTAAGGTAGTAGGGGTAAAGTCTTCAGGAATATGCCCATCTAATGAGCCTGAAATGTCAGGAATAAATACTGCAAACAATCCAAATGACTCGATGATTTCGCGAATCTCATCAATATCAGCAGGTGTAAGGTGTGAGCCAGGCAATACGTTGACGCGATTAACTTGTTTCACCTGACATGGCACAGCAGTTTCTTCAATAATACGCACAGCAGCTTTGCTCCAGCCATCTTGAAACGCGCCTACATAATCTGGTGTAGATGCATAAATAATGACTGTTTCAGCCAGTTCAGGATGTTTTCCGCGGATTAACTTGATGTAGGCATCCACATCATCACCTTTGGTCTCTGTGAGCCCTGTAGAGGCTAAACCAATAACATCTGGCTTGGTGCGTTCCCAAATATTCATGATGGCTTGTTCAATATTGTCCATACCACCAAGTATTGTGTTCACCTCATTCATGGCGGTGGTTTGCATGGGAATCATTTCGCGGAAATGACGTACAAACAGCACTAGGCCAAATGATGTGCAACCTTGTGAACCGTGTAAAGTCGGCATGCAATTATTTAAACCCATAAAGGCTAGGGCCGCACCAATCGGCTGACTCATTTTGAGTGGATTGACTGTGCAGGATTTATGATTGGTGTTAACTACAGCCATCATGCAGCCTTTGCTTCAGTAATATCTGAGAGTTCAGCTTCCCATGGCGCAGGTTTACGTACTTGCGCCCATACAGGATGATAAAGCGCTTGTTCTATTTGCTTCACTAGTTCTACCATGCCAACATAACCTGCATAAGCGTGGTGACGCTCTTGGTTGATGTCCAACCACGGCATTTTGACTTTTAGTGCAACAAATTGACTACGACCACCTGAAAGCATAATGTCAGCTCGACATTCTTTAAGCATGGCGTACATATCACGTGGGCGCATATCGTCGAACATATGCGCATCTTCGCCCATCAGTTCTTTGATTTTATCTTTATCTTCATCGGTAGATTTTTTAACGCTAGTGCCAACAATCTCCATGCCACCTTCTTGCAAGGCTGAAACGACAGACCAAGATTTAACGCCACCAGTAATCAGCAAGACTTTTTTGCCTTGAAGTTTAGGTCTATAGCGATTGATGCCTTTCCAAGCGCGAGTTTCTTCACGGAAAATGAGTTTCTCAGTACGAGATAGTAATTCTTCAGAGGCACCCTGTTGCACTAATAATTTGGCAATTTGGCGTAGGCTCTCACTAGTATCTGTAATACCGTAGAATGAACCTTCAAAGAATGGGATGTTGTAGCGCTCTTCCATTTTACGTGCCACGTTAATCATGGCTTTAGAACAGACCATCATCGCTGCTTTAGCGCGATGTGAATAAGCCACTTCTTTGTATTTAGCATCGCCAGAAATACAAGACAAAATGCGAATACCGAGCTCATCTAGCAATGGTTTGATTTGCCATAATTCACCTGCCAAATTATATTCACCAATGATGTTGATGTCGTAAGGTGTTGTGAATTCTGGCTCTTGCGTACCAATAACATATTCAAGTAGCGCTTCACCAGCAAGTTTATTGCCTAAATTCTTGGCGCCTACAAAGCCTGGTGCGTTAATCGGAATAATCGGTTTGCAAAATTTGGTAGTGGCGGCTTTACACACAGCTTCAATATCATCGCCAATCAGTGCGGTAACGCAGGTTTGATAAACAAATACTGCTGGAGGATCGTATTTTTCGATAATTTCTCTAATTGATTTATACAAGCGTTTTTCACCACCATAAATTACGTCTAGCTCGCTAATGTCGGTGGTAAAACCTGTACGATACAGTTTTGAATCAGATGATTTAGAACCACGATTGTCCCAGCCATTGCCTTCGCAAGCGATAGGGCCGTGAACTAAATGTGCGACATCAGTGATTGGCTGTAAGGCAATCTTCGCCCCATCAAAAGCGCAACCGCCAGCAGCTGCTCCTGGAGTGAGCTGTTTGGTACAACCTTTTTTACGCTCTTTCTCACCTTTGGCCTGATTTTTATCACAAGCAGGTTCGTTAAAAACGTCTTGTACCTTTTCGTTGAGCGATGCCATGACGGTATGCCTTTATCTTTTGTTGTCATTTAATCTTTAGCAAACAACATGCCAATAGTATTTAAATTTTAACTATATGATTTATATCAATAAAACATATAGTAATTCACGTCGTAAATGCGACAATTACAAATGCTTACGTAGGAAAAGATACATTATGATAAAAAAGCCTCCAAAAAGGAGGCTGTAAAGGTTTCGGATTTACACCGAAGGGAAGAGTTAATTAATACGTTTAAAACTTAACCAAAATATCTTCGTTACGTACGATAAACTGGCAAGCCAAACGCCATGGAGGTGGAATGTCAGTCACCTCTGAATCTGCAATCTGTTGCTTGGTGATTTTGCCAGCAAGCTTGAGTACAGTTTTTTCCTTTTCGGTAAGATGTACGCCCATTGGTTGCTTATTGCCTAAAATAGCAACTTCAACCGCGCATGAGCCACACTCACCATTTTCGCACTCGAATTCCACAGGCACTTTGTGTGTTTTAGCTAATGCTAGCAATGTGCTGCAATCGCCTGCAGTGGCGTAAACTGTAATGTCTTTTTTGATCTTGGGTGAACTAAATGTTACGTTTGCCATGATTTTTCCTTAATCATTAAGTGCTTGGTAATCCATTTTAAGCAGATTGCCAAGTACGTGTTTGCTAGCGAATAATATCAAAACTATAGTCGGTGGTGCCGATGCCATTGGTATCTGCATCCATCTCATCAAAAATCTTATCGAGTATAGTTACCAATACATTCATCGCTCCTTGATAGCCCCACACTGGATAACGATGTTTATGATGGCGATCAAAAATCGGGAAGCCGATGCGAATCAATGGCGTTTTAGTATCACGATCTAAGTATTTACCGTAGGTGTTGCCGATTAAGAAGTCTACTGGGTCTGTGAACAGCAGTGAGCGCATGTGCCATAAATCTTTTTTCGGATACACTTTACAATTTGTACCAAATGGGCTGGCGTCAAACAAGGCTTGTACTTTCTCTGCCCATGCTTTGTCGCCATTGGTTGACAATACCGTCACTGGTTCTGCACCCAATTCTAGCAAGAATGCAGTCAAGCCCAACATGGTGTCTGGGTCGCCATACAGCGCGAATTTCTTACCATGGATGTGCGCGCTTGAGTCAGCAATTGCATCCACTAAGCGACCGCGCTCTAAGGTGATTGAGTCTGGAATGGCTTTGCCAGTAATGCGTGATAGCTCCATGATGAATTCATCAGTGGCGCCCACACCGACAGGGTGGTGTAGTTTAATCACTTCTTGACCGTGTTCTTCAATGAATTTAACGGTTTTTTCCGTGCTGATGGTTTGCATGGCAATAGTGGCTTTGGCATGAATTGCATTAGCTGCATCTTCTAAGGTTGTGCCGCCGTCATACATACGGAACTCACCATCAGTTGGGGTGTCCCAAGCATCTGATGGGTCGCAAAGCATGGTGTGGTTAATGCCAAATTCTTTGAATATACGTTTGATTTCACGGTTATTACCGACTACGTAACCATCAAAGCCGCCAATGAAGTTGATACTATCATTTTCTTTACGTACAAGCGGTGGCACTGTGCCAGCTTTACCATCCCAAAAATGTTTAAGTACACCGTGTAATGCGTTGTCATAACCCGTAATATGGCTACCTACAAAGGCTGGTGTATGGGCAAAGGGTACGTCATATTCAGCGGGTACTGAGCCTTTTTCTTTAGAGGTTTTGATGAACGCATTTAAGTCATCCCCAATTACCTCTGCCATACAAGTGGTTGAAACCGCAATCATTTTTGGTTTGTACAAGCTGTATGAGTTAGCTAACCCATCTATCATATTGTTCAAGCCACCAAACACCGCAGCGTCTTCAGTCATTGACGAAGATACGCATGAGGTAGGCTCTTTAAAGTGACGGCTAAAATGCGAGCGGTAATAAGCCACGCAGCCTTGTGAGCCGTGTACAAAGGGTAAGGTGCCTTCAAAGCCGTTGGCAGCAAACACCGCGCCCAATGGTTGACAGGCTTTTGCTGGGTTCACTGTTAAGGCTTCACGCGCAAAGTTCTTTTCGCGATAATCTTCAGTCTTGGTCCACTCAATGGTGTGTTGCAAGGCTTCATTTGGAACTGGATATTCAAATTCCGCTTTCTTTTTCGCGAACATTTCCTCATATTCTGGCTCACGGAACAGTTTAAAGTGGTCTAATACTTTTTCAGCACTCTGGCTCATTTCATTTCTCCTTTAATTAAGAAGCGGTTAAGCTGCTTTTTTCCATGGGGTTTTAGTCAACGCCCATACTGGGTTGTTAATTGCCATATCCATGTCACGGGCAAAGATGGCGAAGCCGTCATAACCGTGATAGGGGCCTGAGTAATCCCAACTGTGCATTTGACGGAAAGGTACGCCCATTTTCTGGAATACGTATTTTTCCTTGATGCCTGAACCGACTAAATCTGGCTGTACAGCTTCTACAAATTTTTCAAATTCGTAACCTGTCACATCATCGTAAATCAACGTGCCGTCTTTCACGTAATGTGTGGTGCGTTGGTAGTCATCGTTATGACCAAACTCATAGCCAGTACCCACTACTTCCATGCCTAAATCTTCATAAGCACCAATCACGTGACGAGGACGTAAGCCACCAACAAATAGCATGACTCTTTTGCCTTGCAAACGTGGTTTGTATTTAGCAATCACTGCATCAGTCAGTACTTTGTATTTAGCAATCACTTCTTCAGTTTTTTCTTTGATAGAATCATCAAAGAAGCCCGCAATTTTGCGTAAACTTTCTTCAATTTTTGAAGGGCCGAAGAAGTTATACTCTACCCAGGGGATGCCGTATTTTTCTTCCATGTGGCGGCTGATGTAGTTCATTGAACGGTAGCAATGAAGAATATTTAATTTAGCTTTTGGTGAGTTTTCTAACTCAGCAATAGAACCATCGCCTGACCATTGTGCAATCACACGTAAGCCCATTTCTTCAAGCAAAATACGGCTTGACCAAGCATCACCACCAATGTTGTAGTCACCGATAATCGCAACATCATAAGGGGTGCCAGTGAATTCATTTTTGTTTGGATCAGTTTTGTCGAAAATGAAGTCACGTATCGCATCGTTCGCGATGTGGTGTCCTAATGATTGTGATACACCACGAAAGCCTTCGCAACGTACTGGAACAATCGTTTTGCCTTCATATTCTTTAGATTTTTTCTTAGCAACGGCTTCAATGTCATCACCAATTAAGCCAATTGGGCACTCAGATTGAATGGTAATGCCTTTATTCAACGGAAATAATACTTGGATTTCATCCATGATTTTTTCCAGTTTCTTATCGCCACCAAACACAATATCTTTTTCTTGGAAATCAGAAGTAAACTGCATAGTGCCAAAGCTATCAACGCCTGTAGTACCAATGTAGTAATTACGACGTGATGCCCAAGAATATTGACCACAGCCGACAGGGCCATGCGAAATATGAATCATATCCTTAATTGGACCCCATACCACGCCTTTAGAGCCTGCGTAGGCGCAGCCGCGAATCGTCATCACGCCTGGTAATGATTTAATGTTAGATTTTACGTCACAGTCAGATTTACCTTCTTCATGCACGCCCAAATGTTTTGCGCGACGTTTGGCAGATTTTTCTGGGTAGGCTTTTAATACCTCCTCAATTAGTTCTGCGCCATTCACGCCTAAATCAACGGTATAAGTCATTTCTTTCTCCTAATTTCACAATCTACATTTCACAATAAAGTTGCTTCAAAAATTGCTTGTACTTTAATTTTCTCGTACTCTAAAACTTGGGTACTTTAATTTTTAGCCCCAGCAATTTTTGAAACAACTTGCCAAAGGGCTAGCGGGGAGATCAGGGCTTAAAAACAAACCATAACCCCCCGCTAGATTAACTACAACTTAAGCAGCAGTAGCGGCTTTGCCGATGATGCTTTCATCTTCTTTTTGCATAATGCCGAAGTCCATCAACATGTCTTCTAACTGATCCATCGTAATAGGGGTAGGAATGGTGCCGTTACCCGCATTGTTATGAATCTTGGTTGCCAGTTGACGATACTCTTCAGCTTGTTTTGATTCAGGTGCGTATTCCAACACTGTCATACGACGTAATTCCGCATGTTGTACGATGTTGTCGCGTGGAACAAAGTGAATCAATTTAGTACCTAACATGCCAGCTAAAGCTTCAGCTAGCTCTAACTCTTTGTCGGTTTGACGTTCGTTACAAACCAAGCCGCCCAGACGCACACCACCAGAATTAGCGTATTTCAAAACACCTTTAGCGATGTTGTTAGCCGCATACATGGCCATCATTTCGCCAGACATAACAATGTAAATTTCCTGTGCCTTATTCTCACGAATTGGCATCGCGAAACCGCCGCAAACCACGTCACCCAATACATCGTAGGAAACATAGTCAGCCCCGTCATACGCGCCATTTTCTTCCAAGAAGTTGATCGAAGTAATCACACCGCGACCAGCACAACCAACACCAGGTTCAGGTCCACCAGATTCAACGCAACGAATGTCCATGTAACCCACTTTCATCACATCTTCGAGTTCCAAATCCTCCACGCTACCGGCTTCAGCCGCCAGAGACAGCACGGTGTCTTGTGCCTTCGCATGCAGAATTAAACGTGTTGAGTCAGCTTTAGGGTCGCAGCCGACGATGAGGATCTTTTGACCCATTTGAGCCAGAGCGGCCAAGGTATTTTGTGATGTCGTAGACTTACCGATACCACCTTTGCCATAGAAGGCAATTTGACGTAATGCAGCCATATTAATACTCCTTAAAAAATTAAAGTTCGTTAAGACCGTTTTGCTGCCGGGCTTCCGATTCCGAATCGCTAATCACTCTTCTTATCTGCCGTCGGATGGTTTGTCGGTCACGCAAAGTAGACACAGCAAAGTGCGTGCCAACGCATTTTATTAAATTTAAGTCATTGAAATATATATGTATTTTTTGAGATATGTCGGCTTTTGAAGCAATTCAGGTTTCTGTCGTAAACCTTACAAATGCATACGTCTTGGTGTTGTATTGAACAAAATCTAATCAACGGAAAATATATTGTTTGAATCATACTGGCTGACATTGGTAGTTAATCAACATATTGTTTTCATTGATTTTATTTTGATTGTTATGCCTGTTAATGGTTGTTGGCATCACCTTTGCTTATTAGCCTATATGTGATTACAACAAAATACAGCAAATAAGCTGAATCAATAGGAGTGATGAAATGAAATTAGCAATGATAGGTTTGGGAAAAATGGGCGGTAATATGGCTACACGTTTGCTACGACATAAGATAGAAGTCGTTGGTTTTGACTTTAATGCCGATACAGTCAATAAGTTAGCGAAAGAAGAAGGCTTGATTGCTGCAGGTTCTGTAGCTGATGCAGTGTCTAAATTATCAGGACAAAAAATTGTTTGGATGATGTTGCCAGCTGGAGACATCACTGAAAATCAAATCAAAGATTTAATTCCTATACTTAATAAAGGCGACATTATTATTGACGGTGGAAACTCTAACTATAAAGATAGCCAACGCCGAGGTGCAATGCTTGCGGAACATGGTATTGGCTTCATGGATTCTGGTACTTCAGGTGGTGTTTGGGGCTTGGAAAATGGTTACTGTCTCATGGTAGGAGGAACTAAAGAAGTTGCGGCAGTAGTTACACCAATATTAAAAGCATTAGCACCAGCAGAAAATAGAGGTTGGGCACACGTAGGACCAGTTGGTTCTGGTCACTTTACCAAAATGATCCATAACGGTATTGAGTACGGCATGATGCAGGCGATGGCTGAAGGCTTAGACCTCATTAAAGGTAAAGAAGAGTTCAATCTAAACCTTGCGGAAATCACCGAATTGTGGCGCCATGGCTCAGTAGTACGCAGCTGGTTGCTCGACCTGACAGCAGACGCATTGAAAGACGACCAAGAACTCACTGGTATTGCTCCTTATGTTGCAGACTCTGGCGAAGGACGTTGGACTGTGATGGAGTCTGTAGAACAGGGGGTCGCTGCACCAGTACTCACATTGGCATTACAAGCTCGTTTCAGAAGCCAAGATGCCACTGGTTATAGTTACAAACTACTATCTATGATGCGTAATGGTTTTGGTGGCCACGCAGTCAAGATGTCTTAAATTCTGGCTACTTGAATGAACGCTGATAACCCTAATCCATACGCATCACTTAAACCTGTGACTCAGATAATGACCAATCCACATTTTACATCTATTGGTGGGGAAACTGCGATTACTCAATTGGTCGATAAGTTTTACTACTACATGGAAACATTACCTGAAGCTATTCTGATTAGGGCAATGCACGATGCTGATCTCAGCCATACCAAGCAAGTGTTAGTGAAATTTTTGACTGAATGGCTAGGTGGGCCAAAAATATATTCTGCTGAGCGAGGACACCCTAGTTTACGCAAGAAACATATGAATTTTCCTATAGGTGAAGCCGAGCGTGACGCTTGGATTTTGTGCATGCGACATGCAATGGAAGATATTGTCACAGATGCCACACTACGCCAGCAACTAGAGCAGTCTTTTTTTAAAACCGCAGATTTTATACGTAACAATCAATAAAGGGAGTAACCAAGTATGACCACGTTAGAACAAACCGCTTTTGCTAGATTAGAGGCCGAAAAACGCCTACAAAACCCAGTACTAAAAGCTGCTACTCCCACAAAAGGCCGCTTTGGTTTTCGTGGTGAAATTGCCCTTAAGTTTGCGGAGCAACTAGCAGATGAAGCTAGGCCTCCAGAGGTCACTGCAGATCAAGTGATGGCGATAGCTACAGAAGGTGAAAAAGGCATCCCATTTTTTGCAGGCTATCTGTTATCTTTCGGTTATTTAAATATGTTGGCTGAAGCCTTAGGTGACACTTTGCAAGCAGATGGCAAGTATTTTGTGTTCTGCAACAACATTGATTTGTTGAAAAAATACCAGGTGAATTTAGGTGGTGCTACGTTCTTTATTTATCCACTTGATGAAGCTACGGTTTATAACGAATTGCTTGAACTTTTACGTATAGAAAAAGTAGATCTTAAAAAACTAGACACCGCAACTAAGCTAGATATTATTGCGGATAAAGCACTTAAATTCACAGCAAATTACCCAGTGATTACCTATGAGGAGGGCCTAAAATTAATGGGTCCTGTACGTAATCCAAATGAAAATCGCCCAGTTTAGGCGGCTTGCTATTAAGAGCAAGGTTTAAAGCCAAGGCCATAGGTCTGAAGTGAAATCTTATGGCTGAAACTGATAAGTATAGTAACCCGCGAGATTGGTATTCAACAAATCTAGTTGGAATCCCCTCGTGGTTACTGGCTTCAACAGAATTTAATGATTACCCACAAACATTAAGAATCGCAGGTGCACGAGAGACACATCGAGGTTTGTTTCGATTACTCGAAGATGCAGTTAGCCGTAAGGAATGTGCTGAGAAATTCCGTCGTTATCTTGACATTGTGTTTCAATTAAAGCCTAGTGAGTATGAGATTGAACATGCAGAAGTTAGACGCTTTCGTCCTAGCTATCTCAAATTATTGGAAGGCTGGGGTTTTGATTCCAATAGCCCTCAAGGTGCGGTGTTAAAAGGTTGGGTAGAAAGTCGTTTTGGACTCACGCCCACTTTTCATAAAGCCCCATTACACCAGTATCCATCAGAAGCGTGGGTGCATTATTTGGAAGAAAAATACTCAAGTCGCTTTCATAACAACAGCATTCATATGCAATTAGATTTATTGTATGAATACTGCCAATTCGTGATTAATAAATACGGCTTTCCAGCACGTGACTGGATTACTTTGTGGAGAGGCGTTAATAGTAATGACGAACCAACCATGACCAAAACCAAGTTGGAAAAAGGTGATTGTATTCTTAGATTGAATAATCTTGTTTCGTTTACATCATCACGCGAACGCGCAGATGAGTTTGGTGACTGGATACTTGAAGTTAAAGTACCAGTAGTTAAGTTGCTATTTTTTCCTGATTTACTAGAGAAGCCAGTACTTAGTGGTGAAGGTGAAGTTTTAGCATTGGGTGGTGATTATAGGGTGAAAGCAAGTTATGCCTAACAGTACGAATAATGTTAAATACCACGTTTCACCAGACCTAAAAAGTCGAGCGCTAGGAGCGTATTTAGGTTTGGCCGTGGGCGATGCTTTAGGGGCACCCATAGAGTTTCTAACCAAGCGAGAAATCGCCCATCGTGGTGGACATAAAGAAATGACAGGCGGCGGTTGGCTTAAGCTCAAGCCTGGGCAGGTGACTGATGATACAGAAATGTCGCTTTATCTTGGCCGTGCGTGGATTGAGGCAGGTGGATGGAACGCAAACACAGCGGCTACGCAATTTGCTGAATGGCTAAAACATTATCCGATTGATGTAGGCAACACCTGTCGCCGAGGCATTCGACGTTTTATGTTGGATGGATCATTGCATGGTGTAGAGAGTGAGGCAGATGGTGGCAATGGCGCTGCAATGCGCATTTTACCCATTGCCTTAGCAACTTATGGTGACGATTCAGCCTTTGAGATTGCTGCTATCGAGCAAGCTCATATTACGCATTACAGCCCACTTTCTGATGCCGCAACTTTAACATTAGGCCGCATGGTGCATGTTTTGTTAGCCGGGCAGGGCATAGAATCCTGCCTGACCTTAGTAAATAATTTAATTGCTAGGCACCCGCAATTTCGCTATTTCCCATATCCAGGTCGTGCCAGCGGATATATTGTGGACACCATGCAAACAGTGATGCATCAATTTTTTAGTACCAACAATTTTGAAGATTGCGTCGTTGCCACAGTAAATTGTGGTGAGGATGCAGATACTACAGGCGCTATTGTTGGCATGTTGGCAGGTGCATTATATGGCGTATCAGCGATTCCGCAGCGTTGGCTGGATAAGCTTGATACAAAAGTAAAAACAGAAATTGAATATCAGACAAACGAGTTAATGAAAGGAGTTATAAAATGACTATGATACTTTTTTATGAGAAACCTGGTTGCGCTAACAATACTAAACAAAAAATGATGTTAGCCGCTGCTGGTCATACAGTATGGGCTAAAAGCATACTAACAGAAGCTTGGACGAATGAACGGTTGCTTACATTCTTTGGAAACCGACCTGTGGCTGAATGGTTCAATCGAGCCGCACCGAAAGTAAAGTCAGGAAAAGTGGTTCCTGAGCAGATTCAAGCTGAGAAAGCGCTTGAGATGATGCTTGCAGAACCAATATTGATACGACGTCCGCTTATTGCCGCTAATGGTCGATTCGAAGTAGGTTTTGAACATGAGGTGGTGGGTGCTTGGTTAGGTTTAAACAAAACGAAAGAAAGCAATTTAGAGCATTATTTGTGTGGGTAAAGAGGCAAAGTCACATACTTCTGCACATGGTAATTAGAATAATTTTTAGGGCTGTACTTAATATCGACTGCTATCTGGAGTACGATCCTAATATTCCGTTTTTATATAGCTTCGGCTATTCACATACAAGGAGGCATCATGCAAGGCGATAAAAATATCATAGGAATACTCAACGATTTGTTGGCCGGGGAGCTTGCCGCAGTAGATCAATATCTAATCCATGGAGAAATGTACGCCAACTTCGGCTTCGCGCATCTCGCAGAAAAATCTCTGCATGAGTCTGAACATGAGCGTTTGCATGCGCGCGCCTTGATTCAGCGTATTCTTTTTTTGGAAGGCGCGCCTAACGTAGTCAAGCGCCTGCCTATCACAGTGGGCGAGACGGTGCCGGAAATGCTCAAGGCCGATCTGGCGGTGGAATATCATGTTGTCGACGAGCTAAAGAAAGCCATTGCTGCATGTGAAATCGCTCAGGATTACGTGTCGCGCGACATGCTGAAAGTGCAACTGGATGATACGGAAATGGACCATGCCTACTGGCTGGAGCAGCAGGTTCGCTTGATTGATCTGGTCGGCCTGGCCAATTACCAACAAAGCCAGATGAAGCCAGGACTCTAGGAGAAAAAACCATGAAAGGCGAAAAAAAAGTTATTGATATTCTTAATAAAGTACTCACGAACGAGCTGACAGCTATCAACCAATATTTTCTGCATGCCCGCATGTTTCGCAACTGGGGGCTAGAGAAACTCAATGATTACCAATACAAACAGTCGATTCGGGTGATGAAAGAAGCCGACGAAGTGATTGAGCGTGTTCTGTTTCTGGAAGGGCTACCTAATCTGCAGAACTTAGGTAAGTTAATGATTGGCGAGCATGTCATCGAATGCCTGAATGGTGACTTGAAGTACGAGAAGGATATCCAGCGTCCTTTACTAATTGAGGCTGTTGCGCTGTGCGAAGCGCTCCAAGATTACGTCAGCCGTGACTTACTTGAGGAGTTGCTGGAACAATGTGAAGAAGCGATTGACTGGCTCGAAACCCAGCAAACGTTGATTGTGGACGTTACCCTGCCCAATTACCTACAATCCCATATGCAGTCTGAAGAGGGCTGATGGACTGATGGACTTGTTATTGGGTATTTTCTTAACACACTTGACATCAAACCAAATATAAATAAGAATCATTCCTATATAAGTGATGTTTCTAATATAAAGAGGTGTACTTAAATGTATGTTTGCGTTTGCCAGGCCGTAACAGAGCGACAAATCCATCAGGCAGCACATCAAGGCGCTAAGACTCTCAAGGATTTGCGTAGCCAACTGGGAGTAACGATGGAATGTGGTCGTTGCGCAAGTTGCGCCAAGCAGTGTTTGCGTGATGCGCATGAGGGCTGTTCAACTGGCATCATGCCAGTTGCTGCCTGATTTCACCGTAAAGATAAAAAGTTTGCGTAGGGCAAGCCGTACGATAGATAACTTACTTTAGGATATTTCTTCAAATGTATTATTGATATACCCTTTAATTATTTTTTATCTAGTTTTCGGACGTTCCAAAGGCTTGTAATTACTAAAGTGTCCTTCACTGGCAGCGCGTTTACGGGCATTGGCAATGATGCCCGCACTTTGACCGGGCGCGACAGGGCATGAAACCTGCTTGGCTACCTCACCACCACATTCTGGGCAGCTTGGTGTGCTAGAAGCTTTTATCAATAACTCAAAAGTTTTATTGCACTTGGCACAATGAAAATCAAATAATGGCATAAAAAATTCCTTTTAATTTAATTTTAAGCGGCAAGTGCTTGGGTAATTTTTCCAGATTTAAGCCATTTAACAAATTCATCTAATGGCATATCAATCTGTGTAATATTTTGTTCTGCAATGAATTTCTTCTCCATACGTGTTAACGGACCTTCAATTACCGCCCAATGTATATCAGATGATCGTTTCATAATTTGTCTTGCGTAGGTGCGTGCGAGTTGGTTGTTAAACCGGCAACCCAAGAACAAAAAATTAGCCCCAGTTCTTAACTCTTGAACGCGAGGTGGGATAGGCGTCTGAATGTCTATTTCCGTAAGCACTTCAACGAAGTCAGAATCTGAAATAATGAAATTTTTAGCTGGTGCAATTGAACCTAGCGGTTTATATAACACAACAGACCATGCATCAGCTTCTGAAGCTTGTGTCTCGTTGCCATGATCATCAAAATAATTTACCCAATGACCAAAATGCTCAGATTGAGATAGACCTTGGATTTGCCCCCAATTAGCATGCCCAGTAAGTGCTTTTGACATGGCATCATCGTACCAAGTATCTACTATCAACAATGGTTTCTTGCTAATCTCTGCTATATATCCATGCAGTGCGTTAGGCTCAACGCTTGGCGTATAAGCATCCGACATTAAACTGACAACTGATTTGCGATGCTTAAAATTCTCAATAAACTGGGCTGCCGCTGTGAGGTTGTTGCGAATTTTGTGTGGCACGCTCACTTTGGATGTAAGTAATTTCACCAACTCTTCAGGTGTTGCTGGCACATAACAAGTAGCGGCATCTAATGAAAGTACACTAGGGCCCAAGTAAGGCACTGCTGAGCCAGTGGCTAGCGCTAGTGATATTTCTTGTAGTTTGGAGCTGATCATTTTGAATGTCCTTAACTTAATAATTGAATGACTAATAAATAGCCGCGCCAGCGCCGACATTAATAGAGGCGTCTTTAGCTGTTTTAACGATAAAGGCCACTTGGCCTTCAGTGATCTGTCCATGGAAAGGTAGAGCGATTGCCCGGTCTGCAACTTTTTCGGTGACTTTTAGATCACCTTTTCTGTAGCCATAAAGTTCGATATAAGCGCGTTGCAAATGAAGCGGTTGGCAATATGCCGAAGCTTCAACCAACTCTGTTTCCAAGTCATCGACCAAAGCATCGCGGCTACTTGCACTAAAGCGCGTGCCTAAATGTACTGTGTATAGAAACCAATGTACTTCATCAACGCCAGGCGCTATGTAAGGAGGTTTGATGCCTTCAAAGCTAGAAATCTGTGCCTGATACCAAGCTTCAACCTGTTTACGTTTTGCTAAAGTTTCAGGTAAGCGTTGTAATTGAGCTAAACCTAGTGCAGCAGTGATGTCTGAAATTCCAGCTTCTAATGGAGGGCGTAGTGTGGCTGTAAGTGAGCTGCGGTCTTGTCTTTGACGGTTTCTGTAATGACGTAATTTAAGCGCAAGCGTGTCATCATCGGTGACTATTATGCCTGCTTGCCCACAACATAATGGTGAAAGTTGTGAAAAATCGAAAATAGATACGTCACCAAAGTTACCCACCGTTTTACCTTGGTAGCTTGAGCCTATCGCTTCAGTGGAGTCTTCAATCAACAGAACTGAAGACTTCTTAGCTAAATCTTGCAATTTATCCCAATCAGCAGGGTGACCATTTACATTGGTGGCAATAATTGCACGGGTCTTAGGCGTAATTTTATCAGCCGCTTTGTCGGGAGAGAGTGTTTGTGACCAGTAATCAATCTCAGCTAGAACTGGCCTAGCGCCCACCCATGAAATTGCTTGAGCGCTTTGTCGCCAGCTATAGCCTGAAGTGATGACTTCATCGTCATCGCCAATACCAGACGCCTTTAGCGCTAATAAAATACCAATCGTGCCACTACTCACCGCAATCGCATGGCGACGCCCAATGTAGGAGGCAAAAGCCATTTCAAATGCCTTGGTGATATGCCCATCAATTTGTGATGCTCGATTGAGTACAGTTTCAATCGCAGCTAGTTCGCTTGCAGAATAATCCGGATCTGTAAGCGAAATCCAAGTTTCCGTGCCAGTGTTTTCTGAATTGGTTTTTTCATCAGTCATAAATGGCTCATTTTTGCGCAACAACAATTGCGGTTGCAGTACTCAGGTCATTTGTTAATTGCACGCAATGCTCACGACCATCCAACAAATATAAATTGTAGTTGGTTAGGGAGCGAAACGGTGCCTCATCAATATCTGAAGCTGACATGCGTAAAAAAGATGTCTCTGGGAAGCAGTCTTTGAGCATGGGCAGTGGGTTGTTTGAAAGTTGATGAAACTCAACCAGATATGACTCGATTTCATTCATGGTTTCATTCGAGATGCACATAGATAGCTCCTAATCTTCACTTAAACGTTTTGCTTCAATGGTAATGGGTAGGCGAGTGCCTTCAGGCATTTCTGGTAAAGCTAATTGCCAGCCATTTGCTAAGGTAATAATGCCGCCAAATAAGTCTGGCATTTCATGCGAGACAATCGGTTCTTCTAAGTCTTTCTTTGGTACGTAAGCAGAGAGTTCGCCCTTTTCGTTACGTCTAATCATAATTTTCATTGTTAAGCCTTTTCTATATTGTTAAACGACGATTTATTCATTTAGTCACTTGTTCATGCTGTGATTGGTGAGCGCATTTCTGTTGCGATTTGGGTAAGAATGCCGACCAACTTTTTCACATCATCTGCTGTAGTTTCTTTTGAAAGCGATAAGCGTAAAGAACTTAATGCATCCTCACGATTCAGCCCCATTGCGAGTAATACATGTGATGGATCAGTGCCGCCAGCAGTGCAAGCGCTACCGAGCGACGCCATCACACCAGCTTTGTTTAGTTTATGGAGTAACTCTTCGCCATGAAGCCCTGTAAAGCACAGGTTTGTAGTATTCGGTACGCGTGGTTCAGCACCATTCACGCTGACAAATGGCAGTGCTTTAACCAAGGTTTGTTCTATTTCATTACGAAAATTTGAAATTGCAGAATTGGCGTTATTAATAGTTTGTTGAGCAAGTTGACAGGCAACACCTAGCCCAATAATGCCAGTTTGATTCTCTGTACCACCGCGACGATTACGTTCTTGATGCCCGTAAATTAGCGGTTTTGCTGAAATGCCTTTTTTCACAAACAGCACACCAATGCCTTTAGGTGCATGAATTTTATGACCTGAAAACGACAAAAAGTCACAAGCTAATTGCGTCACATCTATAGAAATTTTTCCAGCAGATTGAGCAGCATCGGTATGAAATAAAGCGCCTTTCTCATGGGCAATTCTCGCAACTTCAGCGATTGGAAATATCACGCCTGTTTCGTTATTGGCATGCATTAAAGTTACAAGTGCAGTGTCTGCTGTTACTGCCGCTTTTAACTGTGCTAAATCCAACTCACCCTTTGCATTGACTGGGACTTGAATGACCTCTATGCCAGTTTTAGCGAGTTCATATAGCAATCGTAATGTCGATGAGTGTTCTACAGTGCTTGTTACAATGCGGTGGCGAGTAGGGTACATAGCCAACGCACTCATAATCGCCATATGGTTAGATTCTGTTGCTCCGCTAGTAAATACAATCTCTGCTGGGCTGGCGTACAAAAACTTAGCTATTGCGCCACGTGCAGTCATTAGCGCTTCTTTCGCAAACTGCCCAAATTGATGGCTGCTAGAAGCATTGCCATAATGCTCAGAAAACCAAGGCAACATAGCATTCAACACTTCGGGCAATACCCGTGTTGTTGCGTTATTATCGAAGTAATAGCTAGTCAACGCCAAAACTCCTTTTTAGGGTCAGCAATTAATCTAGCTAGTAGGGGAGAGAGGCTTAGGTATTCTGAATGTGGTTTCCAGCGATTATTTTCATCGTCTTTCTGATATAGGCGCCAAAAATCGCCAGATTGATACTCAATGCGCGCAATATCAATTTCACCGCCCTCAGGATCAACACTTCTTGAACAGCATGGGCTACGCACTAGATAACCTTCGATGTCAGGAAAAACCTTGGGCGCCACATATTTATAGCGCTCACGCTCAGCCAAAGTTTTTTCGATGCGTTTGCGATCCACCTCGTTTGGATGAGGGCAAATATCAGTTTGAATGTGCGCGACCATCATTCTGAATCACCTACGCAAGTGCAATTTCATCTTCAAGCACGCCAACCACTTTGCCATTTGTGAATTCAACGAGATATACTGACAAGCCCGTTTCTTCTACAGTACCAACGTTGACTACTTCACCGCGCGTGCCCTTTTCAACCAACACCGCTTCTGGCGCAACTTCTGGAAAACTTCCATCATTGATAAGGTCAATTTGACTGCTAATGGTCTGACCCCATTGGTATTTTGCAATTTGTGCTTCAGCCATGTGCTTGCTCGCTTTCTTTCATCGTTTCATTATCTGGTTCACTATCAGTTTCATCTTCTTCTATAAATACCTCTAACTCCTTACCGCGCATACCAACTCTGTATCCTAGTTCGTAGAAATCAACGCCATATATATAAAATTGTTGTAAGAACGTACCAATGCTGGTGACATAACCAACGTCGCCTTTACTTACTAAAATGTCACCAACTTCTTTGCCGGGAAAAGTGCCGTCATTACGCACATATTTTTTTGAAAAGACCTTTTCTCCATAATCGAATTTTGGTGGACTCACCAATTCAACAATGTCACTTTCGCGGCTAATTTTAGTGCCCATGCTTGTTCTCACTTTGCAAATCAGGATTAAGGCGATTAATTGCTGTTGCGGCCACTATTTCATCATCATCTTTAGTTAAAACTGCGAGAAACTCGACGGGCACACGTTCGGCCGTTTCTAAGCGTACGCGCCAGTCAGAGTCAAAACGGAAGGGTGGTAATAGGGCTGCTGGTAACCTACGAATGGCAATTAGCCTCACGCTCTCTTCAGCATCATTCGCTAGCATGGTGAGCCATTCAGTGCCGATTCTTCGTGCAACTTCTTGCCTAACTGAAGCATCAGTATCGCGCGCCAAATGAAACAACATACTCGGCGCAATACGGCGTGCGATTACAACTCTTACGTAATAATCAGGGTCATTGAGCATCGTATTTAAGGCTGACAACTCCATACGCAAGGCAACGCGAATGCGAACTTCCCTGTCATCGTCGTGAATCATTTTTGTTAATAATTTAGGAGGCAAACGTAAAGCCACGCTTGAGCGCACCGTTTCATCAGGGTCGCTTATCAAGCGATTCAACTGGAATAAATCTAAATACTTGGCGGCAACCGCACGCACTTCAAAATATGGGTGACCTATATATTGGCTAGCTAAGCCTGGGTTGGTGCCAAAAAAGCGGTCTATGCGCTTCGCATAGCGATCATGCACGCAAGAACTTAGTGGGGCGCAAGTGCCTAATGCCAATTTATCGGTATGTGTACAAGTCTCACAGCTAATAGCATTGCCTTGCCAATCGACACTGGGTATATCATTAGCAGATTGATTATAGTCAGTCGTCATAATCGTCCGTATCCTTGCGTAATAAGACGTCCAATAACACTTGTCCACCAACTTGGTTGTTTTTATCTAACTGTAAAAGCTTCTCTGTTGCAGCCCAACCTAACTCTATTTTCTCCAAACGAAGTAAAAGATAAGCGTAAGCTTTTAAGCAAAATAGATAAAAACGATTAGCTGCTTCATCGCTGGTAAAATTTGCATGGTTTGGTGTGACTTGTTGCCACTGCGTTGGCAAGCCTAACTCTTTTGCAACAATAACTAAGCATGATTCGGCAACCTTAAGTGCCTCTTCTAAGCGGCCTTTGTAAAAGTAATAGCGGTATTCACCAATATGAACAACCGGATTCTCTGGAGAGATTGCTTTTGCTAGCGCCAAATGCATCTCGGCTTTAGCACTGTCAGAATAGGCATGGCTTGCAAGACGTAATTGCTCTTCAGCTACCGGCGATAAATTACGGTAACGATTCGCAAACCACAAATTCTCCAGAGCTTCATTGTCCATAAGGGCTTGATTGCATTAATGCTTACGTTGAATGCTTTCAATGCTCACAGTTGCAGGGCCTGCATGTGAATGGTCACCATGACTATCGCTACTGCTACTGCAGCCACAGTTGCCACCTTGTGCTGTAATGAAGGTTAGACCTGATTCCATCGGTGTATCTTTAAAATCAATCGTTGCGCCTTCTAACAGGATGCGTGATTCAGCAGGTAAGAACAACTTCAAACCGCTAGCTTCAACAACAGCGTCACCGGCGAGTGGACCAGCTTCTACCGTGAATTCAGAGCTCAAGCCAGAGCAGCCACCAGGGCTGACTACGAGTCTAAAACCATGTTCAGGCGTGCCGCCATTAAAGCGAATCATGCGTCCGATAAATTTTTCAGCTTTTGGTGTGATAGAAAGTGCCATAATTTGTCCTTAAGCTGCTTGATAACGTGGATAAGCGGTGTCGATAATGCAGGTGTTATCAACAGGGCAGGCAGCTACACATTGAGCCTCATCAAAGTGACCAATACATTCGGTACATTTTTCTGGCTTAATGAAGAACACACCATTTTTTTCATAGATAGCGACATTTGGACACTCAGGCTCACAAGCTGAGCAACCTGTACACTGCGAACCAACGATTTTGTATGCCATTTTATTTCTCCTCTTTAAATATTTAATACTAAGTTTAAGTAACTTTTTAAAGCTTATGCCGCCATGAAAGCGCCTTGACGAATTGCTGCATCGCCACGTGCAACATGTGTAACTTCACCTTTTGCAATACGGGCACGGTAGTCTGCAAACCAGGTCAAAGCTGCTTTTTCAATAAACTCGTGAGCATAAGCATCTACTGGTTCAATGCCTGCAGCTAAAAGTTCATCACGTGGGCAGGCACCTATTTTTGCGACTAATACGGCATGACAATCATTGATTGCATTGACGATAGAAGGTAGTTGCTCATCTTCACCAAAGCCACCTTGGCAATACAAATCAACACGTCGATGACCAACAAAAGTAGTTGAAGAAGTGGTGATTTCGTAAATTTGGAACTCTGTTGCATGGCCAAAATGTTCGTTAACCTTGCCGCCACCAGTTGTAGCCACGGCTACCATCACTTTCATATCGTCATCGGCATCAGCTGTAACCGTTGCAAGTGCATCATGTTTAGCACTTTGTTGCGCTTGACGTTCCGCTTCAACACCTTCTTGATAAGCACGGCGTTTTTCCAAGTCGTAAACCACGTCCATTTGCTCAATTTGGTCTAAAGTGAACTCGTCACTTCTATCTTCACCAAGTAAGCCAACTGCATCAGCGCGGCATTGGCGGCAATGGCGCATTAAATTTGCACCGCCCATACAGGCATCCTGTACATCTTTCAATTCCTGTGCTGAAGGGCCGCGTTGGCCTGTAAGACCATAAACTGTGCCATGCTCAGCTTCTGAGATTAGCGGCATAATGTTGTGTAGGAACGCTCCACGCGATTTAACAGCACGATTCACTTCATACAAATGCTTATCATTGATACCTGGGATCAATACAGAATTGATTTTGGTTAACACACCGCGTGCTGTTAGCATTTCTAAACCTAACATTTGACGGTCAGTTAAAATCTGTGCAGCTTCACGACCGTAATAGCGTTTATGGTTATAGAAAATCCAAGGGTAAATTTTCTCACCAACTTCGGCATCAATCATGTTGATAGTGATGGTCACATGGTCAATGTTGTATTTGCAGATTTCATCTACGTAATCAGGTAACATCAATCCGTTTGTAGAGAGGCAGAGTTTTATATCTGGTGCTTGCTCTTGCAGCATACGGAAAGTCTCGAAGGTTTTTTGTGGGCTAGCTAGCGCGTCACCAGGGCCAGCTATGCCTAATACCGTCATCTGTGGAATTTCACTTGCAACAGCAATGACTTTTTTAACAGCTTGGTCTGGTGTCAGTTTTTGTGATACCACACCAGGACGTGATTCATTAGAGCAATCGTATTTGCGATTACAGTAATTGCATTGGATATTGCAAGCAGGGGCTACAGCAACATGCATACGAGCATAGTGATGATGTGCCTCTTCGGAATAACATGGGTGGTTTTTAACCTTTTCCCAAACTTCTGGAGACATATCATCTGGGCCATCTGAAGAGCCGCAACTCGCTTTACCTTCGCTACCAGTGGTTTCGCAACCAGATGATACTGGTTGTCCTGTCACCTCAACCTTGATGCCAGTCAATGGTTTTAGACGACTTAAACTCGGTGATGCGCTTTGCGTTATGTTTTCTAATGCAGATGCCATGATGAGATCCTTGATAGTCAGTTTGACTAGAGCGTTGCAAAACGCGTGCCACATGCATATTTTATTTATTTATCATATAAACAGTTGATTACAGGGGTGTTTGATAAGGTGGATAGCTTGTCGTGATTACGACAAAACAGTAGGATTTGTCGTGAAATGTACAGGGATAAATATGAGTTTATTTGCTTGTGATGTGCGTCAAAAGGCTAAGTTGCTGCCTAAAATCTTTTGACTTCGATATTGTATTTTCTTAAAGCATAACCCATTTGCCGAGGTGTTAGATTGAGTAAACGAGCTGCTTTGGCCTGCACCCAGCCACTTTTTTCCATGGCATTGATTAGTTGTTCACGTTCTGTTTGTGAAAGAGACTCATTTTCATCAATATTTGAAGATTCAGGCTCTTGATTCTTTGAAATATATAGTGGTGCAGATGCGACTGGTGCAATAGGAATTACCCCGCCAGTGGGTTGATATTTCCACAATGTAGAAGATAAGCATTGATTTGTTTGGCAAGGGATGTCGACCTCACGTATTAAGTTGCTACGCGACATGGTTGCGAAGCGCTCCACACAGTTTTCCAACTCGCGCACATTACCCGGCCAATGACAATTACTTAACACGTGCATCGCTTCTGGCGTGATGCCAATTTTTGCACTATTGTCTCGATTAAATCGAGCAATAATTTTTTCTACTAATAGCGGAATGTCATCTTTTCGTTCACGTAATGGTGGTAAATGTATTGATATAACATTAATTCGGAAATACAAATCAGACCGGAAATCACCTTTATTCACAGCCTCTTCTAGATTGCGATTTGTTGCACAAATCAAGCGTACATCCACTTTAATTGTGTTATTTCCACCCACGCGTTCAAATTCTCGTTCTTGTAACACACGTAATAATTTAACTTGGAAAGTAGGGGATACATCACCGATTTCATCCAAAAATAAAGTGCCACCATGTGCTTGTTCGAATCGTCCTATACGATCTTGAATAGCCCCCGTAAAAGCCCCTTTTTCGTGTCCAAATAATTCAGATTCCAAAAGGCTTTCGGTAAGTGCTGCACAATTAACCTTTATGAAAGGCTTGTTCTTGCGTGAGGATAGAAAGTGGATTGATCTTGCAATAACTTCTTTGCCAGTGCCAGATTCACCACGTAATAAAATTGTACTTTTACCCGGTGCGGCCATATGAACATCGGCAAAGACCTCTTTCATCCGCTTAGATTGGCCTACAACATTTTCAAGACTGTATTTCCCGCCTAACTCTTTTTGTAAGCGGGATTTCTCTTGTAAAAGTTGTTCTCTATCATTGGTAACTTGTTGATTTAATCTGATAGTTTGTCCAATTAAACCTGCCACCATAGAGAGAAGTTGTAGATCATCTTCAAAACCATGCCAATGGTCAGCGGCGTTGCGTTCAAATGAAAGCACACCAATTGTCTCTCTACCAACCTTGATTGGCACGCCTAAAAATGAAATTGCTTGATCTTTTATGAGTCTTTTCGCACCAGTGCGGTTCAAAAATAGGGGTTCATGCGCTACATTGGGAATAACAGCGGGAAATCCAGTTTGAAAAATTCGTCCCGTAACACCTTCACCAATTGCGAATCGGCCTCTAATCGTTTCTTCTTGGGTAAAACCAATGGAAGCAATGATGCCAAGACCTTCTGCATCTTGAAGAACGCACACCATTCCACGCTGCATGTTTAAATGGTTGGCTATCACATTCAACACTTGTCTCAAAGTCTTATTGAGATCAAGTGAAGAGCTTAGTATCTTGCCGACTTCGTAAATAGTAATCAGCGCAACTTTACTGGATGTTTGCAATGAAGACATGACATAACGTCCGAAAATGTTTATCGTAATTTATACCAAGCAATTTATGTACCACAAATAAATCTATGGTTTTATTTTATGCATACATATCCAATTGTGATATTCAGCTTATCTTTCCAATAGTTGTCGGTCATCCATGTTGGATAAACATCCGCATCGAGCCCATACCTAGTTTAATTAAATGATATTTTAATTACTTGGTAGCGAAATGGGCGGACGATTGCAAATGCGTATTAAGTTTAGTTGAAGATGCGCAAGGCTTGCTCCTACAAGTATGGTACACATCGTATGCGAAGAACAAAACCATTAATTTTCCTTAAAATTGCAGGCATATCACATTAAATATTGAATGTCTCTAATGGGTCCAGGCTGTGTAAAAACGTAACATTTGATATAATTATGCAACGGCATTTGTTGGAGCATATAGATGAAGCGATTCATTCAAAGTGAAGACCGAACCCAAGGGATGTTGCTACCGGAACAGCTGGACGATTATGTTAC
>JAUXNQ010000042.1 GCA_030682715.1 Methylotenera sp. | reverse complement strand
AAACGATAGGCAACGCCAACGAAGAAGTAATCAGAGAATATGTTCAAAACCAGCTTGCAGAAATGAGCAAAGGTGAAGAAAGTAGCCAACAGTCGGGTTTGTTCTAAAACTCGGTCGCTTGCGGCCGAGTAGTTTATATGCTCTTGTTGAGAGGATTTCGAGAGAGCTTGGGTCGTTAAGACCAGATTTAACATCTTCTGTACAGGCTTTTATTTGCTTCGATTCGGTGCTTTCAACAACACTGCACCCAGCAAATAACGCAACTGATGCAAGAATTGTTGTGACGATATATATGGAATTTTTTACACTCATGAATTTCCCTTTTTGGATTGTGATTGGTTATGCCCAACGTTTGACATAAGGGGCGCCGTTAGGCGTCCCGCTTGATGGATGGGTTGGGCTAAAACGCTGCTTGCGAGCTTTGTTTTTAGCGGCGTTAGTTGCTTTATTTGGGTAATAAATCAAATAATTTTTTAGGCACTAAATTTTCTAGTTTCTTAGATGGGGCTGGAGTAGATTGGTTTTTAAGTCTATCCAATCGTATTAATTCATCCATTTCTGCTTTATCCCTCGCTTGTTTTTCTTCTAACTCTTTATTATATTTTTCATTGTCTGCAATTCTCTGAGTTTCTTCTTGTTCTCGTAGAATCCTTCTATCCTCAATTTCTTGTGCGGTTTTTTTATTATTTTCTGCAATTTCTTGCTCTCGCAATTTTTCAGCGTCCTTTAAAGCTTTCTGTTGCTGCTCGTATTTAATACGGCCTTCAGGTGTATTGCGATAATTGTGAGCAGACAACATTTCATAACATAATTCATAATTTGGCGTTACACCAACAGTATTGTCTTCTAGTACACCAAATCCTACAGTTTGATAGCCAGCATAAGCTCCATACCTATTTTTACCATTGAAAGTAGCGCATCCAAACTTGGCATCTTTGGATATTGTAATATCTCGCCATTTTAAAGATGCTTCGTCAAAAGCACCCATTTCTATAGATTTCTTTATATATTTATTTGTCAATTTGAAGTCTGCGTTAGACTTTTGTTCTGCTTGGACTTGGCTAGAAATAACCGCTGCGGCGAGCAAATGAATGGCAACTGAGATTGTTTTTATGGTTTTGTAATTCATTTTTTTGTATCTTTCAAAATAATAATATTGGGTGTTTTTTTGTGTTGGGTTGTATGTGTATAGAGAGTTAGTATCCTATAAGCTTCTTTTCATCATTGAGATATTTTAGATATATTTCAGTGTATGGATTGTCCTTATAGGATGGGTCTTTTTGCTTTTTAACAATATCGTTTATGTGGGTTAAGAAGTCATCTCTACTTCTTGATGCCCATGCATGTGCTTTGGCTTTTAAAGCACAAAATGCTAACTCTTTATTTGATTTTTTAATGTCGTCAAATATTCTTTGGTATAAAACTACATGATTTTGATAATAGGCTTTATCAGCACGTTTTAATACTAACTGGTCTAGTTGTTCTTGTAGTGTCATATTAGTTTCTCCTCACAGCCCTAATCATAGATGTATTGCCCAACGTCTGAAGTAAGAGGCGCGCGGTAGCGCGTCCTGCTTGACTGATGGGTTAGCTTTGTTATTGCTTAGCAGATTGTGCATATTTACAGGTTTTTGCGTCCATTGCACTACGAACTGCTTCTCTTTCACCACGAACGTTAGCTAATTCACTCGCTTCGATTCCGTCACCTTGGCCATAACCCCACCAAAATGCTTGGACTCCACTGGTTTTGACTCTCTGTTCTTGAGCAGTTACTAGTTGATTTTCTCGCCTTGATAAAGACCCTAATTCTGCTGATAAGCGTGGACACTCAAAACCTTCGTATTTAATTCCGGATACATAAGCGCCAGTGATTTGTGATGGGGGTGTTGGCATATTCATACAGCCTGCAAGTGGTGCTAATGTGATAACTGCCAGAAAGACTAGTTTTAAATTCTTATTCATGATTTCCCTTTGTGATGAAAGCTAACGTTTGACATAAGGGGCTTCGTAGAAGTCCCGCTTGATGGATGGGTTAGGCATTTTTCTAGCCGATTGTGTGATGGTGAATTAAAGCCTACTAGTACCCGACCCCGTAGGCTATATGTGAGCATGGCAATGCTCATGATGTTGGGGTAATTCGCCATCACAGAGTCGGTTAATTAAGGAGATGATATGGACGAGTTTGAATCTGAAATTATAAAAATACATAGACGGCATATGAAAAAAGATGCTTTTGAAACATTCATTAAATTTTGTTGTTTAGGTATTATTTTTTGGTTACTGCATACATATGCCTAACGAACAGAAGTAACAGGCGCACCACTAAACAACTTGAAAGGAATACAAATGGTAGAAAACACACAAACGGTTAAAGAAGGCGCGACAGGTGCGTCCGAGTTGACTGACGGGTTAGGCATGAATTTGGAGAAAGTATGAGTAAATTTTTATGGTTTAACTTGGGGGCTTTAACTTTTCAATTTGTGCAATTTTTAATTGTACTAATAACTGGAGAAACAAGCACTTATTGGGCATTTGTTTTAAGGGATATTTGTGAGTGCCTCTGATTGCGGATATGAGCAAAGAAACGTAGGCGGAAGTTGTTGCCATTTAACCAGTGACCTACTTGGATTCAAATGCTTGAAATACATAGAGCCGTTAATTAAATCTGCTAGAACTGAACACCCAATAAGACTTAAAAAATGTGCTGACGATGCTGGTAAATATTGGGATAGCGAACATGCAAA
This sequence comes from Methylotenera sp., assembly GCA_030682715.1. GTDB lineage: Bacteria > Pseudomonadota > Gammaproteobacteria > Burkholderiales > Methylophilaceae > Methylotenera. The sequence goes on along the minus strand of JAUXNQ010000042.1, from coordinate 73,205 downwards.
GCTAAGGAAAGGTGCCTAACGTTTGACATAAGGGGCGCGCTTTAGCGCGTCCCGCTTGATGGATGGGTTAGGTTTTACTTGCAGCATTTAGAAATCGTCCTTGCAGAGGGCTTTGAGAAAATTCGGAGATATGGATGACTTGATATTCTTGTTTGCACTGAGATAACCAAGGATTTTCTTGTTCTTTATAATCATTGGCGGCGTGGATGAGTAGGAGTTGTGTGGGGAGTAGCTGCTGTATTCACTTCCAAATGTCGCGTACTGATTCCAGATAGACGCGGAGTTGTATTCGCTTCCGTAGGTTCCATATTCGTTGAATATTGAATCGGAGTCGTACGGGTTAGTAATTTTTCCCAGATATGTGTTTTTATCATCTTGGGCGACCAATACTGCACCCTTCACTGTGTCGCAAACTTCTTTGGCATTTGCACGCGGCACAATGAGTGTGCTACGCAGAGCGGTTCGAGTGCCTTGAGGAAGAACGCTTTGCTCGCAGCATAGTCGCTGACTCCGAATTTGACGTGGTCAAACATGAGTTATCCTGAAGTGCATGAGCCTGCGCGAGGCCTAACGCCTGAATTCACCCGACGCCGCGCCAGGACTGTCCTGAAGAATTGGCCAACCTCGGCAGTCGGATTGAATGAATTGTTAGGCATTTGGCGCCGATACCGCTGTGGAACGCAACCACAAAAAGAAATAAATGGCGAACGCCAAGTCTCCTATTGAAACGGAGAAAGTTCGAAGAAGGATTTCTCCACGCAACAAACACACTAGGGCGATTATGAACGCGCCAGTTTTGCCAACGACAGCAAGCACGACTACCGGACGAGATATTGTGGGCTCAAGGGCCAGCCATGCGTAGATTGCGCTGAAAAGGGCTACGAAGAATGTGAGCATCCAAAGATAGTAGACGGAACCTACCGGAGGCAGAGCCGCTAGAGCGCCAAGCGATGATGGAAAGATGAGCATTAGCGCCACTAGCGCGTTGAACGCAGCGCCGCCCCACAGAACTCTGCGCATAATTTGTGAGTCAATCATTGAGCTTGAATCCAATGCCTAACGTCTGACATAAGGGGCGAGCTTTAGCGCGTCCCGCTTGATGGATGGGTTAGCTTTACAGTTTGCTTAGTCAGTTGTAGCAGACTATTAAGTGCCTCATTTACTGCAGCAGAACTTGAAAATGCCTTGGCAATTTCAGGGTTAAGCAACACTAAGTTAGTACCTTTATTGTAAGAGTTCAGAAACTTACCTCGCACACCTTTACCAAGGTCTTCGCGATTGTACTCAGGGCGTAAATCATCACTATTCTTCATATATTTTCCTTTCCGCGCGCGTAGCGCGACGAACACTAATAATGCGGACTAAATCGTTACGATAAGTATGAGATAAAACCAACAACGTACCGTTTTGTGAAATGCCGAAAGTTAAATAGCGAATTTCGCCAACGGAGTGGTCTGGGTCGCGAAAGGTGAACGCTAAAGCATCGCCAAATATAGAAGCACCCTCCTCAAAAGACACTTGGTGTTTTTTGAGATTGCTTTCAGCTTTCTTGTTATCCCATTCAAATTTCATGGACTAATTTTACGCTCAGCTAGTTCAAAAAGCTAACGTAGAAGTAAGGGGCTGCGCGCTTTTGCGCAGTCCCGCTTGACTACTGGGTTGGGCAATGTCACTTGCCAAGAATCCTGTACAGGAGCCACACAAAGAACAATAAAACAACCGTCAAAGGCGCGATATTCAGGAAGCTTTGGAATACAAGAGACATCGGGGATAAGGATAACTCAGTCGCGAACAGGACTGGCTTTACGCCCACATTGATGATGGAAAACAACGACACGAACAAGGCGAAAATAGTAACGAGTGCTCCCCAGTATTTTCGGTTCTGCTCCTCCATACGATGTTCGAGTTGTTTGGTATTGGCATCAATGATCTTATTTACGGCGTGAATTAGAGCATTGACATCTTCCGCCCTACCCTTGTCACCGTCTATGAGGCGCGGAACTTTGATACCCGCAGCTTCGATTTCTGTACTTATTGGATAGTCGCCAAGCGACTCGTCAGTAATGCGGTAAGCCTTTCTTTGCAAGGTCGGGCAGCGTGGATTCGGAGGCATGACCTCCACTGAAAGAAAGTCCTCTTCGGCAAGCTCAGACAACTGTTCCAACAGTAGGTTTGGTTGTACTTCTGCAAACTCAAGCAGTATGTGTTCTTCGTGTACGGAATTTGGCGCTCGCTCATAGAAATAGATTTTGAGTCGATCTTTGACATTCATACGAGCTTCCCTTGTTCAGTAATCGCCCAACGTTTGACATAAGGGGCGCGCGGTAGCGCGTCCCGCTTGATGGATGGGTTGGGCATTTTAGACTCGCTCATGAGGACAGTAACCTTACAATTTTCTCGTGACTTTCACGATGAGCGAAGTCCGATGCAGTGGAACCGTTCTTTGTTTTTAATTCACGATTTGCTTTTGCGTTAAGTAAAAATTCAACTATTTTTTCATGTCCATTTTTTGAGGCATACATCAGAGCTGTACCGCCTTGATGGTCTTGTGTGTTGATTTCATCGGTGTAATTTACTAGGTCTTGGACTTTTTCTAAGTTACCCTCACTTGCGAAAAACATTAGTTCAGTAAAACCACCCGTACCGATTTTAGCTAGAGCTTCTGCTCTAGCTACATCTTCAGGACTAGATTTTCTCTTTTTATTCCAGCCGTAAAGCAGATACGCAATAAATATAAAACTTATAAAAAACGCGAGCGGTATATTAACTTTGAGCAATTGAGCTATTACGGCTGCACAGAAAAAAGCTATAACGCTGAAGATAAGCTTAAAAGTGTTTTGATTTTTGTTTCTCGTTTTTTGCTTTTGTGAAATTGGTGATTTTGGTCTTGGCGGTACTAACTCACCACGACTTTCAATAATTTCTTCAATTGCGGCATGTGCTTCGTCAATGAGTCCATCTCCCCTTGCACGTAGCTGCAAAAGATGTTCAGTCGTGTACTCATCGTATTGAGTTTTCAAGTCATTTTTATTCATTGTTATGCCCAACGTTAAATAGGCATCCTATTTGACGGTTTTAAATACGTCATAAGTGAATGCCAATTAATTTTTATAAATAAAGTATATAATAAAATCATGGTGTTAACTTTTTTTAGTATTGCCTAAAATTTAATTTATATACGGCGTAAAAAACATGCAAAACTTATTACAAAGCCCTGTACAAAACGTAGAGCCACCAAAGCTTTTAGAGCAAGTGCGCGGCAAGATTCGTCTTAAGCATTATAGTATTCGTACTGAACAAGCTTATTTAGAATGGATTAAACGCTTTATTTTACATTTTGACAAGAGGCACCCAAGTGAAATGGGCCCAGTAGAGGTGGAGGTGTTCTTAACGCATTTGGCGGTGGACCGTCATGTTGCGGCTAGCACGCAAAATCAGGCGAAAAGTGCGTTGTTGTTTTTGTATAAAGAGGTATTGGGTGTTGCGTTGCCTTGGTTGGATAATGTTGAGCAGGCAAAAGCGCCTAAGCGCTTACCTGTGGTACTTACAAAAACTGAGGTGCAGGCGGTGCTGGGTCGTTTAACTGGTACGCACTGGTTGGTGGCGAGTTTGCTCTATGGTACGGGGATGCGTATTTTAGAGGCTTTGCGTTTGCGGGTGAAAGATATTGATTTTGAACGCAAAGAGATTTTAATTCGCGATGGTAAGGGCTTTAAAGATCGCGTAACCATGTTGCCGCTTACGTTAATTGAGCCGCTTAAAACACACTTAAATCGCGTGAAGCAGTTGCATCAAAATGATTTGAACGATGGCGTTGGTTCGGTGTATATGCCGCAGGCTTTGGGCTTGAAGTTTCCTTATGCTGGTCGGGATTGGATTTGGCAGTATGTTTTTCCAAGTGGTAAGTTGTCGCAAGACCCGCGCACTAAAGATAATGCGGAGCCTCTGACGCGTCGCCACCATTTGCAAGATCAGTCCGTGCAACGTGCCATGCGTCAAGCGGTGGTCGATGCGGAAATTACCAAGCCAGCAACACCGCATACGTTTCGTCACAGTTTTGCTACACACTTGCTTGAGGGTGGTTATGATATCCGCACGGTGCAAGAGTTACTGGGGCATTCTGATGTGGCAACTACCATGATTTACACGCATGTGTTGAATAAAGGCGGGCGTGGGGTAGGCAGTCCGTTGGATGTGTTGTAGGTAGGGTAAGAGCGCAATCAGAGAACTGATAAGCAGCACTACCCGTAAAGGGCATCACCACCAATTCTAAGTAGCTAAGACCGCAGGGGTCTTCTTCGCAGAATATACCAGCTAAAGCTGGTTATTCATGCGCGAAAGCGCATTATTCTGAGTGAAACTGGCAAGTGCTTTAATTTATTGCACTCTTACGGGAACAGGATTATTATAACAATTGTTATAACATGGTAATTTGGAAGTGGAATATGCAAACTTTAAAACTCACTCAAATTGGTAACTCCGTAGGCTTAATTTTGCCTAAAGAAGTATTAGCGCGCTTAAAGCTTGAAAAAGGCGATACGGTATTTTTAACTGATGCGCCAGGGGCTGTGACCATTACGCCGCACGATCCAAAGTTTGAAGAGCAAATGACAATGGCGCGTAAAATTATGAAACAACGACGTGAAGTTTTGCGCGAGTTGGCAAAGTAACATGACGCACTGGATATGGCTTGATAACGCCGTTTTAATGGCGGTACATGATGAGCAATTAGCGGAACATGGTGGTATTGCAGGAGTTCGAGACGAGGGTATGTTTTTGTCTGCAATGTCACGTGCACAAAATTTGGCGGCATATGGCGAGGCGGATTTTACGGAATTAGCCGCTGCCTATGGGGTTGGGATTGCAAAAAATCACCCTTTTTTAGATGGTAACAAACGAACTGCATTTGTGGCAGTTGAGCTGTTTTTAATGTTGAACGGATATTTACTTAAGGCGACCGATGTGGAATGCATCATGACCATGCTCGCCGTTGCGTCAAGCGATATGGATGAAGCCAGTTTTGCTACATGGTTACGCAATAACACTGTGCAAAGATAGCGTTCAAATGCACATTTCTTTGGCTAGTTGGCGCTAGCTAGTCTAAAATCACACTATTAATTAATATTCACTCTTTTACGGATTTTTATCATGCCAGTTTATCGTTCACATACCACTACTCACGGCCGCAATATGGCGGGTGCGCGCGCATTATGGCGTGCCACTGGCATGAAAGATGGCGACTTTGATAAGCCCATTATTGCGGTTGCTAACTCGTTTACCCAATTTGTGCCAGGTCACGTACATTTAAAAGACATGGGTCAATTGGTTGCCCGTGAAATTGAAAAAGCAGGTGGCGTGGCCAAAGAATTTAATACCATTGCCGTTGATGATGGTATTGCAATGGGTCATGGCGGTATGCTTTATAGCTTACCTAGCCGTGATTTAATTGCAGACAGCGTTGAATACATGGTAAATGCACACTGTGCAGATGCGCTGGTGTGTATTTCAAACTGCGACAAAATCACCCCAGGCATGTTGATGGCGGCATTGCGTTTGAATATCCCAGTCGTATTTGTTTCTGGCGGCCCAATGGAGGCAGGTAAGGTGAGTTGGGGCGGTGTCACTCATAAACTAGACTTAGTAGATGCGATGGTAGCGGCGGCAGATAGTAATGTGAGCGATGCGGAATCTGACGCGATTGAGCGTTCAGCTTGCCCTACCTGTGGTTCTTGTTCGGGTATGTTTACTGCTAACTCAATGAACTGTTTAACAGAAGCGTTAGGTTTAAGCTTGCCAGGCAACGGCTCAACCTTAGCCACACATGCGGCACGTAAAGAGTTGTTCTTGAAAGCAGGGCGCTTGATTGTTGATCTTGCAAAACGTCATTATGAGCAAGATGACTACACCGTATTGCCACGTAGCATTGCCAACATGAAAGCGTTTGAAAATGCGATGAGCTTAGACGTTGCAATGGGCGGCTCTACTAATACAGTATTGCATTTGTTAGCTGCGGCACATGAGGCTGGTTTAGATTTCACCATGAGTGATATTGACCGCATTTCACGTAAAGTGCCATGTGTGAGCAAAGTGGCGCCAGCAACTGCTAAATACCATATGGAGGATGTGCACCGCGCAGGTGGAGTGATGGGCATTTTAGGCGAGCTTGATCGCGCTGGTGTGATTCACCGTGATACACCAATGGTACATAGCCCAAGCTTGGGTGACGCGCTCAATGAGTGGGACATCAAAGTCACTCAAAATGAGGATGTGAAAAAATTCTTCCGCGCGGCACCTGGCGGCATTTCAACCACCATCGCGTTTTCTCAAAGCATGCTTTACCCAACCTTAGATGACGACAGAAGCGAAGGCTGTATTCGTGATAAAGCGCATGCTTACTCGCAAGATGGTGGTTTGGCAGTGCTCTACGGCAACATTGCGTTAGATGGCTGTATTGTAAAAACTGCGGGTGTTGATGACAGTATTTTAAAATTTAACGGCCGCGCACGTATTTTTGAGAGCCAAGATGCTGCAGTTGAGGCGATTCTTGCCGATAAGATAGTAGCGGGTGACGTGGTAGTGATTCGTTATGAAGGTCCACGCGGTGGCCCTGGTATGCAAGAGATGCTGTACCCAACTTCATACTTGAAATCTAAAGGCTTAGGTAAAGACTGCGCTTTGCTCACTGACGGACGTTTTTCAGGCGGTACTTCTGGCTTGAGTATCGGCCATGCCTCACCAGAAGCGGCTGAAGGCGGCGCGATTGGCTTGGTACAAGAGAATGACACGATTGAAATTGATATTCCAAACCGTACGATTCACCTAGCGATTAGTGATGAAGAAATGGCGCATCGTCGCGCAAAAATGGAAGACAAAGGTAAAAGTGCTTGGAAACCAGTTAACCGTGAAAGAGCGGTTTCACCAGCATTGCGCGCATATGCTGCAATGAGCACCAGTGCTGCACGTGGTGCGGTACGTGATGTTTCTCAAATTGAGAAATAATTGATAAGATTAAACTTCACTTTTTACGTAAGGCTGTAAGTTAGGGCTTTAAAGTATAGCTGTTCCATCAAATATCCGATGCTGTGCCCCATCGCACAAAATCGTCATACCGACGAGACCGTAAGGGTCTTCACCGCTCCACTAAGCACTAAAGTGCTTAGTGGAAGCGCGAAAAGTCGGTATCCAGAGTCGTTAAGTCACTGGATTCCGTGTCAGACCGTTAAGGTCTTCACCGTGGAATATACCAGCTTCAGCTGGTTATTCACACGCGAAAGCACGGAATGACTAGGTAGTAGGATTATTTAGTAGAATAGCTATAACGCTAAAAAGTGATAAATTGATAAGGTAATGTATGACATTAGATTCACTAGAAGACCATATCTTTAGAAAGAAAGACGGGCAGGGGTGCTCAACACTGCATCCGCATGTGACCGTGACTGAAGATGAAACTGGTCTGCAGTATTTAGAGATAGATAATCCGTTAGCGACCGCTAAAATTGCTTTGCAAGGCGGCCACGTCATGCAATGGCAACCTAAAGCAGAAAAACATCCAGTGCTTTGGCTTTCTGACCATGCACGATATGTAAAAGGCCGCTCCATCCGTGGTGGTGTGCCAATTTGCTGGCCTTGGTTTGGCGCGCATCCAACAGATAGCACATTATGTCCACATGGCTTTGCAAGGGTGATTCCATGGCAAATGGTGGATGTTGATGCAACTGAAACAGGCGCAACGCGTATTGTGTTGCAGATGATAGAAACACCAGAGGCCAAAAGGCAGCTTTCATATTCATACGTACTTACCATGATGGTGACCATTGGTAAACGTCTAAAAATTGATTTAGCTACAACCAATAAGTCAGACCATCCATTTTTAATCGGTGAGGCGTTCCACACTTATCTTAATGTGAGTGATGTGGGCAATATCCGCGTGACAGGTCTGCAAGATTGTCTTTATGCAGATAAATTACGCCAATACAGACGCTATGTTGAGCATAATGTATTGAAGTTTGATGGTGAGTTTGACCGTGTTTACTTAGACCATAATTCAGATTGTTTAATACACGACCCTGTTTATAACCGAGTAGTACGTGTGGGTAAATCTGGCAGTGATACTACAGTGGTATGGACGCCAGGCGCTGAAAAAGCGCACGCAATGGGTGACATGGGCTATGTAGACGAGTGGCGTAAAACCGTGTGTGTAGAAACCGCAAATGCATTAGAAAACTCTGTGGTAATTAGCCCGAACAGAACGCATACGATGTCTGTAGAGTACAGTGTAGAAGCGCTTTAACTCTTTAAGGAAATGTGGAATAAGAGCCTGCGCGAGCAAATTGCTGCGTTGCTCAGTTTTTTGGTTTCGGCCGCCACTTTCAGTGGCTTAACATCGCCTTGCGAGTTAGCCTACACCGCAACCAAAGGTTGTCGCAACCTCGCTGTATATTGCATACTATCTCGGCTTCTGCGTTCCGTGCGCGTTTGGCGTTAAGCCGAGCTGCTTCAGTAGCCGTCTTAACGGACACGCCCCTTGCGGGTGCACTTTATCTCGCTCGGTGACTTATTCTGCGTTTCCTTAAGTAATTTTATTGTTTGTTGTGTCAACGTAGTGCATCTTAAAAGCGTTGAATGCATTCTAGATATAGCGAATTTATTTTAAATTGTTGAGTCAGATAATTTGTAATTTATTAATGATTCATTTGATTTAACACACTTGTCATAAACTAAATTATCAGTATGATAGGTGAGTTGTAAAATTTATAACTACTATTATTAAGCGTTAATTCAAGGAGATAGCATGAAAGCATTATTATTAACAATCGCTACTGCTGGTTCTATGTTGCTTACTGCGCAAGCAGGTGCTGCGGTGGATGCCAAAGCTGCTGAAGCTTTAGCTCAAAAAAGTGGCTGTTTAGCATGTCATACAGTAGAGAAAAAGGTATTAGGCCCATCATATAAAGATGTTGTGGCAAAATACAAAGGCGACAAAACTGCTGAAGCAAAGCTAGTTGAAAAAGTTAAAAAAGGTGGTAGCGGCGTTTGGGGACCTATGCCAATGCCAGCAATGGGTGGTCAGGTTAAAGATGCTGACATTACAACAATCGTTCAATGGATATTGTCACTGTAATCCAGTACAAACCTCGTACGTAATAAAAGAGCCAGCTCAAAAAGCTGGTTTTTTTGCTTTATAGAGATTATTAATTGAATAGACACTATTGATATGCTATCTAAATCTATAGCTACTCCACTAAACAATCCGTCATGCTAATGAGACCGTGAGCCAGTGCTTGGCTTCCCCACAGAATATATGCGCTGTACCCGTATTTGGCATCACCGCTTCCACTAAGCACTAAAGTGCTTAGTGGAAGTGCGAAAAGTCGGTATCTAGAGTCTTTAAGTCACTGGGTTCCGTGTCAGACCGTGAAAGTCTTCACCGTGGAATAACCAGCTTTAGCTGGTTATTCACACGCGAAAGCACGGAACGACTAGGTAGTAGGATTATTTAGCCATGTAGCCTTGATGTAGCCACTTCGGCAGGCTCAGGACAGGCGTAGCGAAATCAAGGGCGATGTAACATAGCCCCTCGATTCCATTGCATTACATCTGCATTACATCGAGGCTTGGCTATACATGAGATTATTTGATGGAACAGTTATAAATAGTTGGTTTATTAATACATGTTACTTACTTATTAATCTTAGAGGTTAGTCTTTGATATTATTCATTTTTGATATTAGTCATTACAATTATTGAATAATCTTAAAAAGATAGAGAAACACCGCAATAATGCCGATAGGTGCGATTACGTTATTCATGAAGACCCAAGCTTTAAAAGACCATTGATGTAAATTGAGTTCTTCTTGAACATGGTCTTTTTGCATAAAGTAGCCCGCAAATATTGCAATCAGTAGACCACCAAGGGGTAGCAGTATGGTGGAGGTGAGTTTGTCTAGGGTATCAAAGATATTTAGCCCGAATATGATGTTAACGTTTTGCCATTCATTAAAAGATAGTACAACGCTTATCCCAATTAACCAGATAATCAACCCTAATGTTGTTGTGGCAACTTTGCGAGAAATTTGTGTGTTTTCTACGACCCATGCGATGGTTGGTTCAACGAGAGAAATAGCGGATGTCCATGCCGCAAAGGCAACAAGGATAAAGAATAGTGTTGCAATTAAGCTACCACTCGGCATTTGGCCAAATGCAATTGGCAGTGTTTGGAAAATTAAGCCAGGCCCAGCATTTGGTGCTAGCTGGTTAGCGAACACTAAGGCATAAATCGCGAGGCCAATTAAAAGGCCTAGTAGCGTATCCACGAGTGCGATATAAATAGAGGCGCGTGCAATTGAAACATCACGTTGCAAATATGAGCCATATACCATCACGGAACCCATGCCGAGGCTGAGTGAGAAGAATGCGTGACCAAGCGCAGAAAGCACCGTCACTGGGGTGATTTTAGAAAAATCAGGGCTGAACATAAAGCGGAAAGAAGCGTTCATGTCGCCTACAGACATACTGTAACCCAGCAGTATCAGTAAAATAGCAAAGAGCGCTGGAATCAAAATGTTATTGGCTTTTTCAAGACCTGAGTTAACGCCACGCGCCACCACGCTCATGGTCATGATCATAAACACGGTATGCCAAAATAATAGGGTGAGAGGTGATGCGAGTAGTTGATTGAAGTTCGCGGTAGATTGGGCGCCATCCATGCCTGTAAAGCCGCCACTTACTGCCGTGCCAATAAAGCTAAGCACCCATCCACCGATGACGCTATAAAAGCTCAAAATCAAAAGCCCAGTTATCATCCCCATGCCGCCTAGATACTTCCAATGGCGAGATGCGTTAGCTTCAATCGCAAGGGTTTCTATACCGTTGAGTGGGTTTTTTTGTGCCCTACGCCCAAGTAGAATCTCAGTCATCATCAGCGGGATACCTACAAAAAATATGCAGGCGATAAACACTAGGACAAAAGCACTGCCGCCGTTAACCCCTATCATGTAGGGCAGTTTCCAGATGTTGCCTAAGCCAATGGCAGAGCCAGCAGTCGCTAGCATGAAAGTCCAGCGGTTACGCCATGCACTTCGATGGTGAGTCATGAGTGGTTGCCTCTAGTCGAATGATGATGCATAAGTGATTGTTAATTAGTAATCGTTATTTTTTTAGCTCAGAGAAATAACGGTTGGTTTCTGATTTTACTATCTTAGCGAGTAACAGTAGGCCAATCAAATTAGGGATGGCCATCATGCCATTCATCAGGTCGGAGAAGTTCCATACAAACTCTAGGCTAGTGGTCGCACCAATAATGACTGTGGCGGTGAATAATACGCGGTAGGTTGCAATGGCGCGTGGCCCAAATAAATACTCAATCGCTTTTTCACCATAATAGTTCCATCCTATTAAAGTGGAGTATGCAAATAGAGCGGTGGTGATGGCAACAATAATCTTGCCTATGTCGCCTAATGTCTCAGCCATGCTTGCGCTGGTTAGTTCGGCTGCGCTGACGCCTTGAGTCCATGATGTGGCGGTGAGGATGACTAGCGCTGTCATCGTGCAGACCACTAGCGTATCAATAAACGTTTGTGTCATGCTCACTAGTGCTTGTTTTACTGGGTCATTAGTACGTGCTGCTGCCGCGGCGATAGGTGCAGAACCTAATCCTGATTCATTAGAAAAAACACCACGTGCTATACCGTAGCGCATCGCCGCCGCAATGGTTGCACCGATAAATCCACCTGTGGCAGAAATCGGGTTAAATGCATGATAAAAAATGAGTGAAAACGCGTGTGGGATTTTTTCTATATTAATAAACAGCACCAAGAGTGCGGTTCCTACGTACGCAATGATCATGAAAGGTACGAGAAAAGAGGTAAATCTGCCGATTGCACGTATGCCGCCTAAAATTACTAAGCCTGTGAGTATCATAAGCACCCAGCCTGTAATGTGTGGTGCAATATTAAACGTGGATTCAAATATTTTGGCAGTGGCATTGGCTTGTGTCATATTGCCAATACCAAAGGCGGCAAATGCAGTGAAAACAGCGAACATCGTGCCTAACCACGGCAACCCTGCACCCTTTGCTAAATAGTACATAGGGCCGCCACGCATGCCATGAGGGCCTTTTTCACGATATTTAACGGCCAATACTGCTTCTGCGTATTTGGTTGCCATGCCCAGCATGCCTGTTACCCACATCCAAAATACAGCGCCAGGTCCACCTAATGTAATGGCAGTGGCAACGCCCACAATATTGCCGATCCCTACTGTGGCTGCAAGTGCTGTCATGAGCGCGGCAAAGTGGCTAATGTCGCCCTCATGGTGGTGATCTTTATGAAAAATAAGTTTGAGCGCTAATGGCAATGCACGGAACTGCATGCCTTTGAGTAAGATGGTGAGGTACAAGCCAGTACCTAGTAATAAGGTCAACATTGGCGGGCCCCACACCCAATTAGAGAGCGTCGCAATCACTGATTCAATCGTTTGCATAGGTGATTAATCCTTATTCATTTTTGTTTTTTTGATGGATAGATTAAGGATTGTAGTCATCACTGTGTTTGTTAGGGGGTGGGTGACAAAAATCAGTTGTTAAACAATGCCTTAAGTGCTTCTATCATGTAGTGGTGATCAAGCACGCCAGCACTTTCTCTAATGCTGTGCATTGCCCACATGGGCGAGCCAACATCGACACTTGCAACGCCTAGACCAGAGGCCAAAATCGGACCAATTGTGCTACCGCAACCTAAATCGGTACGATGTGCGTATTGCTGAAATGGTACGTTGGCGCGTTCACACATGGATATAAAGCGTGCGGCAGTATCTGCATTGCTGGCGTAGCGTTGATTCGCATTGGTTTTAATCACAGGGCCTTGGTTTACCATCACATGGTGACACGGTTCATAGGCGCCTGAATGATTAGGGTGGTAAGCATGTGCCATGTCAGCGCTCACAAAAAAGCTTAGGGCTAGGGCACGTAGGCGATCTTCTTCACTCATGCCTGTGTTTGATGTGATGCGGTTAATCACATCTGATAAAAAGCTACCGCTTGCGCCTGTCGCGCTCTCACTGCCCACTTCTTCATGGTCAAATAATGCGCAGATGTTGCTGGTTTCTTGATTGGTGGAGTTAAGCAGGGCGGTAATGGCTGCGTGACACGACGCTAGATTGTCCAGCTGGCTGTTGGTGATGAACTCTTGATGAGCACCCCAGAATGCGCCTTTTTGGGTATCAAATACATTAAATTCAAATGTGAGAATATCTTGTGGGGCGATATTGAGCGCTTCAGCAATATAAGCTAGAAATTGCTGATCAGCCTCGATGCCAGCTTCACTTTCACCAAATAATAATGGTAGTTCTGTTTGTTTGTTTAGCTTAAGGCCTTTTTCATTCACTTCGCGGTTCATGTGAATTGCTAGGTTGGGTAAGCGCATGAGTGCGTTATCAAATTTAAGTAATTTGATAGTATGGCCAGTTTCGGTGCGTACAGTCACACGCCCTGCAATACTTAAATCACGGTCTGTAAATGTTGCCAAAATTGGCCCGCCATAGACTTCTACGCCAATGCGAAGTAGGCCGTCAGTTTCATACGCGGCTTTAGGTTTGAGTCTTAGGCTAGGCGAGTCTGTATGCGCGCCCACCATACGAAAGCCTGTATTGATGATAGGTTTGTTGCCAAGGGTGAAGGCAATAATAGAAGCGCCGCCGCGCACCACAAAATAGCGATTACCAGTGCTCAGTTGCCAAGCTTGGGTTTCATCTAACTTGGCAAAACCTGCATTTAATAGCTGTTGCTCAATATAATCAACCGCATGCCAAGGACTAGGGCTGAGATCAATAAAGTTGAGTAGGTCTTTTGCTAGCGCATGTGCTTGGGTGGAAATGTTCATGACGTTTACTGGTTAAGAGAGAGCCAGTCTTTCTCAATAAGAAAATCAGTATAGAGTTTAGCTTCTGGGCTACCTGTTTCTGGCTTCCAGTCATAACGCCATTTCACAATAGGCGGCATTGAAAGCAAGATAGATTCGGTGCGGCCATTGGATTGCAATCCAAAAATAGTACCGCGATCGTAAATCAAGTTAAATTCAACATAACGTCCACGACGGTAAGCTTGGAAATCACGCTCACGCTCGCCATAAGGGGTGTCTTTACGGCGTTGTACAATTGGTAAATACGCTTGTAAGAACGCATCGCCCACTGCACGATGAAAGTCAAAGCTGCGCTCAAACCCTAGTTCGTTAAAGTCATCATAAAAAATACCACCAATGCCGCGAGGCTCCTGGCGATGTTTCAGATAAAAGTATTCATCACATTCTTTTTTGAATTTAGGGTAGAAGCTGGTATCAAACGCATCTAATGCAGTTTTGTTGGTGCGATGAAAGTGTTCTGCATCTTCACTAAAGCCGTAATAAGGGGTGAGATCCATGCCGCCGCCAAACCACCAAATATCTTGTTCTGACGAGTTTTGTGCTTTGGCGATAAAAAATCGCACATTCATGTGTACGGTAGGCACATATGGGTTGCGTGGGTGAAACACTAAAGATACACCCATTGCCTCCCAAGGACGACCTGCTGCTTCTGGATGTGCAACGCTGGCAGCAGGGGGTAGCTTAGTGCCGATGACATGAGAGAAGCCCACGCCAGCACGTTCAAATACGTTGCCTTCTTCTAGCAGGCAAGAATTGCCACCACCACCTTCAGGACGTTGCCAGCTATCTTGTAAAAAGTTTTTACCATCTACTAATTCGATGGCTTCTACAATTTTGGCTTGTAGATTTTGTAAGTAGTTAAAAACGTCTTGGGTGTTCATGATGTAACCTTTAGGGCTTAGCCTTTAATGGCGCGGTAACCAATATCCGTGCGGAATTGTGCGCCATCAAACTTAACTTCTTTCATGGCTTGGTACGCTTGTTGTTGCGCAAATTTTACAGTTTCACCAAGTGCAGTCACGCAAAGTACGCGTCCACCGCTGGTGACCACTTTACCGTCTTTTTGTGCAGTACCTGCATGAAAGATATGCGTATCTGCTAATTGATTTTCTAGGCCTGTAATTTCATCGCCTAGTCTTGGTGTTTCTGGATAGTTGGCTGACGCCATTACAACGCCTAGCGCGACACGTCTATCCCATTCCGCTTCAGCACGGTCTAATGTACCATTGACTGCATGCTCCATTAGGCCAACTAAATCACTCTTCAAGCGCATCATAATCGGCTGCGTTTCTGGGTCACCCATGCGGCAGTTAAACTCTAACGTTTTAACATCGCCATTAGGGCTGATCATTAAACCTGCGTATAAAAAGCCAGTGTAAGGAATGCCATCTTTAGCCATGCCTTCAACTGTTGGTTTAATAATCTCACGCATGACTTTAGCGTGAATGGCAGGCGTGACCACTGGTGCGGGTGAATATGCACCCATGCCACCTGTGTTTGGGCCTAAGTCTGCATCAAGCAGGCGTTTGTGATCTTGGCTGGTAGCTAGTGCTAAGATGTTTTTACCATCCACCATCACCATAAAGCTGGCTTCTTCACCTTGCAGAAATTCTTCAATCACCACGCGTGCACCAGCGGCACCGAGTTTGTTGTCCTCAAGCATGGCGTCAATGGCGGCATGTGCTTCATCTTCGTTCATCGCAACCACAACGCCTTTACCCGCAGCTAAACCATCCGCCTTAATAACGATAGGCGCACCTTGTTGCTTCACGTAATCATGCGCGAGTTTAGCATCGGTAAATGTGCCATAACCTGCGGTCGGGATGTTGTGGCGCATCATAAATGCTTTAGCGTAATCTTTAGAAGATTCTAGTTGTGCCGCTGCTTTAGTTGGGCCAAAAATCTTTAAGCCAGCTGTGCGGAATGCATCGACTACCCCTTGAGATAATGGCGCCTCTGGGCCAACAATCGTGAGGTAGATTTGTTCGTCTTGTGCAAATTTAACTAAATCATCTACAGCAGTAATGGGGACATTCATCATGTCGGGGTTTAATGCGGTGCCGGCATTGCCTGGCGCTACATATACACGGCTCACTTCTTTGTTGTGCGTCACTTTCCAAGCGAGCGCATGTTCACGACCGCCACCACCGATAACTAAAATTTTCATGTATTTGAAGCCCTTAAAAATCTTTCGCCACAGACTAGGTGTGAGACTAGCTGTGGCAAAAAGAAAACAAACGTATTACTTTAATAATTTAGTGTCTAAGTTAATTTAGTGCCTAAAGTGGCGAATCCCAGTTACTACCATCACCAAGCCATGCTCGTCAGCCGCAGCGATGACTTCTTCATCGCGCATGCTGCCACCTGGCTGAATCACGCATGCTGCCCCAGCTTCTGCTAGAACATCAATGCCATCGCGGAACGGGAAGAACGCATCAGATGCAACCACTGAGTTTTTCAAAGTTAAACCAGCATTTTGCGCTTTAATCGCTGCAATCTTAGTGCTGTCAACACGGCTCATTTGCCCTGCGCCTACGCCAAGTGTCATGCTGTTGCCACAGAATACAATTGCGTTTGATTTAACGTATTTTGCAACACGCCATGCAAATAGCATATCTTGTAATTGTTCTGGGGTTGGTTGTTTTTTGCTGACAACTTTTAAATCATCAACGCTCATCTCGTGGTTGTCTGCAGTTTGGATTAACAAGCCAGAACCAATACGTTTGGTGTCATGTGAGTTGCGACCTTGTTCCCATGGGCTAGCTTTTAATTTTAAAGCACCGCCTTCTGGTAAAGCGATTTTAAGCACGCGTACATTGGCTTTAGCGCTAAATATTGCTAGTGCATCTTCATTGTAGCCAGGGGCAATCAGCACTTCCACAAATTGTTTGCTAACCGCTTCTGCTGCTGCTTTATCTAAAGTGGTGTTGAATGCGATGATGCCACCAAACGCTGAAGTTGGGTCTGTTTGGAAGGCTTTGCTGTAAGCTTCAAGCGCGTCTTTGCCTAGCGCAACGCCACATGGATTTGCGTGTTTAACAATGACGCATGCTGTTGAATCAAAGCTTTTTACGGCTTCCCATGCTGCATCAGCATCGGCAATATTGTTATAGCTTAACTCTTTGCCCTGTAGTTGTTGAGCTGTCACTAAGCTACCAGGTGCTGGGTTAATGTCACGGTAGAACGCAGCGCTTTGATGTGGGTTTTCGCCATAACGTAAGTCTTGCAGTTTTACAAAACGACTATTCACTTGTGCAGGGTATGGGTTGCGTGTGCCATCGGAATTAAAGCTTGATAGGTAGTCGCTGATTGCACCATCGTAATTGCTGATACGGTTGAATGCAGCGACAGATAAGGCAAAGTTTGTGGCTTGGCTGGTTGCACCGCCTGTACTTTGTAGTTCGCGTAGCACATCAGCATATTGGTTAGCATCCGTGATCACTGCAACGTCTTTCCAGTTTTTAGCTGCTGAGCGCACCATTGCTGGGCCGCCGATATCGATATTTTCGATTGCATCTTCAAGACTGCAATCTGGATTGGCGACGGTTGCTTCAAATGGATATAAATTCACTACCACCATGTCGATGTTAGGAATGTTTTGTGATTGCATTGCTGATACATGCTCAGGTAAATCACGACGTCCTAAAATGCCACCATGTACTTTTGGGTGCAATGTTTTAACGCGGCCATCCAACATTTCAGGAAAGCCAGTGTAATCACTAACCTCAATGACAGGAATGTTATTATCACGGAATAGTTTAGCGGTGCCGCCAGTTGATAAAATTTCAATACCTAAATCATGAAGGTTTTTTGCAAAGTCGATGATGCCAGTTTTATCAGAAACGCTAATAAGCGCACGTTTAATAGTTGCCATAAATTGATTCCATAATACAAATGATAAGCTGTGTTAGCTCAAAAACAGTGCCTAGCTAATAAATTGCCAAACACATTCAATTTTTGCTGCCGATTATTGCTTGATTACCAAACTTGGCATGTACTGTAGCAAACAAGTTTAAATAAACAAAATGCAAGCGTTTATAAAGTAGCCCATGTTTGATGGGTTGTTTTATTCGATCTTGTACTGCTGAAGTTTTTTACGCAACGTATTGCGATTGATGTTGAGTATTTCTGCGGCCTTACTTTGATTGCCACCGACTTTATGCATAATGTAACTGAGTAAAGGTTTTTCTACGCAACCTAATACCATGTCATAAACGGCATGAGGTGGCTCACCATCTAGATGGATGAAATAGTCATCCAAAGACTCTTTTACTGCTTGGCTGAGCTTACAGTTTTCTGACATAGTAGTTCCTAGGCTGCTAATGCTTCTGACGAATTGGTCTTGGCGTCTTCAGCGTCAGGATCAATGTAAACTAAACGTTCATTTTTTGTTTTAATTTCAACAAAAAAGTCGTTAATTGCTTGAAGTTGCAACTCGATGGTTTGCAACGTATTCATGCTGTGGCGGAATTGGGCAGAGCCAGCCAAGCCCTTGGTGTACCAAGAGATATGCTTACGCGCCATGCGCATGCCAGTCAAATCGCCATAAAAGTCATATAAGTCATGTAGATGCTCTAGCATCACGGTATGAATTTCATCAACGGTTGGGGCTAATAAGTGTGTGCCTGTCGTGAGGTAGTGCTCAATTTCACGGAATATCCATGGGCGGCCTTGTGCGGCACGACCAATCATCACGGCATCAGCGCCTGTGTAATCTAATACGAATTTAGCTTTTTCAGGTGTGGTGATGTCACCGTTAGCAATCAGTGGAATCTTAATCACTTGTTTAACTGCGGCAATCGTGTCGTACTCAGCATCGCCCATATAAGCACATGCGCGGGTGCGTCCATGCATTGCAAGTGCTTGAACGCCTAGGTCTTCAGCCATTCTTGCAATTTGAATCGCATTGCGGTTTTGTTTATCCCAACCCGTACGTATTTTGAGTGTAACGGGCACATCAACCGCTGAGATAACAGCCCTAAGAATTTGCGCAACAAGCGGCTCATCTTTAAGTAATGCAGAGCCAGCCATCACGTTACAGATTTTTTTAGCAGGGCAGCCCATGTTGATATCAATGATTTGCGCACCATTGTCTACATTATGCCTGGCTGCTTCAGCCATCATTTTTGGATCTGCGCCAGCAATTTGTACTGAGATCGGGTTAACTTCACCTTCGTGGTTAGCGCGACGCTTTGTTTTTTCACTACCGTACAATAATGAATTTGAAGTGACCATCTCGGACACAGCCAAGCCCGCGCCCATCTTTTTACAAAGTTGGCGGAAAGGCCTGTCAGTTACGCCCGCCATGGGTGCAACGACTAGGTTGTTTTTTAAGATGTGATTACCAATTTGCATTTAGATTATTTTATCTTCACGATAAGATTGTTAACTGCAAATGCTAAAACTCGCCGCACTATTTCGCCGTATTAAAACTAGCTGTATAAAGTGCTGTCTTCGTTTTGCATTCTTGCTTGCCTCTTATCGTCTCGCTAAAAATCTAAAAGAGGGCTTACAAACAACTGAGCAGTGAAAGCTGCTTATTTTATACGCAATCTCACTTTGAGAAAACAATTTTCAGCATACAATTGGTAATAGTTTGTTATTGAGTTTGATTATGCAAAAACCATCGACCACTCACATTGCCTTTGCTAGCTTTATCGGCACTGCGATCGAATTTTACGATTTTTATATTTACGCTATGGCTGCCGCTTTGGTGATTGGTCAAGTGTTTTTTCCTGCCAGTGACCCATCTACACAGTCACTTAATGCATTTTTAACTTTTGGTATTGCGTTTATTGCTAGGCCCGTTGGCGCGATTGTGTTTGGTCATTTTGGTGATAGAGTTGGTCGTAAAACAACGCTAGCAGCTTCTTTATTGTTGATGGGGATTTCAACGCTGCTGATTGGTTTATTGCCAGGTTACGATGTGTTAGGAATCTGGGCGCCTATTTTATTGTGTGTATTGCGTTTTGGTCAGGGCTTGGGTTTAGGGGGTGAGTGGGGCGGTGCTGCATTGCTGGCGACCGAGCATGCGCCAAAAGGTAAGCGCGCTTGGTTTGGGATGTTTCCGCAGTTGGGGCCGTCGGTTGGTTTTTTACTGGCGACTTTGAGTTATCTGGCTTTATCAGTATGGCTAAGCGATGCACAGTTTAAAGCATGGGGCTGGCGCCTACCTTTTATTGCCAGTGCTTTGTTGGTTGGTGTGGGCTTGTATGTACGTTTTAAACTCACAGAAACGCCAGCTTTTGCCACAGCATTGAAGCAAAATAAAACGCATGCAGTACCGATTAAGCCCTTGTTAAAAATACATTTGCGCCCTGTGCTACTAGGTGCTTTGGCAATGGTGGTGTGCTATAACCTGTTTTATACCGCTACAGTGTTTTGCTTAAGCTATGGCACCACGCATCTTGGCATTGCACGTAGCGATTTTTTAGGCATGCTTTGTATTGCAATTTTGTTTATGACGATTGCCACGCCACTCTCAGCAAAATTAAGTGATGTTTGGGGGCGCCGTCCAGTATTGTTAATCAGTAGCGCACTGGCGGTGCTGGTTGGTTTTACACTTAGCCCATTATTGGCAAGTGGCTCTGTGGTGCAAGTGACTATATTTTTATCGTTAGCCTTGTTTTTAATGGGGGCTACGTTTGCACCCATGGGCGCTTATCTGCCAGAGCAATTTCCTGTTGCTGTCCGTTATACGGGTGCGGGTTTAGCGTATCAACTGGGTGGGATTTTAGGTGCATCAATGGCGCCTTATATTTCACAATTGTTAGTGTCGGCTGGTGGTTTGGCTTGGGTAGGGGCTTATGTTTCAATTGCCGCTGCTGTCAGTTTTGTTGCGGTGTTATTGTTGGGTGAGACTTGGCGCAGTGAGCTGCTCTA
Source organism: Methylotenera sp. (assembly GCA_030682715.1). GTDB lineage: Bacteria > Pseudomonadota > Gammaproteobacteria > Burkholderiales > Methylophilaceae > Methylotenera. The sequence continues at coordinate 52,407 of JAUXNQ010000042.1, read as the reverse complement.
GTTCAGTTAGCCAATGTATAGCTTGTTCACGTGTTTCGCCGCACATTTCTAGGCTTGGCTGTAAACTTCCGCAAAAAGCAGGCCGTTCTGGCGTGCCAAAAATCTTGCACATGTTTTGTTCGTTTAGTTGAATACAACGCATACCAGCAGGCTTGCCGTTGGGCATGCCAGGAATTGGGCTGTTAATAGAAGGCGCGGTGCAGCATGCGCCACAATGATCTCTGCATTTCATGGTTAAGGTAGTGTAGTTAAAGTGCTTAAAATTAGCGTGTTTGGGTAGAGCTTTAAGGTCTTTTCCCAATCATACTCAATATAATCAAGCGTAAAGCCAAAATAGCTTTGCTTACCCACTAACCTCACTGCGATTTCTTGAGGAAGCTGGTTGAAAGACGTTTGAGTAATGCAAAAGTGAGGCGGCAGAGCATGTTGCAGACTTTTACCGACTAAACGTGTTTTACAGCCTCTTTTTGATTCAACGGATTGTTTCTGCATTACATCATGAATTGTATGAGGCGTGCCTGAAAAGTTGCCCACAATATGGCCAATACTATAAATGATGGTGACGTACCCTAAAAAATAAAATATAGCAGGTGCCGATACAATCACAAACCATTTGTAATAACGTTTGTAAGCTTCAGTGAGTGATGCTGGATTAAGTATCAACATATAGTAAAACCAGCTAGCCATGAGGATAGTAAAGCCAATGTTAAGTTTAAAACTGAGTGCATACCATGTTGGCGATGGGATGAACTGGTGCGTAATGGCATAAAGAGTGAGCGCAAATAGTGTGGCAAAGATGCATACAAAAATCCAGCGGTAGGCAGGTAGGGTGAAAAGTTGTTTAGCGATTAATTTGCGATTTCTAGCCATGGAAAACCTAGCGCAGTAATCCTTTGTTTGATGTCATTCATCGCCAAACTAACCTGCTGAGTTGCGCCCTTTACACCTAGCTCTATGGTGCGGCGCTTATCTAGCTTGGGTAGGCTAAATAATTTAATTTCAGGATATTTCTCAACAATATGATTCATGAAATCAATCAGTTGGCTTTCACCTGCATCCATCACCAAAATAGATGTTTCAATGTAGTCTTGCTGGTGAAATAAGTGGCGATAGTGTGTCTCAAGCACCCATTCAATCATCGGGTGCGCCATTTGTGGAAAGCCAGGTAAAAAATAATGTTGATTAATTGCAAAGCCAGCCACCCGATTAACAGGGTTGGGGATAATCGTTGCACCCAGTGGAAAATCTGCCATCAATACGCGTTTTGGGTAGGCACTTTCTCCGTACTGCGCCTCAATTTCAGCGACAGCCTCTGGGTGGCGTGCAATCGGTACACCTGCTGCTACAGCCGCACATTGCCGCGTGTAATCATCAGGCGTTGCGCCAATGCCACCACAGCTAAATGCAATGTCGCCCCTATCCATGCTGGCCTTAAGTGAGGCGGTAATTTGCGCTGGAATATCGCCCAAATAATTTGCCCAACTAAGTTGTAGCCCACGTGCTGAAAGCAGTTCGATGACTTTAGTGAGGTGCGCATCTTGGCGTTTGCCAGATAATATTTCATCACCGATGATGTAGAGGCCGAAGGTTTGCATAGGAGTATCTTGATAGTTATTTAGTTAATGAGCACTTTCCCAATTGCTACCCACGCCAACTTCAGCTAATAGCGGTACATCTAACTTAGCGACATTTTGCATAAGCTCTGGTAGTTTTTCCTTCACTAGTGCAAGTTCATTATCTGGCACTTCCAGCACCAGTTCATCGTGTACTTGCATGATGAGTTTAGTGTTTAATTTTTCTGTAGTTAGCCAATTCTGCACGGCAATCATCGCGAGTTTAATCAAGTCAGCGGCGGTGCCTTGCATAGGTGCATTAATGGCTGCACGTTCAGCACCAGCTCTGCGCATGCCATTGCTACTATTGATTTCTGGCACCCATAGTCTGCGTCCAAAATAGGTTTCAACATAGCCATTTTGTTTGGCAATCTCGCGCGTTTCTTGCATGTATTGGCGCACACCAGGGTAGCGCGCAAAGTAACGCTCGATATAGCTTTGTGCGGCGCTACGCTCGATATTTAAGTTTTGCGCTAATCCAAATGCGCTCATGCCATAAATCAAACCAAAGTTGATGACTTTGGCATAACGGCGTTGTTCGTTATCTACTTGCTCACGTTCCACCCCAAAAATCTCAGCGGCAGTGGCGCGGTGAATATCTTCGTTGTTGGCAAAGGCGTTGAGCATGCCTTCATCTTGCGATAGATGCGCCATGATGCGCAGTTCAATTTGCGAGTAGTCGGCAGAAACAATATGGCTGCCTTGTGGGGCGATAAACGCCTCACGAATACGGCGGCCCTCTTGTGTACGTACTGGGATGTTTTGTAAATTAGGGTCTGAGCTGGCGAGCCTGCCTGTAATGGCTACGGCTTGATTGTAGCTGGTATGTACGCGACCTGTGCTGGGGTTAATCATGCGTGGAAGTTTGTCAGAATAGGTGGATTTAAGCTTGGCTAAACCGCGATACTCCAATAGCACTTTTGGCAGAGGGTAATCCAAAGCCAGTTCTTGCAATACGTCTTCATCCGTAGATGGTGTACCGCTTGGTGTTTTTTTCAGCGGCTTAATTCCAAGTTTGCCGAATAAGATTTCTTGTAGCTGTTTTGGTGAACCTAGGTTGAATGGTTGCCCTGCAAGTTCGTAGGCTTGGTTCTCTAGTGCGACTAATTTTAGGCCAATTTCATTGCTTTGCGCATTGAGCATGTTGGCGTCTATCAGCACGCCATTGCGCTCGATGGTGAACAGAATGTTTGAAACTGGCAATTCAATCTGGCTGTAAATATAGTCAAGCTTTGCGTCAGCCGCTACTTGCGGATACATTGCTTCGTGTAGTTGCAGAGTAATGTCAGCATCTTCGGCGGCGTATTCTGCGGCAACTTCAACTGTTACTTGATTAAAGCTTACTTGTTTTGCACCTTTGCCAGCCACCTCTTCAAACGTGATGGTTTTAACGCCTAAATGTCGCTCGCTCAGGGCATCCATGCCATGCGTTTTATGGGATTCAAACACATAGGATTGCAACAGCGTGTCATGCGCAATGCCGTTAAGCTGTATCTTGTGGTTGGCTAATACATGCTGATCATATTTCAGGTTTTGCCCCACTTTTTTGATGGCAGGGTTCTCTAGTATGGGTTTAACTTTAGCCAAAGTCTCATCAAAATTCAGTTGGGATGGCGCATCAAAGTAATCATGCTTTAATGGCAGGTACGCGGCACTGCCAGCCGCTACGCTAAATGACATGCCCACGATTTTTGCGGTCATCGGGTCAAGTGACGTGGTTTCTGTATCAAAGCAAACCAATGCTGCAGTGCTTATTTTATTGAGCCAGTCATCTAATTGCGCATTGGCTAAAATGGTTTCGTAGTTGCGGGTGGTGATGGTTTGATAAGTCGGTTCAAACACATTCGCTCGTGGTGAGCTTGACGAAGCACTGATTTGCCCTGCGATGGGGCTCTCCTGAGCTTGGTCGAAGGGTTCAGGGCGAACGGAAACTGCACCGCCGAATAAGTCTGATTGCGGCGTACCTTCTGTTTGTATTGGTACAGCGCTGTATGGTGCGCTATCTGGCATATTGTCCAATTCGCGGCGCCAAGTTCTAAACTCAAAGCGGTCAAATAATTCTGCCAGTTTTGTTTTATTCTGCGGTTGCGGTGCAAGGTCGCTTAGATTTTCCTGAATGCCAATGTCACAGCGAATGGTAATTAGCTCGCGTGCAGTAGGCAGCCAAGGTAGCGCTTTGCGTAAGTTCTCGCCCACAACGCCTTTTATATTTTCTGCATTGGCAACAATGTTATCGAGCGAGCCATATTCTTTTAGCCATTTTACGGCAGTTTTTGGGCCGACTTTTTCCACGCCAGGCACGTTGTCTGAGGTGTCGCCCACTAGCACTAGGTAATCCACCATCAAGCTTGGTGGCACGCCAAATTTATTTTCTACGCCTGCAATGTCGAGCACATCGTCCACCTTGCGGAAAGCATCGCGCATGGTGTTGATGACAGTGATGTGTTCGTTAACTAGTTGCGTGATATCTTTATCGCCAGTGGAAATAATGACGCGCACGCCTTCACGCTCGGCCTGTTTAGCCAGTGCGCCAATCACATCGTCTGCCTCTACGCCTTCTATCATGAGTAGCGGCCAGCCCATGGCTTTAATGGCTTCATGTAATGGCTCTATTTGAGGACGCAGATCATCTGGCATGGCAGCACGGTTGGCTTTATATTCGGCATAAATGTCATCGCGAAATGTTTTGCCTTTGGCATCAAAAACACACGCGCTATAATCGCTAGGGTAATCTTTATGCAAGCGGCGTAGCATGTTCAATACGCCTTGAATCGCGCCAGTTGGTTCGTTTTGGCGGTTTCTTAGGTCAGGCATGGCGTGGAATGCGCGATATAAATAAGATGAGCCATCCACTAATAATAAAGTTTTCATGTAAAAAATCCAAAAATTGCGAGCACGCCTTATGTTCGTTTACTTAAGTTTTGAACAAAAAGTTGCAATAGGTTGTTGCCAACGGTCTTTAATCGCCTACATAATAAAACATATATGGCGTGCTTAAAAATTGTTTTATACGCAAGGTTTTAATTTAGTATTTAAATGTTGGTAGTTCACTCATCAAGGATTTCTCAGTTATGACCGTTGTTAAAAAAATTCCAAAAATCACAGACCCTGATGTGCAAGGGATGCACCATACAGGGCTTGAGTCTTGGCATGCGTTTAAGATTATGTCTGAATTTGTAGATGCGACTGAGCGACTCAAAGAAATTACACCAGCGGTTTCTATTTTCGGTAGTGCGCGCACTAAGCCAGATAGTCCTTACTATGAATTGACGGTAGATATCGCTAGAAGGCTATCTGATGCAGGGTTTTCTGTGATTTCTGGCGGCGGGCCAGGCATTATGGAGGCTGCCAATAGAGGTGCATTTGCTGGAACTTCGCCCAGTGTTGGCCTAAATATTGAGTTGCCACATGAGCAAAATGCGAATGCTTATCAGGATGTTAGCCAAAACTTTAAACATTTCTTCATGCGTAAAGTCATGTTTGTGAAGTATGCAAGCGCCTATGTTGTGATGCCTGGCGGCTTTGGTACCTTAGATGAGCTAATGGAAGCGATCACCTTGGTGCAAACAGGTAAAACGCTCAGGATTCCAATTATTTTGGTGTGTGAGCCTTTTTGGCGGGGGCTGGTTGACTGGGTGAAGACTACATTAGTCAATGAGGAAATGATCTCAGCAAGCGATCTTGACTTGATACAGATGATAGATGATCCTGCTGAAATCGTTCAAGCCATCTTTAAACATTACGAAACACGTGGTTTTAAGCTTTCTGCAGAAGAAGAGCGGATTCAGCTTTATTTGTAAGCATATGGTCTTATGTTGGGTGGTTTTTGATAGAATGAGATATTGATTCCTGAGTTGTGTTTATGCCGTTAAGGGTGGTAATGATTATGCGTAAAAGTTACAAAAATATAGCGTCTTTACTGATGGCGGCAATGCTTTTACCAGCATTGGCGCAAGCAAGAGATTTACCATCAAATCTTGAACCATTGGAAGATATTCCACCGCCAAGCATTAGTACTGAAGAGAACGCGGATGAGCCAGTCATTACGATCATCAAAAAAGAAAATGAAACGATTGAGGAATATCGTGTTGGCGGCCAGTTATATATGCTAAAAATTACCCCTAAGCATGGCGTTCCTTATTACATGCATCGTGAAGATCAAGAAGGCGCTTGGATTAATGATGGGCCAAATCCACCATTGTCAGTGCCTAAATGGACCATTTTTACATTTTAACCAACCTACACTTTCCAAGCGTTCATGTGGATTAGGCTGAGTGCTTTCATTCGCATGGTTGTTATAATGCCTCGCCATTAACCATTTCCAGTTTTTTAAATTATACCTATGTCTGTTTTTACCTCAGTTAGCATTCAACAATTACAAGCTTGGCTTCAAGATTACCCAATTGGTGAAGTGATTGACTTAAAAGGCATTTCTTCAGGTATTACCAATACCAATTACTTTGTAACAACCACTAAAAGTAAGTACGTACTCACTTTGTTTGAGCACAACACGATTGATGAGCTCCCATACTTTATTGATTTAATGCACCATTTATCTGAGCACGGTGTACCTTGCCCTGACCCTATCACGAATAAAGCAGGGGTAAGCTTGCATATGCTCAACGGCAAGCCAGCAGTACTGATTAGCTGCCTCAATGGTCGTGATATTACTGCGCCAAGCGCAGTGCATTGTGCTGAGGTTGGCAGAGTGCTGGCGCAAATGCATCAGGCAGGGCAAACGTTTGCTGCACAATCTTCAGGTCAGGCGCATCAGAACCCGCGTGGTGCTGATTGGCGTAATCAAACTGCACAAAAAGTGATGGCGCATTTATCGGCAGATGACCAAAAATTACTGACTGAAACATTGGTATTTCAAGCCAAGCTTGATACCTCCGCATTACCTAAAGGCATTATTCACGCTGATTTGTTCCGTGATAACGTATTGTTTGATGGTGATAAAGTCGGTGGTTTAATTGATTTCTACTACGCTTGTTACGATGTGCTCGCTTATGATTTGGCAATTGTTGCAAATGACTGGTGCGTACAGGCAGATGGACAGCTAGACGCAGAAAAAGTTGAGGCCATGTTAAATGCCTATCAAGCCGTTAGGCCGTTTGAGCAAGCCGAGCATGATGCTTGGAATGGTTTGTTACGAATTGCTGCATTACGTTTTTGGTTATCACGCTTGTATGATCAAATTTACCCGCAAGCGGGTGAGTTAACGCATGCAAAAGACCCAGATCATTTTAAAAACATACTTAAGTTACGCACAGCGCAACGTTAATTACTGTTGATGAATACCTTAGTTGGTATGTAGACGTTATTTTTAAACAATATCTAAAAGTACTAAATTAAAACACAATATTTAAAGCAACCTGAGTTAAACCAGAGGTGAAAGTATCATGGCAGAAGATCTAAACACGCAAGCTCCAGTCATTAGGCAAGTACCCGCGGCAAACGCATGGCTGTGGATTGTGAATGGCATCGGTTTGTTTAGGTCTAACCCAGTGATGTGGATTATTTTGTTGGTGATTTATCTAGCGATTATGATTCCCATTTCATTGGTCCCTATATTGGGCTCAGTCGTGAGCACATTACTTGCCCCAGTTTTTGCGGCAGGCATGATGTGGGGTTGCCAAGCGCTTGCACGTAATCAAGATTTAGAAATCAATCATCTGTTTCAGGGTTTTAAGCAAAATACCTCGCAGTTAATCGCGGTTGGCGGTATTTACATGATGAGTTTGCTCGTGATTGCTGTGCTTGTAGTGCTAATGATGGATAGACCAACGATTGAGCTGATTGCACAAGGTAAAGATTTAAGCCCTGAGCAAGCCAGCACTGTTTTATTACCTTTATTGATAGCGATGTTTTTTTTGATGCCTGTGTTGATGGGATATTGGTTTGCACCTGTGTTGTCTGGTCTTAATCAATTAAAAGCAGTTGATGCCATGAAGCTAAGTTTTTTTGCCTGCTTAAAGAATATGCTGCCATTTTTGCTGTATGGCCTGATATTTATGGCGGTATTGATGGCCGCTATGTGGTTGGTGGTGAGCTTGCATGTGATTTTTGCAGTGGTGTTTGTTGCTATCATTCCTGTCATGATGACCAGTTTGTACACCAGCTATGCTGATATTTTTGGCATAGAGAATCCAAGCCAAGATATCGTTTAAGATGCAAGCGCTGAGCCAGCATTTGGCTTCCCCACATAATATATGCGCTTAACCGTAAAGGTCATCGCCACCAACCTAAAGCTGCTAAGACCGCAGGGGTCTTCTCCGCAGAATATACCAGCTAAAGCTGGTTATTCATGCGCGAAAGTAGCAAGGTTGGTGCGAAAAGCGCATTATTCTGAGTGAAATCTCTTGCAAAGTCGTATGTAGGAGCGGCTAGTAGCCGCGAACAGAAGCTTTCAAGCTTATGCAGTGTTGGGCTAATGAGCCGTCAGGGGCAATTCACCATGGCCATTCGCGGTTACCAGTGCTAGGCATGTCCGTGGAATATAGGCAATAAATTGCCTTATTCACACGCCAAATGACCGCTCCTACAAATAAGCTAGCACTCACGGTACCAGTACTAGGCATGTCCGTAGAATTTAGGTAATAAATTGCCTTATTTCACATTCTATTTACCAGTTTATTGGTCTGGTAAATTGGGGAAGCCAATGACTGGCTCACATGTCAAAGCGCTTGCAAAATCGTAAGTACCACGGACACTCCGATCTGATAAGAGAAGCTACAGAACTTAATTTTTAGCATTTTTTCTTGGATTAACCTTGCCAGTTATAACCTTGTGCTACGGTCTTTCTTGTCTTGTTGCTTAAATCGCAGTAAGTTTTGCAAATTCCAGCGCGAGCCATTTTAAGCCTTCGCGACCAAAATTCACCTGTACACGCATGTCGTTCGCGTTGCCCTCGTAGCTCACCACAACGCCATTCCCAAATTTACTATGCGCCACTTGCTGGCCGATTTTCCACGGCATTGCACTCTTTTGCGTGCTGCTTTGCTGTTTGCTCATCATGGCAGGTAGCTCGCTGTAGTCTCTACCATAGCCAGATTTAGCGACAGGTTTGCTATTTAAGCGTTTGAGTAGCTCCTCTGGAATTTCATCCAAAAAGCGGGATGGAATGCCATAGCGTACTTGCCCATGCAACATGCGGCTTTGCGCATGGCTGAGATATAAGCGCTGCCTGGCACGCGTTACCGCTACGTACATTAAGCGACGTTCTTCCTCTAAACCGTTTGCTTCGTATGTGCTTTGCTCGTGCGGGCACAGACCTTCTTCCAGGCCGCTAATAAACACTACTTTAAACTCTAGGCCTTTAGAGGCGTGTACTGTCATTAGCTGTAAAGCCTCGCGCCCGACATCGGCTTGATGTTCACCTGCTTCTAAGCTTGCGTGACTTAAAAACTGCGTGAGTAGGTCTTGTTCGGTTTCACCATCTGCGTTGCTATGGTTGCCAAAATCTTGATTAGTAAAGGCAACTGCCGCCGTGACCAGTTCTTCCAAGTTGGCAATGCGGTCTTCACCTTCTTTTTCATTCTGGTAATGCGCCTTCAGGCCAGAAAGCGTGGTGGCGAGCTCTGCTAGTTCAGAGAGGCTAATGCCATAAGCTTCATCTACCATTTGCCTAATCAGTGCAACAAAACCATCAATCCCTTTACCGCCAACTTTGCCATGCCCCACTTTATTAATGGCGGCTTGCCATAGACTGCAATTTTCCGCGCGAGCGGCCTCCTGTAGCTGTTCTAAGCTGCGTGCACCGATGCCGCGTGCTGGGAAGTTAATCACGCGCAATAATGCCGTGTCGTCATTGGCATTGGCAATCAGGCGCATATAAGCAAGCGCGTGTTTGATTTCTGCACGTTCAAAGAAGCGCAAGCCACCATAAACGCGATAAGGTAGGTTAGCCGAGAACAGTGCATGTTCTAATACGCGAGATTGCGCGTTGGAGCGATAGAGCAGGGCCATTTCGCCTAGCTCAGTGCCTTCTGCATGCAGCATTTTAATTTCATCGACAATAAATTGGGCTTCATCGTTATCGTTGTAGGCTTGATATACGCGTACAGGCTCACCAGCGCCAGCGCTGGTCCACAGGTTTTTGCCTAAACGGTTTTTGTTGTGTGAAATAATGGCATTGGCGGCATCTAGTATGTTGCTATGTGAGCGGTAGTTTTCTTCCAGCTTCACTATATTTTGCACGTTAAAGTCAGTTTCAAAGTCACGCATGTTGCCAACGCGCGCGCCACGGAAGCCGTAAATAGATTGGTCATCATCACCTACTGCAAACATGCAGTTGTGCTGTCCATCCTTACTTTGGCCAGCCAGTAATTTCAGCCATTGGTATTGCAAGCGGTTGGTGTCTTGAAATTCATCCACCAAAATGTATCTAAAACGGTTTTGGTAATGGTGGCGGATGTTCGTGTCACGTTCTAGCAGTTCATAGCAACGCAATAGTAGCTCGGCAAAGTCTGCTACGCCATCGCGTTGGCATTGTTTGTCGTATTCTTCAAAAATCTCACGTAATTTTTGTGAGTGTGGGTCGTAAGCATCAACCGCATGCGCGCGTAGTCCTTCGTCTTTACAGCCGTTAATGTAGTTTTGCACTTGCTTAGGTGGAAACTTCTCATCATCTACATTCATCAGTTTCATTAAGCGTTTGATGACTGAAAGCTGGTCAGCAATATCTAAAATCTGAAAGCTAGCTGGCAGCCCAGCCTCGCGGTGGTGTGCGCGCAATAAGCGATTACATAAACCGTGGAAAGTACCAACCCACATCCCGCGGGTGTTAATGGGTAGCGATGCTGTTATGCGGGTGAGCATCTCTTTTGCCGCTTTGTTGGTAAACGTCACAGCCAGTAAGCCAGTAGGCGAAACTTGCTCAGTTTGGATCAGCCATGCAATACGTGCAGTAAGTACGCGTGTTTTACCACTGCCAGCACCAGCTAAAATCAGTGCAGACTGTTGGGGTAAGGTGACCGCTTCAAGCTGTTTATTATTTAATCCAGCTAACAGAGGGTCTTGCATCGTGGTTTGCGGTTGGCTATTCATAGCCGATATTTTAGCATGACTACTTAAGCCAAATATTTCATATGTGGCTAGCGTTTAGATATGTTTGGAATATGTTTTTTGAACATATGTTAGATGCATGTTCTTGTGTCGAGCATGGCTTGGTTTTATATGGTGATTAAGATAAATGGGTGGTGCAAGATTAATGCAAACTAGGCTATGTGCAAAAACGAAAGTCTTCAGCATTTATTTTTGGAACTTATTTTGTAAAAGCTCAGTCAGAGTTAACAGGTAACGCAAGTTACCTTTCCGCTCCAATCCTCCCTGAGCGGAAGCCTTAGACGATGAGGCACTTTTGGACCCCAATTTCATCCCCTTGGTTGGGGTCTTTTTTTTGCCTGCTATTTGTTCAGCAGGCTTTATATGGCGATAAGTATAAACTTAATTCTTACAAATTGTAAACAATATGTAATTGTTTGTAAATTAATTATGTGGTTGTTTTAAACGTAAGAAATAAAGAGTAGCTTACTTAATATGAAGCAAAATATCAGTATAAAACCAAACGTTAGATTTCCAACGTTGTTTATTTCCCATGGTGGCGGGCCTTGGCCTTATATTGAAGATATGCGTCAGCGTTTTGCGGTAACAGAAACTGAGTTAGCTAAGTTACCAGCAAGTTTGCCTGCAAAACCTAAGGCCATTTTGGTGATTACAGGTCACTGGGAAGAGCCGCAATTTACAGTCTCTACCGCAAAGCAACCGCCCATGGTATATGACTATTTCGGTTTCCCTGAGCATACTTATCATGTGCAATACCCTGCGAGTGGTAGCCCTGCGTTAGCTAAAAGAGTTAGCGAGCTGTTGGCGTTAACTGGGGTCAATGTGCTCAAAGATGCACAAAGAGGGTTTGATCACGGCACTTTTGTACCGCTCATGCTGATGTACCCTGATGCGGATATTCCAGTTGTGCTGCTTTCCATGAAAACTACTTATGACCCACTTGAGCATATCAAGCTTGGTGAGGCCCTTGCACCTTTAAGAGATGAAGGCGTTCTCATTATCGGTAGTGGGCTCACTTATCATAATATGCGTGGATTTGGCAGGCCAGCATCACTTGAGCCTTCTGTGCAATTTGAGCAATATTTATATGAAGCAGTGACTAATCATGATCTGCATCAGCGTAATCAGGCGTTGGTAGATTGGGAGCAAGCGCCATGTGCGCGGTTAGTGCACCCAAGAGAAGATCATCTTATCCCGTTGATGGTGGTGGCAGGTGCGGCAGGTGATAGTATTGGCGAACGTATTTTTACTGATGCGGTATTTGGTGTGGTCATGGCTTCTTACCAGTTTGGTTAGCTTTTAAGTTGTAAGTATGGTAGCTACAAGTGACTTACGGCGGAAGGTGTCCTGAATTTGTGTAAACGTCAGCTAATGACTGCTGAGGCATCCTTCCCCAAATTGAGTAGCAAACCTATTTCAAACTGATTTTCAAACACCCAAGCGCATCGTTAATTTTATAAAATTTTAGATATTGATCCGCATTTCACTCGCAAGAAAATTATCTACCACTTCAATAAATGCTTGTGGCTGCTCTGCGTGCACCCAGTGGTTTGTTGCTAGGCTGGCAAACTGTGCGTTGGTAAAATGGGTGTTGATATGTTCAATGTCTGCATCCTGCACGTAATCACTGCGTTCACCGCGGATAAATAGGCTAGGCTTTTCATAGTGTGCATTTTCACACACGGCTTGAAGCAGGTGAGGGTAGTTAGCTTTGAGAGCGGCTAGGTTAATGCGCCATGTAAGGCCAGTATTATTTACATCACTTTCTGCGTGATTGACGTCTGACTTGATTAAATTCATCAGTAAAAATTGGCGTACCATCGCGTGGGGAATCTTGCCAATCAATGCTTTGTCCACGTCACTGCGGCTTTGCATAGTACTGAGGTCAACTGCCATCATCGTATCAATCATATGCGTATATGCATCGGGATAAGTCCGTATCGCCATGTCCACCACAATCAATTTTTCTAGCCTATCAGGAAATTGCGTAGCAAATTGCATCGCCACTTTTCCGCCTAGTGAGTGCCCAAGTAAGTGAATGCGGTCTAAACCTAGCGTATCGCATAACTTAAGCAGATCATCTGCCATCTCGGTGTAGGTTTGTGAGTCACTATGTGGAGATTTGCCGTGATTGCGTAAATCTACACTAATCACTTGGTAGTGCTGCGAAAAGTGCTTAGCAACCTTGCCCCAGTTATCGCCAGAGCCAAATAAACCGTGCAACAAAATAAGAGGTTGGGTTTGGGCTAAAGTTTTATCGCCTAGGGTTTGATTGCTTGAGATTTGGTAATGTAATTGCATAAGATTTTATTGGGCAATGGTTTTAGAGTGCGTTAGCTGGGTAGTAATATCAGGACATCAATGGTAAAAAGATATTGTGATAGGCGGAGATGCTAAGAGACTTTTCGCAATGTTTAAAACTCCCAATCTCATTAGGATGGGCGTAAATTAGTGATTTTTGTAGGGTGGGGTTTTAACCCCACGTGGGAATTGCAAAATGTACGATTGCAACGCGTGGGTCACAAGTGACCCACGCTACATGGCTAAGTAATTTACATCAGTGGTTTACATTAGACCCCACCCGATAAGTGCTAGCCTTATTCAATCGCTAATAACTCAACTTCAAAAATCAATGTTGCATCTGGGCCAATGGCTGGGCCACTGCCGTTTGCACCATAGGCTAAATTTGATGGAATCGTTAACTCAAACTTACTGCCCACGTTCATTAACTGTAAACCCTCAACCCAACCAGCAATCACACCAGTGACTGGGAAAACGATAGGTTCACCACGGTCATAAGAGCTATCAAACACAGTACCATCAATCAGTGTGCCTCTGTAATGCACTCTTACTTTATTGCTTTTGCTTGGCTTTTCGCCATCGCCAGCCACCAGTGATTTATATTGCAGGCCGCTATCTGTGGTGATCACACCTTCTTTTTTAGCGTTCTCAGCTAAATAAGCCGCGCCTTCAGCTTGGTTTTTTGCAGACTGCTCAGCCTGTGCCGCCATTTGCTTTTCTTGGCTCTCTTTTTGTACTTGCTCAACTGTGCTGCGTTTTTCTGCATCAGTTAAACGTGATGGGGTATCTGCCATTACATCGATAACAGCTTGTGCAACTGCGTCTGCGTCTAAGGCTAAGCCATCATTCTTAAGTTGATGCGCCATATTTTCACCCACGATATAGCTTAAGCGTTGGGTTAAAGTGTTTAATTCAATTGCCATTGTGAGTTTCTTTCGTTGTTTAAGGGGGATACTTTTAATGCGAGTGATGCAAGCGGCATAAACCATAATTATGACGGAGAATGGTGGATAAAACAAAACTCTGCGAAGTTGGCTTGGGTTATTTTCATTAAGCATTTCTGAGTATCTCTTCAGAAATGCTTTGCTTTTTTTCTCAGTCCTGATTTTGGTGGGGGACTCCCACCAAGATAATCATTAGGCCAAACATTTCTAAATACTTGCTTCTCTGCATCACTTATTGATTTCGAGAATTCAAGCTTGATACCTCCGCTTTCTCGAATACCAAATATTTTACCTTTAATAGTTTTCCTGATTTTTGCAATCTCTTCGCATTCCGCGACAAATTTATTTGGGGCATGGCCTTTGATGACGTTAACTAGTAGGCAGTTGATTTTAATAACAAATACTGTTTTGGATGGTTTTGCTAAATAGGCAATCACTGCAACTGCATATAAAACAATCACAGTTATAAAGATGATATTCATTTTAATCTCATAAAGTTGGTGAGCGTGCCATTCTCTTTCAAACGATAACCCACAAAAAAAGATTCGCAATATTGCGAGAATATTTATTTAACTTGCAGTGCGTAGGGTGGGCAAGTGGTTGCCCACGCGTTGCTTAATACTTAATTTCTCCGTTTACTCATCGCCAAAATCACTTTGTTCTAATAATACCTCTATTGCCCAATTTTCATCATAAACGCCTTGTTTAACGTAGCGGTGAAATGTGGAGTATGGCCAATCTTTGACTTGTTTTACCAATTGATGCTTCACTGGATTGTAATGCAAATAATCCATGTGTTTTGCATAATCCAACTCATCTCGAATTTGATGCTCCCAATAACGGCGTTGCCATAATGTGGATTCACGATGCTTTGCTTTGGATGTATTCATCCATTGCGGGTTATGCAAGCGTGCCCCGCAACTTTGGGTCACATAGCGTTTAATCAGTTGCCAGCGGAGTGCAAAGTTGGCATCGTTAGGTGGCAATGTCCAAATGGTGTGAATGTGGTCGGGTAATAAAACCCAAGCATCTATTGTAAAAGGATGTTTTTCGCGTACTTTATTAATCGCTTGTTTTAATGCATCACGCACATCCTCATCGCACAGGAACGGACGCCTGCGATAAGTGACGACAGTGAAGAAGTAAGTGGCTCCAGCAGTGTTGGCGCGACGATAATGTGACATCGTTAGATTGTGCGGGATATTTTACGCGTGGGCAACTAGTTGCCCACCCTACCTGAGTTTCCTAGCTTTAGGCTTATATCCAAAATGGTGGCATCTTGGTTTTTGTAGGGTGGGGTTTTAACCCCACGCGGAAGTGTTCAGCTATACTATTGCAACGCGTGGGTTACAAGTGACCCACCCTACAAGGCTACTCGCTGGGGCAAGATAATGCTTGCTACCCCCCCCCCCGCTTTAGTTAAAATCGCGATAGCGTTATTTGCAGTGTTCTTGCATGGGGTGCCATTGCATAGACATTATAAAAAATAATATTTAATCCCAGAAAGGGATCCACATGCATCAACCTACGCACGTTAGCGCCTCGTCGCGCTTTGTCCTTCACGCCAGCATTCGGTGCTTTAGCGCCAACGCTGGTGGGGAAGCCAAATACCGGCTTAAACCACTCACTGCCATCATGCTAGGTCTGCTGGCACTACCCGCGCAAGCTGCCGATGCATTCACTGGCCTGGGCTTTCTCGGCACGGGCACGCATAGCGGTGCCTACGGCGTTTCTGCCGATGGCAGCGTGGTGGTGGGGTTTAGCAACAACAGCTACAACGGCAGCGATTACGAGGCCTTCCGCTGGACGAACAACGGCATGACTGGCCTGGGCTTTCTCGGCACGGGGTCGTATAGCGAGGCCTACGGCGTTTCTGCCGATGGCAGCGTGGTGGTGGGGGTATCCGACAACGGCACCTATTACGAGGCCTTCCGCTGGACAAACAACGTCATGACTGGTCTGGGCTTTCTCGGCACGGGGTGGTTTAGCGAGGCCCTCGGCGTTTCTGCCGATGGCAGCGTGGTGGTGGGGAGTGGCTACAATGGCAGCAATACCGAGGCCTTCCGCTGGACGAACAACGGCATGACTGGCCTGGGCTTTCTCGGCACGGGGTCGTATAGCGAGGCCCGCGGCGTTTCTGCCGATGGCAGCGTGGTGGTGGGTGAGAGCCACAACGGCAACTCTACCGAGGCCTTTCGCTGGACAAACAACGTCATGACTGGTCTGGGCTTTCTCGGCACGGGCTGGTCTAGCTCTGCCTACGGCGTTTCTGCCGATGGCAGCGTGGTGGTGGGTGAGAGCTACAACGGCAGCAATACCGAGGCCTTCCGCTGGACGCAAACGACTAATATGCAGTCGGTGGCGGCTTGGTTGGCAGGCGCAGGGGTGACTGTGCCTGCAGGGCTGGTCTTGGAGAGGGCCAGCGGCGTTTCTGCCGACGGTAACGTGCTGGTGGGCGATGGCAGTAATAATCAAGCCTGGCTGGCGCGGGTCGGTCCGGCAGGTGCCGGTTTGTTGACGGATATTAACGCCTTCAACAGCTCTTTAATAGAAGCTGGCGCACGTGGTGTGCAGGCAGGGGCGGCTTTGCCTAATTTGACTATGTTTGGCGCGCACCACCGATCTATACTCGATAACGGCTTGGTACGCACCAGTGAAGACGGCGGCTGCGCTTGGGTAACAGTCGATGCCGGACGCCACAACAAAACTGATAGCCGCATGGAAATTGCTGAGGTGGGTGCTTGTAAAGACATTAGTACCGCACGTGTAGGCTTGGGTATTGGTCAGGCGTGGTCAAGGCAAGATTTAAGCCTAGGTGGCGATAGCCGTTTTAACGGCCAATACCTGATTGCCGAAGCGGCAAACGCGTTTGCCAATGGTCTGGAAGCCAGTTTCACTGGCTATTATGGTCGTTTTGATACGGATATTTCACGCAACTATATGAACGGTGCTACGGTAGATAGCTCAAAAGCCAGCCCAGATAGCCGCGCATACGCTGCCCGTGCACGGATGGATTGGAAAGATGCCGCAACGATTGGCCGCTTTAGCTTAAGCCCTTACGCCGCTTATACCTGGATGCAAACCAAAATGGATAGCTACACTGAAACAGGTGGTGGCTTTCCTGCACATTTTTCTGCCGCAACATGGCGCACGCAAGATATTCGATTGGGTGCCGCTGCCAAAACCGCACTGGCAGCCAATACCGATTTACGCTTAGGCTTGGAAGCCGTGCATCGCATAGATGCCAATACCGATGGTGTAAAAGTGCAAGTAATAGGTTTGGGTATGCTTAACCAGAACCTGCCAGGACAAAGCGTCAATCAAAGCTGGGTGCGCACTACGCTGGATGTTGACCACCGCTTTACCGATAACGTTGCGCTTACCGTGGGCGCAAATGCCGCCAGTAGCGGTGGCGATGCTACTTGGGGTGTAACGGCGGGCTTGCGCGCTAACTTTTGATTTCCTCTAAAAGTTGCGTAGGGTGGGCAAGGCAACCCGTTTTGCCCACCCTACACTTGTTAAGCAAGCCTTGATACAGCTAGCGTAGCCTTGATGCAGCATCGCGAAATCAAGGGTAACCAGCTAAATTCCCTCGATTTCACTGCATTCCATCGAGACTACGTACTGTAATAACGTATCGGATAAAATAAAAAAAGCCCCGCAAAATTGCGGGGCTTTTTGTTTTTAGTGCAGTTGCATTATAGCAATCTGGCTTCAGCTCGAAGGTGAGGCTAGCTGGTGAAATCATTTACGACGCAGGCAGTACGTTAAGTACGGCAAGGAGTAAATGATGAAACCAACAACGCATCATCGATGAACTGAAAGTCAGATTTACATCATACCACCCATACCACCCATACCACCCATATCTCCACCCATCGCTGGGCCGTCATCTTTAGGTAGTTCAGCCACCATACAATCAGTTGTTAACATTAAGCCAGCCACTGAACCTGCATTTTGCAATGCTGAGCGTGTTACTTTAGTTGGGTCTAAAATACCCATTTCGATCATGTCGCCGTAAGTTTCGTTAGCAGCGTTGTAACCGTAGTTACCTGTACCAGCTGCCACGTTGTTCACCACTACTGATGGTTCAACACCAGCGTTTTGTGTGATTTGGCGTAATGGCTCTTCAACTGCGCGCAATACGATTTTGATACCAGCTTCTTGGTCAAGGTTGTCACCTTTCACTTTAGAGATAGCGTCACGTGCACGAATCAACGCTACGCCACCACCTGCTACGATACCTTCTTCAACTGCTGCGCGTGTTGCGTGCAATGCATCTTCAACGCGTGCTTTTTTCTCTTTCATTTCGATTTCAGTAGTCGCGCCAACTTTAATCACTGCAACACCGCCAGCTAATTTAGCTACGCGTTCTTGTAGTTTTTCACGGTCGTAGTCGCTTGTCGCTTCTTCGATTTGAGTTTTGATTTGTGTGATGCGTGATTTGATGTTTGCTTCAACACCGTGACCATCAATGATGATCGTGTTTTCTTTACCTACTTCAATACGTTTAGCTTGACCTAAATCTTCAAGCGTTACGTTTTCAAGTTTTAGGCCAACTTCTTCAGCAATCACTGTACCGCCAGTTAAGATAGCGATATCTTCTAGCATTGCTTTACGACGATCACCGAAACCAGGTGCTTTAACAGCCACAGTTTTCAAGATGCCGCGGATGTTGTTCACTACTAGAGTTGCCAATGCTTCGCCATCAACATCTTCTGCAATGATTAGCAATGGACGGCCAGCTTTAGCTACTTGCTCTAAAGCTGGTAACAAATCACGGATGTTTGAGATTTTTTTGTCATGCAACAACACGAATGGATTGTCCATTAAAGCGATTTGACGCTCTGGGTTGTTGATGAAGTATGGTGATAAGTAGCCACGGTCAAACTGCATGCCTTCAACGACGTCTAGTTCGTTGCTTAGGCCTGAACCATCTTCAACAGTGATGACGCCTTCTTTACCTACTTTGTCCATTGCATCAGCAATGATTTGGCCAACTGACTCATCTGAGTTAGCTGAGATAGAGCCAACTTGCGCGATTTCTTTGCTAGTTGTACATGGTTTTGATTGTGCTTTTAAATCAGCTACTGCTGCTTCAACTGCTTTGTCGATACCACGTTTTAAATCCATTGGGTTCATACCAGCAGCCACAGATTTCATCCCTTCACGGATGATTGCTTGCGCTAATACTGTTGCAGTTGTTGTACCGTCACCAGCGATGTCATTGGTTTTAGAAGCAACTTCTTTCACCATTTGTGCGCCCATGTTTTCGAATTTGTCTTTTAATTCGATTTCTTTAGCAACAGAAACACCATCTTTAGTGATAGTAGGTGCGCCGAAAGAGCGCTCTAACACTACGTTACGGCCTTTAGGGCCTAAAGTAACGCGCACTGCGTTTGCTAAAATATTGACACCGTTTACCATTTTTTGGCGAACTTCATCGCCGAATCGAACATCTTTTGCTGCCATGTTAAATCTCCTGTTGTGACAAAACATTTCGCTCTAAATTAATGGTGTTGCATCAACGCTTAAAAATCCTCATTTACTATTTGTAAACTTCGGTTTTTGCGCCTTGCCGCGCCTACTTATTTATTCGCTCTGATGTTTTGTATATCCTGTTAAAAATTAAAAAAGTCGAACTAAATCATCACGCTTGGGGTGGCGAGAGGAAGCGATACAAGACGCGAGAAACGTATTAAGCGCAGACAGTACGTAAAGTACGGCAAGCTTAAACGGCTTCGAGCAACGCAGTAGCGCGAACTCGCAGACCGCCAAGTTATTCGACGATAGCCATGATGTCTTCTTCGCGCATAACCAACAGCTCTTCACCGTCAACTTTAACAGTTTGGCCTGCGTATTTGCCGAAAAGCACTTTGTCGCCTACTTTAACGTCAAGGGCAATTACTTTGCCGCTTTCATCGCGTTTGCCTGAACCAATCGCTTGAATAACGCCTTGGTCTGGTTTTTCTGTGGCAGAATCTGGAATCACAATGCCAGATGCGGTTGTACGCTCTTCTTCTGAACGTTTAACAATCACGCGATCGTGTAAAGGACGAATTTTCATACGGTTTCTCCTGATTAGGTCTTAAAATATACATCTAAATATTGAATTGCATGGGTAATGCGGTATTTTAGCACTCGCACACCTTGATTGCTAATTTGGGGCACTAAAAATTAATTTCAAGTGCTGATGCTGATATTTTTTAAAATAAATGAGGTTGTACAGTGGAATTGACTAAGTTAGGCGCCTCGGCACTTAATGTTTCTAAAGTTTGCTTAGGCACAATGACGTATGGTGACCAAAACTCTGAGGCAGAGGCGCACGCGCAATTAGATTATGCGTTGGCGCGCGGCATTAATTTTATTGATACGGCTGAAATGTACCCAGTACCGCCTAAGGCTGAAACCTATACGCGTACTGAGTCTATGGTGGGAAATTGGTTAAAGAAGCAGCCACGTGACCAAATTATATTAGCGGGTAAAGTTTCTGGGCCACGCCGTGGGTTAGATTGGATTCGCGGCGGCCCACCGTCGCTAGACCGTGCCAATATTCGCGAGGCAATTGAGGGCTCGTTACAGCGTTTGCAGACTGATTATATCGATTTATACCAACTGCATTGGCCAGAGCGCAATGTGCCGATGTTTGGGCAATATCAGTTTGACCCTGCGGGTGAGTTTGAGTCTGGTGTTTATCAGCAAGGGGAAGAGAATGCATGGGTATCGATACAAAACCAACTGGAAACGCTGGCTGAGTTAGTGCAAGAGGGCAAGGTGCGTTATGTCGGTTTATCGAATGAGCAACCGTGGGGTGTGATGGAGTTTGTGCGTATCGCTAAAGCTTACAATCTGCCGCATATTGCCAGTGTCCAAAACTGCTATAACTTGATTAACCGCGGCATGGAGTTTGGTATGTCTGAAGTGTTGTATCGCGAGCAAGTGGGTTTGCTTGCATACTCACCGCTGGCATTTGGTCACCTCACCGCAAAGTACATTGATAACCCAGAGGCAAAAGGGCGCGTCACCATGTTTTTAGGCTATGCGCAACGCTACAAAAAGCCAAACGTATTTCCTGCGAGTGCTGCCTATGCCAAGCTGGCTAGGGCACATGGGCTTACACCAACACAATTAGCATTGAGCTTTGTGTATCACCGCTGGTTTGTGAGTAGCACGATTATTGGTGCGACTACGATGCAGCAGTTAAAAGAAAATATTGATGCATGGGATACGCGGTTATCGCCAGAAGTGATGCAAGAGATTGAGCATTTACATTTGACGATGATGAATCCAGCGCCTTGAACTTAGAAAAAACCAGAGTCTGCCCATGGTTTTTTGAAATTATTTTGCATTGCCCATGAGTCAAAATCACCAATGAGCATTGAGAAGCCAGACTCCTCCGACTCAATTTCTGATGGCAGATTGCTTCTTGTAAAACCATATTCCATTGCGCGACGGTAGATTTTTCTAATTTTTATTAATTTTTCTTTTAGGCAATCGTAGTCGGTAACTTTAGTTTTTTCAGCATTGATACCAACTTCTTTCGCAAACCTAGGAAAGTAGATATTTACTTCTGTAATAGAGAACATAGGAGACGCAGTCTTCATCTTTTCTCAAAATTCTGAACTAAATTTTGAAGTGAAATATTCAGAGACGCCTTGGGATAACTTGATGCTTATGAGCTCTGGTGTTGATTCACTGAATATGATTCCATATATCTTGAATGCATCAATTTTTATATCAAACTCATCAGAAACTGTTTGCATATATTTCTGGAAGTGATCTCTGTGGTTTAAATAGTTTGCAAAATTATTTTGTACTTTTGTTGAGTTTAATGTTGCAGCTCTTTGAGCTGATCCATGAAATCTACCAATAACGACACCAAAAACTATACTTGACGATCCTATCCAAAAAGGGAATTTAAATGACTCTAAGAAATATTGATAGCCTTCTTTAGAGAAATCAAAGTTTAATTTAAACATCAGTGGGAATGCAAAGATTAATGCAATAGCGACGGGAGCACATGTCGCAAGCCAGAATATATAATTTTCTTGAAGCGATTTGGATTCGTCTATTTTAAAAGTGTTGTTAAATATGCTCATAGATAAGCTTCTTGTTTGGATGTTAGTCAATCAAATATTAACTCAAATGAGTTCATGAAAGAACATGTTAAATCCAAAGTGGTTGAGATTGTTGGTATTAAATAACCATGCTCAAGATATTGTCTTTCCCTTAAGGTCTCTACTGAACTACAATTCTAATATTGTTTAATCGTTTAGAAAGTTATCTATGTCTCAACTTCCACCATGTCCTAAATGTAACTCTGAATACACCTATGAAGATGGCGATATGTACGTTTGCCCAGAGTGTGCGCATGAGTGGTCAAAAGATGGTGGCGCAGAAAGTACGGATGATGTGCGTGTCATTAAGGATTCGAATGGTAATGTGCTGCAAGATGGCGACACGATTACAGTGATTAAAGACCTGAAGGTGAAGGGGGCTTCATTGGTGGTGAAAGTGGGTACCAAGGTTAAAAACATTCGACTGGTGGACGGTGACCATGATATTGATTGCAAAATAGATGGCATTGGTGCGATGAAGTTGAAGTCTGAGTTTGTGAAAAAAGCCTAAAATTTTGTATCGTAATAGAAGCGCTAGTGTCATTCAGTCATTGGTGGTTTTGTGGTGGCCTAGCGTTTTGCATGAAACTGTACAGGCTGTGGTTGTAGCATATGCAACACAGGTTTACGAATTTTACCCATCACATGCATTTCGCATGGCTTGCAATCAAACTTCAGTGTGTAGCGGTCGTTGCCGTTAATCAGCGTCATTGGTTCTGCGGTGACAGTCCCTTGTACGCCAATTACGCCTTTAGCTTCTTTCGGGCACAGTCCGTGGCTAAAACGCAGACAGTGCTTGGTGATCATGAGCGGTACTCCACCTAGCTCTTTATTGGCTTCATAAGCAGCTGCAATCATTTTTACGCCATGTTTTTCATAAAACTGACGTGCTTTTTTGTTGTACACATTGGCAAGGTAGCTGAGCGTGTCTTCGGGGAAAATCGCAGGTGGTTGCGCTGCTTCACGGCGTGGTGGGCGTTGGTAGCCTAAATCACGGGTTTGCTGTAATTGCTCGATTGCATCACGTCGTAAGTTGTTAACGACAGAGGCAGGGATAAACCATGTTTGAGCAGTGCTAATCTGAATCTCTTGGGCGGTAAAGTCTGTACCGCCCAGTTTGCTCAGGTTCTCACGCAGGCTAGTTTCCGCTTTTTCCAGATTTTGTGCGCTTTGTTTTTCTGCTTCGCAGGTGGTAGTTGCGCTAAAGCCGTTTTCATCGGTAACAGTTAATGCAAAACCATTGGCGGTTTCGTAAAAATTCATGGTAATCGTAATTTTTCGCTGTGCTGAATCTTTTTCTAGCAAGCGTATAAAAGCGTGGTCGCGGTTTCTGTAAACGATGGTGTTGCGGCGGATATCCGTTGGCATTTCGTTCGGGTAGAGTCTTTTACCCTCTACCGTGTTGACGCGTAAGCCGACTAGCTCTTTATGCACGTCAAAAAAGCATACGCCGTCGCCATTGTGTAGCTGAATGTCGGTTTCCACTTCAAAGTAATCGTTACCTACTTTGGTGACTTTACCTAAGGCCTCACCAGAAAATTTAGGCGTATCAAATGCGCCAATATCGGCTTGTCGCCCATTCACAAAGTAGTCGGTTGCGCTACGGTTAAAGGTTTTTTCAGGTTGCGGGGTGAATGTATAAGTGGCGTGACCTGAAGATGATTTTGCCAGCTCTGGCATGTCGTTTAGAATTTCATCAATCAACTCACGGTAATGCGCAGTGGCGTTTTTCACATAGGGTAAGTCTTTGTAGCGGCCTTCAATTTTAAATGAGCTAACGCCTGCCTGAATCAATGCGCGTAAGTTGGCGCTTTGGTCATTATCTTTCATGGATAAAAAGTGTTTATCCTTACCAATAATACGACCCTTTTGATCTTCTAGTGTAAAGGGTAAGCGGCACTCCTGTGAACATTCACCACGATTAGCACTACGCCCAGTATGCGCATGGCTGATAAAACATTGGCCGCTGAATGCAACGCATAATGCACCGTGAATGAAAAATTCCAGATTACATGAAGTAGCATCAGCGATTCTTTTGATGGTGTTTAAATCTAACTCGCGTGCTAATACAATTTGCGAGAAGCCAACTTGATCTAGAAACGCAGCTTTTTCTACCGTACGGATATCCGTCTGTGTACTGGCGTGTAACTGTATCGGTGGTAAATCCATTTCCAGTAAACCCATATCTTGCACAATGAGCGCGTCTACTTCAGCGTCGTAAAGTTGGTGCACAAGCTCACGCACACCCTCAAGCTCGTTATCATGAAAAATGGTATTGAGTGCTACAAACACCTCAGCGTGGTAGCGATGGGCGTGTTTCACTAAGCGTGCAATGTCTGCAATGGTGTTAGGCGCTTTAGCGCGTGCACCAAAGGCTGGGCCACCAATATACACCGCATCTGCGCCATGATTAATGGCTTCAATTCCAAAATCAGCATTTTTTGCAGGAGCGAGCAGTTCTAAATGGCGGCGAGTTTTTTGCATGGATATTACATTTAAATCAACAAGATGCGCACTATACCATAAACACAGTTTGACAGCTTTAATGCAAGGTGTTACTTTGGTAACACTTTATCGAGTTAAGGAGAACCAAATGGCAACGACAAGCTTAAAACTTCCTGATAGCTTAAAAGAACGCATCATAAAACTAGCCGCAGATACAGGTAAGTCCGCACATGCGTTTATGGTAGAGGCAATTGCTGAGCAGACAGAACGTATTGAAGAGAACCGGGCTTTTATGGCGCGCGCAGAGGCGTCATTAAAGCATTATCAAGAGACGGGCATTGCCTACGACGCCGATGATGTAAGTGCTTATTTCCGCGCAAAAATTCAAGGCATTGACTTGCCAAAACCACAGCCCATTAAACGCGGTTGAGTGCTAAGGTCATTAAATGACAAAACTTGAGTATTCAAACGCGGCAATGGCGGATATTGAACGGGTAGTTAATTTTTTAATGGATGTGGATTTAGTCGCGGCACTTGATATATTTGACATCATTGACGACGGCCTTCATCTGCTAAAACGTCATCCAGAAGTTGGGCGCTTGGTAGGTGCTTGTATGCGTGAGTTAGTAATTTCACGTGGCAATACAGGCTATATAGCTATTTACGAGTTTGATAGATTAGTGAATGTTGTGGTGGTATTGGCAATTAAACATCAGCGTGAAGACCAATTTAGATAAAGATTTTTCTAAAAATATGACAACCAATAAAAACCTGCTCAATCGCAGTATGCAATCTGTATGGCACCCATGCACGCAGATGAAGCAACATGAATCTTTTCCGCTAATACCTATCCATAAAGGTGAAGGTGTCTGGCTTTATGATGCAGATGGCAAAAGGTATTTAGATACCGTCAGTTCATGGTGGGTGAATCTGTTTGGGCATAACAACCCGCGTATCAAAGATGCCATCAAACAACAGCTTGATACTTTAGAGCACGTGATGCTGGCAGGCTTTACGCATGAGCCAGTGATTAGCCTTTCAGAGAAATTAGCTAGGCTCACTGGTCTAGGCCATGCGTTTTACGCAAGTGACGGCGCGAGTGCTACTGAGATTGCATTAAAGATGAGCTTTCACTATTGGCGTAATATTGGCCAACCTGATAAGTCCAAATTTATTAGCCTGCAAAATAGTTACCACGGTGAAACGCTAGGCGCGTTGAGTGTCACAGACGTTGCTATTTTTAAAGATACGTATGCGCCATTATTGAGACAGTCTGCACAAATGCCTAGCCCAGATTTTAGGCTGGCAGAAGTGGGCGAAAGTGCAGAAGATTACGCGCTACGCTGTGCCGAGCAACTGAAAGGCTACATAGCCCAGCATCATGCAGAATTGGCGGCATTTATTATTGAGCCGCTGGTGCAATGTGCCGCAGGTATGGCGATGTATCACCCGACTTACCTTGCTAAAGCACGCGAGATTTGTACGCAATATCAGGTGCATTTAATTGTGGATGAGATTGCCGTAGGGTTTGGCCGCACTGGCTCGATGTTTGCGACTGAACAAGCAAAAACTGTGGGGTGCAAAGTAAGTGATATCGCCGATTTTGTCTGCCTCTCTAAAGGCATTACTGGTGGATATTTACCGTTATCGGCAGTGCTAACAACAGATACTATTTACCAGGCATTTTATAACGACAGTACGGTGCGTGGTTTTTTACATAGTCATAGTTATACGGGTAACCCACTAGCATGTAGTGCAGCATTAGCGACCTTAGATATTTTTGAGTCAGAACATATCGTACAGAAAAATCTTGATAAATCTGCGTTGATTTTGAAGGAGATGCAAGTGCTTACTCACCTGCCTATTCAACATTTACGTCATCAAGGGATGATTTTTGCGTTTGATGTGGTGACGAATAATGCGCAGTTTGCAAAACAATGCTACCAAACGGCAATGCAGCAAGGCTTGTTGTTACGCCCCATTGGAAACACAGTTTATTTTATGCCCCCTTATACTATTAATGAAGCTGAGATTGAGTTTATGGTAAGTCAAACTAATGCAGTGATTCAGAGCATTCTATGAAAAGATTCGCGTTATTTTTTGGTTTGATATTGTGTTGCCTGCAAGCGCAAGCTGAACTTCCCACCCCAGTTGCCAATGCTCTTAAAAACGCGGGTGTCCCTCAGCAAAACGTGTCGGTTTATGTGCAAGCGGTGGATAGTAATATCGCCATCTTAAAACATAATGCTGATAAAAGCATGAACCCTGCATCGGTCATGAAAATGGTCACTACCAATGCAGCGCTTGATTTGCTTACTCCTGCTTATCGTTGGAAGACGGAGTTGTACCATGACAGTAAATTTCAAGATGGGTACATTAAAAATGGGGTACTAAATGGCAATTTAATGATTAAAGGCTATGGTGACCCTAGTTTTAAAGCACAGGATTTTTGGCGGTTATTAATGAGCTTAAGGCAAGCTGGCGTTAAGAAAGTTGACGGTGATTTAATTATTGATAAAACTTATTTTGCTGATGATGTGGATAACGGCATTAGCTTTGATGACGAAAAATGGCGTGCTTATAATGCAAAGCCAAGTGCATTTTCTGTGAATGGCCGCAGTACCAGTTTTAGGTTTAGCGCAATTGATGATGTGGTGAACGTGAATCAGGAGTTTGAGCTACCTGAGGTGACAATTATTAACAACATGAAAACGGTTAAAGGTGACTGTGGAAATTGGCGCGGCAGAATGAACTATGATGTTCAAACCAACACCAATACAGCAGTGGTCACTTTTAATGGTGTTTATGCGCCCGATTGTGGCGAGCGTTTTTTAGAGCTTAGCTTGTTTGATGACGCGCAATATGCGTTTTTCACCTTTAAAAAAATATGGCGCGACTTAGGTGGTGAGTTTGCAGGCACATTGAGGCGTCAGCCAATTCCCAGCACCGCTCATAAATTGTTAGAGCAGTCCTCTGAGCCATTGGGTAGTGTAGTGCGCGATATCAATAAATGGAGTAATAACCTGATGGCGCGGCAACTGTTGCTGACCATAGCCGCAGAAAAAGTGGGCACACCTGCTACTGTTACAAAAGGCGTGATGGCAGTTAAGAGCTGGCTCTTAGCAAGTGGGTTAAATGGCAATGGATTCGTGCTCGAAAATGGCTCAGGATTGTCGCGTGTAGAGCGCATCAGCGCGGAACAGTTAGGCAAGATGTTAGTACGTGCTTACTTAAGCCCAGTGATGCCTGAGTTCATGTCCTCTATGCCGATTTTGTCGATGGATGGCACTGTGAAACAACGTTTGCAAGATAGTGCATCGAATGGACGTGCGCATCTTAAAACAGGCTCCATTAATGGCGTAAGTGCAATTGCAGGGTATGTGTTAGATGCAAACGGGCATCGCCATGTGATGGTGATGCTAGTGAATCATGCTAATGCAGGTGCCAGTCGAGGTGCGCAAGATGCCTTAGTGGAATGGGTGCATCAGTTGCCTTGAGTTAACGGCCTTGATTAACATTGGGTACAATTTTAAAGTATGATTACGCATTAAATCTTTTAATTTAAACCGTTAATTTAAATACAACGCTACAGGACACAGAATGAAATTATTAGGATCATTACTTACAGGGCTTTGCTTGTTAAGCTTAAGTGCCTGCCAAGCTGAACAAAATCAGCCAACATCAGATAAATCAACAGTAAAGGAAGTAAAAGCAATGTCAGAACAAGTGAAAGAGTTGCAAAAGATTGATACCTTAGTCGGCGAAGGCCGTGAAGCTGAGCCTGGATTTAATGTGACTGTGCATTACACTGGCTGGTTGTACGACCCATCTGCTCAAGATGGTAAAGGCAAAAAGTTTGATAGCAGCGTAGACCGTAAAGAACCATTTGTGTTTTTCTTAGGCGGTGGTCAAGTGATTCAGGGTTGGGATGAAGGTTTTGCTGGGATGAAAATCGGTGGCAAACGTACATTGGTTATCCCTTCAGAAATGGGCTACGGTGCACGCGGTGCTGGTGGTGTGATTCCTCCTAATGCTGACTTGATTTTTGACGTGGAATTATTAGGCGTTAAATAATTTATTGATAGTTTTCCCCCAGGTGAGCATTTGTAGTGAATGTGTTTTGTGCTTCACCTGGTATCTGCAACAAGTTATTTATTAGACTTCACTGTATGAGAGAAGTAACATGAAAGTTAGAATTAAGTGGATTGACGGTGTCAGTTTTGTCGGCGAGTCTGAGACTGGTCACGCGGTTGTGTTGGATGGTGCACCTGAAAACGGTGGCCGTAACATTGGGATGCGCCCGATGGAAATGTTGTTAATCGGCATGGGTGGTTGCACTTCATTTGATGTGGTGGCCATTCTGAAAAAAGCACGTCAGCCTATTGTAGATTGTGTTGCCGAAATTGATGCAACTCGCGCAGATGAAATTCCAAAAGTATTTACAAAGATTCATGTGCACTTTGTGATTACTGGCGATAATTTAAACCCAGTACAAGTTGAACGTGCCGTTAAATTGTCCGCTGAGAAATATTGCTCAGCCTCTATCATGTTGAGTAAAAGTGTAGAAATCACGCATGATTTTGAAATAAAACCATTGACTGTTGAAGCATAAGGTTTAGTGGCATGTTGGTGTATGCTTCGTGTAATTACGCTGTTGCCAGAGTGATTAAAAAGGATGATATTTATCATCCTTATTTTGGAGTTACACTTAAATTAAATTAATTATTTTCTAGCGGGTTATTTTGAAGATAAGTAAAGTCTCTTATTAGCTCAGAAACAAGTGTATTAGCTAAATGTTTCTTTACCGTGACTGCATAAAAGTTTTCATTGATATTTGGTAATTTCATATAAGACGTCAAAGTTCCTGCTGAAATCTCATCTTTGACTACCACGTCGGGCATCACGGCAAGTGCATTGCTGTCTCTGGCAAGTAACCTAAGCATCGCCATGTCATCCGCTTCTCCAACAATATTAGGCTGAAATTGATATTGTGCGCATAGCCCATCAAATGCAGATCTGATAGGTGTTCCAGATGCTGGTAATATCCAATCTACAGATTTGTAGTCATCATTAAATTGTTTACTTAGTTTAAGTCCAGGAGCTCCTATCACAGAGATGGGCTGCTGAACAAGCAACTGACATTGCCAAAGTTGCTTATTTGTTCCTCTCACTTCGATATTGGTGAGCACCAAATCAAACTGATGATTTGCAAGCTCATTTAATAAATTTGTTTGTCCTCTAGCTGCGATATTTAATTTAATTTTTGGATTATTCATTAACGGCTTAACGAACACCTCAACAAAGTTACGAGACATTGTAGATAGTATGCCGATTCTCAGTACCTGACTTTCTTTATGTAGACCATTTTTGAGCATGGCCTCTAACTCGTCACCAATACTAAATATAGATTCAGCATATGAAAACGTAATATTTCCAGCATCAGTCAATAATAGTTTGCGATGCTGTCTTGTGAACAGTTGGTTTCCGATACTTTCCTCTAAAAGCTTAATTTGAATCGACAATGCAGACTGCGATACATGTAGCATTTCAGCCGCTTTAGTCAGATTGCCAATCTTGGCGACATGCCAGAAATAATTGAGGTGGTGGTAGTTAAGTTTTGACATAGTTAAGAGCGCTTAGCACTTATTAATTAAAAATATTTTCTATCAACTAACTATTTAGTGAAACTTTGCAAAACTAACGCGACTATCTTCGCTATTTGAAATGATTTTTTTTACTGGAAATAGTAGTTTATAGGAGCCAGGTAACTAATTTTGATAAGCATAAAGTTACTGCAATAATCAATATTTAAAGGTTCTGTATTATAGAACCTTTAAATATAAAAAATATATTATACAGAACAATTAACATAGGTGAGAATGGCGACAATTACAAATAGGAACTCTAAATTGAACAGTTTTCAAAGTTTGTTAACACCATCTATCATGTTTTTTGGTTTAGGTTTTGTGGCGCAATTAATTAAGTCTGATTTAAAGCTTCCTGCCGAGCTGACAAAGTCAATTACCATTTATTTGTTACTCAGTGTTGGAATACACGGCGGAATAGAGCTTTCACATGCAACATTTTTGGATGCAGTGCCTTCAATATTGACAGCAATAGCACTTGGGGTGTCATTGCCTATTATTGCGTATCTGATTATTAATAAAGTTGGGAAAATTGACCATTTAAATGCAGTTGCTATTGCTACGCATTATGGTTCGGTCAGCGCGGGCACTTTCCTAACGGCGATTGCATTTTTGGAGGCGCTTCATGTAGATTTTGAAAAATATCCAATTATTATGTTGGCTATTATGGAATCCCCTGCGATTTTAGTGGGGTTGGTAATGGCCTCATATTTAAGAGGAAAGCATTTAAATTATTCTGGGGCTATACAGTCGAATAAGTCTGAGTTAATCAAAGAGGCTTTTACTAATGGAAGTATTGTGCTTTTAATGGGTGGGTTGCTGATAGGAGATATTGCAACAGAAAAAAGTATAAAAACAATCCTACCTTTCTTTGATCACTTGTTTATGGGTGTCTTATGTGTATTTTTATTGTCAATGGGCATGGAGGCTGGAAAGAAAATAAGTGACTTCAAAGTTGCAGGTAAGTTTTTAATTTGCTTTGGTGTATTAATGCCATTAATTTCTGGGTTAATAGGTGTGATGATAGGTGCTTATTTGTTAAACTTTAGCGTTGGTGGCTCAACACTTGTAGGGGTGTTGGCGGCAAGCGCATCTTATATTGCAGTGCCACCAGCGATGAGAATGGCAATACCAGAGGCAAACCCCTCTATTTACTTAACGTTAGCTTTAGGCATTACTTTTCCATTTAACGTTGTTTTTGGTATCCCAGTTTATTATAGTTTCGCTAACTTTTTACTTTAAGGTTGCTATATCATGATCAGTGTTAAAAGAATTGAGCTTGTCATTGAAGCTGTTGAAAAACAAAGAGTGATCTCCACCTTAAAAGCAATCAATATATTCAACTACACCATCTATAAACATGTAGGCGGATATGGTGAGAGGGGGGCAAGAGACGACTTGGCATTCGGTGAAAAGTTTGAAAATGTGACGTTTGTGATTGCTTGTCCAGAAGATCAGTTGACTACAATAATTGAGTCGCTTCGCCCCATATTAAAAAGTTATGGTGGTATGTGTTTAGTCTCAGATGCTCAATGGATAATACATTAATCAATTAATTAAGCGAGCCACATGGAAAAAAACACCAATAAAAAAACACCCATACAAAGATTATTTGATCTTTTAACACTTGAGAAAAAAGACATTAACCTGCTTGTTGTACTCACTTTTGGGTACGGAGTGCTTGGCATTGCAACGCCAATTGCCGTGCAGGCACTTGTCAATATAGTCACGATGGGCGGGCTATTGCAGCCACTTTTTATTGTGTCGCTGATATTGTTTGTTTTGTTAGTGTTGTCTGGTGTGCTTTATGTATTTGAAGCCTACGTGGTGGAGTTGATACAGCGCAGAATGTTTGTAAGAACGGCAATTAATGCAGCAAAGAACGGTCAAGGGGTTGATTGTGCTGTGTATGATCACAGTAACCCTGTCGAGCTGATGAACCGCTTTTTTGACATCAGTACGGTTCAAAAATCCGCTGCCACATTGCTTACAGTGAGCTTAGCAGCCTTTCTGCAAGGCTTTATTGGTAGCGTCATTTTAATTTTTTACAGTTTGTACTTTGCAATCATTGTGGTGGTGATGATCGCTTTATTAGCCTTTATTATTTTTGTGCTTGGCCGGAACGGTATAGATACTGCTGTTGATGAGTCTAAAGCGAAATACGCAACAGCTGCATGGCTAGAGACAATTGCTAGAAATTACAATGTGTTTAAGTTCTTCAACGGGTTAAATCGTGCTAATCGCTTAAGTCACGATCTTGCTAATCAATATACAAAGAAGAGGAAAGAACATTTCCGCACTTTGTTTGTTCAAAATATTGGCGCAGTGACGCTATATGCAGTTGTCGGCACATTAATGTTGGCCTTAGGTGGTGGCCTCGTGATAAAAGGCCAAATTAATTTAGGCCAATTTGTTGCGGCAGAGCTCATTATATTTGGCGTGCTAGCTGCCTTTATTCGTTTTGTTAGCAAGCTTGAGTATTTTTACGACATGTTAGCTGCACTTGATAAAATCGGGTTTTTGGATGACTTGCCACAGGAGAAAATAGGCACATATGCTTTAGCTTCGAATAGGTTTAGTTATATAGAGGCTTTTAATCTTTCATTTAGCTTCTCTCCAAGAGTTAATTTAATTAACCGTCTTAATTTCAATCTGTCTACAGGCGAAAGTGTTGCCATATTAGGAGAGTCTGGGGTGGGTAAAACCACCTTAATTGGGTTAATGACTGGATTGAGGCAACCATCTACTGGATATATTGAATTTGACGGAAATGATTTAAGGCAACTTAATCAAAATTTACTTCGAAATACAATCGGCATCGCTGGCAGAATTGAAGTGGTTGAGGGCTCGATTATTGAAAATATTGTGCTTGATAGAGAAGATATTCCACTAAACAACATTAATCTCATTTTGGGAGAGTTAGGCTTATTAGATGACTTTACAAGTTTAGAGAGCGGGCTTGATACTCAGTTGACAGCATTTGGTGCACCATTATCTACCACCCAATTGCAACGATTGATGCTGGCAAGGGCAATAGTTGGTAAACCTAACTTGCTAATCATCGATGGGCTTTTAGATAACCTAACGACGCAAGAGTTGAGCTCGGTGCTCAATCTACTTAAAGCGCATCAAGTGGATTGGATGTTAATGGTCTCGACTCGTTTTGAGCATGTTGCTAATCAATTCAATCAAACAATTTCGCTAAACCAGCAGAATAGTGAACCAACGTGATAGAACAAAATAATGTGATAGCACAAAATAAAGACATGATTGACGCGATGGTGGCGACAGAAACACCTGAGTTTGTCGTTCGCTATGTCAAAATCTTTGCAATACTATTTTTCGCGTTTCCAATCATCGCGTTGTTTCTTCCTTGGCAACAAAACGTGACTGCGATTGGAAAAGTCACCGCATTTTCTCCATCTGAAAGGGTGCAAACTATCGATGCGCCTGTGAGTGGGATAATCAGTAAATGGTACGTTCAAGAGGGTAGTGTTGTTAAAGAAGGGGATGTTTTAGTCGAGATCAGTGATATTGATCCTATGTTTAAAGATAGATTAGAGGCACAAAGAAACAATCTTCGCACTAAACTTATCGCAAAACAGGAAGAGTTGAAATCCTACCAAGTTCAACTACAAAACTTAATCACCTCACGTGATGCACAAATATCAGCCGCGCAATTCAAACTTGATGTCGCTAACCAAAAAATACTTTCCACGACTGAAGCCATTAGCGCTGCCAAAGCAACAGCCGATGCAGCGGAGTTTCAAAGTAATCGTATGCAACGTTTATTTGTCGATGGATTAGTATCAAAACGTGATTTAGAAATTGCTGAAAGAGACTTAATTATCGCTAATCGCAATTTGGTTAGTTCACAAGCACAGCACAACTCTGCAAAAGCTGAAGCACAATCAGCTAAGGCTGAAATTTTACAAATACGCGCGGACACACAAGCATTATTAGACTCGAGCACCGCGGGTATCAATAAGATTAAGGGAGAGTTGGCAGATAGCGAAAATAGTTTGACGGGTTCTGAAATTAATTTATCACGTCAGAATATGCAAAAAGTGGTTGCGCCAAGAGCGGGTACCATCTTTAGGCTACCTGTTAATTCACAATCGCAAATGATCTCTCAAGGACAGCCTTTGTTGGTAATTTTGCCAGATGCAAAAGAGCGAGCTGTAGAGCTATGGGTGGATGGTCGTGATGCACCTCTAATTACGACTGATACTTTAGTGAGGCTTGAGTTTGAAGGCTGGCCCGCAATTCAAGTGCCAGGTTGGGCAAAAGTGGGGATTGGCACATTTTCAGGAAAAGTGTCTTTTGTAGACCCTACAGATAATGGCACAGGGAATTTCCGAGTCATGGTTGTTCCTGGCGATGATAATACAGATTGGCCTTCTGCCAGGTTTTTAAGGCAAGGGATTAGCGCTAAGGGTTGGATATTATTGGAAAATGTAACGATTGGTTATGAGATATGGCGTTTGCTTAATGGGTTCCCCGCAAGAATCCCAGAGCTACAATCTTATCCTAACGAAAAATTACCATACGATAAAAAATGACAATCGATGCTAATAAATCTATTCAAGTGAGCGCTAAAAATTACTTTGTTTTTCCTTTAGTCATTTTTAGTCTGTGTATATTGATTCAACCATTATCCGCGGAAGAGTCTAGCCAAAGTTCGATTGCAGAAAAAGCTAATCAGAGATTAAGGCTTGATGAGCAATTAATGCTAGATAATTACGCTGTTGAGGCACCATTAAAACTGGACGAAGCCCTTAAGGATTACAAATCTAAGCAAGAAAAAATTGAAGTTAAACCGTTACAGATAGACATTAGTAAGGCATTGAATGCAATTGATACAGCTGATGCCAATCAACGTGCTTCAACCTTGTCTGAGCAAGCGGCTCAATCACTTACCATTGCAGATGTGCGTGCAACAGCGCTTAAAAACAATTTAGCTATTAAAGTTGCGCAAATAGACCCATTAATTTCAGGTACGGAAGTACGTGAAGAGCAAGCAAAGTTCGACAATATTATTTTTGCCTATGCAAAATACGGACAAATAGATTTGCCAAAAATTTCAGGAGATACCGTCGAGTTTAAGTCGACCAATATTAATTTAGATGGGAAGCAAGTCAAGATAAGTACGCTAGCGCAAGATAAACGAAGTCTTGAACTAGAGGCAGGTATCAGAATACCTCTACGCACGGGTGGATCAATCACCTTAAGTTCTCCACTGGAAAATAAATCAAGTAGAGGACGGTTTGAAAGTGATGAATACCGAAGTGCGATGCGGTTTTCAATTAGCCAACCTTTGCTAAGAAACGCTGGGGTTAAAGTCAATGAAGCCAGTATTCGCATTGCGGAATACTCACAGCAAGCTGTACAACTTAAAACCAGATTGCAATCAATACGAATCATTGCCGCAGTTGATAAAGCTTACTGGGCTTTATATGAAGCATGGGGCCAGCTGGATGTAAGGCGTCAACAGTTTGAATATGCTAATCAAAATCTAAGCATGGTTAAGCATCGGGTTCGAGAGGGCCTGAGTGCGGCGGTAGAGATTAATCGTGCAGAAATTGGCGTTGCAGATAGAATGGAAGCATTAATTGTCGCTGAGACCAACCTTAAATTGGCACAGCGTCAACTGCGATTCTATATGAATGACATGACAGAAGACCTCGTTCAAACCAACACTTTAGTGCCGAGTACGCAGCCAAGTTTACTTAAATATGAATTTAATCGTACTAAATTGCTAGATGATGCATTGACTAGTCGTGTTGAGCTTTTAGAGCAGGAGATTAAATTAGCGGCTGACCTTACCAAAATTGAATACCTCGAAAACCAAACCTTACCGCTATTTAGTTTGGACTATCAATATGGTGCACTTTCAAATACTAACAGCAGCTTTGGACAGAATTATAGAAATGTATTGAATGGTGATTTTAACGATTGGTCGATTGGCTTAAAGTTTGAAATGCCGATTACCAATGAAGCCAGAAAAGCGCAACTAGATAACGCTGTGCAGCAACGTAACCAGCGATTAGCAACTAAAACCTTGCAAGTGTTAACGGTAAAAAAAGAAATTTACGATGCGCTTGATTACGTCGACCAAAATTGGCAACGTATATTAGCTGCCAGACAACAAGTGCTTATTGCAGGTATTAATTACGAAGCAGAGCTTAAACAGTTTAATGAAGGCTTACGCACCATGACTGAAGTTTTAGAAACGCTTACTCGATTAGGAGAGGCGCAGGCAAAAGAGGTACGTGCCATCGCTGACTATCAAGTTGCACTGATTGATACCGCTTATGCAACGGGGACTTTGTTGGGGTACAGTAAATTAGACTTTAACTAAAACGTTTAGATG
The DNA here is from genome assembly GCA_030682715.1 of Methylotenera sp. Classification (GTDB taxonomy): domain Bacteria; phylum Pseudomonadota; class Gammaproteobacteria; order Burkholderiales; family Methylophilaceae; genus Methylotenera. The sequence continues at coordinate 15,903 of JAUXNQ010000042.1, read as the reverse complement.
ATGTGATGTTGGTTTTTAGGTATTTAGTTTCAGTTGGGGTCACAGTAGTAACCATTGATACGGCACTAACTAAACATGAAGCCTATTGATACTGAGTCTGTCGAAAAACAAGCTCAGCCCATATACGATAGGCTCAATGCGAGTGAATTGAAGAAAAAGTGTGTCGAATCATAGGCTGTTTATAATAGGGGCTTAGCGCCCCATCTAGTTAAGAACACCCACTTAGTCAAAAATAAGTTGAGTCAAAAAATTGGGTCTAAAAGAGATTAATTTAGAAATGAGCTTTAGTCTAAGCTAGTACACCTAAGCCTCAATCACTTTTACCGCGAGTGGTTGCTCATCTTCCAAAATATTTAGCAATCTATCCACATTAGGATGTTTGCCAGGGCAGTTCTCAGCATCTTCAGTATGTTCTGCATACAAGCTTAAGCCTTCTACCGCAGCATCTAAAGAGATTTCGCCATACATACGTGCTAAATGGCTATACACTTTAATAGAGCCTTGGCTGCCTGGTTTGTTTTCAATCACGCCTGCAGAGCTACCGTCTTGGTTATAAAGCTCGATACGGGTTACGTTTGAGGCATCATCAAGAGTCTGTAGTACGTCGCTAAATTTTTGCATTGTGTTACCTTAAAAAATAATTAGATGTGATAAGTTGTGCTGGTCATGAGTTCGGACATCTTTTTCATGCAAAACTTAACTGGCGGCGGCAATTTTGCTGCACCTTGTTGTTTTGCATCATGAGCGTGTTTGGCTTCGTCCGTTTGCATTTGTTCAATAATTTTGCGAGATTTCTCGTCCGCAATGGGTAACTGGTCAAGATGGCTTGCTAAGTGAGCACCCACCTGTTTTTCTGTTTCCTCTAAAAAGCCTAGGCTCCATTTGTCGCCTAATGCACCTGCAACAGCGCCAATTGCAAATGACCCTGCGTAGAATAGCGGGTTAAGTATGCTGGTGTGACCACCCAATGCTTCAATGCGTGATTCACACCATGCTAAATGCTCGGTTTCTTCACGTGCGGCTTGCTGCATGGTGATACTAGTGGCCGCATTTTTAGCAGTAAGCGCCTGTCCGCTATACAGTGCTTGGGCGCAGACCTCACCTGTATGGTTGATGCGCATCAGTGCGCTGACATGTTTCCTCTCTTGCTCGGTTAGCGGCGTTTCATCAATGCCTGCATCAGGGTGTGCACGTTCGCTATGTGGTTTTGCAAACAGGGTACGTAACCCAGTATCAAACGCACAAATCAATTTGTCTGTCGTGAGTAATCTGTTCATACGAGTTATTCTACGCTTAATTCTCTAGGCGAAGCTAGTATTTGCTTAGTGCCTGATTTAGGTGTTTTAGTCTTGGTTTACGTATTTTAATATTAACGAAGCGCGCATTATAAAAACCACTAAATAATACATTAGCCCTTATGCTTCAAATCCCATTTGTTTTGCAATAATTTCTATTGGGTGCGTCACACGCGTACTAGCGTGTGTGCTATTTAACCCTTTATTGATATGGAGGCTACATCCGATATTAGAGGTAGCAAGTATCGTGACTTGGTTTGCCGTTATCGCTGTCAGCTTATCATTAAGTAATTGATTCGCCATTTCTGGCTGTGTCACTGAATAAGCACCTGCGCCGCCGCAACATTGGCTGTTGCCTGGCAGCGCTTGTATATCAGCCTCTGGTATTTTTTTAAGTAAGTCATACACTGCTTTTTGCGCTTTGAGTACATTGCGTAATGAGCATGGGTCTTGCACATAAATGCGCTCTTTGAGTGGCGTAATCTTTACAGTAGACCAATCGCAACTTACTAAAAACGTGCTGATGTCTTGTATTTGATGTGTGGTGAGATAATCTTTTAAGCCAGCGCTACAACCGCTTGCCGTCGTGAGTATCGGCATTGCAGGGTCAAAGTTGCTTGCATTTTTTTTAATTAGCAGGCTCGCTTCTAAATCATCGCCAGCTTGTCGTGCAATGCTGCCACAGCATGTTTGTGCGTTAGGAACATGCACATCGTAGCCAAGGGCATTGAGTACATAAATGCTCGCGCTGAGGGTGCGGTTGTCAAAAGCGTTAGTAGCGCATCCTAAGAATAAACTGACTGCACCTTGAGTAGTTTGAGTTGCTGTGTATAGTGATTTCCACACCATTGGCTTTTGAATGGTAGGCAATAATTTTGCAGTTGGCACCAACTGTTTTAATACAGTAATTAAATTTAACTTAGACAGAAACCATAGTGGCCACGTGATGGCATTGCTTAAACGACGGTGACGAATAAAAGGTTTTGCTATGCTTAACCAGACACTCCTTTTTTGAATATAAAGTGCACGGGTGGTATCTACTAGGGCGCCATAATTAACGCTATTAGGGCATGCTGATTCACAACTGCGGCAACTTAAGCAGAGATCAATATGCTCTTTAAAGCGCGCATTGTTGGGTAAAATATCCTGCGATACGGCACGAATCAGTTGGATGCGACCGCGCGGTGAGTCTGCCTCAGAGCCAGTTTTTCTATAGGTAGGGCAATGAGGTAAGCACAGCCCACATGCAACGCAGCGGTCAGCTTCAGCAGTTAATTCTTTTAGCGATAACGTCATGGTGTGATTATAATCTTTTTCAATCTCAACATTAATTAAACAGTATTGAGTTGTAAAAAAACCGCCTTAACAATCAAGGCGGTTTAGTTTGGCACAAGCACTAAACTTAATTAAATTTAACGTTACTCAGTTTTAGGTGTTTCTGCTTTCACTACTGGCGTAGATTGAATCACTGGCAAGCCTTTAAGCAGATTCATCGCTTGAATGAATTGAATATCATCTTTGCTTGCAGGTTCGATAGGTGCGCTAGGTTCTGCAAATTTCTTTTCATTCAACTTCTCTTTTGCTGCTTCTTTTGCAGCGTTTGTTGTATCTGCTGGTTTTTTAGCCTCGCCATCTTTTGGGTTAGACAAGTGGCGAGATAAGTCTGCCTCGTGAATTGCACCAGATTGGTCTGTGCCATCTTCAACTATGTAATCAGGCACAATGCCTTTTGCCTGAATTGAGCGACCTTTAGGCGTAAAGTAGCGCGCTGTGGTGAGCTTGATTGCCGCACCATTATTCATTGGCATAATGGTTTGCACTGAGCCTTTACCAAAACTTTGCGTCCCTAATACTGCGGCACGTTTATGGTCTTGTAATGCGCCAGCAACAATTTCAGAAGCAGAGGCAGAGCCACTGTTAATTAACACCACCATTGGTACGGTTTTTAAGTCTGCAGGTAAATCACGAATATAATCATTTGCCGCGCCGCCACGTACGTAGTTTTCTGGCACAGCAGTTAATTGCATTTTAGAATCAGGCGCGCGACCTTCGGTATACACGACTAACTCACCTTTTGGTAGGAACGCCGCTGATACACCTACAGCACCATTGAGTAAACCACCTGGGTCATTGCGAAGATCTAAAATAAAGCCTTTGAAAGCACCTTTATTTTCGTCATGCATGGTCTTGATGGCTTTTGCAAGATCTTCACCAGTGCGTTCTTGGAATTGCGTTACGCGTGCGTAAGCATAGCCTGGCTCTGTGAGTTTGTATTTCACACTTTTACTTTTAATAATGGCGCGGGTCAGTGTGAATTTAAGTGGTTTAGTCTCAGTTTTACGCACCACTGTTAACACAATTTGAGTATCTGGCTTGCCGCGCATGCGTTTAACTGCATCATTTAAGGTCATGCCTTTTACTGGCGTGTCATCAAGCTTTACAATTAAGTCGCCGCTTTTCAGGCCAGCTGTATAAGCAGGTGAGTCCTCAATTGGTGAGATGACTTTTACTAGGCCGTCTTCCATACCGACTTCAATGCCTAATCCACCAAATTCACCTTGAGTGGCAACTTGCATGTCTTTAAATGCATCTGGGTCCATATAAGTTGAGTGAGGGTCTAATCCAGTGAGCATGCCGCTAATAGCTTCTGAAATTAATTTTTTGTCTTCAACAGTTTCAACATAATCAGTTTTGATTTTGCCAAATACTTCAGCAAAAGCACGCAGATCATCCAGCGGCAGTTGTGGTTTAACCATTTTCTCTGCCACAGCAGAGTAGGTGAGACTTAGCATTAGGCCAAGTATCAAACCTGAGCCTACGAGGCCAATTTTTGTAAACCGGTGTTGTTTATTATTTACTTGCATGAATGTAAGGTGTCCTAACAAAAGTAGCTGTTGCTGATTTTATGCTTTAATATCTTATCTGAAATAGATAAAAACATTTGTATTAGATATATTTAAGCTATCAAGATTTATTAAATCTATCGATAACTATGAGTTGCAAAATAATTTTTAGTTTCAGTATGTAATCATTATATTGCTCACTATGCATATTAAACTATATCAGTCGGGACATACAAATTGAGTAAATATATTGTTGAAATCACTTATTGCACGCAATGCCGTTGGTTATTGCGGGCTGCATGGCTGGCACAGGAGCTGCTGACTACGTTTGAGCAGGATTTGTACAGCGTAGCACTTAAACCTGGCACAGGAGGTGTATTTGAGGTTACCTTGAATGACGAATTGATTTTCTCTAGAAAAGATGCGGGAAGGTTTCCTGAGGCTAAAGAGATTAAGCAGTTGGTGCGTGATAAAGTAGACCCAGAGCGTCATTTGGGGCATAGTGATAAAACGTATGTTGATCAATAGTGTCTATATATGGCGTTAATCATTTAAACACCGTTTTAGTTTAGGTACATAGATAAACTCACAATATACTTTTTGACTAGAAAGGATTACAAAATGTCAGATCAACACGAGAGCAGTCCAATAGTGGATGCGCTAAATACGATTTTAGAGTTCGAATTAGCAGGCGTTGTAAGATACACTCATTACTCATTAATGGTGTTTGGGTATAACCGTATTCCTATTGTCTCTTGGTTGCGCAGTCAAGCAACTGAGTCTTTAGATCATGCGAATAAAGCAGGTGAAATTATTACGCATTTAGGTGGGCATCCTTCATTGTCCATAGGTCCGTTACTAGAAACGCACAACCATGATATCGGCGATATCTTACGCGAGTCTTTAGCGCATGAAACAGCCGCCCTTAATGCTTATAAGGCGTTATTGAAACTGGTAGAGGGTAGCTCTGTAATGCTAGAAGAGTACGCGCGTGAAATGATTTATCAAGAAGAACTGCACTTGGGTGAGGTAGATAAAATGTTACGTAAGCCTGGTGATTTAGCTAAGTTTCACGCATAAATTTTAGTGCTCGCTTGATTGTGACTGGCGACTTTAGTCGCTGGCTTGAACGCGAAACTCAAAAATAATGAATGCTAAATATTTTTGGGTTTCGCTTAAGCTTTACTTCTGTTCTGAATCTATCCGCTGAGCGCCATTAAAGCGCTTTTTCCAATAAGTGCTTTGCATGTTCTCTACACGAACACCGCCACCGCTACTAGGTGAGTGAATAAATCGGTTGTTTCCTACATAAATCCCTACATGTGAAAATGCTGATTTTAACGTGTTAAAAAACACTAAGTCTCCTGGCTGTAGTTCACTCTTAGAAACAGTTTTGCCGAGTTGGCTAATCGCTTTTGCACCGTGAGGCAATGTTAAGCTTGTCGCTTGATGGTATACATACCTAACAAATCCGCTGCAATCAAAACCTGTTTCTGGGGTACTGCCACCATATTTATAGGAGATTCCTGTAAGGCTAAGTGCCTTAACTAGCACTTCACGAGCGCGTTCTGGCCAATCTTCGCTGTTCTCTGTATTGCCTTTTTCTATGGGCACTTGAGCTAGGTCTGTTGTGTTGGTGTTGCCTACAGCATTGGGCGTTGCAGCACAGGATGCACTTACGAGCGCAAGTGCAATGCAGATCAAATAATGAGAGTAAGTAAGTTTTGACACGGGCTCATTATATTAAACTTACACAAAAGCACCAAATGTGATTATCTACTAGGTTAAAACAAACATAAGGGCCTAAACTCATGTGATAATTACGGCCCTATGAGTGAATACAATATCCGCCAAGTTTTTGAAAAAGATGGCATTTTAGCGTCGCATATTGCTGGTTATCATGAACGCACCCAGCAATTAGAAATGGCATTGGCGATTGCTGATGCGATTGAACATAATACCCAACTGGTTGCAGAGGCTGGTACTGGTACAGGTAAGACCTTTGCCTATTTGGTACCAGCACTACTGACTGGCGGTAAGGTCATTATTTCTACAGGGACTAAAAACCTGCAAGACCAGTTATTTAGCCGGGATCTGCCCAATGTGCGCGATGCACTTAAAGTGCCTGTGACCGTGGCTATGCTTAAAGGTCGGTCAAACTATGTCTGCCATTACCATTTAGAACGTGCGGTGAATGAAGGGCGCTTTGCTGCGCGTGACGATGCGCAGTATGTGCATCTGATTAAAACTTTTTCTGAACACAGTAAAACAGGGGATAAAGGTGAGCTGAACACCGTGCCTGAAAATGCCACAATATGGGCTAACGTCACTTCAACTCGCGATAATTGCCTTGGTGGTGATTGTAATTTCTATAAAGAATGTTTTGTGATGGAAGCCCGTAAGCTAGCACTGGCAGCCGATGTGGTGGTAGTGAATCACCACTTATTTTTTGCAGATGTCATGTTGCGCGATGAAGGTGTGGCTGAGTTATTGCCTAGTGCCAATACTGTTATTTTCGATGAAGCACATCAATTGCCCGAAGTAGCAGGTCTGTTTTTTGGCGAGGATATTTCTACCAGCCAATTGCTTGAGCTTGCAAGAGACTGCACTGCAGCACACTTGAGCCTTGCCAAAGATTGTGTGCAGCTCGGTGAAGTGATTCCAGTATTAGAAAAAGCGTGCAAAGATTTTAGGCTGATTTTTGCCTATGAAGGGTCTCGCATGCCAGTGCAGAAAGCATTAGCACTCAAAGACTTTCAATCTTCATTTGATCATATGCAGGCGCAGTTACAAGCGTTATCTGCTGTGTTGGAAACGCAAGCAGCACGCGACCCGTTGTTAGAAAAATGTTGGCAACGCAGCATGGCGTTGCATGATTTACTTAGCCGATGGCATGCTGCTGAAAACAATAACTTGGTGCGTTGGGTTGAGGTGTTTACGCAATCAGTACAGTTGCATGCGACGCCACTAAGTGTTGCCGAAGGCTTTGGTAAGCAACTGAATGCACAGCCGCGTGCCTGGATATTCACTTCTGCTACTTTAGCTGTCAAAAATGACTTTAGCCATTATGTTGCGCAAATGGGTTTGCAAGATGCGCATACCGCTTCATGGCAAAGCCCGTTTAACTATCAGGAACAGGCATTGTTTTATGTGCCGCCTGAAATGCCTGATCCTAATAGCCCCTCTTATACCGCCTGTGTTGTTACTGCCGCATTGCCAGTATTGCAGGCGAGTGGTGGTCGCGCTTTTGTGCTTTCTACTAGTTTGCGTGCCATGCGTGAGATACACGCCTTGCTTAAGGATGCGTTTGCAGAAAACGGTATAGAGAGCCCCTTATTATTACAGGGCGATACTTCGCGTACGGAGCTGCTCGAGCGCTTTCGGCAATTGGGTAATGCAGTGCTGGTTGGCAGTCAGAGTTTTTGGGAAGGCGTAGATGTGCGCGGCGAGGCATTAAGTGTGGTAATCATCGACAAGTTACCCTTTGCACCTCCTGATGATCCAGTGCTGTCGGCACGTGTAGATAAGCTCAATGCGGAAGGTAAAAATGCATTTATGGAGTATCAGCTCCCATATTCAGTGATTACCTTAAAGCAAGGCGCTGGACGTTTGATTCGCGATGAAAACGATAGAGGTGTGCTGATGATTTGTGATCCGCGCTTGATTACAAAGTCGTACGGTAAGCGTATTTGGCAAAGTTTGCCGCCGTTTAAACGCACAAGAGTATTGAGTGATGTGCAGGCGTTCTTTGCTAATGATTAATTTACATGCTTTGTAGGCCTGCAGATGTAAGCCATTTGTAAAAGTGATGGAGTGAGCAAATACCGTACTTTTTATTTTTATCAACGTCTTAAAAAGTTGGCGTTATAGTTGTCTTTTTTATTTACTATCTAAACCTGATTGTCATGCAATTTATCCAGATTCCAGAAGGTGAGTACGAGCTGACGACCATTCGCGCTCAGGGTGCAGGTGGCCAGAATGTGAATAAAGTATCGAGCGCGATTCATTTACGATTTGATATTAAGGCTTCAAGCCTGAGTGATTGGTTAAAAGAGCGATTACTTAATCTAAAGGATAATCGTATTAATGATGATGGTGTGCTGGTCATCAAGGCGCAACAATATCGTACGCAGGAAGCGAATAAAAAGGATGCCATTCAGCGTTTGCACGAGATTGTGAATGCGGCAAGTCAAGTTAAACCTACACGCTATGCTACGCGACCAACTTATGGTTCTAAGCAACGCAGGTTGGAAAGTAAATCACAACGCGGGCATTTAAAGCAATTGCGTGGCAAAATAGCGGGGGAGTAAAGTTCTGTGCATATTACGCATTGTTTTACATGGCCTAACTTAATATGAGTAGTTATCCCAAAGTATAAATAATTATCCCTAAAGGTATGAATAGCTACCCAAAAAGCAATTTTCGCTGGTTCGGCATGAGCTGTTTTGTTGACTGGTTTTTCCTAACCTGTTTTATTCTTAACCTGTTTTATCGTGTAATTTAAAAAATCTGACCTAAAATCTACCAATGAATCTATTAGCTTTTGATACCTCAACCGAATATTTGTCACTTGCCGTTATGCGAGACAGCATTGTATTTAAGTATGATGTGTTGGCTGGACAAACTCACTCACAAATCATTCTGCCAGAGACTCAAAACTTATTGAATCAAGCAGAGCTGCAATTACAGGATTTACATGGTTTAGCGTTTGGCGCTGGGCCAGGCTCATTTACTGGTGTCCGTATCGCGGCTGGTGTGGCACAAGGCTTGGGTTTAGGTGCGAACTTGCCTGTGGTGGGTGTTTGCACTTTGATGGCCTTGGCTGAAGCCAGTGGTGAATCTAAAGTGATAGCCTGTTTAGATGCCCGCATGGGTGAGGTTTATCATGCGGCCTATGTGAAAAAAGATTCTAGCTGGGAGGCTGTCATCGAACCTGGGCTGTATAAACCTGATGCAGTACCTGCTGTGGTTGGTGATGATTGGGTAGGTGTGGGTAGTGGTTGGCAAACTTATGGTGAAGTGTTAGCAGAAGCTTATCGTGGGCAGATGCAATCTACACAACCCGCTTTGTTGCCAGTTGCTAGTGCCGTTTTAGCACTAGCACAGCCAATATTTGAAAGTGGCGAGGCTAAACCAGCTGGAGACGCCATGCCAATTTATATCCGTAATCGAGTCGCACTCAAGACCATTGAACGTGAGCAGGGTTTACGTTTATGAGTGCCGTACTTAAGCCCAACTATCAATTTCGCGCGATGACTGTAAGCGATTTAGACGCTATTATGGAAATCGAGCCACATATTTACTCACATCCTTGGACGCGTGGAAACTTTGCTGATTCGCTTAAATCAGCGCATAGTGCATGGGTGCTGGTGCAAGATGCCAATATCATCGGCTATGCTTTGATGATGATGGTGCTGGATGAGGCGCATTTGTTAAATTTAAGCATTAGTAAGTCGTATCAAAAACAAGGATTGGGACGGTTGCTATTGGAACACATGATTCACATTGCGCAAGACCTCAAAGCGGCCAATATGTTTTTAGAGGTAAGATCCAGTAACATTTCTGCCATCGCTTTATATGAGAATATTGGATTTAATGAAATGGCTGTGCGCCGAGGCTATTACCCCGCACATCATGGACGTGAAGATGCGATTTTAATGGGATTAGCAATATGAGCCTGATGACGCGAGAAGATGTGCTGAGAGAGCTTGAGTTGCTGCCTGTTTGGCAATTGAAAAATCCGTTGCCTAGTATTCAACACGTTTCCGTATTAAGTCCTACAAGTGAAGCTTCTATTGAACCCGCGTTGCTATTAAGCCCGCAATTTGAGCCAGTTATTGAGCCAGTTATTGAGCCAGCGCCGTTAGATATTCAGAATGTGGAGGAGGTTGCAGTAGTTGCGACGCCAACTGAATCTTTCCGTTTATTGATCAACGATGATAAAACCGCCGCTTTTGTACTGGATAGTGCGATTGAAAGTAATGATGCGCAGGACATAGAAACGCTTTTAAGCAATATGCTTAAGGCAATTAATATGCACTGTAGTATAGACATTCCAAATGCAACCATAGATACGCTCAATGAGCATGTCGTTAAGTTAGTGATAGTCATGGGTGAATCAGCTGCGAATAGTTTACTTGGGCAATTGCAAGCAATCGATGATTGGCGAGGCGCTCAATCTTCAAGCCCTATTTTCTATCAAAATTTACCAGTGATGATTACTTATCATCCAGCATTCTTATTGAATAACACCGCTTATAAAGCGAAAGCTTGGGTAGATTTATGCACGGCCAAACGTATCTTGCAAAACTTGTAAATATGTCAGTACTCGTAACTCTAAGTACTAATGTACTTGTGTAAATTTAAGTACATTAGTACTTGTAAATTAGAGATTTAGCACAATATTGATACCGAACAATTGATTAATTTCAGAGGAATCACCATGAAAAATTTAGGTTTGAAATTTTTAGCGATATTACTTGTATTGAGTTTAACTGGTTGTGGTTACAACACCTTTCAGTCATTAGATGAAGAGTCTAAAGCTGGCTGGTCTGAGGTATTGAATCAATATCAACGCAGAGCAGATTTAGTACCTAATTTGGTCAATGTGGTAAAAGGCTACGCCTCACATGAAAAAGAAGTGCTGACAGATGTAGCAGATGCTCGTTCAAAAGTGGGTAGTATACAAGTGACACCTGAGTTGTTGAATGACCCTGAGGCTTTTGCTAAATTTCAGGCGGCACAAGGGCAGCTAGGCTCTGCATTGTCGCGCTTGTTAGCGGTGTCAGAGAACTATCCTAACTTGAAAGCAGACCAAGGCTTTAGAGATTTACAGGCGCAACTAGAAGGCACGGAAAACCGCATTACCGTTGCGCGTAATCGTTATATTGAAACCATTAAAAATTACAATATTGCGGTACGTAGTTTCCCTAATAATCTCACAGCGATGATGCTAGGTTACAAAGCTAAACCATCATTTACTGTAGAAAATGAAAAGGCAATCTCTGTTGCCCCTACTGTTGATTTTGAAACCAAATAATCACATTAAAATTGTCCATTTGAGTGACTAGCGTGACTTCATTCTTTAGAATAAGCTTAGTTGCACTTTGTATGATGCTATTTGCATCGTTTCAAGTGCATGCCGATCTTGTGCCTATCCCTGCTTTACAGCATCGGGTTACCGATTTAACCCAAACACTCAGCGCTGAGCAACAAAGTGCCTTAGAGCAAAAAATAGCGGTATTTGAGCAAGAAAAAGGCAGCCAGATTGCAGTGTTAATTGTACCCACTACTCAACCAGAAGTGATCGAGCAATATAGCATTCGTGTCGCTGATGCTTGGAAGCTAGGGCGAGAAAAAGAAGATGACGGTGTGCTTCTAGTTGTGGCAAAAGATGACCGTAAAATGCGGATTGAAGTGGGCTATGGGTTAGAGGGCGTGATACCTGATTTAATTGCTAAACGTGTGATCACTGAAGTCATGGCGCCGCAATTTAAACAAGGTGATTTTTATGGAGGCATTACCAAAGCGGTTGATGCACTTATCGGATTAATTGCTGGTGAGCAGTTATCAGCACCAGCTAAGCAAAATAATCAGGGAAGTTTTACCGACTTTTTACCTTTATTGTTGATCGGCGGGTTGATTTTAGGTGGTTTGTTACGCGCAATCTTTGGTGATTTTTTCGGCGGCGTGTTGAACGGCGGCGCGATTGTCATCCTGGCCATGTTTTTTGGGGTAGGTTTGTTAATTGCATTGCTGTTAGGGGTAGTCGCCTTTGTACTGACATTGATTGGCCCAGTAGGATTGGGAAGTTTGGGTGGTGGTACGTATGGTGGTGGGCATTCCTCTGGTAGTTGGAGCGGTGGCGGAGGTGGTGGTTTTGGCGGCGGCGGCGCGTCTGGAGATTGGTAATGGCAGCTAAGTTCATAACACGCTGGTATATAAAACGTTGGTGCCGACACCTCTGTGCTTTACCGAGTGCAGTGAAAAGGCATTTTTCTCATGATGCGATACAACGTATCGAAGCGGCAATTGCGAGTAGCGAGGCCTTACATTCAGGTGAGATTCGTTTTGCCGTGGAGGCCAAATTATCATTTTTAGAGCTGATTGCCAGAAAAACAGCGCAACAACGTGTGTTAGAAGTTTTTTCAGAGTTAAGAGTGTGGGATACCGCGCAAAATAATGGGGTGTTGATTTACCTATTGTTAGCAGACCATGATTTTGAGATTCTGGCAGACCGTGGCATACATCAACACGTAGGTAGCGCAGGCTGGGGGCAGATTAGCCACCAAATGGAACTGATGTTCAGGCAAGGACAATTTGAGGCTGGCGTGATTTACGGCATCTCAAAGATTAGCGAACACCTTATCCAGCATTACCCAGCTAAGGGTGAAAATCATAATGAGTTACCTAACACCCCAGTTATTTTATAGCAGCTTGCTGAGTATCATTTTTCTGATACCGTTAAATCTGCAAGCAGCAATCACTGACATCACGCGTATTTATAAGCAAACGCCAAAACTAGCAGCATTTGGAATCTGCACAGGCGGTGGCTGTGCAGAAATCAAACAGACCTCTTTAGCTGATTATGAGTGGAAAACCATCACTGCTATATTTGAAACCTCAAACCAGAGTACAGATACTACAGATGCACAATTAGAACGCAAACATATCGCAGAGGCGATTGGCGCACTGGAGAAAATGGTAGGCGCTAAAACTGCAACAAGCACTGATCGCGCTGGCACGTTTAATAATTCAGAGTATCCCGGACAGCTGGATTGTAATGATGAAGCAATTAACAGCACAACTTATATGCGTTTAATGCACCAGCATGGCTTGATTAAACTCCATCAAATAGAAGATATGCGTACACGCAGTTTCTTTCTATTTGGCTGGCCGCACAGTGCGGCATCTATTCGTGAGATTGCAACGGGAGAGCGTTATGCAGTGGATAGCTGGTTTTATGACAATGGCTTTCCCGCCACTATTATTCCCTTGTCTTTATGGAAGTCTGGCTATTTCCCATCTGATAGTCCAATTGTGAGTAAGCGATCCGCCGAGAAATAATCGACTGGATTTGTGCTTGGTCAGCGAACTGTTACTGACTAACACACTGATTGTCTGTAAAATTCTGCTTTTATTTAGTATCGAATTCAAATCACTATGCGCGCCTCTCAATTTTTCTTTAATACTCAAAAAGAAGCCCCTAACGAAGCCGAACTGCAAAGCCATATCTTAATGGTACGTGCGGGCCTCATTAAGCGTTTAGGCTCGGGCCTGTACAGCTGGATGCCCTTAGGCTTGCGTGTGTTGCGTAAGATAGAGCGCGTTGTGCGTGAGGAAATGAACAATGCAGGTGCATTAGAGCTTTTAATGCCAGCAGTACAACCTAAAGAACTATGGGAAGAAACTGGCCGTTGGGCTGTGTTTGGCCCACAAATGCTCAAAATTCAAGATAGACACGAACGCGAATTTTGCTTTGGCCCCACGCATGAAGAAGTGATTACAGATATTGCGCGTAAAGAAATTCGTAGTTACAAGCAATTGCCACTCAACTTTTATCAGATACAAACTAAGTTCCGTGACGAGATTCGCCCACGCTTCGGTGTGATGCGCGCGCGCGAGTTTATGATGAAAGATGCGTATTCATTTCATACAGATTTTGCGTCGTTAGAAAAAACCTATGACACGATGTATCAGGCATACAGCAATGTATTCACGCGTTTGGGTCTTAAGTTCCGTGCAGTAAAAGCAGATACAGGCGCAATTGGTGGCGATGGTTCACATGAGTTTCACGTATTAGCAGACTCAGGTGAAGATGGTTTGGCATATTGCGAGACATCAGATTACGCAGCCAACGTAGAGTTAGCTGAAGCGATTCCAACCAATAATATGCGTGCGGATGCGACAGAAAGTATGCGTGAAGTAGATACGCCGAAGCAAACAGCATGTGAAGATGTGGCCAAGTTATTGGAAATTAGCGTAGCGCGTACAGTGAAAGCGATTGCGCTGATTGCTAAAGATGCGACTGGCAATGACAAATTTTACTTAGCCTTACTGCGTGGTGATCACCACCTCAATGAAGTGAAACTAGGCAAGCTTGCAGGTTGTGCAGAGTTTAGATTCGCCACTGAAGAAGAAATCCGCGCTAACCTCAACTGTCCACCTGGCTTTATCGGCCCAGTTGGCGTTGGTGCTCATGTGACGGTGATTGCAGATAAAACAGTCGCATTAATGAGCGATTTTGTTTGCGGTGCTAACAAACCTAAATATCACTTAAGTGGTGTTAATTTCGGTCGTGATTTACCAGAGCCTGTTGTGGTGGCAGATATCCGTAATGTAGTTGCGGGTGATGCTAGTCCAGATGGTAAAGGCGTGTTGTCACTATGCCGCGGTATCGAAGTTGGCCATATATTCCAATTACGTACCAAGTATTCAGAAGCCATGAGCGCAACGTACCTTGATGAGAATGGACAAACCCAAGTCATGGAAATGGGTTGTTACGGCATTGGTGTGTCGCGTATTGTGGGTGCGGCCATTGAGCAAGGTAATGATGAGCGCGGCATTATCTTTCCTAAGAGCATGGCACCATTTGAAGTGGTCATCTGTGCGATTGGCTATGACAAATCTGAAGCCGTTAAGGCCGCGGCGAATCAACTGCATGATGATTTGCAGGTGGCTGGGGTTGATGTATTGCTAGATGACAGAGGCGAGCGCCCTGGCGTGATGTTTGCAGAGGCTGATTTAATGGGGATTCCGCATCGTTTCGTGATTGGTGAACGTGGCCTGAACGAAGGCAATGTGGAGTATAAAGCCAGAACACAAGCTGATGCTCAAGCCGTTGCGTTAACGTCAGTAGTTGAGTTTGTGCAGCGTTTGGCTTAGTATAAACTGTTGCAATTGATGCATTAGGAAATTTGCGTGCTTAAAATCTTACGAATTAGCTTGCTTGTGTTGTTAGGCGCTTCAGTGCCTAACATGAGCTTTGCTGGCTCACAGAAAGAAGAGCCGCTTTCTAATAGTGTCAAAGCACTGATGCAGCGCAGCGTGAGTGACCGTGCCGTACCTACGCTCACGTTTGCAACTGAAGAAGAAGGCCGCGCATGGCTTAACGAAATGTCACTGCGCCTTCAAAAACGCATGCCAGACCAACAATACAGAGAAGATTTTCTGCGTACTGTGCACTATGAAGCAAGTAGGGCAGGGCTAGACCCACAAATGGTGCTTGGCTTAATTCAAGTTGAAAGTGGGTTTAAGAAATATGCCGTTTCATCAGTAGGCGCACGCGGTTTTATGCAAGTGATGCCTTTTTGGGTGCGTAGCATTGGTGCAAACGACCATAATTTATTTCTACTGCGCACTAACTTACGTTATGGCTGCACAATTTTAAGACACTATGTTGATATTGAGCGTGGTGATTTATATCGTGCGCTGGGTCGATACAACGGTAGCTTGGGCAAGCCACAATATCCAAATTTAGTACTGGGTGCTTGGCGTAAACATTGGGATTACACACCCAATAACTGGAAGGTTACACCTAGAAATATTTAACTGAGCCTTATTCGAAGTCTTGTTTAGGGAAATGCGGAATAAGTGCCTGCGCGAGCAAATTGCTGCGTCGCGCGGTTTTTTGGTTTCGGCCGCCACTTTCAGTGGCTTAACATCGCCTTGCGAGTTAGCCTACACCGCAACCAAAGGTTGTCACAACCTCACTGTATAATCGCATACTATCTTGGCTTCTGCATTCAGTGCGCCTTAGGCGTTAA
>JAUXNQ010000041.1 GCA_030682715.1 Methylotenera sp. | reverse complement strand
GAAACGATAGGCAACGCCAACGAAGAAGTAATCAGAGAATATGTTCAAAACCAGCTTGCAGAAATGAGCAAAGGTGAAGAAAGTAGCCAACAGTCGGGTTTGTTCTAAAACTCGGTCGCTTGCGGCCGAGTAGTTTATATGACCTTGAAATAAGTTCAGGTTTGTTATCTGGAACAGGTCAGGTTAAGATTAACTCAAATAAGGAGTTGGATGGTGCTGGTGAAGTGAAGCTCAAACGCAGTGCAAGCTTGGTTGCCATTCCGCTTGATGTATCTGGTACGGTCGACAATCCTGTCGTTTTACCTTCTAAAGCAGCACTTGCTGGCGCAGTGGCAGGAACTGCAATTTTAGGCCCAGGTGTTGGTACTAGTGTGGGAATAAAAGCTGCTGGTGCGCTAGGTAAACTTAAAGGCTTATTTCAGGACGATTAACGGTTGAAATAAGCCTTTCATTAATTTTTTTGCCTATAAATATTGAGTGTTGCAACAATATTTAGCAAAACAGCAGTGCTAAACGCATCAATTCGATTTGGCTAAAATGCTTTTAATGTGAGCTATACACTGCTTATGTTTTATTTTAATGCTTTTTCAATGCGATCTAGTGCGTTACGTAAGTTATCCATCGAAGTTGCAAATGAAATTCTGAAATAACCCTCTGCACCAAATGCTGAGCCAGGGACAACCGCAACATCAAACGCTTCGAGCAAGTATTCAGCTAATGCCATATCGGTCGCTGCTTTAATCTTTCCTGCTTTAAATAAAGTGTCAATCGCACCACGTGCATCAGGAAATGCATAAAAAGCGCCGCCAGCCATCAGGCAACTTAATCCTGGCATGCTATTGAAGCGGTTTACTACATAAGTGTGGCGCTCTTTGAATGCCGTTACCATCGGCACGATACATTCTTGAGAGCCTTCTAGCGCGGCTTGTGCTGCTACTTGAGAGATTGAGGTAGGGTTGCTAGTCGATTGAGATTGTAAGATTTCCATCGCTTTAATAATGTAGGCAGGCCCAGCCGCGTAGCCAATTCGCCAGCCCGTCATAGAGTAAGCTTTTGATACGCCGTTCAGCACAATGCAGCGGTCTTTTAGTGCTGGTGTTGCATTCAGGATGTTATAAAACTTGTTGCCAGTTAAATTGACATGTTCATACATATCGTCAGTGGCCACTAAAACATGTGGATGCTTAAGTAAAACTTCACCTAGTGCCTGCAGTTCAGCAAGTGTGTACACTGCGCCAGTCGGGTTGGACGGTGAGTTAATCATAAACAGCTTTGTTTTTGGCGTAATTGCGGCTTCTAATTGCGTAGCTGTGAGTTTGAATCCTTGTTCAATTCCACATTCCAGAATCACTGGGATAGCTTCTGCCACGAGTGCAATATCTGCATAAGACACCCAGTATGGTGCAGGGATAATGACCTCATCACCTTTATTAAGGACGGCTAGGCAAAGGTTGAAAATAGTTTGTTTACCACCAACCCCAACAATCACTTCATTGAGCGCGTAGTCAAAACCGTTTTCGTTCTTAAATTTTGAAACAATCGCTTTTTTAAGTCCTGGAGTGCCAGCAACAGGTGTGTATTTGGTAAAGCCAGCATCAATCGCAGCTTTAGCTGCATCTTTGATATGTTGCGGCGTATCAAAATCTGGCTCTCCAGCAGCTAAGCCGATAATATCTCGACCTTCAGCTTTGTATTTGCCTGCTTTGGCTGTAATCGCTAATGTAGGAGACTCTTTGATTGATAGGACGCGATGAGATAATACGGAGTGTGACAAGGTCTGTTCCTTAAGACAAATTTGTATGTAACTGGTTGAATTGCCGCCATTTTACGCATAAATATGTTTATTAGGAATAGCGCTGCATCTAAAAAGTTTAAGAAGGCAACATGTATGAGCATGTTGCCGTGAGTTCAGTTGCTAACCTACTGTTAACATTGAAGATTGCATCCCAACATCTCACTGAATTCTTTTGCTAAATTTTCATCAATTTTAGCAATGGTAGAACTAATATTGCTCATGCTAACCTGATCTCCTGTTGATTGAGCAATTGCACCGAGTCTAAACAGTGCATTAGTGTTGTTTGCATCAATCGCAACTGATTGTAAGTATGATTTTTTTGCATCGTCTAATTTGTTCAATTTTTCTTGAGCAACGCCAAGTTCATACCATGCTTCCGTGTCTTGAGGATAGGTTTCTGTCCATTTATTAGCAACTTGCTCTAATTTTGGCCAGTCTTGGTTAATTTCAGGAATGGCCATTTGCATAAAGAACGGCTTTTTACTATCTTCCTCTTCCCAGAAAGCTTTGCCTGTAATAGGGAATGTGGTCTCAATTGGTAGCTTTTCTAAGTTTGCCAACCACTCAATAGGAAGCGAGTAAAAATAGGCAGGGCGGCCAGGTGTTTTAAATGTATTAATCCCTAAGAGATTACCTTCAAGGTCAAATATTCCGCTGCCACTTGCGCCCATTAAAAATTTAGCGCTACTACGAATAACTTTACCACCATCAAAATCATAAGTGGTTTTAATCACACCAGAGGAAGTAAGTGGTGCAAGGACAC
Organism: Methylotenera sp.; assembly: GCA_030682715.1. Lineage (GTDB taxonomy): Bacteria > Pseudomonadota > Gammaproteobacteria > Burkholderiales > Methylophilaceae > Methylotenera. The sequence goes on along the minus strand of JAUXNQ010000041.1, from coordinate 8,547 downwards.
CATTAGAGTGGCCGATAGCCAATACTTCTTGGCTTCTTTTGATATTTGAACTGCTCCCGATTGGTGCTGGGGTGAATGGAAGTTTCGCAGTGATTAGACATAAGTCATGCCAACGATCTGCTTGAACTGAATCTATTTCATAGGTGTCTTCGCCACGAGCAACCCAAGGCGACTTTGTGCTGCGAAAAATATGACAATTAGTAATCACTTTGTTTTCAGCAACAACAACACCAGAGCCATATGCCAAACCACCACTGCTGTTGTAACCTCGTATCATTACCACTGATTGTAAAGACTTAAGTACTTTTGTTTGATCTAAAGCCAAGGATGTTTGTGCAAAGCTCATTAATGCTGCTAGCAGAATAAATCTACGCATGAGTAACTCCAAAAGTTAATTGTTGCTTATTTGTAATAGATGCTTAATAAAACTGGAAATTACTAACCATTTAAGAATATCAATGTTTTGTAATCTGTCGGCCTGATGTCTGTTTAATGACTATGCATCATTAGCAAAGTTCGAGTCATTTGAAGTTTAAGGAGTTGCTAGCTGAGATTAGTTGGCAGTTACTGTTGATATTTCTGTTAAAATTTAAGTGTTTATATCAATACAAAGAATAACGTGTTCGTTACATTTCCTAATAGTAAGTATCAGCTTCACCAGCCTTTTTCACCAGCTGGCGATCAGCCGCAGGCGATTGATAAATTAACGCAAGGCGTTAATGATGGGCTTAAGTTTCAAACACTACTTGGTGTGACTGGCTCAGGCAAAACTTTTACGATGGCTAACGTGATAGCGCGTACAGGGCGTCCTGCGATTGTGATGGCGCCTAATAAAACCTTGGCTGCACAGTTATATAGTGAGTTTCGAGAATTTTTCCCGAACAATTCAGTTGAGTATTTTGTGAGTTATTACGATTACTATCAGCCTGAAGCTTACGTGCCATCGCGTGATTTGTTTATTGAAAAAGATTCCAGCATCAATGAACATATTGAGCAGATGCGACTTTCAGCTACTAAAGCGCTGTTGGAGCGTGAAGATAGTATTATTGTGGCAACTGTATCAGCCATTTACGGTATAGGTGACCCAACTGACTACCACGGCATGGTGTTGCATGTGCAGCAGGGCGAGAAAATCGCGCAACGTGACATGATTACGCGCTTAGTTGGTATGCAATATGACCGCAATGAATTCGATTTCTCGCGCGGTACTTTCAGAGTGCGCGGAGACGTTATTGATGTATTCCCCGCAGAAAATAATGAAACTGCGGTTCGCATCTCCATGTTTGATGATGAAATTGAATCAATCACCTTATTTGACCCGTTAACAGGCCAGATTTTTAACAAAATTCCTCGTTATACGGTTTACCCTTCAAGCCATTATGTTACACCTCGCGAAACGACAATTCGCGCGATGGAAAAAATCAAGCACGAACTTAAAGACCGAGTGAGTTTTTATATTCAAAATAATAAGTTAGTAGAAGCCGCCAGAATTGAACAGCGCACAAGGTTTGATCTTGAGATGCTCAATGAGATCGGGTTTTGTAAGGGCATTGAAAATTATTCGCGTCACTTATCAGGGCGTAATCCAGGAGATCCGCCACCGACGCTGATTGATTATCTGCCAGAAAATGCGTTAATGATTATTGATGAAAGCCACGTGACCGTGCCGCAAGTAGGCGGCATGTATAAAGGTGACCGTTCGCGTAAAGAAAACTTGGTGGATTATGGCTGGCGATTACCATCTGCATTGGATAACCGACCTTTAAAGTTTGAAGAGTTCGAGCACATTATGCGTCAGTGTGTGTTTGTTTCTGCCACGCCTGCGGACTATGAGAAAAATCATCAGCAACAAGTGGTTGAAATGATTGCACGCCCAACAGGGTTGATTGACCCTGAAATTATCGTGAAGCCTGCTGATACGCAAGTGGATGATTTGTTAAGTGAGATTAAAAAACGCGTTGATGTTGGCGAGCGCGTGTTGGCAACAACGCTTACTAAGCGTATGGCTGAAGATTTAACTGATTACTTAAGTGAGCATGGTGTTAAAACACGTTATTTGCATAGCGATATCGATACCGTAGAGCGAGTGGAGATTATTCGTGACTTACGTCTTGGTGAGTTTGATGTGCTGGTTGGTATTAACTTGTTGCGCGAAGGTTTAGATATTCCTGAAGTTTCTTTAGTAGCGGTATTAGATGCGGATAAAGAAGGTTTTTTACGATCTGAACGTAGTTTGATTCAGACAGCAGGGCGCGCTGCACGTAATTTAAATGGTCAAGTAATTTTTTATGCAAATAGAATCACGCGCAGCATGAAACTGGCAATGGATGAAACCGAGCGTAGGCGTGGCGTTCAGCGGGCGTTCAATGAAGCGCATGGCATTGTGCCTAAAGGCGTGACTAAACGCATTAAAGATATTATCGATGGTGTTTATGATAAAGATGAAGCATTGCGTGAGCGTAAGGCATTGCAGGATCAGGCGAATTACGAATCTTTAAGTGAAAAACAAATCACAAAAGAAATGAAGCGTTTGGAAAAAGCCATGCACGATGCAGCCAAAAATCTAGAGTTTGAAAAGGCGGCTGACTTTAGGGATCAACTCAAAAAACTTAGAATTAAATTTTATGGTGCAGAAATGCCTGATCTTGTTTAAAGATTGGGCGAGTGGAATGACTGGCTGTAATGGATAGGTTTAATAAGTTGAAAAAGATAGTTTGTTTTAAGTTAGATCGCACAAAACAATTGATTTTATTAAATATAATTTGATTAGTGGCGTGGTTTTGTCTATAATTCCGCGCTTGCTTGGTAGCGATATCAAGTAGTTATTGTTTTTTTTACCTTGTCACACTACATAAAGTAGGTGGCTTTTATCCAAAAGGAGTGTCTATGAGACATTATGAAGTAGTATTTATCGTCCATCCGGACCAAAGCGAGCAAGTGCCAGCGATGATTGAGCGTTACCGTGCGCTAATCACCACTAACGGTGGTGCAATTCACCGTTTAGAAGACTGGGGTCGTCGTCAATTGGCTTATCCAATCCAAAAAATTCACAAAGCACATTACGTGTTAATGAACATTGAATGTAACCAAACAGTGTTAGAAGAATTAGAGCATGGCTTTAAATTCAATGATGCAGTATTGCGTCATCTAACAATGGCTACTAAAACTGCTGTAACTGCACCATCACCAATGATGAAAGAAGAAAAATCTAAATCAGTGTTGAGCAAAGATGCGGCTCCAGCCCCAGCTGCTCCTACAGAGGCAGTTGCTGCTTAATTGAATAAATTGGTGATACAAGCGGAGGTGGTGCAAATTGAACCGCTTCGCTACACACCAGCAGGCATACCGTTGTTAAGTGTTGTATTGAGACATGTTTCGGAGCAAATTGAAGCTGGCATGAAGCGTAAAGTAGAGTGTGATGTTAATGCAGTAGTTCTAGGTGACTTGGCATTAAAAGGTTTAAAGCAGGGCGTTCAAGTAGTAGCCCAAGGTTTTTTAGCTAAACGCAGTCTTAAAAGCACACAATTGGTTATGCATATTAATGACATAAAGACTATGTAAGCAGCGCTTACGTAAATTAAAGAATTTAGGAGTTTAAGATGGCAAGAGATATGTACAAACGTCGCCGTTACTGCCGTTTTTCAGCAGAAGGCATCAAAGAAGTAGATTACAAAGATGTTGATCTTTTAAAAGATTTCATCTCAGAAAATGCAAAAATCATCCCAGCACGTATGACGGGTACTAAAGCTCGCTATCAACGTCAATTAACATCAGCGGTTAAACGCGCTCGTTTCTTGGCATTGTTACCATACACTGACAAACACCCAGGCTAAGGAGATTTAAGATGCAAGTAATTTTATTAGAAAAAGTAGCTAACCTTGGTGTATTGGGTGATGTTGTTAAAGTTAAAGATGGTTTTGGCCGTAATTTTTTGATTCCACAAGGTAAAGCTAAGCGTGCAACTGAAGCTAACAAAGCTGAATTTGCAGCACGTCGTGCTGAATTAGAAAAACAACAAGCTGCAATTTTAGCTGCTTCACAAGCACGTGGCGAAAAATTAGCTGGTTTCGTTGTGACAGTTACTCAAAAAGCTGGTGTTGATGGTCGTTTGTTTGGTTCTGTAACAAATGGTGACATCGCTGAAGCTTTAGTTGCTCAAGGCCATGACGTTGCTAAATCATTGGTTCGTTTACCAAACGGCCCATTGAAAACAATTGGTGATCACGCGGTAACAGTTGCGTTACATCATGACGTAGTAGTAGATATCACTGTAACAGTGGTTGCTGAAGCGTAATTAAGTTATAGCTTCAAAAAAAAGCCGACCTGATGGTCGGCTTTTTTGTTTTTAATTTGTTAATAAACTAAAAACCATTGTATGTGTTGCGTTTGTAGCCTGAAATTGGCATGTTAATCCCCCAATCTTTTCATCAAGAACCATGTAATTTCTATCCTGATGAATAATCTATTTTAGATTGCATAAACTCTTAGCGAGTTAATCGCGCACTGATATAATCATGCTTATGGCTGATGAACAATTAGATGCACTCAAAGTACCCCCACATTCTGTAGAAGCAGAGCAATCCGTTATTGGAGGCTTGCTACTTGAAAATGAAGCGCTAGATAAAGTTGCTGATATCCTTAGCGCTAAAGATTTTTACCGTTACGATCATAAGCTTATTTTTGAGCATATTTCCAAACTCATTGAGCACAACAAGCCCGCTGATATCGTCACGGTAGCAGAGTCTCTTGAAAATGCTGCCGAACTTTCTGGTGTAGGTGGCATTGCATATTTGGGACTGTTGGCGCAAAACACACCAACAGCAGCTAATATTCGACGATATGCAGAAATCGTGCATGAGCGCTTTGTGATGCGCCAATTAGTGACTGTGGGTTCAGGTATTGCAGAAAGCGCTTATGCACCCAATGGTCGCGATGCGCAGCAGTTACTAGATGAAGCTGAAGCCAAAATATTTCAGATTGCTGAAGGTGGCAAACGTAGCACTGAGGGCTTTATTGATATTAAAGTACTATTGCCACAGGTCGCTGACCGTATTGACCAGTTGTTCTCACGTGATAATCAATCAGACGTCACTGGCATTCCAACTGGTTTTGCAGACTTAGATTCAATGACCTCTGGTCTTCAAGGTGGAGATTTAGTGATTGTTGCAGGTCGGCCTTCTATGGGTAAGACGGCTTTCTCACTGAATATTGCAGAAAACGTAGCGCTTGATACTGGTTTGCCTGTTGCTGTATTCTCAATGGAGATGGCGGGCACACAGCTTGCAATGCGTATGATTGGTTCCGTTGGCCGCTTAGATCAGCACCGTATGCGTACTGGTCGATTAGAAGATGAAGATTGGGAAAAATTAACGACCGCATTAGGTAAGCTAAACGAAGCGCCTATCTTTATTGATGAAGGTGCGGGTTTAAGCAGCTTTGATGTGCGCGCAAGAGCTCGTAGGTTGCATCGCCAAACAGGTAAATTGGGTTTGATCGTTATCGATTACTTACAATTGATGGCAGCTCCCGCAGGTAAGCAGGGCGAAAACCGTGCAACAGAAATTTCTGAAATTTCACGGTCATTAAAAGCGTTGGCTAAAGAGCTTGATGTGCCAGTCATTGCACTTTCTCAGCTTAACCGAAGTGTGGAACAGCGCCCTGATAAACGTCCAGTGATGAGTGACTTGCGCGAGTCTGGCGCGATTGAGCAGGATGCTGACGTGATCTTGTTTATTTATCGTGACGAAGTCTATAACCCAGATTCACCAGATAAAGGTACGGCAGAGATTATCATCGGTAAACAACGGAATGGCCCAATTGGTAGGGTCCGATTGACGTTCCTTGGTCAACATACGCGCTTTGAGAACTTTGCTGGTAGTGGGCATATGTCAGATGAGTACTAGTCTGAAAAATACTAGCCAGAAAATATTAGAGTGAAGTAATGCGTCCAATCTTAGCCACGATTTCTCTTCATGCATTACGGCATAATTTTGCTACTGTACGGAAATTTTCACCTCATTCAAAAGTGATGGCAGTAGTGAAAGCTAATGGCTATGGGCACGGTTTAATCAATGTTGCACATGGGTTAGGCGCTGCTGATGGCTTTGCTGTGTTGGGTATTAATGAAGCCATTGATTTGCGTGATGCAGGCTTTCAGCAAACAATTTTATTGTTAGAAGGTGTGTTTTGCGAGCAAGAGCTTCATATTGCATCAAATTTTGGTCTTAATGTTGTCATTCATTCTATGCAACAGCTTGTTATGTTGGAGTCTGCTACCTTAGTCAAGCCAATGCACGTTCATCTTAAAATGAACACTGGTATGAATCGCTTAGGATTTAAACCTGACAGTTTCATTGCAGCTTATGAGCGGTTAAAAGCTTGCAAGAATGTTGCAGACATTACCTTGATGACGCATTTTGCAACTGCAGATGGTGAAACTGGGATTGAGAAACCCTTGAGTTTATTTAAAAGAATCACTCAGGGATTAGACTCTCCCGTATCTTTGGCTAACTCTGCCACTATTCTACGATATTCAGAAGCGCATGCAGATTGGGTGCGCCCTGGCATTATGCTTTATGGCGCTAGTCCAGTAGGTGATACAGCCGCAGCTACCTATGATTTGATGCCAGCGATGCAGTTGTCGTCAGAAATTATTGGGGTACAAGAAATACAAGCTGGTGAAACTGTCGGTTATGGTAGTCGCTTTACAGCCACTAAAACTACTCGCGTTGGTATTGTAGCCTGTGGATATGCTGATGGTTACCCAAGGCATGCTGGCTTAGTTAGTGGTTGTCAGCAGGGCGGTGCACCAATAGCCGTTGCAGGGAAGTTAACTTCCACATTGGGTCGTGTTTCAATGGATATGTTGTTTTGTGATTTAACTAACATACCAGAAGCGAACATCGGTTCCGCAGTTGAGCTTTGGGGTAAGCAAGTGCCTGTAGATGCTGTCGCGGCGGCTTCTGATACCGTTGGTTATGAGTTGCTCTGCACTGTTGCACCACGCGTACCGATGAAAGTGATTGATTAATGGCTAAAGCCAAAACTATTTATACCTGTACTGAATGTGGCGCAAGTGAGCCTAAATGGCAAGGTCAATGCCCGAGCTGTCATGCATGGAATACATTAGTTGAAACTATCGCAGAAACAGCAAGCGTTAGCCGTTTCGCACCATTGGCTGAAACCGCTGGGTTACAGAAACTAGCAGAAGTAGAAGCAGCAGAGGTGCCAAGGCAGCCAACTGGCGTGAGCGAGTTTGATCGTGTGTTAGGCGGTGGTTTAGTAGCTGGTGGGGTTGTGCTAATTGGCGGTGACCCTGGTATTGGTAAGTCTACTTTGTTACTCCAGACTTTATGCCATATTGGGAATGCAAGAAAAGCGATTTATGTCAGTGGTGAAGAGTCGCCGCAGCAAATTGCCATGCGCGCGAAGCGTCTTGGTTTAGACGCTAGCCCAATATCACTATTAGCTGAAATTAATCTAGAAAAAATTATCAGCATGCTACAAAAGCATAAACCTGATATTGCAGTCATTGACTCTATTCAAACGGTTTACTCAGAGGCGCTGCAATCGGCTCCAGGGTCTGTTGCGCAAGTGCGCGAGTGCTCGGCACAACTGACGCGTTTGGCGAAGCAGGCAGGGATTACTGTGATATTAGTTGGTCACGTAACAAAAGAGGGAGCATTAGCGGGCCCGCGCGTACTAGAGCATATAGTTGATACTGTGTTGTATTTTGAAGGGGACCAAAGCTCAAGTTTTCGATTGATTCGTGCATTTAAAAACCGATTTGGCGCAGTGAATGAGCTAGGTGTTTTTGCGATGACCGAGAAGGGTTTGCGCGAGGTCACTAATCCATCTGCCTTGTTTTTATCACATCATAGTGAACAGGTTGCGGGGTCTTGTATTACCGTGACGATGGAAGGCACGCGTCCATTGCTGATTGAAATACAAGCATTGGTCGATGAAGCGCATGCACCTAGCCCAAAACGGCTGTGTGTAGGGTTAGAGCAAAACCGTCTTGCTATGTTGTTGGCAGTATTGCATCGCCACGCGGGCGTAGCATGTTTTGATCAGGACGTATTTATCAATGCGGTAGGTGGCGTTAAGATTTCAGAGCCAGCGGTTGATTTGGCGGTACTTTTATCAATCACTTCTTCTTTAAAAAACAAGCCATTAGATAATAAACTTATAGTGTTTGGTGAGGTTGGCTTGGCAGGGGAAGTTAGGCCTGTGCAGCGTGGGCAAGAGCGTTTGAAAGAAGCCGCAAAACTTGGTTTCACGAAAGCAATCGTACCTAAAGCCAATGCACCAAAACAGCGGATAGATGGAATCGAAGTGGTTGCAGTTGAGCGCTTAGAACAGGCACTTAACTATGTTAAGAATTATTAAAGGTTAAAATTATTAAAGGATAAACTACTCGGCCGCAAGCGACCGAGTTTTAGAACAAACCCGACTGTTGGCTACTTTCTTCACCTTTGCTCATTTCTGCAAGCTGGTTTTGAACATATTCTCTGATTACTTCTTCGTTGGCGTTGCCTATCGTTTCCA
>JAUXNQ010000040.1 GCA_030682715.1 Methylotenera sp. | reverse complement strand
TTAAGAAGTTTCCTTTGCGTGTGCGACGGTCTACATCATATTCTGAAAAACTCATGATTTATTAACTAACTTATTGATAATAAACAAATTATAGCAAAAGCTTGTCGCTCGGTCTATTGGTTACCGTGCAAAGGTCTTAGTAGGTATTTCAGATGCGGTTCCAAAATCTATTGCGTACCGCCTATTAGCGCCAGCAATGTCATTGCTTGAACCCATTAAAATGATTTGCCGTGAAGGTAAATTAGAGTCTTTACTGGGTGAACTAGCGATTCATCGGCTTGATTTAGTACTATCTGACAGGCCCATGCCCAGCGAATTTGATATTAAAGGTCGCAGCCACGAGCTACTGGAATGCGGCTTGAGCTTTTTTGCAGCGCCTTCTCTTGTACAACCCCATGAGCAGATGTTTCCACATCATTTAAGTAACGCACCGCTTTTGGTACCTGGTGAAGATAGCGCCGTTCGTAAACGCCTAATGTCCTGGCTAAATACCTTACGCATCCAGCCACAAATTGTGGGAGAGTTTGATGATAGCGCACTTATGCGTGCATTTGGACAAGCTGGTGTTGGTATTTTTTGTGCACCGTCCATTATTGCTGATGAAGTCATCACACAGCACAATGTGATAAAAATTGGCGATACTGATCAAGTTGTCGAACGTTTTTATGCTATTTCTGTCGAGCGCCGCGCTAATCATCCAGCTGTCATGGCGATTAATATGGCGTCATCAAAGTTTATTTAGTTGTAGAACTTATCATCTAAGCCTTGCTCATATATTAACTAATTATTGTTAAATACAAAGGGTAGCGATGCGTAATCAAGTTCTTCAACATTTAATTTTTGCCACTATCAGTATTCTTTCATTCAATAATGCCTACGCTTGCCTAGATAATAAAGCGATTGAGCAACTAAAAACAAATGAAGTAGCACTCTTAATTTCACGTAATGTAGCCACCATGACTGACGCTATTGAGGATAAACTTTTATCAATCCAAGTGAAACAATTCAATGACACTTGTGACGTAACAATCACGTATACAATACCTGATGAAGATATTGCAGAAGCAAACCTATTACTGGATAGCAATCCTGCAAAACGTATTATGCTTGCTGGCCAAGGCTATGTTTTACCGACACAAACTACATTAGTTGCAAATGCGGGCGTTAACCTCAATCCACTATCGATTAAACAGCAAGATATACTGCAAAGCGCAGACCTAGGCAGAAACCGAGCCTCTGTGGAGTTGCTATATGCAAGCCTTGCGCAAACACGCGCTGTCATTAGTCCTGATAGTAAAAATACTGAGCCATGGCCGACTAGCCTATTGAATCAAGAAAAAAGTTTATGCGAAAGCCAATATACTAGCGACACAGACCCCAATGCCTGTACTTGCAAAACGGATTCGATTAGCAAAAAAGTAAGCCCGCGCCAATTAAGATACATCAAGTATCTAGCTAACGACCCTTACTCTTCTGCTACTGGCGCGCTTGCTACTTATCATGATTTATCAGAACTAGTTAATTTTGAATGTAAATTAAAAAAGCGCTAGATACCATTAACAAAGACAGTAGATGATAATTTAACTCTACTGTTCTTTGTCTATCAGCTTAATTTCGTTTTCTTCACACCATGTTAGCAAAGCTTCATCTGAAGCCTGCGCTTCAAATGCATACCATTTTTCGAGTAAGCCTTGATATTCCAACATATCCTTAAAGCGCCTGTACGCACCACGCTTGCGAAAGAGACTTGCTACAAAGTTGTATTCATCCGGTAACGCCTGGTCAATAAAAGATAAAGCAAGACCCTGACCCAACTTTAACTCATTTTTATGGGGCACTTCTATGTAATTTGAGGATGTTTCTAGGTCATCTGGCACCTCTTCCTCTAAACCCAACTCGCTGGATGTCCAGTAAATTGCCCCTGTATCTTTGCAAATATAAGCACAATTCTGTGATGGTGATCCTGAGCTTACAAATTCAAATGCATTTCTAATTTCGGCAAAATCAACTGTCAGCATAAATTCTCTCCATCTAATATGAACTAAATATCCTATTTGGCTTATTACTATTAATTAAACATCATCGGTGCAATTTATTATGCTAACAACCGCTAGCGCTATAACTTTCCCGCTTATTCTTCATGGATGAATGCAAGCTGCCGCGCTAGGCACCGACGAACGCGGTTTATTAATGCTTCATCACCGCCTAGCTTCTCAATGATAGCTAATAACGTTTGGTGAGCTTTCTGTACAATTTCTTCAATAATTACGCTAGCGTCAGCTTCGTTTATTCCAAAGTGTGGTGCTGCTTGAATGGCTAAGCTTAGCTTTGAATTGTTATTGCCAGGAATGATTGCTAACTCCTGATAATACATATTGGTTAATTGCATCACCACATCAAACGCAGGTGCTAGTTTGTATTGATTGCCTTCTACATGAAGCATCCCGTGATTCTTCACATGGTCATCGGTGTTGTCAATTACTAGGTTCAATATCATCCTGCGGAATAGTTGGTCTAGGTCATGCGCAGGATCGGCAGCAATTCTTCTAACCACCTGCGCTAACTCAATATAGCTACCACCATTTGAGTTATATGGCACATTGAGCAACGCAGATGCCGAGAGATAATGAACTCTTCTTTCGTCATCAATATCACCTAATCGGTCAAAGCGTCTAAGTAGTAGCGCATGCCCGCGATGTATCTTTTCAAGATTGTGAGGTGAGACCTCAATGCCACACAATGCGGCTAACTCAAGCACCGCGGCTTCAAGTAACTCAACATCATGGTCATCAGCACCTGCTGGAAATTTAGCGATCCATCTTTTGTTGTCGTGGATGAAGTCCGCTTTCGGTCTTGCGCCACCTAAGCTTCCACCTCGGTTGAGCAAGCGCCTCATGGCTAATGGGATATCCATAGCAAGCTCTAACCGTCTTACTGCATCAGACATTTCATCTAGTGAAAACAATTCATGATCAGCTTGGTTACTTTGAATAGGTAAGGTTTCGGCAAACGCCATTGCACCAACCCGATTTGCATTGGTGAGCAACAGCACATCAATATCATCTAATGTTCTACCTTGTTGCGCTTCAAGCACTTTACGACCCCAGTCATCAGGTAAAGCATCGCTAAGGGTTAGCGGCAATGCTCCCCCATCACGTATGCGACGCTCAGGAAAGCTCGTAGGCTCGTTTTTAAGTGGAAGATGCAGTGGATTAAGCGCGAACGCATTAGGCGAAGCTAGAAAGCCCTTGCCGTAAGCAAATTGGCTTGATTCAATAACACCTCTGCGAGCAAGCTTAAGAATGCCAACAGGGGTAATTGCCTCATCAGATTTAGAGGCCAGGCCAACATAAAGTGTGCGGTTAGAAGTCACGCTCTTCCTCTGAAATTAAAGAGGCATCCGTCGCACCAGCTTTCTTTCTTGCCCGAGTATTGCGGTTGGTATTAATGGGTGCTGGAGCAACGCCATCAATCGTATCTAATTGCCCGAACAGCCACAGTGCATTTGTAATGATGCCAACACTTGCGCTCGGTTTTCCTGCCTCAATAGCCCGGTAGGTGTTTTGCGAGCAGAGCAGGCGGCTTGCCATTTCTTTTACAGTCCAACCTAAGGCTACGCGATTGGCACGAATGCGCAGACCAAGCGCTTCTAATGACTTAAGCACTTCATCATTAGCGCTAATAAGTGAGTTAGTTTTTCTGGGCATGAGTTCAATATATTTCAATAAAATGATATTTAAGTAATATAAAAGTCATTCTATTGCGTTTAATTATAAAATCAAGGAGAATTTTATATGATAGAAGTAATCAAGGGGCGGTTTCAAGGTTGAAGTGCAAAAAGAACAGCCTAATTCAAGCCATAATAAAACTCATCAATTACTCATAATAACTCTGGCAAACCAAGTTCTTTTAAGAATCTATTGTGTCGATTTTTTGCCTCAATAATTCTCTTCTCTACATCTATCAACGTAGCACTTACCTTTTGCAAATCAATTTCCTGCTCAGCAATCGATGTGCTGATATAGCGGGAGATATTCAAGTTGTAATCATTTTTCTCAATTTCCGCCATTGAAACACGGCGAGAATATCGCTCAATTTCGTTGCGGTATTGATAAGTGTCTACAATCTTTTGAATATCATCAGGACCACCATCCTTGCCATCTCTTAAGCGGTTTTGGCGTTTTCCTTTTTCATAATGCTCAGCAGCGTTAATAAACAACACATCATCTGGCTTTTTACAGCGCTTGAGTACCAAAATACACACTGGGATGCCTGTTGAATAAAACAGGTTTGCGGGCAACCCTATCACCGTATCCACATGGCCATCTTTCAATAGCTTGGTGCGGATACGTTCTTCAGCGCCACCACGGAACAACACACCATGCGGCAGAATAATCGCCATCACCCCGCTCTCACTTAAAAAGTGAAAGCCGTGCAATAAAAAGGCAAAATCGGCGGCTGATTTTGGTGCAAGGCCATAGTTGGCAAACCTGAAATCTTTGCCCATTTCCTCGGTCGGTTCCCAGCGCAAACTAAACGGTGGGTTGGCCACAATCGCATCAAACTCCACCTTGTTGGCAGGGTTGCGCTCGTTGAGCATAGGCCATTCGTTATCCAGCGTGTCACCGTGAAAAATCTCAAACTCAGTATCTTTCACACCATGCAGTAGCATGTTCATACGCGCCAAGTTATAGGTGGTGATGTTTTTTTCTTGCCCGTAAATACGGCCAATGTTGCCACCCGCCTCTTTTAACTCATGACGAACATTTAGCAACAAAGAACCAGAGCCACAGGCAAAATCAAGCACGCGCTCTAACTTGGCTTTTTTGCCCATGGTTGGGTCTTGGCTATCCAAAGTCACAATGCGTGAAAGGATGGTCGAGATTTGTTGTGGGGTATAAAACTCGCCCGCTTTTTTGCCAGAGCCAGCGGCAAATTGCCCAATTAAATACTCGTAGGCATCGCCCAACACATCGCTACTGGTAGAAAAGTTTGCAATCCCTTCGGCAATTTTGGTGATAATCGTGCAAAGCTTGGTGTTTCGGTCGGTGTGCGTTTTGCCCAGCTTTTCTGAGTTCAGGTTAATCTCGGAGAACAAGCCTTGAAATGTGCAATCAAAGGATTCATTTTCGATGTACTTAAAACCATCTACCAAAGTTTGCAACAAATCAGGGCTTTGCACCCTTGCCAGTTCTGCAATACTGCTCCATAAGTGGTTAGGCTCAATCACATAATGCACCTTACGGCGCATTTGCTTTTCAAATGCCTCAATATCATCCTTATTTTCGTCATACCAAATTTGCAATTGTGATTTGACGCCAATCGTTCTCATGACATCCACTGTTACATCTGGATAATCTGCTCCCAATTCTTTTTTTGCTGCCGCCTCATAGTTATCAGAGAGATAACGCAAAAACAAAAACGAGAGCATATAGTCGCGGAAATCGTCCGCGTTCATCGCCCCGCGCAATTGGTCGGCTATATCCCAAAGTGTTTTACCGAGCTTATTTAATTCTTCTTGAGTCATGTAGTAACCCCCTCAGCCTGATCGCTTAATGAAGGTAAATTAAATTTTTGCTTATTTAGGAAGCTCGTCAACACTTGGCCAAAAAGTTCTTTATGTGTCTGATTAGGCTCTCTAAACTCAAATATTGATCCTTTTCCATGGCTAAACAAATTTAATGCACGCGCATATACATTTTTCTCATCTTCGTTATCTAGACAATCTGAAAAATTTTCATAGCCTAAGAAAACAGAAGTTTTCTCCATCACTGCCCTTAACATACCAAAATGGTGGATTTCTATTAGCCCAGCTTCATTGGCGCGTTTTAGTTCCGAGAGACATGCCACATGGTAAGAAATTGGAGTTTCAGTGTCATCTTGAAGAAGAATATATTCATTGGAACCACGTTCTTTATGCAATAAAAATCTGGGTATAGAACGAGTAAATTCGTTACAAATTACGTTAAAAAATAGCGAGTGATGAGTGGAGATCACAACCCTAACTTTTTCATCTAAGTTAATTTCATCTTTAGTCTTATCTTTTATCTGATCTTTAATTAACGCAACCAAATCACATGCAATTAAAATTGAGTTGTTGTCATCCAGCGAAGATATTGGATCATCTATATAAATATATTTAACCCATTTATATGACTCATCCCTGTCAATCGCTAACTGTGCAACCGCCAAAAAGAAACACCAAATAAACGTATTTTCTTCGCCTCTAGAGATTTTAATGTTCTCTTTCTTTTGTGAAACGCCGTTTTCCACAACGTCTCGTGAGAATGAGACGTAAGTGATATTTTCTTTGCGCTTTTGATTACTCTCATCTAGCTCAACTTCTTTTTCTAAAATATCAAAACCAAAATCAGCATAACGACTTAAAAATGGGCCGATACGATTTGATATGTCTATTGTGAATTCGAATATGTTTTTAAAAAACCTAGATTTTGTGTTTAAACGTAACTCTCTTACTTCATCGCCATCTAAGTCATTATCCCAACTGAATAAATCTTCGGTAAATGCATTGAAATAAAGGGTGTCTCTTGATTCACCATTTTTGCCAAGGTTTTTAAACTCAGTTGAAAGCCGTGTTTTTCCTGTTCCATTATAGGCATATAGTAAAACAGCAATTTTATTTTTCAGTCTTTCATCTTTTAGTTCTTTTGCTACTGCTTTAAGGCTATCAAAATTTTTGAGGTTCGTTTTCTTAGTCATTTTTCAATCCCTTTAAGTGACGGGAAAAGTTGTTGCATCAAACCATTTTTATGGGGTTTATAGGCTTCGAGTTTTTGAATTTGCGTAGTAATTAATTCATCCATAGAAGAGAGTAAATTTGCGATTTTTTTTTGCTCGTCCTCATTTTCTGGGAGCGGGATTGGAATTATCTCAAGCTTTGCTTGATTGAGTTTTGGTTGAGCCATGCCCGTTAAGTAATCTTCTAAGCTGATTGAATTGAGATAGTTCTCAATAATAGTTTGAGTAAATTTTTTCTTAAATTTAAGAACATGAGCATGATTATTTACCCAAGTTTTTCCAGATATAGAAAACGCAATCGGATAAGATCTAGCAACTAGATTTGCACCATCTTCTGAAATGCAGAGTAAGTCTTCATCAAAAATATACCCTTCAACATAATCAATAATTCCCGACGCCCCGTAATAGGGCGTTGCTCCCTTTTTCCTATCTGACTCCGTAATAGGTACTCTTTTAAAATCTAAATTATCAGCGACTTTACCGAGTGGTTTTATATTCCACGGTTCATTCTCAAACTCAGGAAAGCGGAGTTTGGGGAAGGTTTCACCTTCAGCGGGGAAGAGTTGTTGCATCAAGCCTTTTTTGTGTTGTTTTAGGGCTTCGACTTTTTGGCTTTGTGCGGTGATTAAATCGTCGAGTGAAGATAGGCAATCTGTGATTTTTTGTTGTTCTTGTTTATCAGAAGGAAAATAAACCTTAATCCCAGATAAGCGCCCGCCAGAGATGCCGAGAACTTTAGCGCCTTGCGATTCTTTTTGGATTTGTTTTCTGATACCTGCCGATTTAAATAAATGACCACCGAATCCAATCACTAATTTATTATCTTTTTGACGCGCTAGAAGCGTATGCAAACCAGATAACAAAGGCTCGTTATTTAAATTGACTATTTCAATACTCTTACCAACGCCCGCCAAGTCTTCTGATGCATCAGCAAAAACTATATCCCCTTCAACACAATAGCTTTCAGGTTTTATCTTTTCGAGTGATTCCGATGGGTTTATAAATGGTACAGTCTCTTTTGTAATATCAAATAAAATTTGAAACTTAGTATGTATATCACCGTAATGGATATTTTTTACTGAACCATTTTCATAGTTAAGCATATCTCTGGAATATGAGTTTGTTGTATGCAGGTTATAAACTTCACTGAATTGAGACAATTCCCATTCTTCAGCACTCCTAAACTCAGAAAAGCGTTTCTCAGGCACTAATTTTTTAGCTTGCTCACTCATCTCTGTCCCCCAATTCCTGCGCCAGCAATTCATGCAATTTGGCTTGAATTAGCTTTTTATCAGGCAGTTGCAATTGGTATTGTGCGACCAAGGCGGGTGAGAGGTTGCGTGAGAGGGCGTATTCCACTACTTCGTCATCTTTGTCGCGGCACAGCAGTACGCCTATGCTGGGGTTTTCATGTGGTTTTTTAACGTCTCTATCCAGTGCTTCTAAATAGAAATTGAGTTGCCCCATGTGCTCTGGGCTAAATTGGCCGATTTTGAGTTCAAATGCGACCAGTGCTGCCAAACCACGGTGGTAAAACAACAGGTCGATGTAAAAATCTTGGTTGCCGACTTGCAGGCGGTATTCTTCGCCCATAAAAATAAAGTCGTTGCCTAGCTCTAAAATAAACGCTTTGATATGTTGGGTGAGGGCTTTTTGTAAATCGCTCTCGCTGTGGGTTTCGGGCAGGCCTAAAAACTCCAGTACATAGTTATCTTTAAAGGTGGTTTGGATGGCGGGGTGTAATTCTCTCAGCACTGCTGAGAGTTTTGCCTGACCTAAATATTGGCGTTCATATTGTGCCGCGTTGATTTGTCTTTCTAATTCACGAGAGGTGTATTTTTCATCCACACATAATTGCAGGTAATACGCACGTTCTTCGTTACTTTTACACCGTGAAAATATAACGGTGTTATGTGTCCACGGCAATTCTCTCACCAGTGATGAGAGTTTTTCGTCATGGACATAGGTTTCATAAAACTGCTTCATGCGCCATAGGTTTTTGTCGCTAAAGCCTTTGATATCGGGTGCCTGTTGGGCAATGTAGTTGGCGAGCTCAGCCACCACACCTTTACCCCAAGCTTGGGCTTGCACTTGCTGGCTAATAGTTTTGCCTACTTGCCAATAGAGGTCAATGAGCGCGGTGTTCACCTGCGCAAACACCTTTTGCCGCGACTGCTGAATATGTTGCAGTAAAGCGTTAAAGGTGTGTTGGGTGTTATCTGGCAAGTTACTCATACGCCGCCAACCCCGAAATCTCGCGCCCCTGCGCTTGCTTTTTAAGCAATGGCACCATGTCTTCCATCAAAGCGAGTTCTTTTTGTGTGCGGGCTTTCCAGCCAAGGTCTTGCTCGGCAAATAGCTCACTAAGTTTGTCACCGTCAAAAATCATGCGGTTTAAAATGCCATCCACAAAGGTTTTGAGTTTTTCGAGCGCCAAGCCGTGTTTGTATGCCACCTCTGCCAGCGCTTTGTTGTTTTTCTCGGCTTTAAAGCGTTGCAAATTTTGGCCAATTTGCTGGTCGGTCATCACCTCACCCACAGGCAGGCTATTGATAAATTCGATGATAGTATCTTGGTCGTCCATCATGTTGGAATGTGAGCGGATATAGTCTACCAACTGCTGGCGGGTCATTTTTTGTTTGCTGTTGTCCATCTGCGTGGATTTGGCAATCAGGCTCATGATGTAGTCGTAATCAATCACCGCCGAGGCAAACAGCACTAACTCCAAATCGAGTTGTTCCAGATTGGCCTCTTCGCCATAAGGCGCTCTTTCTTGTTCTACTTTATTAGGGTTAGCGGCTTCTTGCTGGGCTTTGAGTTGCTGAGCAGTTTCAATATAACGGCCTCTAAAACTACGCAAGGTAACTTCGGGCATGAGTTGCTCGATGGTGTGTCTGTGCTCTGTTGTGAGGTCAGTGTATTGGTCTAGCTGTGTTTTAAAGCGTTGCACTTCTTTAAAGTGGTTGATAAACCCCATTTTGGCGTTGTTGCCTTTGAGGTTGCTCACTTCTTCTGGGGCGCAGTTTAGGCCTTGTTTTTGCATAAACACGTCAAACTTGGTCACAGCGGCTTGCAGTTTTTCAATGACTTTGGGCGCGGGGTCTACTAGCCAGATTTCGCGCGCGCTGGCTTCGTCCTGTTTGCCTGAGAATAATTTAATCGCCGCATCCACTTCGGTTTCTTGGCCTCTAAAATCGAGAATATTGCCCCAAGGTTTGGTATCGTTAAGCACGCGGTTGGTGCGCGAAAAGGCTTGTATCAGGCCGTGATGTTTGAGATTTTTATCCACATACAGAGTGTTGAGGTATTTGGAGTCAAAGCCCGTAAGTAGCATATCTACCACGATCACAATATCAATTTTGTATTTGTGTGAATAATTAGCGTATTGCTGGTCTTTGATGCGCTTTTGCACATCTTGGTAGTAGCTATCAAACTCGTAAATGGTGTGGTTGGTGCCAAACTGTTGATTATATGCCTCTATGATCGCGATGAGTGCGGCTTTTTTCTCTTCTGGTGCTTGTTGGTTGTCTTGCTGTTCGGTAGGCAAGTCTTCTTGTAGCTGGTTCACATCTGCAATATTTTTCTGTGCATTTTGATCGCCATCTTTTGCGAGTGTCTGCGCAGGCGGTGAAAACACACAGGCGATATTGAGCGGTTTAAAGTTTTCATCTTCCGCTTGTTTTTGCGCCTGCATTTGCGCAAACAGTTTGTAATACTCAATGGCGCTGTTGATAGACGAAGTGGCTAAAATCGCATTAAAGCGGCGATGATTGGTGGCGGCATCGTGTTTGGCGAGTATCTCGTTAATCACGGCTTGCGGCAGTGGCGGCTCATTTTTTTTGGGCCTTTTTAGTTCACCCTCTTTGTCTTCCGCTTTATTTTTGCCAAAGTAATCAATGTGAAAACTCAAGACATTTTTGTCTTCAATGGCATTGGTGATGGTGTAAGAGTGCAACTCACTCTCGAACAGGTCTTGCGTAGTTTTAAATGAACCTACATTGCCATCTACCTGTACATACGATGAGTTTTGCTCAAAGATAGGCGTACCCGTAAAACCAAACATCTGTGCTTTTGGGAAAAACTCTTTAATCGCTTTGTGGTTCTCGCCAAACTGGGAGCGATGACATTCATCAAAAATAAAGGCAATCCGTTTATCGCGCAACGGCTCTAAGCGCTCTTTGTAAGTGAGTTTGCCTTTTTGCGTATTGACCAGATTGCGCTTGCTGGTTTCATCGAGCGCCAAGCCTAGTTTTTGAATGGTGGTCACAATGACTTTATCGGCATAATCCTCAGAAAGCAGTCGACGCACAAGTGTCTCGGTGTTGGTGTTTTCTTCGACGCAACCTTCTTGAAAGCGGTTAAATTCTTCGCGGGTTTGGCGGTCGAGGTCTTTGCGGTCAACTACAAACAGGCATTTTTCAATGTCTGGGTTATCTTTGAGCAGGGTGGATGCTTTAAATGAGGTGAGCGTTTTGCCACTGCCAGTGGTGTGCCAAATATAGCCATTGCCACGGTTTTGGTGAATGCAATCGACAATTTTTTTAACTGCATAAATTTGGTAAGGCCGCATGACCAAGAGTTTTTGCTCACTAGCGACTAACACCATGTAACGGCTAATCATCTGCCCCAAGGTACATTTGGCTAGAAATACATCTGCAAAGTCGTGCAAGTGGCTGATTTTTTTGTTTTGCTCATCGGCCAATTGATAAATCGGCAAAAAGCGCTCATCGGCATTAAAGCTAAAATGCTCATTTTTGTTATTAGCAAAATACAGCGTATTGCTCTGGTTGCTGACGATAAACAACTGCATAAAACACAGCAGGCTGTTAGCGTAGCCATTGCCAAGGTCATTTTTGTAATGGACGATTTGCTCGATGGCTTTGCGTGGAATCACCTCAAAGGTTTTAAGTTCGATTTGCACGGCTGGTATGCCATTAATCAGCAAAATCACATCGTAACGATGGTGGCTATTGCTGGTGTTGATGCGTAATTGATTAATGACTTCGAAGTCGTTTTTGCACCAATCTTTGGTGTTCACCAAGGTGTAATGCAGTGGCGTACCGTCTTCGCGCTGAAAATAGTTGGTTTCACGTAGTTTTTTGGCTGCTTGGTAAACATCGGGTGTAATGATTTCATCACGCAAGCGTGCAAACTCGGCGTTGGTTAGGTTGACGCGATTGAGTGCTTCAAATTTTTGACGAAAATTGGCTTCAAGAGATTCGCGGTCACGAATATCTGGGCGGTAAGCGTACTTTAGCGCTTCTAGTTTTGCAATCAGGTCTTTTTCTATTAGACTTTCGGTTGCTGACATTTTGATATGAGTTCTTATTAGTAATTGTTAGTAATGATAAAGGGTATTGATTATTACCAATACCCTTTAAAGAAAAATAATCGAAAAACTAGTGTAGTACTACATTACTAAATATCTAAGTTATTAGCACCCAAAGCATTATTTTCAATAAATGCGCGTCTAGGTTCAACATTATCGCCCATTAGTGTTGTGAAAATTTCATCTGCTGCAATGGCGTCATCAATCTGCACTTTCAGTAAACGACGCACTTTTGGATCCATGGTAGTTTCCCATAATTGCTCAGGGTTCATTTCACCAAGACCTTTATAGCGCTGAATATTCAGTGTATTTTTCGCTTCACCTTGTAGCCAATCTAATGCTTGTTTGAACGTTGAAACGGTTTGTTCTTTCTCGTTGCGCTTAACAATTGCACCTACGCCTACCAAACCGTTAAGCATGTTAGATGTTTTCAATAGCTGCCTGTAATCACCGCTACTCAAGAACTCAGCATTAATCACGCAACATTGCAGGTTGCCGTGTACGTATTTATTAACTTCTAAGCGGTAGGCGTTAGTTTCTGCATCAAATGCCACTATCACTTCACTACCTACTGCACCCAAGATTGGACGTAGCTTCTCAGCAATCGCATTAGCGCTAGCTTCTGTGCTTAGGTTAATCTCACCTGCATCTTGAATCGCACGTAGCACGCTTTCATCATACAGTGAAGAAATACGGCGAATCACAGCTTCAGTTAACACCACTTGTTTTGCGATTTCGGTTAAAGCCTCATCTTTTAAGATGCCAGCACTCGTTTTAGTGTCTAGCTCTGCATTTTTCAGCGCTGATTGCAGTAGGTAGATATCTAACTCCTGCTCATCTTTAAGATAGCGTTCATCCCTACCCTGTTTTACTTTGTACAGTGGTGGCTGAGCAATATAGATATGTCCACGTTCTACTAATTCTGTCATTTGGCGATAGAAGAATGTGAGCAACAATGTACGAATATGCGCACCATCGACGTCCGCATCAGTCATGATGATGATACGGTGATAACGTAACTTCTCTGCATTAAAATCCGCTTTACCAATGCTCGTGCCTAAAGCAGTAATCAGTGTTGCAATCTCTTGTGAGCCTAGTAATTTATCAAAACGTGCTTTTTCTACGTTTAAAATTTTACCTTTTAACGGCAAAATCGCTTGGTTTTTACGATCTCGTCCTTGTTTTGCAGATCCGCCCGCAGAGTCACCCTCGACTAGGTATATTTCACACAATGCGGGGTCTTTTTCTTGGCAATCAGCTAATTTACCTGGCAAGCCCATGGTGTCCATCACCCCTTTACGGCGCGTAATCTCACGTGCCTTACGTGCAGCCTCTCTTGCTCGAGCCGCCTCAACCACTTTTCCACAAATTATTTTGGCATCTGCTGGGTTTTCTTGTAAAAACTCTGCCAATTTTGCTGATACCACTTCAGATACTACTGGCTGCACTTCGCTTGAAACCAATTTATCTTTTGTTTGAGATGAGAATTTAGGATCAGGTACTTTAACTGACAACACACACGTAATACCCTCACGCATATCGTCGCCAGTTGTTTCTACTTTTGCTTTTTTCGCCATTTCACTTTGTTCAATATACTGGTTTAAGGTACGTGTCATTGCTGTACGTAAACCAGTTAAGTGAGTACCGCCATCGCGCTGTGGAATATTATTGGTAAAACACTGTACTGTTTCACTGTATGAATCATTCCATTGCATTGCAACTTCAATCGTCATGCCATCTTTTTCACCAGATGCATAAAAAGTTTTTGGATGCAGTACCGTTTTACTTCGGTTCATATACTCTACAAACCCTTTAATACCGCCAGAGTAAGCAAAGTTCTCGCTTTTACCATTGCGTTGATCTACTAACTCAATTTTTACACCATTATTTAAGAATGAAAGCTCACGAATACGCTTAGCTAAAATCTCAAAATGATATTCAACCAATATAAAAGTTTCTACTGAAGCTAAAAAGTGTACTTCTGTACCTTTTTTATCAGTGACGCCCGTTTCTGCTAAAGGGGCTACCGCTTCACCGCGACGGAACTCCATTTGGTGCACTTTACCATTGCGGTAAATTTTTAATTTCAGCCAATCAGATAGTGCATTAACAACAGAAACACCTACACCATGCAAACCACCAGATACTTTGTATGAGTTTTGGTCAAATTTACCGCCTGCATGTAATTCCGTCATTACAATTTCAGCCGCTGATCTTTTTACCACTTTAATATCATCATATTTAATGTCAGTAGGAATACCACGACCATTATCTGCAACACTGATAGAGTTATCTGGATGAATAATTACTTTAATATCATCACAATGACCAGCTAATGCTTCATCAATTGCATTATCCAATACTTCAAACACCATATGGTGTAAGCCAGAGCCATCGGACGTATCGCCTATGTACATGCCTGGGCGTTTACGTACGGCATCCAAACCTTCCAATATTTTAATACTGGATGAATCATAATCTGGTGATATTGCGTTGTTTTCACTCATGCTTGTTTTCTTTATTTTAAAGTTATCTTTAAATTTAATATTTTTTGTAAAAGTAAAAATATTAAAGCTTTTGTTTCACGTGAAACAAGATTTAAATGCGCATTGGCATCACTACATATTTGTAATCTGGATTATTAGGTAAGGTAATTAAGCAGCTGCTGTTAGCGTCTGCAAATGAGAAAGTTACTTGTTCGCTGTTTGTGTTATTCAACACATCTATCAAATACGTCACATTAAAACCAATATCTAGTACATCACTGCCATAAGCGATTTCTAATTCTTCTTCTGCTTCCTCTTGATCGCTATTAGTACTAATTAACTTAAGGTTGTTATTACTCAGTACCATACGAATACCACGATACTTTTCATTCGATAAAATCGAAGCGCGTTGCATTGCTAACAATACACCTAAACGCTCTGTCGTGAATGTATTTTGATGCCCAGTAGGAATCACACGATTGTAATCAGGGAATTTACCATCAATCACTTTAGAAATAAGTTTGATATTGCCAAAGCTAAAGTTAACTTGATTATTAGCAATTTCAACACTGACATCTTCTTCACTGTCATCCAAAAGCTTAATTAACTCAATTACTGTCTTACGTGGCAAGATAACATCTTGTTTTTCATAGTTTTCTTTTAATTCTATCGATGTAAAGCTTAATCGATGGCCATCTGTTCCTACGATATTCAAACGATTCGCAACGACTTCAACTAATAAACCATTCAAGTAATAACGAATATCTTGTTGCGCCATTGCAAACTCAACTTGCTTCAACAATTCTTTTAATTGTCTTTGCGGAATTGTCACCACAGTGCCTTGTGATTGCGTTTTCGTCATCACAGGGTAGTCAGCTGCAGGCAATGTTTGTAAGTTAAAACGGCTTTTACCTGCTTTTACAGTAATACGGCTATCGTTAGTTGCCATATTGATATCTGAATTATCTGGTAATGATCGGCAAATATCTAATAATTTTTTAGCCGATATAGTGGTTGAGAAATCATTACTAGTAGCACTCTCTACAGATAATGAAATTTGCATTTCTAAATCGGTGGCTGTCAGATGAATTTTATTTTGTTTAGCTTCAAGTAATAAGTTAGACAAAATAGGTAAGGTATGTCTTTTTTCTACAATACTTGTAACAGAAGTTAACGGTTTTAATAACGTTTCACGGTTGATTTGTATATTCATCTTTATAACCTAAATAATATATATATAAATAATAACAATAATAATGTTGCATTTTTTTGTGCATAACTACTTTTTATTGAATATTTTCAATAGTTTGCAATACTTTTTTTTATCTTGGTAAAAACATAATCTACTGTGGGTCAATTGTTGATTAAATTTTCCAAATTACTTAATCACAACCTTATGCTTATTTTATCCACAGCTTATCCTTAACCTCATTATTAACAGTTAAGCTGATATTTACTGCTTTAATCTCTAATGACTTGTACCAAAAACCCAATATCTCTAGCAATTGTTGCATCATTTTGTCTTAATAAATCAATTTCGTCACATGCATGCATCACAGTGGTGTGATGCCTACCACCAAATGCCTCACCAATTTCAGGGAAGCTGTGATTAGTTAACTCACGTGATAAAGCCATTGCTATCTGTCTAGGACGTGCGAAATTACGTGTTCTTTTCTTGCTATACATCTCTGCTACTTTAATCTTGTAGTAGTCAGCAACAGTCTTCTGTATGTTTTCCATCGTCACTTGTCGACCACGTATTGCTATTAAGTCACGTAATGCGTCTTTAGCGAGATGTACATCAATCGCATGACCTGTGAACTTAGCCATCGCAATAATGCGGTTTAAGGCACCTTCTAGCTCGCGCACGCTCGACCTAATCTGTTTCGCAATAAAAAATGCAACATCTTCAGGCAAGTTAAGGTTTACGGCTTCTGCTTTTTTAAGCAAAATAGCTACGCGCATTTCCAGCTCAGGTGGTTCAACTGCAACGGTTAAACCCCAACTAAAACGGGTTCTTAAGCGCTCATCTACATCTGCAATTTCTTTTGGGTAGGTATCACAGGTAATAACGATTTGTTTTTTTGCTTCAATGAGTGAATTAAACGCGTAAAAGAACTCTTCTTGCGTACGCGTTTTTTTTGCAAAGAACTGAATATCATCAATCAGTAATAAATCTAATGAGTGATATTGACGTTTAAATTCATCAAACGCTTTATGTTCATAGGCTTTAACAACATCTGATACATAACGCTCAGCATGTAAATAACGTATTTTTGCATCGGGGTTATGTAGTTTTAATTCGTTACCAATCGCCTGCAGTAAATGCGTTTTACCTAGCCCTACTCCACCATAAATAAACAGAGGGTTATAAGCGCTACCAGGGTTTTCAGCAACTTGAATCGCTGCTGCTCGTGCTAATTGATTCGCACGGCCAGTGACGTAATTATTGAAATTAAAGCTAGGATTTAAATTAGAAGTGTCTATATTTTTATTAGCAGCCACCACATTTTTTTTGCTCTTGGCTAATACTTCACTCAAGTTGTGTTTAATACCGTCTGGTTTAACAGCGTTTTCTACTGTTTTAATTTCATGATTGGGTTTTTTAGCAGTTGCGGCTTGAGCTGGCTTTGCGGCAGCTTCACCTAATACCAATTCAATTTGCATATTAGGCTTATGTTCCTGAGCAAACTGTTCAATTTTTTTTAGAAAACGATCTTTAACCCATTGCATGACAAAACGATTAGGCGCAACGACGCGCACAGCATCACCGCTGATTTCAGTGTGCAGTGGTTTGATCCAAGTATTGAATTGTTGTGCTGAAAGCTCTTTCTCAAATTTTGAAAGACAAGCAGGCCAAAAATTTTCCATCTGTAGTGATATACCTTAGTTTGTACCGTTATTTTTAACTAAATGTATTGAAATAACAACGACTGTATGATTTTGTAACTTATTGTTTTTATTTTAATTTATTTATAAATTAGCGTACAATTAAAAGCTAATCTACTCACTGCATTTTAGCTGGTTTAGCGTAACTTATCCACAGCCAATTTCAAAATTAATGAATAAAAATTTTATAAAATAAAAGTGATAAGAATTAAAAAGTTAGCGCAATTAATAAAACTAAATAAACGTTGACAAAACGCTATGTTATCGGGTCTAATAGCGCCCTTTGTAGCATTTTGCTCGTTGGAGATTCACATGAAACGTACATATCAACCTTCTAAAACACGTCGCGCACGTACACATGGCTTTTTGGTTCGCATGAAAACTAAAGGTGGCCGCGCTGTTATTGCTTCTCGTCGCGCTAAAGGTCGTTCACGCTTAGGTCTTTAAGTGAGTAACGCCATTGGCGTTGCTTTCGCTGTATATTCAGTTTAATTTACAGTAGAACTTAATATAGTGCACAAGCTTAGGTTTACAAAAAAAGCTAAGCTTATTAAAACGGATGAATTTTCATCCGTTTTTAATTTCCGCAAACGTATATTTGCACAATTTTTAGCGGTACATTATCAACCTAATACTTTGGCTCATGCTCGTTTAGGTTTGGTTATCGGTAAAAAGACTGCTAAATCGTCAGTACACAGAAACTATATGCGCCGTGTTTTGCGTGAGTTTTTTAGGCTACGCCAAAACGCAATCAACCCAGTTGATTTAGTTGTGCGTGTGCAGAAAAAATTTAATAAAAAAGATTTTTTATCAGTCGAGCAAGAGTTTGAAACCTTGATCAAGAAAATTAATCTACGCACTGCGTTAAATACACAACAAAACGTCACAGAGGATCACCATTAAAACATGTTCAGCATTTATAATGCATGATAACGGCTGTAGTTTAAGTTGCATGATTTTTTTGTGATAACGGATATGTCGCGTTTATTGATTTGGATTATTAAAGGATATCAATTAATTTTGAGTCCTTTTTTTGGGCAGCAATGCCGTTTCTATCCTACTTGTTCACAATATTCAGTGGAAGCACTTCAAAAATATGGGGCAATTCGAGGTAGTTACTTGATGGTTCATCGCTTAAGTCGATGTCACCCTTGGTGTGATGGCGGGCATGATCCTGTACCTTAATTTCTTTAAAATACATTACTAAAATTTTATATAGATTGCTTATAAAACAATATGGATACAAGACGTTTAGTATTATTCGTGATTTTTTCTATGTCTATTTTGATGTTGTGGGACGCTTGGCAAACTAAAAATGCGCCTATTACATCAAGCCCAGTTGCCACTGTAGACTCTGTGCCTAGTGTTGCAGATGTCGGTGGTGCAGTTGCTAACAATGTAGATACCCCCGTTGATACAGGCTACGCGTTAAAATTTGGTCAGAATATTGTTGTAACGACTGATTTGTTTAAGGCAAATATTAATACGATAGGTGGCGATTTACGTAAATTAGAATTACGTAACCACCGTGCAGATGATAATCAAGGTAATTACTTACTATTAGATGACTCTGCTAAGCCTATGCTTTATGTGGCGCAGACTGGGTTAATTGGTCAAGATTTACCGACACACAATTCAGTGTTCACTAGTGATGCAACAGCTTATCAAATACAAGATGGACAAGATAAGCTTGAAGTGAGATTAAGTGCTGTTAACAATGGTGTGGCTGTAAATAAAGTATATACATTTCATCGTAACAGTTATGAAATTGATGTTAATTACGAAATTAAGAATGATTCTAGTGTAGCAATCACCCCTGTTGTTTACTATCAAATCGTCCACGACAGTGAGTCCAATCAAGGGTCTGCGTTAATGCCAACCTTTACAGGCGGTACCTATTACACAGAAGCGACTAAATTTAAAAAACTAGCATTTGGTGACATGGTGAAAGAGCCATTAAGTATTACATCAAACGATGGTTGGGTTGGTATCTTGCAACATTACTTTGTGAGTGCATGGATTCCTAAAGATGGCTTGGCTCGTAAATTTTATACCGAAAAACTTAGTGATAATATTTTTAGAATCGGTACTAAAAGCACATTAGAGACCATTGCACCAGGTGCAACTTTAGCTGTGCCTGCGCGTTTATATTCAGGTCCACAAACTAAGGAAGACCTTATTGCGGCAGCGCCAGGCTTAGAATATAGCGTTGATTATGGTTGGTTAACCGTGATTGCATCTCCTTTGTTCTGGTTGCTTGCAAAAATTTATTCTTTGGTCCAAAACTGGGGTGTGGCAATTATCTTGCTTACCATCTTGATTAAGGCAGCATTCTTTAAACTCTCTGCCTCTGGTTACCGCAGCATGGCGCAAATGCGTGAATTAGCACCGCGCTTGCAGTCAATGAAAGAAAAGTTTGGTGATGACCGCCAAAAAATGCAAATGGCTATGATGGATCTCTATAAAAAAGAGAAAATCAACCCGATGGGTGGTTGCTTCCCTATTTTAATCCAAGTGCCTGTATTTATTGCACTTTATTGGGTATTATTAGGCTCGGTAGAGTTACGTCACGCACCATTTTTTGGCTGGATTCAAGACTTGTCAGCCATTGATCCTTTCTACATTTTGCCGATACTCATGGGTGCCACCATGATTATTCAAACTAAACTTAATCCTAAACCTACTGATCCGATGCAAGCTAAAATCATGACTTGGATGCCAGTTGTGTTTAGTATTTTCTTCTTCTTCTTCCCAGCTGGGTTGGTATTGTATTGGTTAGTTAACAACGTACTTTCTATTGCACAGCAATGGTATGTTAATAAAATGATCCACGCAGAAACCCTTGCCAAAAAACAAGGTCACGTAAAAAAACCAGGTGAGCATCACTAATTCATCAGACACGATTGCCGCTATCGCTACAGCAAGTGGCGCTGGCGGTATTGGTGTCGTCAGGATTTCTGGCCCTTTATCTCAAACAATAGCAACAAGCATACTTGGGCATTGCCCTAAGCCGCGCCATGCTGCTTATCTAGATTTTATACAAGCCGATGGTGATTTAATCGATCGTGGCATCGCAATTTTCTACCCTAACCCACACTCCTATACTGGTGAAGATGTATTAGAGTTACAGGGGCATGGTGGCACCGCGCTCATGCAAATTTTGTTGGCTCGATGTATTGCACTCGGCGCGCGTCAGGCAACACCTGGTGAGTTCACGCGGCGAGCTTATCTCAACGATAAAATGGATTTGGCACAAGCTGAGGCTGTCGCTGATGTCATTAATGCCGCCACCGTTGAAGCTGCAAAGAGTGCAGTTCGTTCATTGTCTGGTGAGTTCTCGCAGCGAATAAATACCTTACTCTCAAAATTAATTGATCTGCGGATGTATGTAGAGGCTTGTTTAGATTTTCCTGAAGAGGAAATTGATTTTATTACACAAGGCCGAGTTGCAGAAAAGTTGGCAGCAATTATTGATGAACTGACAGCAGTTTTTGCAAAGGCAAAACAAGGTAGTTTATTACGTGAAGGTATTAATGTTGTTTTAGTAGGGCAGCCTAATGTCGGTAAGTCGAGTTTAATGAATCAGTTGGCTGGTGAAGAAGTTGCAATAGTGACCTCAATAGCAGGGACTACTCGAGATACGATTAAGAATGCAATACAAATACATGGCGTGCCTTTGCATGTGATAGACACCGCTGGCTTGCGTGAAACTGACGATGAAGTTGAAAAATTTGGCATTGAGCGAACTTGGCGAGCCACAGAAACGGCCAATATCGCATTACTATTGGTAGATGCAGCCCACGGTATTACTAAAACTGAAAAGTTGATTTTAGAGCGGTTGCCGCAAGAAATTCCTAAAATTTGGGTGCATAATAAGATTGATGTAACTCAAGAACCAGCGTTAATTGAAGAAAAAGACAAAGCAACGCATGTTTATATTTCTGCTAAAACAGGTGCTGGTTTGGAGCTTCTTAAAACTCACTTATTAAAATTAGCTGGCTACCAAAATAATACTGAGGGTGTTTTTATGGCACGTGCCAGACATTTATCTGCATTGGCTCAAGTTCGTGATCATTTAGATGTGGCGGCGAGTCAAATCAATTCAGCAGAGTTGGTTGCAGAGGAGTTGCGTTTAGCGCAAGAGGCGTTGAGTGTAATTACGGGTGAGTTTACGCCTGATGATTTGTTAGGTGAAATTTTCTCTAAGTTTTGTATAGGTAAGTAAATTTTGCTAGATGCGTAAATTTTTTATCCAATTTTTATCCTAAGATGAGCTGCTTGACTTAGGCTTTATGTAGTCAATGTACTTTTTAGGCTGATTTATTAAGAGCTTTGATTAGGTAGGCTATAAACTACTCGGCCGCAAGCGACCGAGTTTTAGAACAAACCCGACTGTTGGCTACTTTCTTCACCTTTGCTCATTTCTGCAAGCTGGTTTTGAACATATTCTCTGATTACTTCTTCGTTGGCGTTGCCTATCGTTTCCA
>JAUXNQ010000039.1 GCA_030682715.1 Methylotenera sp. | reverse complement strand
TTAAGAAGTTTCCTTTGCGTGTGCGACGGTCTACATCATATTCTGAAAAACTCATGATTTATTAACTAACTTATTGATAATAAACAAATTATAGCAAAAGCTTGTCGCTCGGTCTATTGGTTACCGTGCAAAGGTCTTAGTGAGTGATGGTGGTGCTTTAGCCACCATGATTTTTTGGTCATTAATCGGTTTGCCACTTGTGTTAATCAGTAACTATTTTTTTCTACCTAATAAAATTCAACAAGAAATAAAAGCGACTAAGCCGCATTTGTATACCATCGTATCAATCGGCCTTATGGTGTTTTTTATGCAGTATCTTACGTTATTGTTACTTGAAAATATGTTGGTAGCTTATGCTTTAGCACTTTTTCAATTGGGGATGGTATTGCAGGTGTTCATTGGCTATCAAGTATTTAATGAAAAAAATATCGGTAGAAAATTACTTGCGAGTTTAGTGATGATGTTTGGTAGTGTTCTGGTGATAATGAATTAAGTGGTGACAATAAGCATTCATTTTCCTAGCGTGCTTATTTGTATTGCTTAAAGTAAGCTATAACAAAAAATTTTTTAAAATAACGTGAAATTGGTATTTGTAGGAGCGGTCAGTGACCGCGAACAATCTCTTTCGCGGTCACTGACCGCTGCTGCAGGGGTAGAGTTAAGTGCTTAACTTAGAGCGCCACACAAAGCACCGTATCGTTTACTTTGGTGGATGATTGCGTAATGCGGTTGTCTTTGATATGCAGACATGGATATGCAGACATGCATGTTAGGAAACCGCACTTTCTGTGGTGTTTTGATTTGACGCTAATTACGTGCAATCTTAAATTTATCTAGCTCAGGGTTGTGGCTAGGTTGATGTTTTTCTAATATACGCTGATAGCTACGTACTGACTCTACAAAAATCACGGGTGCGCCGCCGCTGGCATAGCCGTATTTGAGTGTGGTGTAGTATTCAGGGTTTTTCAGTAGTACTAATGTTTTTTTCACATCTGCCCAGCTATCTGGGTTTAATCCTAGTCTTTTTGCTAGCACTCTAGCGTCTTCAACGTGCGCATAGCCAATATTGTAAGAGGCGAGTGCCATGTAGGTTCTATCTGGTTCTGGGATACGTGCTGGAACGGTGTCAATTAACTTAAGTAAGTACTTAGCGCCCGCTGGTATGCTTTGTTTGGGGTCTAGTCTATCTGTCACGCCCATCAGGTCTGCCGTGCTTTCTGTCAGCATCATCAAGCCACGTACATTGGTTGGTGATGTGTTGTAGGTATCCCAATGTGACTCTCTGTAACTCAACGCTGCAAGTAGTCGCCAATCAATACCAGTAATGTCCTGTGCTTGTTTAAATAAATGTATATATTTAGGTAATAGGCTATTGCTGCGTTTGAGAAAAGTGGTGACGTCAAGTGTATTTAGACGCTTGTTGTGACCGTAATAGCGATCAAGCAGGTTGCGCAATGTGCCATCTTTTTTAATCTTCTCAAAAAATGTATTCACTTTAGTTAACATTTGTTGATCTGAATTTTTAGACATTGCCCATGCAATTTTATCGGGAGGGCCAATTGGCATGGCAACGCCTAGATTAGGATGGTAGTTCTGCATTAAGCTAACTAAGTGACTGTCAGCCACAGTGAAATCCAGTAGGCCGTCTGCAACTTCTTCTAGTAGTGATTCTGTGTTGGTGCGTTTGGCACTTTTCCATACCAGCGTGTCATATTTTTTCTGTAAGTCTGCTAAGCTTTCTTCGTAACTTGTGCCTTCTGGAACAGCAATTTTCTTACCAACGATATCAGTAATATTTTTAGGCTTTTTATTAACTTCTTTGTTAAAAATTAGCTGTTGTTGGGTCTCTTGGTAAGGTTTGGAGAATAAAACTAGATGCTTGCGCATATCTGTAATACTTAAGTTAGCCGCCGCAATGTGTGCCTTATTTTTTAATAAGCTTGGGATTACATCACTGATGCTGTTCACTAATAAAAAACGAATTTCGTGGTCAGGGAAGTGGGTTTTAACAAATAGTGTAGCGAGGTCGTATTCAATCCCTGACGGCTTACTCTCGTTATTCAAATAGTAAGTTGATGGGCCGTTGTGTGTGACAAATACAATTTCTTTTTTATTCGGGTCAATCGCTGGGATCTCATCGACCTCATCTACTGGTTTACAACCAACAAAACAAATGCACAGAAATGCAATAAAGATTGAACGCATCCACTGCTTATTTTGCAATAATGCTAACAAGCTTAACGCTCGCTCACCACGCCATCTTGGGCGATTAACACAAGGTCAGTGAGTTGATGGAAAATCCCATGTTCAACTACCCCTGGTGTGTTGTTGATTAATGCGTTTAATGTGCTAGCGTCAATGCTGGCGTCAAACTTCATATCAAGTACATAACTACCATGAGAGGTAATCCAAAAACCATCCTTTGCTGCATTTGGACGCAGATCGCCAACCCCGCCAATCGCCTCTAAATTCTTTTTTGCCATTTGCCAAGCAGAGGGAATGACTTCAATAGGGATAGTGAAATTTTGCCCAATATGTGTGACCAATTTACTTGCATCAGCAACGGCTATAAATTGTGCAGCGGCTTTAGCTAGCAGTTTTTCTTTCACAAGATCGCTACCACGGCCTTTGAGTAAAGTGTTGTCTGGGGTGATTTCATCAGCACCATCGACATATAGGTCAATGCTACTGACGTGTTCTATTGCCACGATTGGTAATTGTAGTGACTGTGCTTTTTGCGCACTGATGGTGGAGCTTGCGATTGTGGTGAATTTTAGACCTTGTTCAAGTTTTAATCGCGCCAGTTCTTCAATGAAATAATTTGCTGTTGAGCCTGTACCTAGGCCCACTAGCATGCCGTCTTTAACGTATTTAGCAGCATGTAGCGCGACTAATTGTTTGTCATTCATTTTGCATCCCCATGACTTTTGTACTTATTGTTCTGAC
This sequence comes from Methylotenera sp., assembly GCA_030682715.1. Taxonomy (GTDB): domain Bacteria; phylum Pseudomonadota; class Gammaproteobacteria; order Burkholderiales; family Methylophilaceae; genus Methylotenera. Next base: position 16,592 of record JAUXNQ010000039.1, on the reverse strand, counting down.
TATATTAACGCGATTTACTTCCCTTAGTCATAAAAAAAGGGAGCTAGTTGCTCCCTTTTTGAATTATTTTACTATTTTTGATAGCTAAATTATTTCATTACACGGTTTCTGTATTCACCTGTGCGAGTGTCAATTTCAATTTTGTCACCTTGAGCACAGAATAATGGTACTGGTAATTCAAAGCCTGATGCAATTTTAGCTGGCTTCATTACTTTACCTGAGGTGTCGCCTTTAACTGCTGGCTCAGTGTAAGTGATTTCACGCACAACAGTTGTTGGTAACTCAACTGTGATTGCTTTACCGTCGTAAAAACGTAAATCAGCTGGCATGCCGTCTTCTAGGTATGGTAATGCATCTTCCATGAACTCTGCGTCTACATCGTATTGGTTGTATTCTGCATCCATGAATACGTAAGTTGGGTCAGCAAAGTAAGAGTAAGTCACTTCTTTTTTCTCAAGCACGATCACGTCAAACTTATCACCAGCGCCGTAAATGCTTTCGCTAGGTGCTTCAGTCAATAAGTTTTTGAACTTCATTTTTACAACCGCAGTGCTACGGCCTGATTTGTTGTATTCTGCTTTAACTACAACGAGTGGAACGTTATCCACCATAATCACGTTACCGGCGCGGAGTTCTTGTGCTGTTTTCATAGGTTGCCTTAAATTCTAAATGCATAAAATCGCGCATTATACCTTATTTTCCGCGATATTTTTTATCATTTTGTCACTAAAAATCACTAACTTAGTGGCAAGGTCAGTTTGCTGTGCGTATGTATAGGATTGTTTTGCGCAGTATGGTTTGAGTGTAGTTAGTTTGTTTAAATAGTCCTGCCATATTGCGCTTGAGACGTGTTCAGATTGCCATGCATCATGTAAAGAGAATGCTGACCTCTTGCTTGTTTGATCACAATCAGAAAAATATAGGTTTAAAAATGCATGGAGCTTTTTAATGTGAGTTTGCTCTGTTTGTAGATAGGGCTGCCAAATAAAAGGCTTACCAGCCCAAATGGCGCGTACCCAACTATCTTCACCACGTACAAAGTTGATGTCACAGCTGCTGAGAAGCTTGTCGTAATTGTCTTGACTTAAAAACGGTAAGACATGAAGGGTCAAGTTTTTATGTGTAAGTTGGTCGCCTGCGTGTAGTGAGTCTCGTTCAAAGAAGTTAGCTGGGCTAGATAAAATTCCACTGGCAGGTACATAACAGCTTACGCGTTGGTCTGATGTTGCCATTGCTGTTAACAGTGAGGCAATAGGTGCGTGTGGGTAACAAAATAACGATACTTTCAGGTCGTTATTGGCAGGTAATCCTAAGCTTTTTAGAAAGTCTTGTTGGGGAGTTTGGTTATTTATGCGCTCTTGCTTAGTGTTAGCAATTTGGCGTTCTCGCAACAGGCCACCAGTGCAGGGTGTAAACCCAGGGAAAAAAAAGTGGCGTGTTAACTGGCCACGTTTTGAGCTTTTTGCATGAAAATCATCGACCCAAGTTTCTGCTGATAGGTATTCTAAGTTGATCCAGATGGTATCAGGATGCATTAATGCTAAATATGGTGGCGGTAATTCGCAGGCAAAGCTTTCAATCACAACCTGTGCGGCATGGGCAAATTTGGTGTCTGTATGCCATGAAATAATGGTGATGTTTTGAATGGTTTGTTGCGCGAGTGAGGTATCTAGCGCTGGAATTAGGTGTTTAGCAACGTTTAGATCATCAATGAATAAACGGATTGTTAATTGATGCTCGTTCTGTAATTGCTTGGAAAGGCGCCAACAAACGCCAATATCGCCGAAGTTGTCGACTATTTTGCAGAAGATGTCCCAATGTTTGCTTGTTGCCATTTAGATTTACAGTAAATGAATATTAAAAACTTTAAGCAATTGGGCATACCCATAAAACAGCACTACGGTTAGTAAAATACAGGCTACTAATGTAGGCCAGAATCCAAATTTTGGTAATAGTAGTGCGAAGACTAGAAACATGGGTAATGTTGGTATCACATACCAAAACGTATAGTAAGCGTGGTTAGCGATTTTCGCCGTGGGTTGGTGTTCAGCGTATAACCAAATTAAACTGACAATCGTTATTAACGGTAATGCAGCTACTAAGCCACCAATTTTATCGCTGACTTTGGCGATTTCGGAAATAAGGACGATAGCCAAAGCAGTTAGCAGGTATTTGATAATGAGATAGGTCATGGTTTTAGATATTGAATCTCGATGATTTCAAATGTTTCTTCACCTTTAGGTGTCGCGGCGCGCACTGTGTCGCCCACGGATTTTCCCATAATAGATTTTGCTAATGGTGAAATCCAGCTAATGTAGCCTTTGCTGGGCTCCAGCTCGTCTTTACCTACGATACGGTAAGTATGCTCGGTATCGTCATCTAAGTTATATAAAGTGACCCATGCGCCAAAATATACTTTTTCTAGGTGCTGTTGTTGGCTTGCGTCTACAATTTCGGCTAAATCCATGCGCCGCATAAGGTGGCGGCAGCGGCTATCGATTTGGCGCAGGCGACGCTTTCCGTAAATATAGTCGCCATTTTCACTACGGTCGCCATTGCTTGCAGCCCACGAAACAGTGCGGACGACTTCTGGGCGTTCAATTTTATAAAGCTGATGAAATTCTGCTTTAAGTGCGGCAAAGCCTTCAGGGGTAATGTAGTTTTTTTCGTCGGTAGCGGCCATGAGGTGATTATTGCTTAGCTTTAGGTTCGTTTCGAGTTTCATCTCGAGTTTCGTCTAGCAATTTCACATCTTTGATATAAAAGCTGGTTTCCCCAAAACATGAGGTAGGCACGCCTTTGTGTTCTTCATAAATTAAGCGCACACGATCGCCAACAGTGGCGTTGATTTTTTTGGCTACGTTTTCATCTCGGACAGAAAAAAAGAACTTTTCAGCTTGCGTGCCAGGCATAGAGACTAAGATAAGCTCGCCTTCATACGTTTTGCAAATCCAGCCTTTTTGCGAGAGCTTTTGCACATAGCCTGCGCGCTCGCCTGATGAGTAAACCCAGCTCAATGAAGCCCATGTGTAAAGTGCGAGCAAGCAAATGGGCATCAACACTAGCCAAAAAGAATATTTTAAAAAATTCACTGATTTACTCCACATACCTATGTTCCTTTAATGCTTCTTAAGTACATTATCTTACAAACCTGTCATTGATTACTACTTAAAAAGGTAAGAAAAATATTTATGCTGTTTGCTTAGTTAATCTACTACAGCCCCTAAATAAAAGCTTGGTCAATCTTTCTTTTGTCGAAAATTATGCGAAAGTCATTGAAGATAAAAATCGTAAAGGTAATGACCTGTCATATCGGTTTATAATTAACCATTCATTTCGGATAGCTTCGTTAAAAATACTAATGACTCAGCATACAGCAAATGTGCCATTGCGATTATTGCGTTAGAGTAGATTTAATACAAAGCTAATCATGGTCTCTTTTCAAAACAAAGATATATTAAAAGTTTTAAATGCAAAGCTTGATCGCATTCAAGTGGACTTGGTGCATTTAATGGCAGACGCCAAACCAGTCTTGCTCGACCAAAGCACGCAAGGCCGATTATCACGTATGGATGCTATTCAGCAACAGGAAATGAATGCTAGTCTTATCAGTAGAATGCATCAAGAAGAGCGCAAAATTAGTGCAGCGATTAATAGAGTAAATGATGGCACTTATGGTATTTGTTGCAAATGTGGTGAAAACATTGATCCCAACAGGCTAAACTCTGACCCCGCTGCACCATTTTGTTCGGAATGTACCACTAGTTAATTATTCTTGAGTTAATTAAATGAATCTCATCAAAACCCTTATTCACCCAGATGTGAGCAATACAAACGGAACCGTTTTTAAACGTGAGGCAGCGCGTGGAATTGTATTAAAAAACGACTCCATTTTATTGCTTTTTACTGAGCGATATAACGACTTTAGTTTCCCAGGTGGCGGCGTAGAAAGTGGTGAGAATATTGAATTATGCTTGTCACGCGAGCTTGCGGAAGAAACTGGCGCCAGAAACATTCAAATTAAACATCATTATGGTTATATTGAAGAAATAAGGCCTTACCCTAAAAAAGAATATGAGCTTATGCACATGATTTCACATTTCTATATGTGTGAAATTGATGCAGTTTTAGGTGAGACAAAAATGGAATCGTATGAGCATAAAAATGGCATGCGTCCCGTATGGGTTAATTTGCATGATGCGATTAAGCACAACAAATCTGTCATGCAAAAGAAAGAGAAATCGATGGGCCAGTCAATATACCGCGAAACCTTTATGCTAGATAAAATTGCAAGCGACTCAATGCTAATAATCTAGCTACATTTTTTACACATTATGAGTTATAGATGAACTGGTTTCAATTTTAACAAAGAGCTTGATAAAAAATGCAGTGGAGAGGTATATTGGCGCTGTGGTGAGCTTGGAAAGCTATGCACCAATAGTTAGAATACACACGCATGTTAGGTCTAATGTGTTATGCGTTAGATGAAAAAGGGTGGGGTTAACTGAGTATCCCAATTTCGTCACGTCCTTCATCACTTCAATGATTATTAATATGAATAATGCCATCATTCTTTGCCCATCCGCCCGCTTGGCACGCAGTATTCAAAACGACATTGCACAACAGCAGATTGAGGCAGACAAAAGCCAATGGCATAGCCCAGAGGTGCAGACTTTATCACAATGGTTAGATCGTATCATTGAAGAGGGCTTGCTAACAGGTGAGATTGTAGCGCAATCATCTCCCTATGCTTTGAGTACATTCAACGAGCAGTTGTTGTGGGAAGAGGTGATTACGCAATCGCTGAAGAAAAATGCATTTGGTGAGTTGTTTGATGTTTCTGGTTTAGCAAAAGCGGCCATGGAGGCAAACCGTTATGTAGTTGCTTGGCATTTACATGTGCCGCGTGAGCATCAGGCAGAGGAGTCGCGCCAGTTTATGCTGTGGCAGCATGCTTTTCAGGCGCGTTGTGCTGAACTAAATGCATTGGAAAGTGTGCGTTATTTAGATTGGCAGTTATCGCATTTGGTTAATGTCAGCAGTGCGTTGCCATCTGGTATTGAGTTTGCAGGATTTGATCAAACCGCACCACAAGAAAAACGATTGCGGGATATTTTGATGCAGCGCGGTGTGGAGGTGGCTGACTATATCACCACAGCAAGTGAGCCTGCGCAAACACATTATGTAGGCTTAGAGCATGGCGATGCAGAATGTAGGGCCGCAGTAGCATGGGCAGAGGAGTATTTGAACGAGCATCCTAAAGCTACGATTGCTATTGTCACACCCAGATTAAGCGAGATAAGAAACCAACTGGCCGATTTGCTGGATGATGTTTTTTACCCTGAGAGTGTGCGTCCTAGCTTGGCTGCCATGCCACGACGTTATAATTTTTCTTTAGGTACGCCGCTCGCTCAACAGCCTGTGATTCAAGCAGCACTGGATTTATTAAGGTTAGTCACAGCGTATCAGTTAGCCTATGCTGATGTTTCTGCCATGCTACTTTCTCCATTTTGGTCTGCGAGCCAGCAAGAAGCGGATGCAAGGGCTTTGCTTGATGCAAAGATGCGTGAAAAACTGCCTATGCAATTTACTTTGGCGCATTTTATTGAGTTTGTGCAAAAGCAGCATGATGATGGGCTGAACTTAGCACAGCTACTGCATGATCTTAAATCAGTGATTGCGGCTATTCCCACCAAAGCCGTGTATGCGTCACAGTGGGGGAGTTTGTTGGACGGCTTGCTTGACCATTTACGTTGGCCAGGTGAACGCAACATTAGTAGCCTTGAGTATCAAGCGATGAATGCATGGCAAAAAGCATTACAGCAATTAGCGCAGTTGGATGTGCTGGGAAAACGTATCTCTGCAAACCAAGCGGTGGCTTATTTGCAGCAAATTTGTACTAATCAAGTATTTCAGCCAGAAACAGAGCAAGTGCCCGTGATTCAGATATTGGGGATTATGGAAGGGCTGAGCCAGCCAGTTGATGCCATTTGGTGTATGCATATGAATGACCATGTTTGGCCGCCTCCAGCACGTCCTAACCCATTGTTACCTGCTTTTATTCAGCGATTGGCAGGGTTGCCGAATGCCGATGATAGCGTTCAGGCAACGTTTGCGGCAACCATACATCAGCGCCTTTTGCATTCTGCGCGTGAGCTTATATTTTCAAGTAGTCGTACTGAAGGTGAGAGCCAGTTACGCGCATCACCATTGATGCAAAATATTCCAGTATTGAATAATGAGTTAGCGTTGGCTAAGACTTTAGCTGAACAGTTGAGTGCTAAAGCACATGAAACCCTAGCACATGAAACTTTGGCACATATTGATGACCATATGGCGCCGATTGTAAAAGAAGGTGAGCATGTTTCTGGCGGCACTGGCTTGCTGAAAGCGCAAGCGGTTTGTCCTGCTTGGGCTTTTTACCAATATCGCTTAGGGGCGAAGGCGCTCAAAGTACCTACTAGCGGATTAGACAGTATCACGCGAGGATCATTGGTGCATGACGTGCTGGAGCGGTTTTGGCGACAACGTCATTTTGCAGATTTACGCGACATGAGTGTGGATGATTTCAGCAAAGCTTTAAAGCAGGCAGTGACGCTTACATTAGAAGCTTTTGTGTCAGAAAATGATGTTGCATCACCTGCGATACTGGAGTTGGAGTATGAGCGACTTTTAAAGTTGATTGGTGATTGGTTGCAGTTTGAAAAAGAACGTGGTGTTGTATTTAAGATAGTGGGTTGTGAAGTCACTAAAATCGTGCAAATTTGTGGGATTGAAGTGACTTTGAAAATTGATCGCATTCACCAGTTAGAGAGCGGTGGTTTAGAATTTATTGATTATAAAACTGGGCAAACACCTAAAACCAAAAACTGGGGTGAAGACCGCATTACTGAGCCACAGTTGCCAATTTATGCCAGTTTTTATCCAGATAACACGCATCCTGTTGCAGGCATCTATTTTGGGATGGTGAAAACTGCTGATCATGAATTTTCTGGCGTGGGTGACGCTAACTTTGAGACTGAGCAAGCTAAACGCAAGCCCACTTTTACACAAAATTTTGTAGATTGGTCGCATTTGTTAAGTCATTGGAAAGCCTCAATTGAGGCTATTGCCTTAGAGCTCAAATCAGGAGAAGCTGCCACACGTTTTAATGATGAGGCAGACTTGATGTACTGCGAAGTGACTACTTTACTCAGGTTGCCTGAGCGACAATTACAATTTGAGCGGTTTCAGGGTAGTGATGCACAAGGTGACATTGTATGAGTGACCAAGTGAATCACATGGCATCAGATGCTTTAGCAGATGATGCACAAAACCGTTTACGCGCACTCGACTTAACTTCATTTATTGTTGAAGCACCCGCTGGGGCGGGTAAAACAGAGCTACTCACACAGCGATATTTAAAGTTATTGCAAACCGTAAAAGCACCAGAAGAGATTATTGCAATTACTTTTACCAATAAAGCGGCGGCAGAAATGCGCTTGCGGATTTTGGATAGTTTATTGAGGGCTGCTAGCCAAGATAAGCCTGTGGAGCCACATAAACAAATTACCTACCAGTTGAGCTTGAAGGCGTTGCAGCAGTCAGAGCAACACAATTGGCAATTGATTGAAAACCCATCTCGCTTACGTATTTTTACCATAGATAGTTTATGTGCGCATTTAGCAAGGCAAATGCCGTTGATGAGCCGCTTTGGCGCCCAGCCTGGGGTAACGGTTGATGCTGGCGTATTGTATGCCCAAGCGGCAGAGCAGGCGCTGGCTTTGGTGGATAGTGCTGAGCATAGCGAGTTGGTGAAAACAGCATTACGCTATGTCGATAATGATGCAAATCAGCTTAAGAATTTGCTAGTTAAAATGTTGGAAAAGCGCGACCAATGGCTACATCACGCGCAACATGAGGTCGATGCAGAGGCATTGCAACTTACTTTGCGCTATTTAGTTGAGCAGGAGCTTGAAACCGCTGCGCTTGCCTTGCCGTTTAGATTGCAACACTTATTGATGCCAATTGCACGTTTTGCAGCATCCAATTTGCCATGTGACCATGCGATTGCTTTATTGATAGACTGGGAAACGCCAATCGTACAAAAGCAAGAAGCGCTACCTATGTGGTGTGCTGTGGCGGAGTTGTTATTAACCGCTAAAGGTGAGGCACGTAAAGAGGGCGGTCTTAATGTGAAAGTTGGGCTTCCTGCTACCGATGAAGGCCGCGCCCAAAAGAGTGAATTGGTTGAGATTATTAATGCGATTGAAGATGTAGATGCTCTGCATCGTGTGCGTTCATTACCAAATTTGAGTCATGAAAACACTGGTTGGCAAATCATTACGACGCTTTCTAAGTTGCTGACGCTTGCTGTCGCTGAGTTGTGGTTGGTGTTTCAACGTGCAGGCGAAGTGGATTTTGTTGAAATTGCACAGCGTGCGACCCATGCATTGACGGACCATTTTGGTGAGCCTACAGAATTAGCACTTAAGCTTGATTATCAGATTCAACATTTGTTGGTAGATGAGTTTCAAGATACCAGCCCTAGTCAAGTGGCGTTGATTGAACAGCTCACGCTTGGTTGGCAGGCTGATGATGGACGTACATTATTTGCGGTAGGCGACCCAATGCAGTCCATCTACCGTTTCCGTAAGGCTAATGTGGGTTTGTTTATTGATGCTGCCGTCAATGGCATAGGCAGTATTTATTTAGAGCGTTTACAGCTTTATCGTAATAATCGTTCATGTCCAGAGATTGTTAGCTGGATTAACCAGACTTTCGCACCGATATTTCCACAGCATGATGAAGTGATGCAAGGGGCGATTCATTACCGGCCATTTATTGCGACAAAACAAGCGCTGCCAGATGCGGGTGTAGAAATACACCCGATTATTAAGCAAGCCGATGAAAGCTACGACACAGCCGCGCAACGCGAAGCCGAAGCGGTGATTCGTGTTATTCAAAAAGAGCGAACAGCTAATCCTAATCAAAAAATAGCGGTGCTCGTGCGCTCTAAAAAACACTTGGCAAACTTGGTAAGCCAACTGCGCCGCGATTATAAAGAGACTCCTTTTCAGGCGGTAGAGATTGAAGCGCTTGAAGGCCGCCAGATTGTGCAAGATTTATTATCACTGATGCATGCATTACATCACCGTGCGGACCGTGTTCATTGGCTGGCGATTCTGCGCGCCCCTTGGTGCGGTTTAACCTTGCATGATTTGTATGCTTTGGCTGGGCATGACCATCATCAGACGATTTGGTCGCTGATGCAGGATAGTGAGGTGGTTGGTCGCCTGTCTGCCGATGGGCAAACGCGTTTACTGCACTTGCGTGAAGTGTTATTAGAAGCTTATGCAAACCAAGGCCGTATGAATGTAAGCCGTTGGGTTCGCGGTGTGTGGTTAATGCTAAACGGGCCAGATTGCTTATGGGAGCAGGCTGATGTGGTTGATGTACAAGCATTTTTCGCTTGTTTGGATAATCTTGACCGTAGTAACCAATTTTCACCAGAGCGCATGCAAAGTGAAATCACTAAATTGTTTGCCGCCCCTGATAGCCACGGTGAGCATCTGCAAATGATGACGATTCATAAATCTAAAGGCTTAGAGTTTGATACGGTGATTTTATTAGGGCTAGGGGCGTCAACAGGTGGTAATAATAGCGACCAGCCTTTAGTGCTGTGGGAAGAGGTTAAAACACCGCATAGCCATGAGCTACTTGCTGCGCCGTATATTCCTAAAGGTGCGCGTGATAAAGAGACAGTCAGCCCTTATGATTATTTGGCATCCCGTGAAAAAGCGCGGGATGCTAATGAATCAGCACGGGTGCTTTACGTGGCGGCAACGCGCGTAGAGCGTAAACTGCATTTGGTTGGCATTGCTAATCAAAATGCGAAGGGTGAGATCAGTCCGACTAAAAATACTTATTTGGATTTATTATGGCCTACAGTTGCTTCGATATTTGAAGCTGATTTGCATATGGAGTCTGATCATCAAGCGCGAGAGGACATGACTAGCTTTACACCACAACTTGTGCGGCTTGTTCAGCCTACCGTACCGCCCATTTTGCAAACGAGTAAAGTAGCAGCTCAGTATTCAAAATTCAATTCAAAACCTAATACAAAGCCTAGCTATCAGAGTAGTTTAGAAGCTGATATTGGTACCTTAGCTCACCGATATATGGAGATGATTGCACAACAAGGTTTGTCTCATTGGACGGTAGCTCGCATTGAAACACTTAAGCCAGCTATGCAACACTGGTTGCGCCAGCAGGGTCATGCTGATCAATTGGCTACCGATGCGGCGGCTACTGTGCAACAAATATTAAAACAAACGCTTAATAGCGCTGATGGACAGTGGGTGCTAAAAACAAGAACCGATGCTGGCATTGAGTTTGGCATTACTCGCTGGCATCAGGATGTGGTGAAAAGCTATGTGATCGATCGTACGTTTATTGAAGATAGTGCTCGTTGGATTGTTGATTACAAATCGGTGAGTTTAGAGAGTCATCTGACAGATAGTGAACTGAAAATAATTGCGGCGCAATATCGTGCTCAGCTAGAGGATTATGCAGCGCTATTTGCAGATGAAGCAACACCAGTAAAAATGGCTATTTTGTTTTTAAGTTTAGGCAGATTAATTGTCCTTTAGCTTAATTTTTTTTCAGTCAATCATTGCCATTTAGAAAATCATTGTCAAAAATGCACCCTCATCTCTGTGAGGATGCAGTTATAGCTATTCCTGTCAATAATGACAGCCATGTATCAGTTTTTGGAGCGAACGGCCTTCCCTGTGAATCATGAAATCTTACTTGTCTTTCTCGATAAGATTTCATTAAAGTATCATACAAGGAGCGCACCGTCGCGATTTGTTACTTATCTTTTCAAAAAACTTATCTTTTATTGTATTGGTTGCTGATCAACAACGACCAATACATCTGAATTAGTTTCAGCTAATACCTTTTTGGTAGCGCTACCGAGTAAGAGTTCTTCTGTGACATGTTTGCCATGTTTACCTATGACGATTAGGTCACATTTGCTGGATTGCTCAACACTGACTACCCATTCTGTGACATCGCCATCAAGTGCGCTTACGATATAGTTTTGTTTAGAAAGTCCAGCAGATTTTGCTAATGCATGTAGTTGTGAGATAGCATCTGCTTTAGTCTTATCTTTGTAATGTTGAATCACATGCGTATCAACACCAGCAAGTTGCATTTTTCCAGCGTAAGGCACGTTAAATACATGTAATAAAACTATTTCAGCTTGTGGGGCAATTTTTATTGCATTCATCACTACTTGTTCAGATATAGGTGATAAGTCTACTGCCACCAATATACGTTGGTAGTGCTTCTGTGGCGGGTTTTTAACTACCAGTACATGTGTATTACTTTTGCGTAGTAATCGTGATGAAGTAGATCCTATTAAATAGCGCATTAAGTAGCCAGTGCCATGCGCACCCAGTAGAACAAGATCAGCATCAATCGCCTTTGAATATTTAGCTAATTCACTGAATGTTACACCCTCTGCAACGTGGGTTGTTGCCTTAACCCCCATGTTATTGTGTGCATCAGTAGTAATGCTGGTTAAGGCTTGCTGGGCCTCATTTAACATTTGCTGTGGTAATTGGCTGGTGTTGTCGCTTACTAATTCAATTAATTGTGTCATCGCATCATGGCTTAGTACATGCATGATGGCGTATTGAGCGTCATTGTTTTTTGCAAGCATAAACCCACGATTGACTGCATGTTGTGCGAGTGCCGAAAAATCTGTAGCGACTAGTAACTGTTTAAACGCTGTCATGATGAATATCCTTTTCACGTATTAATGCTGATAGATCCTGTACCGCATAATCCACCGCATTGTTCATAGGGTAGAGTACATTGGAAACGCCTAGTTTTTTGAGTGTTGCACCATCAGTTTCTTCGCGTGCGACTACGGCAATCTTGCCTTGGTAATGGTGGTCTTGCAATGCTTGGACTAACCCTTTGTTTGAGATTAAATCAGGTAGTGTGCTCACAACCCAAGGCACACCTTTAAGTGGTAGGCTTTCAATAAAGTCTGTTTCCATCCCATCACCAAAGCGTACAGTTAATCCTTTTCTGCGATAATTACGTGATATTTCTGGATCAAAATCAACGCCCATAATAGATAGCCCAGAATCTTTAAGCCCTAATGCCAAGCGACCACCATACCTACCCAAACCAAAGATAATCAGGTCAGGGTGTTTGTCATCAGGACGGTCTTTATTGGCAGCTAATTCACGATGTGGATTTTTACGTTCAAATATATGTAGCCAAGGGGCTAATTTTTCATAAAGTGGATGTGAGTACAATATCATGTAAGTTGAAACTGCGATGGTGACCAAACCTACCAGTGTTGTTAAGCCAAGTGCTTCAATGCCAATATGGCCAAGTGAAATCCCCATTGCAACAAATACAATTGAAAATTCACTAATTTGCGCTACGGTTAAGCCTGCGAGAAAGCCAGTTCTTTTGCGGTAGCCCATGTAACCCATAATCGCCATCACAATCAGTGGGTTACCAATTAATACAAATAATGATAAAACGACAGCTGGCCATATTTCATCGCCTAAGGTTGAGAATTCAAGTTTTGAGCCTAAATCAATAAAGAAAAAGAGTAATAGAAAATCTCGGATACCTGTGAGCCGTGCGTTAATGGCATCGCGATAAGCGGTAGAGGCTAAAGAAAAACCTGCAAGAAAAGCGCCAGCTTCTTTAGAAAAGCCTGCTAGCTCACCTATAGCAGCTAATCCAGTGCCCCAAGCAATTGCAAAAATTAACAGAAGCTCTTGAGACTTTGCCATCATTGACACCACTTTAGGCAGGATATATCTCATGAGTATATACATAGATACTGCCGCAACGCTAATACGTAACAGCAGTGATAATGCGAGGTCAGGTAATGCAGAGCCAGTGTCAGCACGCATGGCGCTCATCGTCATCATCGCCAGCACGACGGCAAGGTCTTGTACAATTAAAAATCCGACTGCAATACGGCCATGCAATGCGTCGATTTCACGCTTATCTGAAAGCAGTTTGACGATAATAATCGTACTAGAAAAAGTAAGCGCAACTGCCACATAGAGCGCCTCCATCCAGCTTTTTCCCATCAGGGCAATGAGGATAAATCCAAAAACAATCGTAAAAGTTAGCTGACCAAGCCCTGTGGCAATTGCGACGGGTCCGATATGCCGTATGTGTTGCAGGTCTAGCTTTAAGCCTACCACGAACAGCAATACCGCGATGCCGACTTGTGCTAGTAAATCAATTTGGCTATGTGCACTGACCAAGCCTAGCAAAGCAGGGCCAACAATAATGCCGACCACAATGTAAGCAATTAGCACTGGTTGCCTTAACCATATTGAGATGGCACCAGCTGCAGCCGAAATCATCAGAATTAAAGCAAACTCGGTAAATACTTCATGCATTGAAATGGGCTTTCATTATTAGATTTTATTGTTTGCGGTATTGGCGCAACGTAGCAATCTACATGTGCCAATACCGTGATTAATCAGATTTTAGGGGATGGCTTGTTAATATGTCTATCACTATCTCCAATCATCATGGCTACATCCTAGTTACTTTGTAATAACGCCAGATGGCTTTTTCAACTTCTACGATGAAAAACTTAATGATGCCTAAACTGATAATCACCAGCCAAGAAAGCATATCAAGACCTTGGCTTTGAAACATTGATTGCATTACTGGTGCGTAGGTAAAAAGCAATTGAAAACTAATCAGCAAAATACTGACTACAATCGCTGTTGGGTTACCAAGCAATGTTTCAGTGTTAAATGCAGATGTCGTAAAGTGACGTATATTAAATAAATAGACAAGCTCACCTACTACTAGCATATTTACTGCTGCTGTTCTTGCTATTTCTATTGAACTACCGCGAGATAGTTCCCATTCAAAAGCGATAAACGTCACAGCAATCATTAAAATGGATACAAAAATGACTCTTGTGATGAGCGAGCCTGTGATTAAGGGTTCGTTGCTAGGACGTGGTGGATATTTCATTACGTTTTTTTCAGCAGGCTCAAAAGCCAGTGCTAGTGCCAGTGTGATAGCGGTGACCATATTTACCCAAAGAATCTGTCCAGCAGTAATCGGCATTGCAATTCCTGCATAGACTGACAATATAATAACGCCAGATTGACCGCCATTGGTGGGCAACAAAAAAAGCAGAGATTTTTTAATATTGTCGAAAACAGCTCTGCCCTCACGCACGGCACGAGCAATGGTGGCAAAGTTGTCATCCGTCAGCACTAGGTCCGAGGCCTCCCGAGCAGCATCAGTGCCTTTCATTCCCATTGCAATGCCAATGTCTGCAGACTTAAGGGCAGGGGCATCATTGACGCCATCGCCCGTCATCGCAACTTGATAACCTAGCGATTGAAGTGCCGAGATTAATCGTAATTTATGCTCTGGGCTAGCCCGCGCAAAAATATCAGTTTGCATGACGCTGGTTTTTAAAGCTTCATCAGACAGCTTCTCTATTTGAGCGCCAGTAAGTGCATTGTCTGCATTTAATCCGAGCTTTTGGCCGATGGCTGCGGCCGTCACTGCATGGTCGCCTGTAATCATCTTTACCATAATGCCGGCTTGTTTGCACTCTGCAATCGCTTGAATCGCCTCTTCACGAGGCGGGTCAATAATGCCCACAATGCCAAGTAGCTCAAATTGCTGACTAATGTCACTTAGGCTGATGCTGTTTTTTTCAGATGGGAATGTGTATTTAGCAAGCCCAAGAACGCGCTCACCCTCACTAGCTAATTGCTCCATTTGCTTAGTCCAATAGGCTAAGTCCAGATCTTTTGCATCTACTTGGGTTTTGCATAGCGCAAATATGCGCTCTGGTGCCCCTTTAATGAACGCAAAGTATTGACCATTATGATCATGATGGAGTGTCACCATGAATTGTTGTTCAGATTCAAACGGTATAGTATCAATTCTTGGGTAGCGTTGCAGTTCTGATACTGTATCTAAACTCGACTTATGCGCCAATGCAAGCAGGGCTCCCTCAGTAGGGTCACCAATAAGCGACCATACATTTTCATCTGGCTTGTGTTCAATACGAGCATCGTTACATAGTAAAGCGCAACGAACCAGTTGTGCCACTGCTACATTTGCTGATGCATCAATGGGTTTGTTATTGCAGTGAAAACCACCTTCTGGGCTGTAGCCTGAACCTGTTATCTCAATATTGCAATCAGCAAGTACTATGCGTACGGCAGTCATTTCATTTTTAGTGAGGGTGCCTGTTTTATCAGAGCAAATGACGCTGACTGAACCTAGAGTTTCTACCGCGGGTAGGCGACGAATAATCGCTTTATTGCTTGCTAATGAGCGTGTACCAATTGCTAATATAATGGTGACGATTGCTGGTAAGCCTTCTGGTATTGCTGCAACTGCCAGCCCCACCACTGCGAGAAAAATATCAAGCGTAGGCATTTCATTAATATAGCGCCCATACAAAAAGGTGATGGCACTGATAATGATGATCACGAGTGTAATTTGTTTCGCCAGTTGGTCGAGTCTGCGCGTGAGAGGCGTGCTGAGCGATTTAATTTCACCAACTAAAGTGCCAATACGTCCGATTTCGGTATTAACCCCTGTTTCAACAACAACACCATGCGCATGACCAATAGCGATAATCGTGCCTGAATAAGCCATGGTATGTCTGTCACCAATTGCGGCATCCTCGCTCACAGCAGGCGTATTTTTCTCAGTAGGTAATGATTCACCTGTTAGTGCGGCCTCATTCACTTTGAGGTTTTTTGTCTTAAATAAGCGTAGGTCTGCGGGTACTTTGTCGCCAGATTCTAATATCACTATATCGCCAGGCACTAACTCCTTTGCGCTGATTTCATGCCGATCACCATCGCGCAACACTCTGGCATGTTGCGCTAACATATTACGCACAGCTTCTAATGCTTGTTCGGCTTTTCCTTCTTGAATAAAACCAATCAAGGCATTCACGAGAATGACAGCAAAAATAACACCAGCATCAATATAGTCTTTAAGCGCTAAGGTAATGAATCCTGCTACTAAAAGTACATAAATGAGTGGATTGTGAAATTGTAAACAGAACCTTATCCAAGCTGGTCTGCGCGCATGTTCTGGCAACGCATTAGCACCATATTGTGCTAGACGCGCTTTAGCCTCCGCGTGGCTTAAGCCTTGATGCTCATCAACGTTTAGGTGGGAAAATACTTGAGATGGACTGCTAGCATGCCAATTTAGTGATGTTGGCTGTTCTTTATTTTCAACATTAAGTGCTGGTTGGATGTTTTGATTGATTGATTTCATGCAATATGTCCTTACATCAACTGAATATGACTGGCGATAGTCAATTAAATATTGTCAACAGAGCTTAATTAAGCTTATAACAAATTTAAATTATTTTTCCGCTTGTTACAACACACATAAACTGTGTCAATGGAACCTTTTAACCGCAAAGCGAAAATCTCGGGGGCTTGCCCCCGAGTTGGATAGCGTACAATGGCTGGGTTTGCCATTGTGAGGTATCCAGCTCATGGACATACGGAGAAATACCCATCATATATTCAGAATCATGTACCACTTTG
>JAUXNQ010000031.1 GCA_030682715.1 Methylotenera sp. | reverse complement strand
AAGTGGTACATGATTCTGAATATATGATGGGTATTTCTCCGTATGTCCATGAGCTGGATACCTCACAATGGCAAACCCAGCCATTGTACGCTATCCAACTCGGGGGCAAGCCCCCGAGATTTTCGCTTTGCGGTTAAAATTACATGCCCAGCTGATTTATTCACACGAAGAGTTTCTTGATGTACTACCGATTAGGGCATCCAAAGGGCATGCGATTCGTTACCTTGCTTACAAATGGGGCTTACCACTAGAAAGCTTTTTAGTCGCTGGTGACTCTGGGAACGATACGGAAATGTTAGTGGGTGATACACGTGCTGTGGTCGTAGGTAACCATAGCCCAGAGCTAGCGATATTGCGTGATCAACAGCATATTTATTTTGCTAATGGCCATTATGCAGCGGGCATTATCGAAGGACTCAATCACTACGGCATGAATGTTAGTATGGATAAAGCTTCATTAAAAGAACAGGCGCTCAATCATGTATGAACAAGTTTCACACTCCATACTCAATGATATTTTGATTGAGCTGGAACACGACATAAAAGATAAAAACCTACAGCATTTTTACATCAGGCTAGGGGCAAATTTTTATGCCATCTATTGTTTGTTTCATCAGCTCTATGGGCATCGCCCAGACTTTAAAGCGCAAATGCATAACCTGGTAAAAACGCTAACACGCTCCTACGCAACAAGACCTCAAGCGTTGCGTAAATTGGATTTAGCACGTGAAAAAGATCACGATTGGTTCCTAAGTCAAAAGTGGATAGGCTATGCCCTTTACTGTAAAGAATTCTCTGAAGATTTAGCTGGCTTACAAAGTAAATTGGCTTATTTACAGGACCTTGGCATCAATATGCTGCATGTCATGCCAATTTTGGATTGCCCTAAAGGTAAAAGTGATGGGGGCTATGCTGTAAGAGATTTCAGAAAAATAAGCCCTGAAATAGGGTCGCTTGGCGATTTGGATGGCTTGGTTAAAAACCTCAAAAAGCGCGGCATGCTACTCGCACTTGATGTGGTGGTTAACCACACTTCCGACGAGCACGAGTGGGCAATAAAAGCACGTGCAGGCGAAAAGAGCTATCAGGATTATTACCATGTGTTTGAGGACCGTGAGACACCAGACATGTATGAAGAAACCATGCCTGAAGTATTTCCCGAAACATCACCTAGCAACTTCACCTGGGATCCTGATATGAGCAAATGGGTGATGACCGTTTTCAATCATTACCAGTGGGATCTCAACTACAAAAATCCAGCTGTATTAATTGAGATGGTTGATATTATTTTATTCTGGGCCAATCGCGGTGCAGATATCATCAGGCTCGATGCCGTGGCTTTTCTTTGGAAAAAAATTGGTAGCACTTGCCAGAACGAACGTGAAGCTCATCTTATTTTACAGTTAATGAAAGACTGCTGCCAAGTGACGGCGCCTGGGGTGTTATTCATTGCTGAGGCGATTGTAGCGCCAGTTGAAGTGATTAAATACTTTGGTGAAGATGCCATTAATGCTAAGGAATGTGAAATTGCCTATAACGCAACGCTCATGGCATTGTTATGGGACGCAGTGGCGACCAAAAAAGCAACATTACTAAATCTGGGCATTAAGAGTATTCCTGATAAATTGGAGCGCGCCACATGGCTTAACTATATTCGCTGCCATGATGATATTGGCTTAGGCTTTGACGATAACGACATACGCCTAGCTGGTTATGACCCACGCTTACATCGTAAATTTCTGGTGGATTACTATACTGGAAACCATCAAGTATCGTCAGCAAGAGGTGTTGCATTTGGAAGCAACAAGAAAAATGGCGATACAAGAATTGCAGGCTCTTTAGCTTCACTAGTCGGCCTAGAAGCGGCAATTGAAGCAAATGATCCAATCGCTATTCAAGAAGCTATTCAGACAATTCTACTCTTGCACAGCGTGATTCTTGCATTTGGTGGCATTCCACTTTTATATTACGGCGATGCACTAGGCACGCTCAATGATGTTTCTTACTTGTTGGACGAGTTTAAGCAAAACGATAGCCGTTGGGTGCATAGACCAAAATTAGATTGGAATAAAGCTAGCTTACGAAACATACATGGCAGCGTAGAACAAAAGATTTTCAGCGGGCTGAAAAAGATGATTGCGGTACGCAAGGAAATCAGTGCATTTGCAGACCATAACAACCGTGAACTACTAGAAACTGACAATCCGCATCTGTTCGTATTTTCTCGTTTCGACAATATCAATACTTATTCACGCATATTAGTGATATGTAATTTTGACAATAACCCACAACAACTGAATATTGAAGATCTTTGTAAAAAAGGGTTTTTCCAACCTCTTGCTATTAGAGATTTACATAGTGGTGACAGTATTGAGCCGCATGACCATCTCATTGAAATACCTGCACTTAGTTTCTATTGGTTACAAACATAGCAGAACAAGACTTACTTTTGCATAAAACTCATATTGAAGCGCCATCACGGGACTATTTTAACAATTTTTGCGCTGAACATTTTTCATAAGCCGTCTTTGGTTTATGGCTTACCTTGGTCTTATTTTCACGTGACTCAACTATCAGCGCCAAGACACCCATTTCTTAATTAATAAATGCGCTTTTAATCAATCAAACTGTAGTTTTACAAATTAACAATAGGAGGAAATATGGATAATATACTCACCAGCATTGGCTTTAGCGACCCTGAAGTATTGTGGGCACTGATTAAAACAATGCTACGTATACTGCTGATTTTATCGGTTGCAGGAATTCTAATGAAGTTAAGCTCCAAGCTGATCATGACGCTTAAGTTACATTTAAAAGAACGTGCATCAGACGACTTTGAAGAAATGAAGCGTATTGATACAGTGGGCCGAGTCTTTCGCTATATTGCAACAATTGTAGTCGTCATCATCGCTATTGTAGAAGTACTGCACGAGCTTGGTATCTCTATAGCGCCTATCTTAGCAGCAGCTGGCGTAGTGGGGGTAGCTGTTGGCTTTGGCGCACAAAGTTTAATAAAGGATTACTTCAACGGATTTTTCTTGTTGCTAGAAAATCAGATTAGACAAGGTGATGTGGTGGATGCTGGTGGCAAGGCGGGGCTAGTAGAAGAGGTTACGCTCAGATATATCAAAATGCGGGATTACAGTGGCAACGTACATTTTGTGCCGAATGGCACTATCACTACGGTGACCAATATGAGTAGGGGCTTTGCTAATGCGGTCATTGACGTAGGGGTGGCTTATCGCGAAAATATCGATGAAGTTATTCAAGTCATGAAAAACGTAGGTGAGCAACTACGAAACGATAAAGAGTTTAAGTTCAAAATTCTAGACACGATGGAAATGGCTGGTGTTGAGCAGCTTGATAACTCCTCAGTTGTGATTCGATGCCGTTTTAAAGTCTTACCTCTTGAACAATGGGGTGTCAAAAGACAATACCTCAAACTTATCAAGGCCGCATTTGATAAACAAGGTATTGAGATTCCTTATCCCCACCTAACAATTTATCCAGGTCAATATAAAGATGGATCTGTAGCGTTTAAAGTATAAAGTTTTGGAGTGAAGCAAAACCATAGCTTGCCTGATAGTCGCTACGAGTTGGCTTGATAATACCCGCTGTTTTTTTGATTTTTCTGCGGTGTATTCACGGCGCCAGCTAAACTTTGGCTGTCTTTCTTCAGTTGCTATTTGATAGCTAAAATCAACTCAGTAAGTTATTAACGATGCAAGGTTTGTATAATTTTAGCGCTTACCTAAAGGTTCAAACGCAGAGTTGATTTGTGTTTTTAACATTCCATCAACCAACGCAGTTAAGTGGCTATGAAGCTCAGCGAGCGCCTGTGGGTTCAATCGCATGAGCGCATCTGGAAGTATTCCCCTATGCGGAAGGGGTGCTTTTGCCAGCACCTCCCTGCCCTGAACAGTGGCGTTGAGACACACCACTCTTCTATCACTCGTGCTTTTGACTCTAGTAATGTAGCCTTCTGCCTCTAACTTATCTAGAAGATTACTGGCAGTTGATTGATGAATTGACATTTGAGTCGCTAAATCAGTCACTGTTGAGTTTTCTGTCTCTGCAATCTCAGCTAGCGCCCAAAGTGAAGCGCCGCCTAATCCAGCTAACTTTTCGACTTCATGAAAGTGACGATTTGCTGACTTGAATATAATTCGGAACAGCTTCAATGTTTCAAGCGCTTGAGTTTGGGAATTAAGGTTATTTGCGGCGGTATTCATATTTGAATGATTATCGTTTTTTCTTAGATTGAAGCATAGCGCTTATTTTACACAAGGATGTGAAATTGATTCAAAGCCTACCTGTATAAAAATTTTTGATGCTTGAATTTGAAATAACCAATATTTAATAACTTTGGAATATGCCTACCCTTACTGCGGCAACGTTTTTAGATAGGTGTGATCTAGTAGCCTCTTAATCTTTTCTATACTCACCAATTTTAATGATTTTCATTGTATTAGTGCCGCCAGGATGCCCGATAGGTTCACCAAAAGTTAACAAGACAAGGTCGCCATCACTCACAACTCTTTGCCTGAGTAGCACTTGCTCCATTGCAGCGATGATTTCATCTCTATTCTTATCCTCTTGCTCAATTGGGTAAGGATAAACACCGCGGTGCAATGTGAGCTTTCTGCGCGCTAGCTTATCAGGTGATAATGCGTAAATGGGCACTTCTGCATCCGCGCGTGATAGCCATTGTGCAGCATTACCAGACTGCGTAAGCGCAGCAATTGCCTTCACCTTTAAATGCTGAGCCGTATAAATAGCGGCTGCGGCTACGGCTTCATCTGTTTTAATAAAGACCTGATTAAGCTTTTGCGCATGATACTGACTAAAGTACTCTTTCTCAGCCTCAACCACTACCCGATGTACTGCCTCTATTGTCTCTAACGGATATTGTCCAGCCGCAGTTTCAGCTGAAAGCATCACCGCATCTGTACCATCCAGTACAGCATTTGCCACATCTGAAACTTCAGCACGTGTCGGGATTGGGCTGGTAATCATAGACTCCATCATCTGTGTCGCTGTGATCACCAGCTTATTTTGCGCACGTGCCATGCGTATCATCCGTTTTTGCAAGCCAGGAACCGCCGCATCACCCACTTCAACACCCAAGTCACCCCGTGCCACCATAATGGCGTCAGAAGCGTCAATAATGGCCTCTAAATCATTAATAGCCTCAGCGCGCTCAATTTTTGCAATGATGCTTGCCGTGCCGCCAGCCTTACGCACTAAAGTGCGTGCAAGCTCTACATCTAGTGCAGATTTAGGAAACGAGATGGCAATGTAATCCGCTTCTAGCGCAACCGCAGTTTTAATATCTTCTCGATCTTTTTTGGTTAAAGCATCCGCAGACAAGCCACCACCTTGACGGTTAATACCCTTATTATTGGATAAGACACCGCCACTCAGCACGACGCAATGGATTTGATTGCCTTTGATTCTATCCACCTGCATAGTAATGCGACCATCATCCAACAACAATATCGCATTTTCCGACACCTCTTGCGGGAGTGTTTTGTAATCTAATCCAACATGGTATTGATTACCAAGTTCGCAATCAGCATCCAATATAAAGATATCACCTGTTTTTAACGTGACTTTACCAAGCTCAAATTTACCTATGCGAATTTTAGGCCCCTGTAAGTCGCACAGGACGCCAACAGGACGCCCTAGTTTAGCCGCAATATTACGCACGATTTCTGCACGTTTAATGTGATCTTCTGCGCTACCGTGTGAAAAATTTAAACGTACAACATTAACGCCTGCGGTAATCATGCGCGCCAACATCTCCTCGCTAGTAGAGGATGGGCCTAGTGTTGCAACAATTTTTGTTTTACGTAATGTCAAACTTCTACCTTAATTTCTCTAAAAATAACAAATTCAAAATAAAAATGGGGCTGATAGCCCCATTTTTAAAGTCATGCTTTTCATACTAAAGGTTCGGGCTAGTTAACTTTTAGCACGTAATTCTAAAATCTCAACTGCTGGTAACGTCTTACCTTCTAAAAACTCTAAAAATGCACCGCCCGCCGTTGAAATGTAATCTACTTTACTTTCAATGCCGTACTTTTGAATTGCAGCAATCGTGTCGCCACCACCCGCTAAAGTAAATGCTTTTGTATTAGCAATGGCAGTAGCAATGGTTTTAGTACCTTCGCCAAACTGATCAAATTCAAACACACCTACTGGACCATTCCAAACCACAGTCCCTGCATTGTTAATGATCTCTACTAATTCATTAGCAGATTTCGCGCCAATATCAAAAATCATATCATCAGCGGCCACATCAGCCACGTCTTTCTTGATAGCTGGCTCATTTACATCAAATTTCTTAGCGCATACTACATCAACCGCAACTGGCACCGCTGCGCCTCTTTGGGACATTTTGTCCATTAAGGTGCGTGCGACAGGTACTAAGTCATCTTCGCATAATGATTTTCCGACTTCAAAACCAGAGGCTTTTAAGAAAGTATTGGCAATACCACCACCCACTACCATCTGATCTACTTTTTCAGACAAACTCTCAAGCACTGTCAACTTAGTAGACACTTTGCTGCCACCAACAATCGCCACCATCGGACGCGCTGGATTCAACAAAGCTTTAGTTAGCGCTTCTAACTCATTCACTAATAATATGCCTGCTGCTGCCACTGGCGCAAACTTTGCAACACCATGGGTACTTGCTTCCGCACGATGCGCAGTACCAAAAGCATCCATCACGAAAATATCACATAGCTTCGCATACTTTTGTGACAGTTCATCGCTACTTTTCTTCTCACCTTTGTTAAAGCGACAATTTTCCAACACAACTAACTCACCCGCAGCGACTTCAAAGCCACCATCGACCCAATCTTTAATCAGGCGCACAGGCTTTGCCAGCTTTGCTGAAATCACATCTACGACTGGTTGCAATGAGTTTTCTTCTGAGTAAACACCTTCTTCAGGACGGCCTAGGTGCGAGGTCACCATCACTTTGGCACCTGCTTTAATGGCAAATTCAATGGTCGCCATTGAAGCAGTAATACGTGCATCTGAAGTCACTTTACCATCAGCAACTGGTACGTTAAGGTCGGCGCGGATTAATACACGCTTACCGTTTAAATCTAAATCCGTCATTTTGATCACATTCATGACAAATCTCCTTATTTAGCGGCCATCATAGCAACTACGTTATCTAACATGCGGCAACTGAAGCCCCACTCATTGTCGTACCATGCACACACTTTAACCAACATGCCATCTTTCGTCACTTTAGTTAATGTTGCATCAAAGTTTGATGAGAAACTAGTATGGTTGTAATCAATAGACACCAACGGTGCTTCGTTGTAAGACAAAATACCTTTAAGCGCACCGCTGTTAGCCGCTTCATGCATGATATGGTTAACTTCTTCTTTTGTAGTAGGACGTGATGGCGTAAACGTCAAATCAACAATCGAAACATTAATGGTTGGTACGCGAATCGCAAAACCATCCAACTTCCCATTCAACTCTGGCAATACCAAACCTACCGCTGCTGCTGCACCTGTTTTGGTTGGAATCAACGAAGTAGTAGCAGAACGTGCGCGACGCATATCTGAGTGATGTGAATCTGTTAACACTTGGTCGTTCGTGTATGAATGAATTGTGTTCATCAATCCGTTGACGATACCAATTTTGTCATTCAAAGGTTTTACCATTGGCGCAAGACCGTTGGTTGTGCATGAAGCATTAGAAACTACGGTATGGCTTGCTTTAATGACATCATGGTTCACACCATATACAACGGTTGCATCAACATCTTTATCACCTGGCGCTGATAACAATACTTTTTTTGCACCCGCATCAATATGCGCTTGTGCTTTGGCTTTACTATTAAATGCACCTGTACACTCAAGCACAACATCAATACCTAGGTCACGCCATGGTAGTTCAGCTGGGTTACGCGTTGCAAATGTTTTGATTTTCTGGCTATTGATAATCATGGCATCACCATCGACACCTACATCAAATGGAAATCTGCCGTGAGCACTGTCATAACGTGTTAAATGTGCATTACTTTCGGCATCACAACCTGCGCTATTAATTGCAATAATTTCAATGTCTTTACGACCTAATTCATACACTGCACGCAACACCATACGTCCAATACGACCATAACCATTAATTGCCACTCGAATTGCCATGATAATTCCTAAATATTTTCAATTAACTGCAAGCCAGTTAAAGCATACATAGCTTAAATTCATCTACCACTTAAAGCTAAACATCCGCTATAAAAACTAGCGCTATAAAAAATTAAGGCACCCCAATATTGAGGTGCCTTTTTAATACTAACTGACCAAACTTACTAACTGATACAGCTTGGTCACACTAGCGAATTAAAGCACCGATTTAACAGTTGCAACTACGTTTTCAACTGTAAAGCCAAAGTGCTTCATCAATACGCCACCTGGTGCTGATTCACCAAATGTGTCGATACCAACAACAGCGCCTTCAAGACCTACATATTTACGCCAGAAATCTGAGTGAGCAGCTTCAACCGCTACACGTTTAACACCTGGAGTTAACACGCTGTCTTTGTATGCTTTGTCTTGACGGTCAAATACATTTGTTGATGGCATTGAAACCACACGTACTTTAGTACCTGCTGAGTTCAACTCAGCCGCTGCTTTAACAGCCAACTCAAGTTCAGAACCGTTAGCGATGATGATAACGTCTGCTTTACCAGCCACGTCAGAGAACACATAAGCACCTTTACGCATTAAGTCGAACTGCGCTGCATCATGTTTGATACCAGCAACGTTTTGACGGCTTAATACCAAGCTAGATGGACCATTTTTACGCTCAACAGCAGCTACCCAAGCAACAGCAGTTTCTGTTGAACTACCTGGACGCCATACATCCATGTTAGGAATGTAACGTAAACCTGATGTATTTTCGATTGGTTGGTGAGTAGGACCATCTTCACCTTGACCGATAGAGTCATGTGATAAAACAGCGATAGTACGTTGTTTCATCAATGCAGCCATACGCAATGCGCTCTTAGCATAGTCTGAGAACATGTGGAATGTACCGCCGAATGGTAACAAACCACCGTGCAATGCCATACCGTTCATGATTGCAAACATACCGAATTCACGTACACCATAAGAGATGTAGTTACCTGGCTCTTTACCAGATACGTGTTTGAAGCTTGGAGCCGCTGTCAGGTTAGAACCTGTTAAGTCAGCAGAACCGCCTAAGAACTCTGGTAATACTGGTGCTAGTGCAGTAATTGCATTTTGTGAAGCTTTACGTGTTGCAATACCTTCTGCTTTATCGTTAGTTGCAGCGATAAATGCATCAGTTGCTTCTTTCCAGTTAGCTGGTAAGTCACCTGCCATACGGCGTTTGAACTCGGCAGCTTCAGCTGGGAATGCTTTAGCGTAAGCATCAAACTTAGCGTTCCAGTCACCCTCTGTTTTAGAACCTTTAGCTTTTTGATCCCAACCAGCGTAAACGTCAGCAGGAATTTCAAATGGAGCATGTGGCCAACCGATGGCAGCACGTGTTGCAGCAACTTCAGCATCACCTAATGCAGAACCGTGGCAGTCATGGCTACCTGATTTGTTTG
The DNA here is from genome assembly GCA_030682715.1 of Methylotenera sp. GTDB lineage: Bacteria > Pseudomonadota > Gammaproteobacteria > Burkholderiales > Methylophilaceae > Methylotenera. Next base: position 89,620 of record JAUXNQ010000031.1, on the reverse strand, counting down.
GTGAACCTTTACCAATGATTGTTTTACAGCAGATCAATGATGGTTTGTCTGTGACTGCTTTAGCTGCTTTAACAGCTGCGTCGATAGCGTCAGAATCGTGACCATCTACTGATTGAACGTGCCAGCCGTAAGCTTCAAAGCGCTTAGCTGTGTCGTCTGTATACCAGCCTTCAATGTGACCATCGATAGAAATACCGTTGTCATCCCAGAAAGCAACCAATTTGCCTAAACCCCATGTACCAGCTAAAGCACAAGCTTCGTGTGATACACCTTCCATCATACAGCCGTCACCTAAGAAGCAGTATGTGTAATGATCAACAATGTCGTGACCTGGCTTGTTGAATTGGCTAGCCATTAATTTTTCAGCCATCGCAAAACCAACTGCGTTGGTGATACCTTGACCTAATGGACCTGTGGTTGTTTCAATGCCTGGTGCATAGCTGTACTCTGGGTGACCAGCACATTTTGAATGCAATTGACGGAATGTCTTGATTTCATCCATAGGCAAGTCGTAGCCTGTTAGATGCAATAAAGAGTAAATCAACATAGAACCGTGGCCGTTAGAAAGCACAAAGCGGTCACGATCAGCCCAGTTTGGATTTGTTGGATTGTGACGCAAGTGGTGATTCCACAATACTTCTGCGATTTCAGCCATACCCATAGGCGCACCTGGGTGGCCAGAGTTAGCTTTTTGCACTGCATCCATAGATAACGCACGAATCGCATTAGCTAGGTCTTGACGTGTTGCCATTGTTTTCTCCCTAATGATTAATACTTGAGGACTTATAAAGATAGCGTTTTGCGCAAAACCTCATAAACCTAAATTGAAGTTTTCAAAAAGTCAGTAATTTAACTGCTTTTACGTGAAAGCTAAATTATTGCTTAGATAGCGATTTTCGGCAAGTACAACGTAAGAAAAGTGGTGACTTTCAACAAAGCCGCACTTTCAAAATTCTGGCAAAAAATCACCGCTAGATTTAACTTATTTCCACTAAGCGCTGGTTCGCAACAGACTGTAGTACAGCTTCAATCGCTTTACAGTTCGCTTTAGCATCAGCAAAAGTTAAATGGGTTGGCTTATTGTTCAACACACAATCGCTAAAGTGTTCAATTTCCAGATTAAAGTGGTTACTTGGTGCAAAACGTTCTTCTGCGTACTTTCCATCTTCCGTTGCCCATGAAATAACAGGCACATCATTCTGAAACACCCACGCTGCGTGACATTTCACCCAACCTTTCGTGCCGATAATTTCATACTCTGACTTACGCGAACGCTCAAAACTCACATCGAAATGACCAAATAGCGCACGACCTTGTGCATCGTGGCCAAAATCCAGCACACCGCTAGTCACGATATCCGCACCCACCTCATTTAATTTAGCATGTGCTATCACTGACTTTGGCTCCGCGGGCTTAGCACTATTTACATCAACACCCAAACCCATTGCCCAACGCAAAGAGTGGATTGCATAAGGGCCGATATCCCACATCGCACCGCCGCCTTGCGCCACACCGCTGGCAATACGATACATACGCGCTGGGCGCATTAAAAATGAATAGCTGGCGCGTGCGGATAGCACATCGCCAATCAGGCCAGACGCCACAATCTCTTGGATACGCGCATGTTGCGGATGAAAGCGATACATAAAGCCCTCCATCACTTTCACATTATTTTTTAGCGCTGCCTGTTCAATTTTCTCAATATCAGCGACGGTCAATGCCATCGGCTTTTCAATCAGCACGTGCTTACCCGCATTGATTGCCTTAAGCGCCCATTCAGCATGCTCATTATTTGCCATTGGGCAGTAAATAGCCTCCACATTGGCATCTGCTATCAAAGAGTCCATATCGTCATAACATTGCACAGTACTCATATAGCATGGCGCATACTTCTCTAAAGTAGCTTTAGCAGCGCCTTCACGGCGGCTAGCAATCGCAACAAGCTGCGCGTTAGGTGCTTCTACAATAGCAGGAAGTAAGCGCTCATTAACACGCGCAGCACCCAATATACCCCAGCGTAATTTTCTACTTTCAGTCACTGTCTGCGTCACAATCAATCCTTTATTTTTGTAAAATCAACTTAAGCACGCCTGCATCTCAGAACAGCACTTAACTATAAATCCCAAACCACCACTATAAAACCTATAAACACTTACGATAACTTAAAGTTTTCATATAATTGCTCATATTGCGCTTGATGTTGCTGCAAAATGAGATGACGTTTAATTTTCAAGGTTGGGGTTAGCAAACCATTCTCTACTGTCCACGCTTCGTGCAGCAAGGCAATTTTTCTAACTTTTGCATAACCAGGAAAAGCTTTCATTTGTGCGGCCACACGGCTAAGCGCAAAAGTATTCGCTTGGCGATTATTAAGCGCATCTGGCCAAGCACTAGGTAGCCAAGAACTAGATAAATGATGCTCGTTAGCTAACTCCTGCCATTGCGTATGATTCACTACAGCAAGCAACCCCAAATACGGTTTACCTTCACCAACCAACATTACCTGTTCAAATAGAGTGTCTCTCAATATCGCCGCTTCGATATCAGCAGGCGGCACTTTCTCACCATTAGACAGCACGATAATTTCTTTAATACGCCCTGTAATAGTGATGCGACCAGTTGCATCAATCTTTGCGACATCACCAGTTTTTAGCCATCCATCGTCAGTGAATATCGCCTCGTTTGCCTCTTTGTTGTTCCAATACCCTTGCATTACATTAGGGCCGCGCACTTCTAAGCCATCGGACTCACCCAACCGCACCTGCACCCCTTGCAGAACATGCCCTACACTAGTAGGCACATTATTCTCGGCATGGTTCACACTAATCACGGGACTAGTTTCAGTCAGGCCATACCCTTGAGCAATCGGCACACCTAGACCAATAAAGGTTCGCGCACTATCCGCCGACAATGCCGCCCCACCAGCAACTGCCAAGCGTAACCGACCACCTAAACGCGCTTGCAACTTACTCGCCACCAGTTTTTTTAAAATAGGCCAAAACAAGTGGCACCAGCGCCACCTACCGCGCCCCTGCTCATATTCAAAACGGCTATATCCTACAGTAACTGCCCATTCAAACAGACATCTTGCATAAGCCGGGCTTTTTTCTAACTTACTACGCAATGCGAGCTGAATACGTTCAAAAATCCGAGGGACTGTCACAATAATGGTGGGGCGAACACTAGCTAAGTCCTCCTGCAACTGTTGCACCGACCTTGCAAACGCGACACTAGCGCCAGACATGATGGGCAAACAATACCCAGCCATCCGCTCCAAGGCATGTGACAACGGTAAAAATGATAGAAAAACATCATGAGGGTAAACGGTAAAAACAACCAATGAGCCCCATGCATTTTGCATAATGTTACCGTGCGTGAGCATCACCCCTTTTGACTTACCTGTTGTACCTGAGGTATAGACTATTGTTGCCAATGCATCTGCATCAGCCACTAGATGCTGGAACTCACCGAAACTCGAAGATAACAACCATTCATCCACGCCTTTGATGCGCGAGTCATTACCGCTTTCTGGCGGAGTTTTATAGCTCACCACACGCTGAATACTACTCAAATTAACGTCTAACTCACGGATGGGATGCCAATCATCTGTGCTATGGACCAATAGCAATTTAGCCTCAGAATCTTGTAATACATGTGCGACATTTTCAGGTCTATCAGACACGTACAACGGAACTGTGACTAAGCCCAATCCTAATGCCGCCTGATCAAAAGCAACCCAAGCAGGACAGTTTTTGAGCATAATCGCAACACGGTCACCTACAGCAAGCCCCTCTCGCATCAAAGCTTGCTGCCACCTGACAACCTCTTGCATTGCAGCCAACCATGTAAGCTCGCACCACTCACCAGTTTGCTCATCAAAATAACGGTAAGCAATGCCATCAGGTGAGCGCTTTACTCGCTCATGAAACAACCCATCTAGCGTGAATACAGCCTCTGGAGAAATATAATCCACGACATCATGATTCATGACTGGATTTTAGATCGACTCCTCGGGGAACCATTTAATACTACAGCCGATACTTGGAGTTTGCTCTTTAGGCCCCTCACCAGTTTCTGCAATTAGCTTCATCGCGTCAAACAGATCTCTCGGATGATTTTCATCAGATTGACGGCGGCCTGCGGCATCAAATCGACCACGATATTGCAACTCAAGATCGGCATTAAACCCAAAAAAGTCTGGGGTACACACTGCACCATACGCCTTTGCTACTTCTTGCGTTTCATCCAGCACGTAAGGAAAAGGGAAGTTAAATAACTGCGATTCCTCCATCATGCGTTCGTAAGAGTCTTCAGGATAGTTTTCGGTATCATTACTTTGAATTGCAATGGTGTTAATGCCATACTTCAACAGCTCGCGACAATCTTCGACTAGGCGCGCTTTGATTGCTTTCACATAAGGGCAGTGGTTACAGATAAACATGACTAACAATCCGTTTTTACCTGCACTATTTGCTAGCGTGTATCGCTTACCGTCTACACCTAATAAATTAAAATCCATAGCAGGCTGACAAAAATTACATACGGGGGGATTTAAGCTGACCATCTTATTCTCCTTATTTCGTTATACTTATTACTGTGACAACGTTAATGTTTATATTATCACTTTTGTTTTATATCTTGTTTTACTTTTGGAGTCGCCCGCTTTATGGCTAATTTGCGCTTTTATACCAACTCGCCTTTGGTTCTCAATGAAACCGTTCAACTTTCAGAAAGTGCCGCAGCACACGCAACGCGCGCACTACGCCTCACTGAAGGAGACCATGCGATTTTGTTTAACGGTGATGGACGTAATTATGACTGCACGCTGACCACCGTTAAAAAGAATAGCGTAACGGCCATCATTACTCATGCAAGTGAAGTGCATAATGAATCCCCACTTAACATCACTTTACTACAGGCGATTTCCAGCGGAGACAGAATGGACTTCACCATTCAAAAAGCGGTAGAGCTTGGTGTAAAAAGTATTCAACCCATCACCAGCAAACGCAGCGTGGTGAAACTATCAGCCGAACGCGCAGAAAAACGCACCGAACATTGGCAAAACATTGCCATTTCGGCATGCGAGCAATCAGGGCGCGCCTATGTGCCTAAGGTTTTGCCGCCTGTGTCATTAGAAAATTGGTTTAGTCAAAACCACAGCGCTGGCACTACACGTATATTACTTAATCCGATTGGTGCAAAACGCTTAACGGGGATTCAGAAACCAAGCGGTGAGATACAGTTGTTGATTGGCGCTGAAGGGGGTCTAAGCCAAGAGGAGATTGACCTTGCAACGTCACATCACTTTCAATCGATCGTCCTCGGCCCACGCATTTTACGCACAGAAACTGCGGCTTTAACGGCAATTGCCGCCATGCAATTAGTATGGGGTGATTTCTAGCAAGCCTTCACTGTTAATAATGGCGATTACTTTCAACCCCCTTAGCGACTGCATATTACGTTGGCCTTTACTTCACCGATACTATAAGGCACCACCGCAGACCATGCAGTTTCTGCTTCTGATAAATGATAGGTAGCCAAGATGCCGCCTTTTGCCATATTTTCAGCATAATATTTAATGGAAAGCGCTTTGAACTGCTTGTTTTTACAATCGTGCAACTCCAACCATTCGGATGACATTTCACCTTTAGCTTGCTGCACATAATAGTCATTTAATGTTGAAACTGTGATTAAATTTTCAGCTTTCTGAAGTGTCTCGAAATCAATCAACATATTGCCGTTATCATTTGTTTGAATCATCGTCCACTCAGCAAAAGATTTACCTGAGACAAGCACCAACATTAAAATCATTAAAAATTTATTCATTGTTTACCTTAAGCTTGATGTAGATTGCTATTTTGACACTAGAGTTTATCGGATAACTACTGTTCACTGCATCAATTTTCATCACATTTATACTAAGCAATACTTAAAGCTCAATTAAGCGACACAACATAATTTAAGGTTCAATATGCAAGAAAGCCATTCTCCGTGGATTATGAAATATGCACCCCAGATTAAAAGCAAGGGCCGCGTACTAGACCTCGCATGCGGTAAAGGACGTCATTCCACTTGGTTGGCACAACAAGGTTATCAAGTTGATGCAATTGACCGTGACCAAAACGCGACTTCAAACATGAAAGATATCAACAATATCAACGTTTTGATTCTTGATCTTGAAACTAGCGAACCACCCAAATTTATACACACTTACGATGGCATTATCGTCAGCCGCTATCTGCACAGACCTTTGCTACCACTACTTGCAGACTTACTTAACCCTAGCGGCATACTCATTTACGAAACATTCATGAGTGGTAACGAGCGCTATGGTAAACCTAGCAACCCCAATTTTCTTTTATTGCCAGATGAATTGCTCACCACTTACGCACCGCTGCTTAGCATTATTGACTTTGAACAAGGTGAAGAGCAGGAACCAAAACCAGCAGTGATACAACGTATTTGCGCACAAAAGCATGCTTAACAAAACAAGATTACCCAACACAGTATGCATTTATGCATAAAACACATGTTTAATTTGTATTAATTACAATTTTAATCTATATTAATGTAAATATTACAAAATAACTGGTGTTTAATCATGTCTCTTGGTCTTTGCATTCGTAGCAAGCGTAAATCACTCAATTTAACGCTGCAACAACTCGCATATAGCGTTGATGCAGATGCTGGCAACTTATCTCGTATCGAGCGCGGCGAACTGGGCGTTTCTGAATCATTACTCCGCAAAATCGCATCCGCACTAGCAACAACCCCCGCCAATCTTTATGCAGAGAGCGATGCTACGTCAGCGCCAGACCCAACAAATAAAAACCAAGTCAATGAGCAACCATCCACGTACCTAGCCAAACAAGTGGAATCTGTTAACAGTGCCAGTGCTAAAGATTTTGTTCAGTGGTTTCGCTCAGCCACGCCATATATCCACGCCTTTGGCGGACGGACATTTGTGATTGCCTTTGGTGGAGAGGTAGTGAGTGAGCAACAATTTATTGCACTCTCGCACGACCTCAACCTACTCGCCAGCCTAGAAGTAAGATTAGTGCTGGTGCATGGCTCACGCCCGCAAATTGAGCAACGGCTTAAACGTGACAACATCACACCGCTTCTGCACAACGGATTACGCGTGACGGACGATGCTGCAATGGAAGCTGTAAAAGAAGCCAATGGCGTAATCCGGGTGGAAATTGAAGCTTTATTATCGATGGGCATTGCCAACTCACCAATGGCTGGCGCAGATATCCGCGTAGCGAGTGGCAACTTTGTCACAGCAAAACCACTAGGCGTGCATGACGGTGTAGACCTTCAGCACACAGGTGAAGTACGTAAAGTAGATGCGATTGGCATCCAAAAACGCTTAGACGACAACGAAATGGTATTGCTATCACCGCTTGGCTACTCGCCCACAGGTGAGGCATTCAACTTAAGTTTAGAAGATGTAGCCGTGAGCACTGCGATTGCATTAGATGCAGATAAGCTCATCTTTTTAATGGACTCAGAAGGCGTACATAACTTACGTGGTGAGTTACTACGTGAGATGACAGCAGAAAAGGCTAAAAATCTATTAAGAAATGTACGGGAAACTGAACAAGCAATTAATATCTCTGAAGACGTAACGTATTATTTACCAGCGGCAGTGCGTGCCTGTGAGCATGGTGTTGCAAGAACCCACATGATTAGCCGCCACATTGATGGCGCCATTATTCAAGAACTGTTTACACTTGATGGTATCGGCACCATGGTCACCGAGCTTAGCTTAGAAAGTATGCGTCAAGCCAATATTGATGATGTTGGCGGCATTCTAAAGTTAATTGAACCGCTTGAGAGCGACGGAATTTTAGTGCGCCGCGGCCGTGAGCGGCTTGAAATGGAAATCGATCACTTTCACGTCATGGAACACGACAACCGCATTATCGGTTGCGCAGCGCTTTACCCTTTTGAAGCAGAAAAAACCGCTGAATTTGCATGTTTAGCCATAGACCCAGCGTACCGTGGTGGCGGTCGTGGTGATAAATTATTTTATTACTGCGCCAATGCTGCCAAAGAGCGTGGGCTTAAAAGCTTATTTTGCCTGACGACACGCACCGAGCATTGGTTCTTGGAACGTGGCTTTACAGAACAAGGAGTTGAAAAACTTCCTGCTGAGAAACAAAAACTTTACAATTATCAACGTAAATCTAAGGTGTTTAGCAAAACATTGTAAACAAATTTTAGTTACAATGACGGAAACCAAACTGACCCAAATTTAAGCTTACGGGAAACTCATGCTAAACCAATCAACTGCTGCAAAAAAAGCAAAAACGCTGGCTGAAGCGTTACCTTATATCAAACGTTTTTTCGACAAAACCATTGTCATTAAATACGGCGGCAATGCGATGACAGATGAGCACTTAAAAGAGTGTTTTGCCAAAGACGTTGTACTGCTGAAACTGGTGGGGATGAACCCAGTTGTAGTACACGGCGGCGGCCCACAAATTAATGAAATGTTAGATAAACTAGGCAAAAAAGGTGAGTTTATCCAAGGCATGCGCGTCACAGATGAAGAAACCATGGACGTTGTTGAGATGGTACTTGGTGGACAAGTAAACAAAGAGATTGTGAATTTAATCAACCGCCACGGTGGAAAAGCAGTGGGCTTAACAGGTCAGGATGGTAATTTTATTCACGCACACAAGCTTTTAATGGCAGATAAAGATGACGCCACCAAAATGATTGATATTGGGCAAGTGGGCGAAATCTCAGCCATTGATCCTAGCATTATCAACTTTTTAGACACTGGTGACTTTATCCCTGTTGTAGCGCCTATTGGCGTAGGTGTTGATGGTGAAACTTACAACATTAATGCAGACGTAGTAGCAGGCAAACTTGCCGAAATACTCAATGCCGAGAAGCTGATTTTACTCACTAACACACCTGGCGTACTTGATAAAAATGGTGAGCTACTCACTGGGCTAACCCCGAGGCAAATTGACGACATGGTGGCAGACGGTACGCTATCAGGCGGCATGTTACCTAAAATCAGCTCTGCATTAGATGCAGCGCGTAGTGGCGTAAAAGCGGTACATATTATTGATGGCCGTGTAGAACATGCCTTACTGTTAGAAGTATTAACAGATGAAGGCGTGGGCACGCTAATTAAAGCAAAATAAAATCAGGCACAGATCATACTCAAGCACTTAATCTTGAGTATGCGTGGCGTATAAAAATACAGCAACGCAATCTGTGCCGATTCATAATAAGCGATTAGCGCCAAGCATGAGCAGAATCTGGATTTTCGACCTAGACGACACACTGCATAATGCTAGTGCGCATATCTTTCCTGTCATGAACCGCGCCATGACACAGTACATCATGGATAAACTCACGCTGAGCGAACCAGAAGCGCATGCATTGCGCCAGCATTACTGGCGCATTTACGGCGCCACCCTCAAGGGGCTGATGCGACACCATGGTACCAACCCACACCATTTCTTACTTGAAACACATCGCCTGACAACTTTGCCAGACATGGTGATTCAAACCAAGCGACTAAAATACATGCTAAAGTCACTCTCTGGCCGAAAGTTAGTTTTCACTAACGCACCACGAAGCTATGCGATTCGTGTACTTGAGCTACTAGAGATTGCAGATGTATTTGATATAGTTTTCAGTGTGGAATCTACCCAATTTCATGCAAAACCCTCAGCACGAGGCTTTCAACGCTTACTCAAAACGATTAGAGTAAAAGCGAGTGACTGTGTAATGCTAGAAGACAGCCTCCCTGCACTCATGACAGCAAAACGCCTAGGGATGAAAACAATTTGGATATCAAAAAAGCTACACAAACCAAATTTTGTAGATTATCGCCTACCCTCAGTGTTAGCACTTACTCACATTAAGCTATAATTAAACAAATCTTTTGTTAGGAAAATCATATGGCAGGCGAACGTAAACAACAAATTCTAGAAACTTTGGCAAAAATGCTGGAATCTCCAAAAAGAGAGAAAATCACCACAGCATCATTAGCAGCAAAATTAGAAGTGAGTGAAGCCGCACTGTATCGCCACTTTGCTAATAAAGCACAAATGTTTGAAGGTTTGATTCTGTTTATAGAAGAAACCATTTTCGGCCTGATTAATAAAATCAGCGCAGAAGAACCTGAAGGCCTAAGACAAATACAACGCATTGTGACCATGCTCATGGTATTTGCAGAAAAGAACTCTGGTATGACCCGCGTACTTATTGGTGACGCATTAGTTAATGAGGATGACAAACTACAACTACGCATCAACCAACTTTATGACCGTATTGAAGTCACACTGAAGCAATGTTTACGTATTGCCGAAGCACAAACTGGCCTCAAAAATGATGCAGAAGCGCAAGCAAATCTAATTATCTGCTACATCATCGGACGCTGGAACCAATATGCTAAAAGCGGGTTCAAACGTAAACCTACAGAATTTATTGAACAACAACTGCCTAACCTCTTATAACGTCATTTGACAATGCGTCAACAAGGGAAAATTATCAAATGGCATGACGACAAGGGTTATGGGTTTGTTCGCGCAACAAGTGATAGTAAAGAGGTGTTTCTACACATTTCAGACATTCATCGTTTGAATAAAAGGCCTGAGATTAATGAACTAGTCAGTTACGAGTTAATGAAAGATGCAAGAGGAAGATTCCGTGCCACTCACGTTGCCTATCAAAATCAGTCGACGACCTATAGACACACTGAACAACAGACTAAATTAAACGCAACCTTTTTAGTGTTCATCTTGATGTTTTTTACATTGGTGATTGAAAGAACGCTCAAAGGATTCTTACCCGTTAGTTTCACCTTGATTTTGTTTGGCGCTAACTTAACACTCTTTTTGTACTATTATCAGGATAAAACATCCGCCATGAAGAAAGCTTGGCGCACGCCAGAATCGACACTACACTGGTTAAGTTTAATTGGTGGCTGGCCTAGCGCATATGTAGCACAGAAACTTTTTAACCATAAACACAAGAAGCAATCTTTTGTAGTGACATACAAACTCACAGTTTTAATAAACTGCATCGCTGTGATGCTGTACTCACTGCCTTACTTACAAAATATGTTAATTTCGCTCCTCACGAAATAACATATTTAGCTTAAATACACTGGAGATAAAATTGGAAGGTACAATTTTTGGTTTTACAGAAGCGCAAATCACCGAATTTGGCATGACTTATGGCGTTGGCGGCTTAATGTTGTTAATGATTTTTATTGTCGGGCATTTAGCTTGGGAAGCTAAAGTAGGGAAATTTGGCACTTTTATTTTATTTTTAGGGTTAACCTTTGGGCTAGTGGGATTTGTAGCCAAATATTTTATTCAGAACTCACTGGGTATTTAACCGACGTTTACACAACATTTAGGCACCATCAACTAGAGATTTAGTATTGCCCGATAAACTGCCTCTCTCTCCACAGGTTTAGCATTAGCCAGCTTAGAAAAAGTCTCATCATGCAACCGCCTTATTTTACGGCGGTTTGATTTGACCAAAAAATAATTGAATTAGAAAGTTCCAGCCTCCCAAGAAGCGCTTGCCAATTAAGGACACATGTCGGCTTAATCCCCAAAGCCATCCTTCGAGTGTGAAGGCTCAATTTCCGGAGTCGACCCTTAGCCGACCGTCGCTAACGCCAAAACAAAAGACACCCGAAGGTGCCTTAGTTATTCATGTGCGTCTAGGCATCTGAATTCTTGCAGCTTAAATTAAAAACCAATCGTGTAATTAAAGTAAGCGGTGGTTGACGCAGTACTTTGAAATGGCAGTTGCTGGTAGTAAACATCCCCTGAAATGCGTTGTGTTTTAGTTACCGCATAGTAAGCACCTAATGAAGCGACTGGACGTGTATGTTTAATGTTGTCATTAAAGTTCTCTGAAGTCAGCCCACTCACACCACTGGCAGCATATTGATCAACCTTATGATTTAAATCTTGTTCAATCCCTAAACTTGCGGTGAGGTTTGCTTTAGGCGTTAAAGCATGATTTAGTTTAATACCTAACAATGCCGCTGTTGATTTGTCTTCAATTGCAGCATAGGTCAATGGAGCAGTCACTAACGCTGTCGTATCCTCTGTATAAGCATCTTGTTTAATAGTCGTGTGGCGCAAGGCAATGTAAGGACGTAATAATGTTTTATCGTTGTATTTAAAGGCATAACTCAACTCACCCACATAGCTTTTTGTGGTCAAGTCGGTTGAGCCTTTCCCTGCCTCTGATGAGCCAATGATATCTCGCGTTGTATCGACGTTTTTATCTTGATAAGCATTAGCTAATTTAACTTGGTAGCCCAAACCATCTTGGTTTTGGTTCCACACCACAAAAGCACCCATCAAAGGATTCTTATTAGAAATATTAATTCCAGAAGGTGTGTTGTTGTTTACATTTTGGTCTAAAAAACCGCCGATGCGAATATTAGGTGTCGCTTTATAACCAACTACTACCACTGCACTACTAAAATTTGCGCTAGGATTATCTACCGAAGTGTAGCGGCCTCCTGCAGAAATACACATCCCTTTAGTATCAAACAAGTTACAGTCATATGTATTCATGTTTGCGAAGTTATTTGAAATGGTAGCAACATTAAATATATTCCGTAATCTAACTGCAGAAGTACGGAGGGATGCTTGGGTATCGACTATAGAAGGGCCAGGACTTACAAGACTTCCAAACAATAAATCCCAAACAGTTGAACTCCCCGATTGCAGACTAAGAAGCCAGTTATATCCGCTATAGGTTCCTGAAGTATTGGTGACTTGACCTGACGTTACCCCGCTCAAGATAGAAGAATAAAGATGATTATTACTAGCGGTTGAGCCAGCCGCAATGCCAAAGGCAGTAGTGCCTGTCGCGCTGGAAGCTTCCAATTTACCAAAGTTGCTGGTGCTATTAATAATAATATTGTAGTTTACGGGCAAAGCGCCTCTGTAGGTGAGGTTTGATTGTGCATTGTTGAGCGTTGTGATGACGTTACGATTATTAATGCCATAACTACCGTTGATTAACCCAGTATTAGTGAACAATCCAATCGTACCGCTATTATCAATACCGTACTGGGCATTGCCTGAACCACCACTAATGATGCCGGCATTCGTCAGAGTTGTTATGGTTCCTATGTCATTAAAAATACCAACTTGGCTTGAACTTATTGAACCAGTCGCTGTGTTGTTAATAGTATCGATGGTTCCGCCTGGATTATAAATGGCGATACCACCATTGACCGCTGCAGCGATAGACCCAGAATTATTCAGCGTACCAATACTACCTCCATTAAATATCGCCTCACTACCACCAGGCGTCGCTTCAATCGTAGCATTAACCCCGTTAGTCAAGGTTGTAATAGCACCCATATTCATAATAGCTCTAATAGCACCAACACCAGAAGTGTTTACACCACCACCACGAATGATTCCGGTGCCGCTACCTACGTAAGTATTCGTTATTGTTCCAATCGTGCCTGACTCGTTGGTAATACCATTGCCTTTGAGACCTTCGATTACGCCAGTATTGGTGATTGTTGAAATAGCTCCTAAACCACCCCAAAAATCATTTGAGTTATAAATTCCTGAGCTTTTAAACCCAGGAGTTATATCACCATCGCCAGAACTCTGAATTAATCCAGAGTTGTTAATAAGCCCGATTGAACCTCCGAAATTTAAAATGGCTGATGAAGAGTTGGCGGTAGAGATAATACCTGTTCCAGCGCCACTTCCCGAATTGACAATCTGATCAATTCCACCGTACATATTATAAATAGCGTTATTGAAATCTGCTTGAAGTAATCCAGCATTGGCAATGCTGGTGCCAGTTGACCAAGCAACATTTACGGCATTTCCATTGCCAGTAGCAGTCGAATTAATAATTTTTCCGCTTGAGTCAACCGTTACAGATCCAGTATTAGGCAAGGCACACTCATCATTTGTTGTACCACTAATTGTTGTAGTTGGAGTTAGGCAAGAGTTTGCAAAAACTTCAGTTGAAAACAGAACAGCGATAGATAGCACTATCGGGCGAATAGGGAACTTAGTCATTTGAGGATACCAATTTATTGAAGTTGTTTATTTTGAACAAAATCAACCTTCTGGCGAGGCCGATCTTCTACGCAAAAGACCCTCTTTTTCTACGAAATTATCAAACCATGCAAAATTAAAGTGTCACTTTAAGTAGAATGAGCGCATGAATAAAAAATTTCCTAGCTACCAATTTGAATGGCTCACTGAACTACAGAGTAATTTATCTGTAGATGAAACGACGCCAGATGTTGAATCTTTCAATATGGGAATTCCTAAGCATTTGGGTGTTGCCCAAATGCTTTCAGAAAAATTGCCTTTGGGCATGACACTATTTCATGGCACGCAGAAATTTACCCGTGAAGCGAGGGGAACACTTATTCCGCTGACTAAATTTGAAGGCAACTTCCCTGAGGTAACGCTTTCAGTTCAATTGGCATACGGTGGGCAATTTTTCCATCATGAGAATATTCCAAAAAAAATGATTGTATTCAATCATGGTCTAGCTCTTTTCAGATACTCAGACAAAATGAATTTGACTGCTTATCTAGATGGCAGTGATGACAGCGAAATGATTGGCATTTCAATTCCTCGGACATCGTTCAGCCTTTTAATAGGCGAAGAGGACGTCACCCTACTGTTAAGTGCGCTTAAACTTAACGCACCACCCGCCTTAGAAATACACAAAATATCCTCAGCAATATCAAGCATTATGAAGTCGGGGTTGTCATCAAATTTTGTTGGGCGAGCTAGAAAACTACACATACAAGGGAAAATACTTGAGTTTTTGAGCGCACTACACAATACAGTAAGCTCAAAAAAAAATGGGATGATAGATGATCAGTCTATTGGCAAACGCATTAAGGAGTACTTACTTTCACTTAATGGAAAGATTACGACATTAGATGAACTTTCAATCGAATTTAAATTATCAGCGCGTTATTTAAACCAAGCATTTCAAAATGAATATAACGAAACCATTGCTTCATTTTTATCTAATCATCGATTAATGCAAGCAAAATTAGCGCTCGAAAAATCACAAGCTCCTATGAAAGTGATTTCTGCGAACTTAGGGTATAGCCATGTCAACCACTTCATCACAGCGTTCAAAAGAAAATTTGGATATCCACCAGGCGCATTGAGAAGGTAGGATTGAAATCGATGTATGTCGGCTAAGTGCTGGTTGCACTCATTTGCGTTGTAAAGCTGTGCGGCTGTTTTGTCCCCCGTTGCTGCCTGACAGAGAAAATGTATTGGTAGCAGAACTGCGTTGATGTTAATGCTATTTCAGCGTCTGCTCCATGGCTGCCTCTTCTCTGAGTTAATTTGCAAAATCAATCACAGAATACAGATACTCTTTACTTGTAAAGTTTCGCTCATAATATAGCATGGTCTAAGCCTCAATTAAGCTTGGCAGTCACGGCAAATGTTAAATTTTGTAAACGATCAATCTACAATGCCAATTTAATTGCCTGTAGCCTTGCCTCAAATACTGCTACTTTAATTTTTTCAGTGTCACTATATGCTTTAGCCACGGCCCCCGCATCCACGCTTGATGCTGCCGCTAACACTTTGCGCATTAAATCTGCCGCTGGTGTAGGGCAATTTTCCAGCCCAGTTCTTCCACGTGAATCTGCCTCACAAGCTAGTAGAAACTCATTGAATCGCTCTGGCTGTCTAATTGCATCTAGCTGGATGAGGAACTCTAACAAGGTACTAGGGCGCATTTCCAATGACTGATATAACTTGCCGTGAAATTTAGCCACCATCACTGCAAGTTCTTTGCAGTCATTCGGTACCCGTAAGCGCTTACATACGTCTTTTACCAAATGCACGCCGCGTTCTTCATGCCCAATATGACGTGGTAGAATTTCTTTAGGAGTAGTTCCTTTGCCAAGGTCATGCATTAACGCAGCAAAGCGTACTGGCAATGAAAAAGCTTGTTGTGCCGCATAATCAATCACCATCATGACATGAACACCTGTATCAACCTCAGGGTGATGTTGAGGTGGTTGTGGAACACCCCAAAGCTTATCTAGCTCGGGAATAATCCTCTTTAAAGCGCCACACAACCGTAGCACTTCAAACATGCGCGCTGGTTTTCTCTCCATTAAGCCTTTGGCAAGCTCTTGCCATACGCGCTCTGCTACTAGTGCATCAACTTCACCAGCCTCAACCATCTGTTGCATTAGGCTTAAGGTTTCTGGTGCAATATTAAAATCTGCTAAACGCGCAGAGAATCGTGCAATACGTAGAATGCGAACTGGATCTTCTACAAAGGCATCACTCACGTGACGTAGTGTTTTTGACTTAATGTCATCAATACCATGAAAAGGGTCAACAAGTTCACCTGCTTCATTTTTTGCGATGGCGTTCACCGTTAAATCACGTCTTGCTAGGTCTTGCTCCAATGTAATTTCTGGCGACGCATGCACGACAAAGCCTTTATAGCCCTTTGCAGTTTTACGTTCAGTACGTGCGAGTGCATATTCATCATGCGTTTTAGGATGTAAAAACACTGGAAAATCTTTACCTACAGGTCTAAATCCTGCGGCAACCATTTGCTCAGGCGTGCTACCAACGACGATATAGTCCTTATCTTTGATAGGATAGCCTAGCAACTCGTCACGAACCGCTCCACCAACAATGTAGGTTTGCATTGCGTTGTCCATTACTTTGCCTAAACTAACGAGCCTAAATTATCGGGGAAAGGTTAACGTGCCGCCATACTGCGAAAACGATCATAAGCGCCACGCGCTGTGCGATCTACCAAGTATTCTGGCAACACTGCCTCTAGCGCACTTGGCTCTACTGCCAAAATCGCAGGTAGTGGGTGCTGACTCACGCTATCGACTTCCATTGACTTGATATTGTCACGAGACATGAGCTTAACTGGCAAGAGCTCCATCGTGAAAGCCTGTAAATACGAGAGCGTATTATTTAAACCAATAATCGTGCGTTTAACTGCCAAAACCTGCATGATTTGCTGTAATAGCTCACGGAATGTGTACACTTTAGGACCAGCCAATTCATAGGTCTGGCTGTAAGTATGGCTATTTTCTAGACTATTCACAAAACAACTGGCAACATCCTCTACCCAAATAGGCTGGAACTTAGCGTTAGGTTTTGCTAGTAACACCACTGGTAATAATTTAATCAATGTCGCAAAGAGATTAGTAAATTTGTCACCACGCCCAAAAATTATTGAAGGCTTAAATATCGTGATGTTAATTTTATCTTGCAGTGCTTTTAATGCGGCTTCACCAGCGGCCTTTGAACGCAGATATTGACTTGGTGCATGTTCATCTGCACGTAAACTGCTCATCTGGATGAGACGTTTGATGCCTAAATCAGCACAAATCTTTGCAAGCTGCGCTGGTAACTGATGGTGAACAGTATTAAAGCTTAAACGACGACTTTGGTGCAAAATGCCAATCAAATTAATCACGGCATCAACGCCTCTTAGTACAGCATTAAGCGCTTGGTAATCGAACACATCACACTCAACCACATTAACATTAGGTAACAGGAATAGATGCTTGGCAGTTTCTCTTCTGCGCGTCAACACTGTGACTTCGTATCCTGCGGCGTCTAACTTAGCAACGATAGCACTACCAACAAACCCAGAACCACCCAACACACATATTTTTTTTAATTGCATGACTATCCTTCTAACTTCTCTGTTTCACTCTAAAACATCGCCAGCAATCCTCCAGCCTTGGGGATATGGCAATGACTTGATTTTTAATTTATGCTCATATTATTCAATTTAAACTGCGTACTCATTATCGACTAAACCAATAAATTGTTTGAACCTCTAAATTAACTAAGCAATTATTCTACATCCACCAAAATCACTTCTGACTTTATGCGCCCAGGCACTGTGCCCATTCTTGCCTTTAGGCTTTGTACAGGAAAACCTAATCTTGACGTATATATCTGCGCGTTTGCCATTACTTTTTGCACATAGCTTCTAGTTTCAGCAAAAGGGATAGTTTCAACATAAATAGCAGCCTCTAAGGGCTCATCAGCCACCCAACGTCGCGCACGGCTAGGTCCAGCATTATAGGCTGCCGTTGCCATTACCGCCTGACCATTCATCATCTCTAAGGTATAGCGCATATAGTAAGTACCAATGCCAACGTTAAATTTTAAATCGTGAATCATCTCTTGCGTGTAATCACTTAAACCCATGCGTTTGGCTGCCCATTTCGCAGTCGCTGGCATCAGTTGCATTAAGCCAGAGGCACCTACACCTGATTTTGCATAATGCATGAATCTGCTTTCTTGGCGTGTAAGGCCATAAATCCACGCCTCATCTACACCTTCATTCACAGCGGCTGCCCGAAATAAATCACGGTACGGCATTGGGTAACGCAAATTGAAGTCGTGTAGCTGCTTCGTGTTATCCGCAGTGCTAATCGCAACATCGTACCATTTCTGACGTTGCGCATACTCTGCGGCGGCAAGCAACTGCTTATCGTCAAAATCACGAGTTGCCCATACCCACTCAGCTTTAGCCTCCCAGCGCATATCCAGCTTTTGCAACTCAAGTGCACGCCTAATTGCTGGCTGGCTGGCAATCGCAGTCACGTCGAGTTCGCTTGGGGTATATTGCAGTTGTGGACTATTCATCACACTCCCCAACTCTTCAAGCGCCAGCCATCCATAATAATGGCGCTCGATAGAGAGTGGGCCCAATATTTTATTGGCCTCCGCCAATATCGCTTTTTCTTTTAAGGCACGTCCCTTCCAATAACGCCATGCGCCTTCCTGCTGCTGATCAGCATCCATTCTGCTAATCGCATCTAACAAGACATCCCAGCTTTGATCGCGCATGGCTGCGCGTGCCATCCATGCTAACTGCTCTTTATCTAAGGAGACTTCTTGTGCTTTTGCATAATACTCAAGCGCCTGAGGGTGGTGCTTACGTGCAGCATGATACGCAATTCGGCCCCATGCAAATGCAGCATCAGGTTTAGACCATTGGTGCTGTAATTTAAAATTAAGCGCTACTGCATCGTCTACATTGCTACGCGCCAACACATCAAGCGTGTATAGATTAACTTCTATGTCATCTCGTGCCTTAAACGAAGGTGTGTTTAACACGGTTTTTTTGTTGTTAATTTTGACATTCACTGTTTTATTGGTAAGCAACAACTTAGGTGTTTGCTTTGCGACTTCCAGCAGTTCAATGTTGTTTTTATCAAATGATGGTAAGCGAGAAATGATGTTCTTAGCTACATTCAACTTTCCATCATGCAAGGCTAGCCTTAGCCTTGCCCAGATATCGTTATTACTCAACATCCCAGTCTGCTGCATTGCATCAAATAATGGCGTACAACTGCTAGGTAGGTCTGCAGAGCTCAACCAAATTTTTTTAACTGGGGCTGACACATCCTGTTGCTCAAGCTGGCTTTTCCCATACAAGGCATAGCACTCAACTGCGGTATCAGCGCGCTTAAAGTTCTGGTAATGCTCAAAAAACAGTGACCACTCTTGCTTTTTTCCTAGTTTTTTTAGCCATTCACCGCGCAAGCGATCCACAAATGCCATGTCAGCATATTGTGTAATAAACGTTTGCACTTCAGCAGTATCAGCTTGATCCAACCTTAGTAACATTAACCAATAAGCCGCATAAGGCGCCAATACATACTGTTTCTTATTGAGCTGATTAACATCTTCAGACAATGCCAGCTCATTTCTTTTAGCGTAGGCGTCACGTGCGTGCTCAAACAAGGCTTGATCTGACATTGCCGCAGCATTGCCTGATAGCAGCAACATGAATAAGCAAAGCTTACTCATGTATCGCAATGGTAATAGGACTAATCGTTTTTTGAATAAGCTAAACATAAAGAATACGACGCAACACAAAGAGTAGAGCGGTGACAATCACCAAGAAAAACGTATATTTAATGGTTTGTTTGAAGTAATGCAGATATTTCTTTTCGTTTGTTAACAAATACAAGCCTAGCAACACCATAGCGGTAATCACTAATAAAACGAATATCAGGCGAATCATTAACATATACGCCTCCTCTTAATAATGACTAATCTTACTTGACTGTTCTTACTTGACTGTGTAAACAGTAATTTTTGTTTAACAATTTTAATACACAGGATTTGCCTGCAATTGTGCAGGCTGGGACAAGAAGGTTGCCGGAGCATCTTCTTGCTTTTCAAAGGTTGTATATTCCCACGCAGTTTCATCTTGCATGAGCGCCCGCAACAATTGATTATTTAGTGAATGACCTGACTTATAAGCATAGAAAGCCCCCAATATTGGATGGCCCAACATATATAAATCACCAATAGCATCTAGCACTTTATGTTTAACAAACTCGTCGTCGTAACGCAAACCATCATCATTCAATACACGGTACTCATCCAACACAATCGCGTTATCTAAACTACCACCACGCGCCAAACCATTGGAGCGTAAATACTCAACCTCGTGCATAAAGCCAAATGTACGTGCACGGCTGATTTCTTTAATATAAGAATCGGCAGCAAAATCTATTTTGACATTGTTGCCAGAATGTTCGAATACAGGATGGTTAAAATTAATCGTAAAGTCAATTTTAAAGCCGTGATAAGGCTCAAACCTGACCCATTTATCACCCTCTCTAACCTCTACCGTCTTTTTAATCCGTATGAATTTTTTAGCGGCCGCTTGCTCAACGATACCCGCTTCTTGCAATAAAAATACAAAAGGGCCTGAGCTCCCGTCCATGATTGGAATTTCAGAAGCATCAACCTCTACATACACATTGTCTACACCCAAACCAGCAAGTGCAGACATTACATGCTCAACAGTTGCAACGCGTGCGCCATTGGACTCTAGCGCAGAACACATTCTTGTGTCTTGCACTACGCCAGGAGTTGCCAAGATTTCATTAGGTTGAGGCAGATCAACCCGTTTGAAAACAATACCAGTATCAGGTGCAGCTGGGCGGAGGGTAAGAGTAACCTTTTCGCCATTGTGCAATCCAACGCCTGTGGCGCTTATCGCTTTTTTAAGTGTACGTTGCTTTAACATGCCTAATCAATTTCCATTCTCTAAGTTTCTGTACAGCGCACTAGCCAACATTTAAAGCCTAACTATTTGCCTTACGAATCAATTAAATAATAACATAATTCAAGGCGACAGCCTTTCGCTGGCAACATTGCCCTATCAGATTAACCCTTAGTGCAATGTTACTTAGTCAGCTTGTTTACGTAAAAATGCTGGGATGTCATACTCTTCAACCCCTGACATTTTCATTGCTTCAACTTGCGCACGGCGGCTATTTGAGCCAAACACTGCTGGTGCTTCATCATCGGTAGTGATGTTTGCGTTACCAACAAAAATTGGTTGGTTAGTGGTGCCATCACGTACTACTTGTTGTGGCATCACACGCAATTCTGGTTTTTGCTGACGGCGTTGCGCGCCAGTCAAACCTGTTGCCACCATGGTGACGCGTAAGCCATCACCCATGCTGTCGTCAAATACATTACCTACAATCACGGTTGCGTCTTCTGCTGTGAATGCTTTAATAGTGTTCATCACATCGTAGTATTCTTTCATTTTGAAAGCACTTGAAGTGGTGATATTCACTAAAACGCCACGTGCATTGGCTAAGTTGACATCTTCAAGCAATGGACTTGCCACCGCTTGCTCGGCTGCGATACGCGCACGATCTGGGCCTGTTGCAAGTGCCGAACCCATCATTGCCATACCCATTTCAGACATCACAGTGCGTACGTCAGCAAAGTCAACGTTCACCATACCTGCACAATTAATGATTTCAGCAATGCCAGATACCGCATTGTGCAACACATCGTTAGCCGCTCTAAATGCTTCTAGGAACGGTACATCTTCGCCTAATACTTCCATCAATTTCTCGTTAGGGATTACGATTAATGAATCCACATACTTTGATAATTCATCTAGACCATCAGATGCGACTTTAGTGCGCTTTCCTTCGAATGCAAAAGGTTTAGTCACCACGGCAACCGTTAAGATACCCATTTCTTTAGCGATTTGTGCAATCACTGGTGCTGCGCCTGTACCTGTACCACCACCCATACCCGCAGTGATAAATAGCATATCGGCACCCTCAATCAGCTCTGCAATTGCGTCGCGGTCTTCTAATGCTGCTTCACGACCTACTTCAGGTTTTGCACCTGCGCCCAAGCCGCGTGTCATTGCCTCGCCAATTTGCAATACTGTTTTTGCTTGGCTCTTTTTCAAAGCTTGCATATCAGTATTCGCGCAAATAAATTCAACGCCACCCACATTTTTTTCAATCATGTGCGCAACCGCGTTGCCGCCGCAACCACCTACACCAATGACCTTAATCACGGCTTCTTGCGAATTTTTTTCCATAATTTCAAACATTTTACTGCCTCCTCTTTTTAGCGTTCACTTTAACTGTTACTTCTGCCTTACTACTTTTCACTGCTAAACACTTAACAACTACTTAAAAATCACTTGTTACCAAGGTAACTTTTAGAAATTACCTTGAAACCAACTTTTCATTCTTTCTAAAATTCGTCCAAATGAACTTGATTCCATCTGGCCATTTAAATGACGCTCCAACTGCTGCTTACCCATTAACACTAGCCCCACACCTGTTGCATAGCGCGGATTGCTCACCACTTCGGATAAGCCGCCTACATAACGTGGCATGCCTAAACGTACCGGCATATGAAATATTTCTTCACCCAACTCCACCATGCCGCGCATCATGGCGGAACCACCAGTGATCACAATACCTGATGCAATCATGTCTTCCATGCCGCTACGGCGTAACTCATTTAGCACTAGTTCATAAAGCTCAACCACGCGTGGCTCTAGCACCTCAGCTAATGTTTGCACTGATAACTGACGTGGATCACGACCATCCACTCCTGGCACTTCAACCACTTCGCGTGGGTCAGCTAGCTGGCGCAATGCACAACCGTGCTTAATCTTGATATCCTCAGCTGATTGCGTTGGTGTGCGGAAAGCAACCGCCACATCGTTAGTCATTTGGTCGCCAGCGATTGGCACCACTGCGGTATGGCGAATGGCACCTTGTTTGAATACGGCGATATCGGTAGTACCGCCACCAATATCAACCAAACATACACCTAGCTCTTTTTCATCTTCTGTCAGCACAGCTAAACTCGAAGCTAAAGGCTGCAAAATCAAATCACTCACTTCAATGCCGCAGCGCTTAATGCATTTCACAATATTCTGGGCGGCAGCTACAGCACCAGTCACAATATGCACTTTTACCTCTAACTTCATACCGCTCATACCAAGTGGTTCACGCACATCTTCTTGACCGTCGATAATGAATTCTTGGGTGAGAATATGCAGAATCTGTTGGTCTGCAGGTAGTGCAATCGCGCGCGCTGTTTCAATCACACGGTCTACATCCATTTGTGAGACTTCCGCATCTTTAATCTTCACCATGCCGTGTGAGTTAAGGCTCTTGATATGGCTACCAGCAATGCCTGTATAAACATTATTGATTTTGCAGTCCGCCATCAGCTCAGCTTCTTCTAAGGCACGCTGAATAGATTGCATGGTAGATTCAATATTCACGACCACGCCTTTTTTAAGTCCGCGTGAAATATGTTGGCCTAAGCCAATCACCTTCAAGGTGCCCTCTGGCTGCAACTCGGCAACAATCGCCACAATTTTAGAGGTGCCGATATCCAAGCCTACAATCAAATTCTTATCTTCTTTTATTCTGCTCATTCTTCATCCCTTCCGTGAATCAGGTCACGGTTCCTGTGCGTTTCTTCATTGCTTCGCTTTTAATGCTTTTCGTGTCAGCTGGCTTTGTACTGGCAGCATCTACTGCTTTATGATCACTTGTGACACTCGCAACTTTTTCTTTTTCTGTATTAACCGCCTCGGTAGGCCTGCGCACCGCGAAACCACTCGGATAACGCAAATCCACATACACAATTTTTTTATTCAAGCCAACCAATGTGCTGCTGTAAATATTGGCAAACTTCTCTAACCTTGCTTGCATTTCCACTCGACCCAATTCAAGCACAATGCCGTTGGTCGTTGTAATCTGCCATGCGCGTCTAGGTGTCAGCGCTAACGTAGCTACTTCTAACTTAGCGGCGTTCAACACCTGACTTAAAGCATCGTATTGTGATGCCACTTCAATCACACCATTATCTGGCCCATAAAATACAGGCAGGTCACTACCAGAGGCCGCATGAAATAGCTCGCCCTGCTTGTTCACCAATGCAGTGTTACCCCAACGTGCAAGTGCCTGATGCTCTTCAATCACCACTTCTAACTTATCTGGCCAGCGACGACGCACACTCACGTTGCGCGCCCAAGGTAATTTTTCAAACGCATCGCGTGCATTAATTAAATCCAGCGTAAAAAAATTGCCTTTTAAATGCTTTGCTACAATCAGTTTCACCTGCTCACGGCTTACATGGTGCAACTCGCCATCCACCTTTACTTCACGCAATGGAAAAATCGGCAAATGCACCACTACATACACCACTGCATACAACACCGCCACCATACTCAATGCGTACAGTAGGTTTGCTATCCAGTTGAGTAGTGCAGGCCTATCCCACATGCGCTAACCTCAATATCTTCATCACTAACTCATCAAAGCTAATACCAGCGGCTTTTGCTGCCATTGGTACTAGGCTATGGTCTGTCATCCCTGGGCTAGTATTAATTTCTAAAAAGTAATGCTTACCTGCTTCATCCATTAAAAAATCTACACGACCCCAGCCTTGGCAACCAACCGTATTAAATGCAAGCAATGCCTCTTGTTGAATTAGCGCTTCTTTTTCTGAGCTTAACCCAGATGGGCATCTGTACTCTGTGTCATCGCGCAAGTATTTAGCTTCAAAATCATAAAACTCATTCTTTGGCACTATGCGCACAATCGGTAGTGCCTGATTACCCAAAATACCTACGGTATATTCACCACCACCCACAAACTGTTCAGCAATCACTAACGGGTCAGATTTAGCTGCAAGTTCATATGCTGCTTTAAGCTCACCAGCCTGCTTCACCTTACTAATACCTATGCTGGAGCCTTCATTGGCGGGTTTTACAAACAAAGGTAAGCCTAGTTTTTTCTCAATCGCATCAAAATCAGAGTCCGCAGTCACCACTTCAAATGCTGGTGTGCTCACCCCAGCAGCAGACCACATCATTTTGGTGCGCCATTTATCCATACCAATCGCGGATGCCATCACACCACTGCCAGTGTATGGAATACCTAATAGTTCCAAAGCCCCTTGCATTGCGCCATCTTCACCAAAGCGCCCATGTAATGAAATCATGGCGACATCAAATGACTCTAAATCATGTAATGGCCGTGTTGCTGGGTCAAACGCATGCGCATCAACACCTTGCTTTTGCAATGCTGCAAGCACTGCCGTGCCGCTTTTAAGCGAAACTTCACGCTCGCCAGACTTGCCACCTAACAACACTGCAACTTTTCCAAAATCCTGCATTATTCTCTTACCTCTAATTCGCCCAGCACTTTAACTTCCTGTTGAAGTGCAACACCATATTTTTCTAATACTGTCTCTCGCATATGTTGAATTAACAGTTCAATATCCAAAGCATTCGCGCTGCCAATATTGACAATAAAGTTCGCATGCTTTTCTGACACCTGCGCCCCACCAATGATGTAACCTTTTAATCCACTTGCTTCTATCAGCCGTGCCGCATAATCTCCTGGTGGGTTCCTAAATGTGGAACCTGCGCTTGGTTGATTCAATGGCTGAGCGGCAAGACGTTTTGCCAACAATGCTTTAATTTTCTGTGCAGACTCTTGTGCATCGCCATGCTCTAATCTCAACCAAGCTGCCACAAACCATTCATCTGACACCGGCATATCAATATGTCGATAACTCGGAATAAACGCCGATGCATCGCGAGTATTAAGTTCGCCTCGTTTATTAATCGTCGTTACACGCTTCACTACATTCCATGTTTCACTGCCATAACACCCTGCATTCATTGCAAGTGCACCACCCAATGTGCCTGGTATCCCTGCAAAAAACTCAGCACCTTGCCTAGCTTCTTTAGCACAAAATTTTGCTAATTTTGCACAAGTCACACCAGCTTCTGCATAGACGGCTTCACCATCCATTTGTAGTGTAGTTAACACGTTATGCATTAACACTACCGTGCCGCGCACACCACCATCGCGTACTAATAAGTTTGATCCCAAGCCTATAAAATAGATTGGCTCAGCTTCGTCCAGACTTTGTAAAAACTTACTTAAGTCTTCCAAATCTGCTGGAATATAAAATTGATCCGCACGGCCACCTACGCGCCAACTGGTGTAGCGCGCCAAGGGCTCATTTAAAAGCAATTTTCCCTTATGCTGAATCATGCAGCAGCCATTCCTTTTGATAGCGATGCATTACTCAACTGCAACTCTTTAGTTTTTAATGCAACCTGCCCTATTGAACCCGCACCCATCACAATTACCACATCATCAGCACGTGCGACGTCTAAAATTACCTGAGGCAATTCATCTGTCGTTTCTACAAACATAGGCTCTACCTTGCCAGCAACACGAATCGCGCGTATCAGCGAACGCGTATCAGCCGCAACAATCGGTGCTTCACCCGCTGAATACACTTCTGTTAGCAACACAACATCAGCGCTAGACAGCACTTTTACAAAGTCTTCAAAGCAATCTCTGGTACGTGTATAGCGGTGTGGCTGAAATGCCATCACCAAACGCCTGTTTGGGAACGCACCGCGCGCAGCCGCTATCACGGCCTGCATTTCTACTGGGTGGTGTCCATAATCATCTATTAGCGTAAACGTGCCATGGCTAGCTTCATTACGTGGCATTGCTGGCACTTCACCATAACGTTCGAAACGTCTACCCACACCTTTAAATTCTTTTAGGGCTTTAATAATGGCAGCATCGGGCACATTCAATTCGCTGGCAATGGCAATCGCGGCCAACGCGTTTAATACATAGTGATTACCTGGTAAATTCAAGGTCACATCAAACTCAGTCGTCACGCCGTTAATACGTTGCACGGTGAAGTGCATCTTGCCATCATCGGCGCGCACATTTTTAGCACGGATGCGCGCGTCTTCACTCAAGCCATAGGTCATCACTGGCTTAGTCACGCGGGGCAATATCTCACGAATGTTGGCATCATCCACACACACCACAGCCATACCCCAAAACGGTAGTTGCTGTAAAAACTCGACAAACGCACTTTTGAGTTTTTCAAAGCTGTGTTCATAAGTGTCCATGTGGTCTTGATCAATATTGGTGACCACAGCCATCACTGGTGTTAAGTGTAAAAATGAAGCGTCGGACTCATCTGCCTCAGCCACAATATACTCACCAGTACCCAACTTAGCATTTGCATTGGCAGCTTCTAGCTTGCCGCCAATTACAAATGTTGGGTCCATACCCGCCTCTGCCAAGATACTTGCAATTAAGCTAGTCGTAGTCGTTTTGCCATGCGTACCAGCCACAGCAATGCCTTGTTTAAAACGCATAAGTTCCGCAAGCATGAGCGCACGTGGCACGACTGGAATCTTTTTCTCGCGCGCGGCTATCACCTCAGGGTTGGCTTCATTTACCGCAGATGACACCACAACTACATCGGCTTCTTTCACGTTTTCTGCTTCATGGCCTTGATACACCGTTGCACCAAAGGCAACCAAGCGTTTGGTTGTTGCATTAGAGGCCAAATCTGAACCACTGACGTTGAAGTCTAAATTGATTAAAACTTCAGCAATACCGCTCATCCCTGAGCCGCCTATCCCAACAAAATGGATATTCTTTACTTTATGTTTCATTTCGCACCTCCTAGCGCTGCCATTTGTACGCAAATCTTTGCAACATCGGCGGTGGCTTCTGGTTTGCCTAATGCACGTGCTTTCTCAGCCATTTCTAGGCATTTTTCACGATTCAGTTCTTTTAATAGCTTCGTCAACTTCTCTACACTCAATTCTTTTTGTTGCACCAATATCGTGGCGCCTGCATCTGCTAAGTATTGGGCGTTACCTGTTTGGTGGTCGTCTACCGCAAACGGGAAAGGCACCATCAATGAGCCCAACCCTGCAGTTGAAACCTCAGCCACGGTTAACGCGCCTGAGCGACAAATTACAAAATCTGCCCATGCATACATGGCTGCCATATTGTCGATATATGCTCGGGCATCTACCTCTACATCAGCTTGCTTATAATTTTTTTGTAATATTTCAATATGCTTCACGCCTGCTTGGTGTACTACTTGCGGACGTTGGTCCGCTGGCATTTGTGCCAATGCTTGCGGAATCACCTCATTCAACGCTTGCGCCCCTAAGCTACCGCCCACAATCAACAACCTAAGGGCATCACTTCTGTTTGCAAAGCGTTGCGCTGGTGCTGCAATCGCAGAGATATCCGCACGCACTGGATTACCCACTAGCAAAGCTTTGTCTCCAAATGCTGAAGGAAATGCAGCTAAAATCCGTGTAGCCACTTTTGCCAAGACTTTATTCGTTAAACCAGCTACTGAGTTCTGCTCATGTATCACCAATGGCCGACCTTGCAATTTCGCCATCAATCCACCAGGAAATGCCGCAAAACCACCCATGCCTAACACGACGTCTGGCTGATACTGATTTAATGCTTTCAGGCTCTGGCTAAATGCTTTTAGCAACTTCACTGGCAATAACAACCAACCTAACAGGCCATTACCACGCACACCTTGCATGGTAATCATGGCTTTATCGTAAGTTTTGTCCGCAATCAGTTTGTTTTCCATACCGCCTTGCGTGCACAGCCAAACGATATTCCAGCCTTCATTTTTCAAAGTATCCGCTACTGCCATCGCAGGGTAGACGTGGCCGCCAGTGCCGCCCGCCATCACCATCAAAGTTTTAGTTGTCGCCTTACTCATGCTGGCAGCCCTTTTTAAGTCGACGGTTTTGGCTACGGCCGCTGTGCTTAACGTCGCTACGCGAGTTAGCCTGCGCTGAAACATGCGTAACGATGAGCAAAATTAATTTATTAGATAATTGAAACATTACGCAGGTAGTCCTTTTTGTAAGCGCCTGTTTTCAAAATCAATACGTAGCAATATGGCAATTGCAACGCAGTTAGCCAAAATACCACTACCGCCAAACGACATTAATGGTAGCGTTAAGCCTTTGGTTGGCAACAGCCCCATGTTTACACCCATATTGATAATGCTTTGCACACCAATCCAGACCCCTAAACCCTGCGCCAACAAAGCTGAGAAGTAGCGTTCATTTTCAATCGCTTCTTTAGCAATCCCAAACGCACGCATTAATATCCATACAAACAAGCCAATCACGGTTAGCACACCAATAAAGCCTAGCTCTTCAGCAATTACAGCTAATAAAAAATCTGTATGTGCTTCTGGCAGATAAAGTAACTTCTCCACACTGGCACCTAAGCCCACCCCAAACCACTCACCGCGACCAAAGGCGATTAATGCATGTGATAGTTGGTATCCTTTACCATACGGATCTGCCCATGGGTCCATAAACCCAATCACGCGCTCTAAGCGGTATGGTGAACTCCAAATCAGGAACACAAAGCCAACTACTAGCAAAACAATCAAACCACCAAAAATTCTTGCGTTAATGCCGCCTAGCCACAAAATAGAGATTGATATCGCAGCAATCACAGCAAACGCACCAAAATCAGGCTCATTTAATAACAGGCCACCAACAAGCAACATCACAAATAGCATCGGCATAAAGCCTTTGGTGAAGCTATCCATCACCGCCGCTTTACGCACGGTGTAATCTGCCACGTACATGGCGGCAAATAGCTTCATAAATTCAGAGGGCTGTAAGTTAATCACAAACAATGACAACCAACGGCGACTACCACCAACCACCTTGCCGACGCCTGGTATTAACACTAATACCAACAATGCTAAACCCAACAAAAATAAGTAAGGTGCCATTTTTTGCCACCACGCCATCGGTACGTTAAATGCAATAAACCCAACCGTTAAACTCACTATCAAGAATATCGTTTGGCGCACTAAGTAATAACTACTGTTATACCCAAGCACCTTGTCTGACTCTGCAATCGCAATCGATGCTGAATACACCATCACTAAACCAATGCCTAGCAAAATCAAGGTCACCCATAGCAAACTTTGATCATAACTAGGTGAGTTGATACGATCACGATTCAGCATAGTGGTAATCATGCGGCTTGCTCCATACGCTTCACTGCCGCAACAAAAACTTCTGCACGATGCACATAGTTTTTAAACATATCAAAACTGGCGCAAGCGGGAGATAACAGTACCGCATCACCCGTTTGTGCCATTTTCTTAGCAATCGTCACAGCCTCTGGCATATCTGCCGCGTGGTACAACGGCACATTAGTTGATAACAACTCAGCATCGATTAACGGTGCATCCCGGCCAATCAACACCACCGCACGTGCGTTAGCACTCACTGCTTCTTTAAGTGGCGAGAAATCTTGCCCCTTACCATCGCCACCTGCAATCAACACTACCTTTTGTGACAAGCCAGATAACGCAGCGCAAGTTGCTCCTACGTTGGTACCTTTTGAGTCATCGTAATAATCAACATCATCTATATTCGCAACCCATTCCACACGGTGCGGTAAGCCTTTAAAGTTATATAAAGTCTGAATAATTGGCGCAAAATCCAAGCCAATCCCGCGGCAAAGTGCAATGGCAGCCAACGCATTACTTGCATTATGCAAACCAGCAATCTTTAAATCGCTTACGTTTATCAGGTCTTGCGTGCCGTAACTTAGCCAAGCTTCACCATCTATCTGGTTAATGCCATAGCCGTGTTCATTTTCTGCTGCATCCAAGCCGAACGTCACCTGCGCCAACTTGGCGCGTGACATCATCATGCTCCATGCGTCATCACGATTTAATACCTGCAATTTTGCTTGGTAAAAAATATGTGCTTTAGCCACGGCATAGCTTTGCATGCTGTCGTATCTATCCATGTGGTCTTCAGATAAATTCAACATGGTGGCTGCATCTGCTAACAGGCTATTGGTTGTTTCTAACTGAAAGCTTGAAAGCTCCAGCACGTAAACATCTGGTGCTTCCATACTTAAGGTATCAAGTACTGGCAAACCAATGTTGCCAGCGACAATAGTCTTTAAACCAGCAGCCTTGCACATTTCACCAACCAAGGTGGTCACTGTGGTTTTGCCGTTTGCGCCTGTAATCGCAATTAACTTAGCACTTGTTGGACGGTATTGCGCAAAAAGCTCAACATCACCCACTACTGCCACACCACGATGAATCGCGGCCTGAATTTCAGGCTCACTCAGTGCCACACCAGGGCTAATGACCACTAGATCAATAGCGTCAAAAATGTCGGCTTTTAACGCACCTGTATAAACCAACGTTTCTGGCAGCTCTGCTTTTAATGTGTCAACACCAGGCGGCACTTCACGCGTATCGGCGACAGACAAACGTGCGCCTTGGCTATGCAGCCAGCGCAATGCTGATAGCCCAGTATCCCCAAGGCCAAGCACTAATACACTTTTGTCTTTTAACGCGATTTGCATGTTTAAGTTCACTAATTACCTAATTTTCAGA
The DNA here is from genome assembly GCA_030682715.1 of Methylotenera sp. GTDB lineage: Bacteria > Pseudomonadota > Gammaproteobacteria > Burkholderiales > Methylophilaceae > Methylotenera. The sequence goes on along the minus strand of JAUXNQ010000031.1, from coordinate 58,010 downwards.
CTTGCAAGACCAATTAATACCAACATCATGCTGATAATCCAAAAACGCACGACCACCTGTGTCTCTTTCCAACCTTTTTCCTCATAATGATGATGCAGTGGCGCCATTAAAAATATGCGCTTACCCATGCCAGTTTTATACTTGGTATATTTAAAATAAGTCACTTGCGCCGCCACCGATAATGTCTCCATCACGAAAACACCACCCATGATGAACAAGATGATTTCCTGACGAACCACAACAGCCACAATTCCTAAAGCTGCCCCTAATGCTAACGCACCTACATCACCCATAAACACTTCTGCTGGATAAGCGTTAAACCAAAGAAAACCTAAACCTGCACCCACCATGGCAGCACAGAATACCGTTAATTCGCCAGCGCCTGGCACATAAGGAATACTCAGGTATTTTGAGAAATATAAGTGACCAGTTACATAAGCAAAAATTGCCAACGCACCTGCAACCATCACAGTTGGCATAATGGCCAAACCATCCAAACCATCGGTTAAATTCACTGCATTACTGCTGCCAACCACGACCAAATAGGTCAGCACAATAAATGCAAATCCACTAAGTGGTAGCACCAGATTTTTGAAAAATGGAATCAGCAATGTCGTTTCAGCGGGTGTAACTGCCGTCTGTTGTAAAAATACTGCAACGCTTAAGCCAACCACTGACTGCCAAAAATACTTCTCCTTAGCAGACAACCCTTTAGGGTCGCGATGTACGACCTTGCGCCAGTCATCCACCCAACCAATAATGCCAAAACCAAGTGTCGTAAATAGCACCACCCAAATAAATCGATTGCTTAAGTCGGCCCATAATAAGGTTGAGATCGCAATAGCCACTAAGATTAAAGCACCGCCCATGGTTGGTGTGCCCGCTTTAATCAAATGTGTTTGTGGTCCATCATCACGCACAGACTGACCGACCTTATAGTGTGTCAATTTACGTATTAAGGTTGGCCCTACTACAAATGAAATAATCAAAGCGGTAAGCGTTGCCAACACAGCACGCAATGTAATGTAGTTAAATACATTAAATCCACGTATGTCTTGTGCTAACCATTGCGCTAGTTCAAGTAACATTATTTATCTCCCAATTCGCTTATTTCTTGTTTTCTACTAACAAATTCACCACACGCTCCATTTGCATAAAGCGCGAACCTTTTACCAACACGGTAGTGCCCGTCTCAAGTTGTGGTAACACTGTTTTAACAACAGCTTCCGATGAGCTAAAGTGCTCGGCACCTTGCCCGAAATTTCGTACAGTCTCTACACTTAAATCGCCTAAGCAATATAGTGTTGCTAAGCCCGCAGCCTTGGCATAGGCGCCTATTTCTGCATGCATATTTTTCGCATCTGGGCCTAGTTCACCCATATCACCTAACACCAATATTTTTTTTCCTGCGAGTTTCGCAAGCACATTGATCGCAGCTTTCATTGAGTCAGGGTTCGCGTTATAAGTGTCATCAATCACAATTGATCCATTGATACCAGCTTTACGCTCCAAGCGCCCATACACGCCTGTAAAGCTCTCTAAGCCATGACCAATATCTGCAAGTGAAATACCTAAGGCATAAGCCGTTGCGCTTGCGGCTAAGGCATTGCTAATATTGTGTTCGCCCTGCACATTCAACTTAATACTTAACTCACCTGCTGGTGTAAGCAGCGTCATCCTGCTAAATCCATCACATGCTTGATAGTGTGCACTTACATCCGCCTCTTTATTCAAGCCAAATGTAACCACTTTTTTTTGCGTATTTAGTGACATCCAATACTCAGCATAGTCACTATCAGCATTGATGACTGCGATACCGTCATGCGTTAATCCTGCAAAAATCTCACCCTTAGCCTTAGCGATATTGTCACGCGAGCCTAACTCACCAATATGCGCTATACCCGCGTTATTAATTAGCGCCACATCGGGTTTGGCAATATGCGTTAAATAGTCAATTTCACCTAAATGGTTCATGCCCATTTCCAGCACAGCATATTGGTGGCTTTGGTTCATTTTGAGCAAAGTCAGCGGCAAACCAATATCGTTATTCAAGTTGCCATAGGTCGCGTGTACATACTCTCGACCTTGGCTGGCGATACTCAAAATAGCGGTTAGCATTTCCTTAGTGGTGGTTTTGCCGTTACTGCCTGTAATAGCAATAACAGGAACGTTAAACTTTCCACGCCAGTATTTGGCCAACTCACCTAATGCTAACCTTGTATCTGCAACCACTAAGCGCGGTTCAGCTTGTACTGATTCATCAGAAACCAACACCGCAGCGGCACCTAGTTTCAAAGCTTCTTGTGCAAAAGTGTTTCCATCAAAGTTCGCACCTTTAAGCGCCACAAACAACTGGCCTGCAACAATATTGCGGCTATCACTACCCACAGAAGTAAACTGTTCGTCAGCCCCTACGTGCTTCGCATTTAATACGCTGGCAATTTCAGACAAATTCATCATTTGTTCACCGCAACTTCTTGATCAGGTAACCAAGTGACTAATGCTTCTTTGGCGGTAGCAATATCACTAAAAGGCATTTTTATACCATCCACTTCCTGATAATCTTCATGTCCTTTACCCGCCACCAACACAATGTCACCTTTATTCGCAAACTTAATTGTCTGCTGAATTGCAATTGCACGGTCAGGTACAATACTTGGTCGCACGGTCATGCCACTCACAATTTGCTCAATAATCAGTGTGGGGTTCTCACTACGTGGGTTATCACTGGTTACCACCACATGATCAGCCAATCTTTCTGCTATGGCGCCCATGAGTGGCCGTTTACCTGCATCACGATTACCGCCACAACCAAATACACAAATCAACTTACCTTGCGTCTGCTCGCGCAAGCTCATCAATACATTTTCTAAAGCGTCAGGGGTATGTGCGTAATCCACCACAACCAATGGCTTATCACCACCACCAAACTGTTGCATACGTCCTGATACTGATTTAATTTTCGCAATCGCGGCCACAGCGTCATTTAATGGCACTTGACGTGCCAACAGCGTTGAAAGTACTGCTAGTAAGTTATAAGCGTTAAACCGTCCTAATACTGGCGCAGCCAACACTGCCTCACCTTGTGGCGTCACTACATTCATGGTGATTCCATACTGATTTAACACCAACTCGCGCGCGTGCACATCACCCTCTGTTAAGCCATAAGTCATGCATGGCAAATCATTTCCACGCAATGACTCAGCCACTTTCTTTCCAAATGGATCATCTATATTCAAAATAGCCATGCGCAAATTTGGCCAATAAAATAGCTTTTGCTTAGCACTGGCATATGCATCCATCGTCTCGTGATAATCCAAATGGTCGCGCGTCAAATTGGTAAACACTGCCACATCAAACTCAACACCGTTAACACGGCCCTGATCCAAGCCATGCGATGAAACTTCCATCACCACGCTTTCAGCGCCTTGCTGTGCATAATCAGCCAACATTGCCTGCAATAAGATTGCATCTGGCGTGGTGTTACTTGCTTCAGTTAGCCCTTGACCATCTGTATCAATAAAACCATTGCCTATTGTGCCTATCACAGCTGTTTTTTTATCTAACGTTAACAAGGCCTGTGCAATCCATTGGCTAACCGATGTTTTACCGTTTGTTCCAGTCACACCAACCATGCCTAACTTACGCGATGGGTATTGATAAAATTCTGCGGCTATCTGACCAACTTGATTCTTCAGCTGACTCACACCGAGGTTCGCAACCTTCAATGCTGGGTCCCAAGCGAAGTCCTGATTCTCCCAAAGCACGGCACTTTCCCACAACACAGCACTAGCACCAGCCGCTATTGCCTGTGCAATATATTGGCGGCCATCACTATGGGTACCTGGATAAGCTAAAAAGAGCGACCCAGCGCTCACCTTGCGGCTATCAGCCGTAATAGAAGTAAAGTTCAAACCCAATGTTGAGAGCAAGGTCATATGCTTTCCTTTACATCTTCAACATTACTTGGGATAACCACGTTATTATTGGGCGCATCCTGCGGCACAGATAACATACGTAGCGCATCTGCCATCACAGCACTAAATACTGGCGCCGCTACTGTGCCACCGTAATACTCTCCGCTACTTGGGTCGTCTATCATCACAGCCATAATCAAGCGTGGGTTAGATGCTGGTGCCATTCCCACGAAAGAGCCTACATATTTATTCCGCTCATATCCACGTTCACCAAGTTTATGTGTCGTGCCAGTTTTTCCAGCCACACGGTAACCCAATACCTGCGCCCTAAGCGCTGTGCCCCCTGGCAAAACAACCAACTCCAACATATCTTTCACTTCATTTGCAGTTTTTGCGCTAAATACCTGCGTACCCACTGGCACATCTTTTAGCTTCAATAAAGAAACTGGCTTCAATTCACCGTCATTTGCAAACACGGTATAGGCCCTTGCCATTTGCAACAAAGTCACACTGATACCATGTCCATAAGACATGGTTGCCTGCTCAATGGGGCGCCAAGTTTTGTAATCACGCAATTTTCCAGATACCTCACCAGGAAAACCTATACGCGTTTTTGCACCAAAACCGATTAAATTAAACACACCCCATAAATACTGGGGTTCAAGCGATAGCGCCATTTTCACAGCACCAACGTTTGAGGATTTCTGAATCACTTCTGAAACGGTCATCACACCATGTGGGTGCGCATCATGGATCGTAGCAGAGCCAATGCTCATATAACCCGGCGCAGTTTGAATCAATGTTTCTGGTCTGTATTTACCAGACTCTAGTGCAGCAGCAGCCGTCACCGTCTTCATGGTTGAACCTGGCTCAAAAATATCAGTAATCGCACGATTACGTGTTTTACCTTGAATATTCACAGGGTTATTTGGGTTATATGTAGGCACATTCACCATTGCCAGCACTTCACCTGTCTTCGCGTCCAACACAATCGCCGCACCCGCATTTGCTTTAAACTTATCAACCGCTTTAGTTAATTCACGATGTGCTAGATACTGAATCCTGCGATCAATTGATAAAGTGACATCAGCGCCATCTTGTGGCACTTTAACCGCCTCTAAATCCTCAATGATGCGACCGGCACGGTCTTTAATCACTTTACGGCTACCGTTTTTGCCTGACAACGCATCATTCATCGCCAGCTCAAAACCTTCCTGGCCTTTATCATCAATGTCGGTAAAGCCCACCAAATGTGCCGTCACATCACCCGCAGGGTAATAACGTTTATATTCACGCTGTAGATACACGCCAGAAACCCCTAGGCGCATAATCTCAGCAGCCAACTCTGGAGAAACACGGCGCTTTAAATACACAAACTCACGTTCACTCTTGGTCAACTTCTTATCAACAGTTTCTTTCTTTAAGCCCAGCAACTCAGCCAGCTTCTTTGTTTGGCTTGCAGTAATTTGCACGTCTGATGGATTAGCCCACACAGACTCTACTGGAGAGCTAATTGCCAACAACTCACCATAACGGTCAGTAATCTTTCCGCGCTGAGAAGGCAACACCAATGTACGGCTGTAACGCGCATCACCTTTTTCTTGCAAAAAACGTTTATGAAAACTTTGCAAATACACACCTCGGCCCAACAAAGCGGCAAACCCTAGCAACACAAGCACCAGCAATAGGCGACGACGCCATGCTGGTAGCTTCACAATCACTAAAGGTGCGTGCATAACCATTAAGGCGCCACCTCATTTTGCAGATTAGTCGGCTGAATCAAAGGCAACCGAGATACCAAGCTGACCACTTGTATCCTTTTTGCATCAGGCACCTGCATTTGCAACTGCTGTGCAGCAATTTGCTCAATGCGCGAATGCATCGCCCAAGTGCTCTGCTCCAATTGCAACTGGCCATACTCCTGGTTGTACTGTGTTTCAGTTTGGTTCAAATGCTCTAACTCTATGTACAATTTGCGCGCTTGATGCTGTGCGTTGACCAGCCCCAATGACGAAAACATCAAAGCAAAAAATAAAATCAGATTAAGGCGCGTCATACCACCGACGTCCTTTCCGCTACGCGCAACACTGCACTACGCGAACGCGGATTAGCTTTCACTTCTGCATCACTAGGTTTAACTGCCTTTCCCACACTCTTCAACCTAGGCTGAGGCAAATCAGCCGCTCGCACAGGAAAGTTAGCGGGTAAATCATCGCGATCTTCTTGATCACGAATAAACTGCTTCACTATGCGGTCTTCAAGCGAGTGAAAACTAATCACCGCAAGCCTACCCTGTGGTGCCAGCAAGTTAAGACATTGCGGCATGGTTAACGATAATTCCTCAAGCTCCTTATTGACGAAAATCCGTAAAGCTTGAAATGTGCGCGTTGCAGGGTTCTGCCCTGGCTCGAAGCGCGTGACTGCACCTGCCACGACCTGGGCAAGCTGCCCAGTAGTGGTGATGGCACGCCCGTCATTGCGCTCCGTAATAATCGCCCTTGCAATCGACTTAGCAAACCGTTCTTCACCATAATTTTTTATAACCTCCACTAATTGCTGCTCTGTTGTACGGCCAAGAAATTCTGCCGCTGTTTCACCACTACTTTGATCCATGCGCATATCAAGCGGCGCATCGTACCTAAAACTAAATCCACGGCTAGCCTCATCAATTTGTGGTGACGAAATACCCAGATCCAGAAGAATCCCATCCACATGATGCACACCGAACTCCGCCAAACGTGCTTGCATGGCGGCAAAGTGGCTATGCACCAACATAAAGCGCGGATCATCAATGACTTTACCTGACTCAATCGCACTTAAGTCACGGTCAAATGCAATCAAACGCCCACCATCACCTAACTGCGCTAAAATTTTTCGGGAATGTCCACCACGCCCAAACGTACCATCCACATAGATTCCGTTTGGCTTAATGTCTAAAGCATGCACAGCCTCATTCAGCAACACAGTGATATGCGCGCCTACAGAAGAAGTTTCATCCCCCATGTTTTGATTTTGATTTGAATTTGATGCTGACACTTCTAGTGGGTACTTTTCTAACTTATCAGCGCCTTTTGAAGACGCTTTTTTTGAAGACAATGATGCTTTGGTGGGCGCGCTGTTCACGCCCTTAATCACAGCGAAAATCCCTCTAATTCTGCTGGCATTGCAAAACTGTCATTTTGCATTACTTGCTCTAACTGGGCACGCCAAGCGGACATGCTCCATAGTTCAAAATGGCTACCTTGGCCAACCATCATCACTTCTTTATCTAACCCAGCAAAATCTCGCAACACTGGCGACACCAATAAACGACCCGCGCCATCTAAACTAATGTCTTCAGCAAAACCAACCAGCAATCTTTGTAGCGCACTTGATTGCTTATCGAACGATGAAAGCGCCATCATTTTTGCTTGAATCGGCTCCCAAGCAGGCTGTGGATACAACAACAAGCAGCGATGAGGGTGCGCGGTTAACACCAAATTGCCGGCGCACTCAAGCTGCAATGCTTCTCTGTGCTTTGTTGGCACAGCGAGCCTGCTCTTGGCATCCAAACTTAATGATGTAGCACCGCGAAACATACGCCTGTTATTTCCTTAAAGCCCTATCGAGCCTACACAAACAATTTCAAATATAAAAAATGGGGAACTGCCTAACCTCATCCAAACACCTTACCAATCAAATAACCCTTAGTAGTTATCCAACGAGCTAATATTTACAACTCCATCCAACACATCATTTACAACGACAGACCAATGAGCAATTCCCCACAAAAACCCACTTTTTCCCACTAATATGCACTATAGATAAAAAAATTATGCAATGCAAGTGCTTTTTTGCTATTTTTTCTTTATAGGTCAAGGACTTAGCGCATTTTGGTGATAAAAATAAAATCGTTATAAATTAAGCACATACAAAACTGTGTGAATGTAGATTATTAGAATAGTGACGAAAGCGTTTGAATTGTAATTGAGGTGTAATATTTGAATGTTTGGATTATAAATTGAGCAGATTTTGCTAAATGACGACAGCAGACCAAGCCAATACGCAGCTCAGGAGGATAAGTTAAAAATGGAAGCGATTTCTCAGAGCATTATTCACAAACCAGAAGCGCTCATTTAAAAATGTACAGCACATAGAAAAGATCAATAAATTGATGACGCAAAATACATTCGTTACATGTATTTGCCACGCGGAAATAAAAATTGACCAACTTGATACAAAGCCCGCAATAACCGCAAGGGTCATCACCATTTCACTAACCGCTGAAGCAGCAAGTTCAATGCGAAGGGCATCACCACCAACCTAAGCAGCCAAAGCTATAAAAGTGGTGCGATAAGCCAGCAATATCGTAAGCCAGTGCTTGGCTTCCCCACGGAATATTGCGTTGTACCAGAGTTTGGCATCAACGCTCCACTATAGCTGTTCCATCAAACAATCGGATGCTGTGTCCCATCGCACAAATCGTCATACCGACGAATTCTGGGTATGACGATTTGTTAAGTCACTGGATTCCGTGTCAGACCGTTAAGGTCTTCACCGTGGAGTATACCAGCTTCAGCTGGTTATTCACACGCGAAAGCACGGAATGACTAGGTGGTAATAGGATTATTTAGTGGAATAGCTATAAATGGCTAAAGCCCTAAGTGGAAGCGCGAAAGCTCATTACTCACACGAGAAACAGTGAAGCTGGCCGATAAGCCGGGTTCTGTTTGCGTTTTGCAACGCATGACAGTCATTCATCTAGGCGTGCAATTACTTGCACACTCAAGCAACCTACCCGCTGGCAGCGCGAGCCACGCCAATACCAGCCTATTTGGTCTTGCTGCGAATGGAGGTTACCGCGTTTCACCGTAACTTAATACGCTCGTCTCTGTGGCCCTATTCCTCGCCTTATACCTTACGGCTTTCAGCGGACGGCCATTAACCGTCATCCCGCTCTATGCAGCCCGGACTTTCCTCCCCCCACATTAACTAAGCCAGTAAACTAGCAAGTTAAATGTGAGCGGCGACTGTCTAGCCAGCTTCATGCGTATTTTAGCATGCAGCAAGCCAAACTATCCGAGTTTATTGCCTGACGCATCAGTGATAAAAAAGCCTGAACAAGATTAAGTGCTAAGAAATATAAAAGAGAATGAATATACTGAAGCGCAATATTTGCACTTATACCTTGAAGCCACCTTATTTAAACATACGGCAAAGTAAGCACAATCATGAAATTAATAAAAAAGAAACCAACTGGCAGGCAAGCTGAAAATATTAACTAAGCGAAAGTATCAATACTATTACCGAGATTTGGGGGATTGTTAGGTAAAGATTGTGTAGCAGCCTCAATGAGCTGCAATGAGTTTTGAGCACTAATATCGACAGCTTTCTTAAATACAGTCAATTGCACATCCGTTGCAGTTTTGTACTGCGCAAGATTAGATGCCGCCGTTGCTATCCCTGAAATATTCATACTACCCTTCAAACCTCAAATACAACAACCCGATTACTAAATTAGGCACTAATATCGATGATAGTGCCCATCAACATATCATTATTGGACTTAAACACTGATAAATTAGTCATGTAAGTAGTTCTGGCCTTAATTTGCTCAACCATATCGGCCTCTAAATTATTACCAGACTGCGCAGCATTTCTAATATCAGCTACCTTAGTACCGCCCTCAGGCAAGTCAGCCTGCACGACTTCTTTTCTTGTAAAGCCATCCGTACCGAGGTTGGCAATATTATTCGCCGCTACGTCTAAGCGAGCTTGCGCAGTATATATGCCAGATAAAGAAGTATTTACATTCATAATTTGAATTTAATTCAATAGATTAAGCTCACATTACCAAGTAGTTTTAGCACTGTCAATCAATATACTTTTTGAATATAATTAAGCAAATTAATGTTATAAATACACTTATGACAAGCACTCAACACAAGAACCCTTTACATGGCGTTACATTAGAAGCCATCGTGACCTATTTGGTAGATTATTACGGCTGGGAAGCGCTCGCAGAACGCATCCCTGTCAATTGCTTTAGCAATGATCCTAGTATTAAATCCAGCTTGAAATTTTTACGCAAAACCCAGTGGGCTCGCGACAAGGTGGAGAGCCTTTACTTAGCTTCGATTAAGAAGGCCTAAAATAAGAAGGTGTATAAAGATAAAGCGTTAAATCATCTTCCAAGTCAACATTTGATCTGCTTTTAACGGCACCAATACATCACCCTCATACGGCAAGCTACTGGGCACTTTCCAACTTTCTTTAACCAAGGTCACTTGGTCAGTATTGCGAGCTAGCCCGTAAAAATCTGCACCATAGAAACTTGCAAAACCTTCCAGCTTATCTAAAGCGCCTGCTGCTTCAAACGCCTCTGCATATAGCTCCATTGCAGTATGTGCTGTATACATACCAGCACATCCACATGCCGCTTCTTTAGTATGCTTAGCATGTGGCGCACTATCCGTACCTAAGAAAAACTTAGGGTTTCCAGAAGTTGCCACTTTTACTAAAGCAACACGGTGTTCTTCTCGTTTCAAAATTGGCAAACAATAATGATGCGGCTGAATACCGCCTTTAAACATGTCATTACGATTCATCAACAAATGGTGCGCAGTAATCGTTGCCGCTACGTTGCTTGGTGCCTGCAATACAAAATCAGCGGCATCTTGAGTAGTGATATGCTCAAACACAACTCTTAAATTTGGGAATCGATTAAGCAATGGAATCATATTGCGCTCAATAAATACGCGCTCGCGATCAAACACATCAACATCACTATCGGTCACCTCAGCGTGCGTTAGCAAAGGCATGCCCAATTTTTCCATTGCTTCCAGCGCTTTCACACAGTGCCCTAAATTGGTCACACCAGAGTCACTGTTAGTGGTGGCGCCCGCAGGGTAAAGCTTCACACCATGCACAATACCACTTGCTTTAGCGCGTTTAACTTCCTCAGCAGTCGTTTTATCAGTGAGATACAAAGTCATCAACGGCTCAAAGTTTGCGCCGACTGGTAGCGCGTTTAGAATGCGCTCACGGTATTCAATTGCCAACGCTGTCGTTGTCACTGGCGGACGCAAGTTAGGCATCACAATCGCTCGGGCAAACTGCCTTGCGGTGTCTGGCAACACTGCTTTGAGCGCGCCGCCGTCTCTTAAATGTAAATGCCAATCATCTGGACGTGTAATGGTAAGTGACTGCATAGGATTATTCATATTCAATAGCTCTGATTCAATAGTACGTATGGTTATTCAGATTGTTGTTTTAACTGTAGTGCAAATTCGTATAAAACATTCTTTTTTTCATGGGTAATTTCTGTTGCAAGCTTAACCGCCTGCTTGAGAGGCAACTCAGCCAACAGCAACTTTAATATGCGCACAGTCTCTTCAGGCATTTCTTCTGCGTCTTTAGCTGCAGCAGCTTCTATCAACAACACAAATTCTCCGCGTTGCTGATTAGTATCAGCTTCCAGCCAAGCAACCGCATTTGAGAGGTTACAACTGTAAATCGTTTCAAAAGTTTTAGTCAGCTCTCGTGCAAAAGTAATACGGCGCTCACCACCCAACACCGCACACATATCGGCAATGCTATCAACAATACGATGCGGCGCTTCATAAATGACCAATGTCACAGTTTGTGTTTTTAGTGCTTCCAATACTTTACGTCGCGCAGCGCCACTTGCGGGCAAAAAACCGTGAAACAAGAAACCATTTTGCATAATGCCACTAGCCGACAGCGCTGCAATCACGGCACTTACACCAGGCACTGGCACCACTTTCACCCCAGCTTTACGCACTAGATCCACCACCACAGCACCTGGGTCGCTAATACCTGGCGTACCAGCATCGGTCACCAGCGCGATACTCTCGCCAGCATTGAGTTGCGACAATAGCTTCTCTGCTGATTGATGCTCGTTATGCTCATGCACCGCAATCAGTTTTTTACTGATACCAAAATGACTTAACAAGCCAGATGTATGGCGCGTGTCTTCCGCTGCAATCGCATCGACTGCCTTAAGTGTATCCAACGCGCGCAAGGTAATATCTTGCAGATTTCCAATTGGTGTTGCGACAACATATAATATGCCTATAGGATACAAAATTTAATGACCAATAATTTAATAAACATCATTTTAGCAACATGCCTGCTTTTTAGCAGTTTAAATTTAGCAGCAGGGCAAATCGGTACATCCAACCATAAAGCTGAAGCGCAGTTTTTGGCTGGCGAAACCTGCCTTAAGCAAGCCAATAGCGCATGCGCTATGGTAGCGCTAGCAAAAATACCAAGCAGCTCACCTTACGCAAAGCTATTACAAGGTGAAATTGCTTATCACAACCAAGCACTAGATCAAGCGCTACAGCTACTATTACCACTGCAATCTGAAACACAATTCACTACAGAAGCAAAAACGAGTTTGCACCAATACTTAGCAAATGCATTTGCACTATTACAAGATACAGAACAAACCTTAGTACATTTATTACAGGTTGATATCGCCCTACCTAAAACGCAAGCCGCACAGCAAACAAACGCGACTGCTTTAAACCATGCAAAAATATGGGACTTACTGAACAAGCTCAATCAAAACGAGCTACTGGCTATTCGTGGGAACAACACTGACGACCACTTTCAAGGCTGGGTTGATCTGGCCTTAGCCGCAAAACATCAAGACCTGAACAACAGCCTAAAAACTTGGCAAATCAACTATCAAGACCATCCAGCAGCAGCATTTTCTAGTACTTTACAAATACAAAACACAGCGCAAACGCTCAAGCTGCCATCAGACGATGTTATTGCGATTATTTACAAAACAGCATCGGATGCAAATAGCGCTAGAGCAGAAGCGTTTAAACTCGGACTACAAACCGCACTTTCACATCACGGACTGAACAACACGATTCATATCAGCGCATCTACAAATGATGAGCCAGACAATCACGAACAAAACTTATCAGTCACAGAAATAGAAGCAGAAACAGAGTCACCGTTAGTGAATCCTTACCGGATCGAGCTACAGCTTGACCATAACACTGATGAAACTGAGCCCTTTAAACATCAAGCAACCACCCACCAAACGCTAACCCTAGGTTTTAACTTAAAGGATGAAGCCGAGCAAATTGTAAAATTTGCCTCTAACAACGCCATTAGCCGCGTTGCGATTCTTACCATTGAGGACGAAACCTCAGCAGCGCTACTTAATCATTTTAGCACTGCATGGCAAAAAGCATTTAACTTAAACGAAGACCACGATACCTTCAATATCATCACATTGCCGCAACACATCTCGGCCAGCGACCCAAGCTTGCTCGACATCCAAACAAAAATCAGCACCAAAGCACACGACATGGTACTTTTAGCGTTGACCGCTACTGCCGCACGCATCATCAAACCATACCTGAATGCTGGCACACCCACTGTCGCATTTTCCAACCTACATGAAGCATCGCCTGATCAGGCGTTAAATACAGTACGCTTTGTAGAGATTCCTTTTTTATTACCATCCAATGCAGAATTCTCTACTCACCAAAATGCAGCAGCTCAACTGAAATCAAACAATCTATTGCGCTGGTATGCATTGGGTGTAGACGCATTACCCATGCTCATTGCCACGCAACAATTTAGCGAAAAAGAAGTGATCATTAATGGACTAACTGGGAAAATCAGCGTTAACCATGGCATGATTACACGCCAGCTATCAATGGCCAGATTTACTTATGAAGGCATTACTAACGAGCAGTAAAACAAAATGAATGACTGAAAAATCACAAGCCAAACATCTTACCGAAGGTCAGGCAGCGGAAAGGATTGCTGCAACTTTTCTGCAAAAAAATGGACTTAGGTTACTAGAGAAGAACTATCGCTGTGTGCATGGTGAAATTGACCTCATCATGCATGATGGCAAAACACTCGTGTTTGTTGAGGTACGCTTACGAAGCAATGTTAAATTCGGTGGAGCTGGAATAAGCATCACACCCAGCAAACAACAAAAACTTACTCGTACTGCCGAGCTTTATTTGCAGACACATGGCGATAGCGCCTGTCGCTTTGACGCAATTTTAATGCATGCACTAGATATAACCGCAGTAGAATGGATAAAAAATGCCTTCTAACACTACAGTTACACTCCAATTAAAATCATCAACCCATCAAAGGACGCTCATTATGAAACTACCCATTAAACTATTTGCCGCATTAGCATTAGCCTCTCAAATCAGCGCTTGCGTACCAGTTATTGTAGGTGGCGCAGCAGCAACGGGTGTTATGGCAGCAGATAGACGCACTTCTGGCGTATATATTGAAGATCAAAACATCGAACTAAAAACTGTTAAAAAGATTCATGACACACTTGGTGAAGAAGCGCACGTGAACATCACTAGTTTTAAAGGTAATGTGCTGTTAACGGGTGAAGTACCTAATGAAAATGCAAAAATTCAGGCTGGCAATATCATTTTAGCGACAGAGAGCGTACGCAGCCTAACTAATGAGTTAATGATCGGCCCTAAAACATCATTGAGCTCTCGTGCTAATGATTCTTTTCTCACCTCAAAAATTAAAACACAATTTGTGACTGAAAATCGCTTTAGTGCCAATTACGTTAAAGTCGTGACTGAAAACAGTATCGTCTACTTACTAGGTTACGTTACACAAAAAGAAGCTGATGCTGCTGTAGAAATCGCGCGTAATGTCAGCGGCGTGACTACTGTAGTCAAAGTTTTTGAATACATACCTTAAGTAAACGCAAGAAACTTGGCGATAAGAAAACTTGGCGATAGCTAAGTGTACTCAGCTAAGCATGCTCACTACCACATCCACCTCGCTACTAACTTTAATTTAGTGATGAGGTTGTTTAGTGTAAAACTTACTGACAATAGCAATGATTAAAGACCACTCAAACCAAGACAAAAACATCTCGCGAGTTTCAAAAGCTTTTAAAACAAGCTGTGTTTTCATCATGGCTGGCAATGATATAATGCAACTAATCTTTAAGCTGCTAAAGTAGCGCAATCATCGGTAAATTATTAAATGACAACAGAACACACTAATGCTCAAGAGTCGCAAGAGATTATCATTGAAGGTAACACTCGTGCAGGCAAACCGTTCCGCCCTAGCGACTGGGTAGATCGTATGTGTAGCACCTACGCTACATTTGGTGAAGACCGCAAGCTAAAATACTCACCATACTTAAAACCACGCGTGGTCAATGGCGTACGTTGCCTCGCGGTGGACTTAAAACTTAAAGTCGTCAATCCAGAAGGTTACGCACAGTTAATGCATTTTGCTGATGAAAATCAACTAAATGTACTTGATAGCAACGGCAACAGCATTCCTGTGCCTCACTAAATAAAGCTTATTAAGCATAACACCTTACGCACATAGAAATATTATGCGCATAAGGTGCCACCTCAAACAAGTTAACAAACCTTAATGTAGGCTACCAGACCTCATCAAATTTTCTACATACTGCCGAGTCACAATACCACGCTTTATTTTCACTAATTTACCCTTAGGGTTGTAAAAAAAAGTCGTAGGCATCACATCAGCTGCGCCGATCTGCTCAATCACACTATCATCACCCAGCACAATGGGATAAGACATCAGCATATCGTCCACATACTCGCTCACCTCGCTCACATCCTTATAATCAAACACTACACCCAACACAACAAGATCTTTCTTTTTGTGCTGATCATACAAATTAACTAAATCCGGCACCTCTTCCAGACACGGCGGACACCATGTCGCCCAATAATTCACCAAAACCCACTTCCCCTTGTATTGAGAAAGCTGATGCTGAACCCCTGCCATGTCCTTAAGCAAGAAATTAGATTTGGTAGCCACCTCTGCATTTGAGAAGCAACTAAACACCAACATTAACAAAACGAATAAAAACTTATTCATAAATCCACCATAAAAACAGCAAGATACTATTTAGCAGCCAACACTCACAAACTAGCAAAAACAAAATTTTAGATGTATGCTAACCTTAACGTATTGTTTATACTAATTTTGAGATAAGCAATATCATACAATCATCCACACACATAAATTGATTGAAAATGAATAATATGGCATTAAATCTCAACATTCCAGCATTGCTAGAACATCCAGTATTTATTGCCGAAACACGTCCGCAGAAAATACACGAACTACTACTAGAACTTAATACACAAGACCCTCTTGATATTGCCACGCATTTACATAATGAACTAGAAACATTAAATCGCCAGAAAGTTTCTCCCAACCAACGAATGCAAGCATTAGACTGCTATCGCACCCTAGTCACCAACACAACAAGCGCACTTGTTACAAACTACATCAACTCAACCCTACCTTTAGAAGACAAAGCAAAATCTGCGGCACTTGCTTGTGAAGCATTGTGGCTAGAACTTGGTTATGGCTACAAACTTATATTAATCGACCTACAGAACCAACTCATCAAATTAGGCACAGATAAAAGCTCAGCACTTACCATTCAGCGCGCTATGCATGCCATCTCACAATATGCATTAGCTCACTACCAAACCTATCAGACGCCACCTAACCATATTTGGAGTGATTTACATCAACTTTACTTTTGTGCGGCAAAACTTGGCGTTATACATACAATCATTCAAGACGAACCTACTCAGATACAAACTAAAAACTACGCATATTTACTTACTTCAATAGAAGACACCTACAAGCACACGCTACTAATGAGCTTGGCGCAACCCCATCACTTAATACAACAAGACATCAGTGCAATTACAAACTACTTAGCACACCATGTTAGCGCTGCAAGAATCACAGCTATTGAGCCTTTGGAAAACAGCACAGGTGCGTTTATTATCAATTTAATATCAGACGCACCTCCAACACCCTACAACAAACAAAAAGCCGCACCTGATCCAGACTCTGAACTTCTGTTACACACCATAGACCTTATTCGCGACATCCATGAAGACCTTAACAAACTTCAAAATCGCACCACCCCTGCAAATGGAAGCATTAGTCCAGATGCAAACCCTAATGACTACATAGAACTACTGGCGTACCTAATTAAAAACTGGGGCATATCACCTAAACGTTTTTTTAATCGTTCAGCCAAAATTGGCGACATTGAGATCGTTGCAGGTACTGATGATATTCACAACATTATCAATACAACACAGATTGTTACTACCATTAGCAACCCAGAACCTAATGCTTCTAACTCACCACCCTCGCGTTGGAAAATATTAAACATCAGTGCGACGGGGATATCGATTAGACGGTATCACACCGCTGAGAAAAATATTAAAGTAGGCGGTTTGATTGCACTAAGAGGCAAGAATGAGTCGCAATGGTCTATAGGATTGATAAGGTGGGCTAACTGTGGCACTAGAGATCGTCTAGATATCGGGATTCAATTGATATCGCCATACGCAGATACTGCAACCGCACAGACTTTTCAGCACGGCTCTAACAGCAACATCCTAGTACTGCCAGAAATTACAGCCGTCAAACAGGCCGCAACAATCATTGCACCTAGAGGCACTTATATCAATGGTCGCCAACTTGCATTTACATGCAATCAAAGAACTGAACAGATTATGCTTAATAAGTTAATAGAAAGAACTCATGAAGTTGAGCGTATTCAGTTCAGTATTATCCAGTGAATCGAGACTGACGATATTGGTCAATAACACACGATAAATTAGTTATTGCGCTCAATAAATGACTTTAAAATTGCACCCTAGGTGGTTTACTAAGCATTTAGTGTCATAAAGTTTAAATCTTATTGAACACATTTAGACTTCACTAAACCATTTTTTTTCGTTACGATACACATTTTCAAGTATTATTAGTAATATTCAACTTAAAGGTTTTTTCTATGAGCGAGCACATCACACACCTTAGCGATGCAAGTTTTGAACAAGATGTTCTACAATCGCAAATTCCAGTTCTTGTAGACTACTGGGCAGAGTGGTGTGGCCCATGCAAAATGATTGCACCAATTTTGGATGAAATTTCAAAAGAATATGCTGGCCGCATTAAAGTAGCTAAGTTAAATATTGATGACAACCAACAAACACCACCCAAATATGGCATTCGTGGCATTCCTACACTCATGTTATTTAAAAATGGCAATGTAGAAGCAACAAAAGTTGGTGCATTATCTAAATCACAACTTACAGCTTTTATTGACAGCAACATCTAAACACATTACGCTTAGCATAAATCAAGCGCTTGGTTTTAAACACGTAAAGCTTTGAAACCAAGCCACCCCTTCAGGCAACAAAACTTAGCCTCTGGCATTTAAATCTTAAGCCTTACATTAATCTCTACACACATCTTGTTCTAGCGAGACCTCATGCATCTATCAGACCTCAAACATCTACCCGTTACTGAATTAGTAGAAATGGCCATTGCCAACGAAATCGACAATGCCAGCCGCATGCGAAAACAAGATTTAATTTTTGCTATTTTAAAAAATAAAGCAAAAAAAGGCGAAAGCATCTTTGGTGATGGCACTTTAGAAGTTTTACAAGACGGCTTTGGGTTTTTAAGATCACCAGACACCTCTTATTTAGCAGGTCCTGACGACATTTACGTATCACCATCCCAGATACGTCGCTTTAATTTACATACTGGCGACAGTATCCAAGGTGAAATTCGCATCCCTAAAGATGGAGAGCGCTATTTTGCTTTAGTTAAAGTAGATATGGTAAACGGCGAGGCGCCTGAAAATACCAAACACAAAATTCTATTTGAGAACTTAACCCCTTTATTCCCTACAATTCCGCTTACACTAGAGCGAGACATTAAAGGCGCCGAAAATATTACCAGCCGCGTCATTGATATGATTGCGCCAATCGGCAGAGGCCAGCGCGGTCTACTTGTTGCCAGCCCGAAAAGCGGCAAAACAGTCATGATGCAAAATATTGCGCATGCCATTACTGCAAACCATCCTGATATAATTTTAATCGTCTTGCTAATTGACGAACGCCCTGAAGAAGTGACAGAAATGACACGATCAGTGAAGGGTGAAGTCGTTGCTTCCACCTTCGACGAACCTGCAACACGTCACGTACAGGTTGCCGAAATGGTGCTAGAAAAAGCGAAACGTCTAGTTGAACACAAAAAAGACGTTGTCATCTTGCTAGACTCGATTACTCGTCTAGCTCGCGCCTATAACACAGTCATCCCATCTTCAGGCAAAGTATTGACGGGCGGTGTAGATGCCAACGCATTGCAGCGCCCTAAACGATTCTTTGGTGCGGCCAGAAACGTGGAAGAAGGCGGCTCATTGACGATCATCGCCACTGCGCTGGTTGATACTGGCTCACGCATGGATGATGTCATCTATGAAGAGTTTAAAGGTACGGGTAATATGGAGATCCATCTTGATCGCCGTATGGCCGAAAAACGCCAATATCCTGCTATCAACGTGAATAAATCAGGCACACGCCGTGAAGAGCTGTTGATTGAAAAAGACGTGCTGCAGAAAATCTGGGTATTGCGTAAACTACTTTACCCAATGGATGACCTTGAGGCGATGGAGTTCTTGTTGGACAAAATCAAGTCAACTAAAAACAATGCGGATTTTTTTGACAGTATGCGTAGAGGCTAACCCCTTTACACCAAACAATTTTTCTTGCATAGCTTCAGCAATGTAAATATAATGCTGAGTTAACGCAAAAAATTTGCAACATATGCCGTATCATTCGGCAATCAATAAGAGGCTATTATTATGAAAGATGGAATTCATCCAGAATACCGTGAAGTTGTGTTTCAAGACATTGGTGCTGACTTTACTTTTTTAACTCGCTCTACTATCCATGCGAGAGATACAATTAAGTGGACTGATGGTAAAGAGTACCCATTAGTTAAAATTGAGGTTTCTTCAAAATCACACCCGTTCTACACTGGTAAACAAATGATTCTTGATACGGCTGGCCGTGTTGATAAATTCCGTAAAAAATACGGTATGTAATTCAAAAGTTACGAAGCTGCCTGCAGACTATCGTTCATCAAAAGGCAGCTTAGGCTGCCTTTTGTTTTAGTATTACGCTTATCCAACCTTATTGCTCATATAAAATGAGTACACTTCAATGATGCAGAGACAGAGCTAATCAATATGCGCTTCCAACTTGATCATGACTGGCAAGGCAACATGTCCACGCCTCGCGCGCACATAGGTGAGAACGCAAAATCACAACTACTTATCCTTTTATCTATTATTTGGATATTTCTTGGTCTTATTGGTCACACCCCATGGAAACCCCTAGAAACAACCAGTATCAGCATCATTAAAGATATTCTAGATAATGGTCATTTAATAGCGCCTTTGGCTACCAACCAAACACTTCTAGATTTACCTCCGCTCTATCATCTCACTGCCGCTGCCAGCGCTAAGCTATTCAGCCCATTAGTAGATATGCATGATGGCGCCCGCCTCATCAACGCACTGTGGATGTCTATTACACTATTGATGGTAGGGATGGCTGGCCGCGAATTATGGGCTCGCGGTGTAGGTCGTTATGCAACATTCATCATGATAGGCACTATCGGTCTTATTTTAAATGCTCATAGCCTTAATGCTGAAGTTGCTGCACTAGCAAGCACTGCAACAGGCTTTTATGCCTTTGCACTCAGCAAGCGCAGACCATGGAGAGCAAGCATTTTAATGGGGGCAGCAATAGCAACTGGGCTCTTAACCAAGGGATTACTACCAGCACTAATCTTGATAGTTACGGGGCTAGTTTTAGGACTATTACTTAGCAACTGGCGCACAAAAAGTTTTGCTATTTTCCTCAGCACAGCACTTTTAGTTGCAACACCTCTCGTTGCTTTGTGGCTAGTACCTTTTGCATTATATTTCCCTGATCTATGCACCGCATGGCTCAATGCCGAGTTTGGCAGTTTCAAGCATGATCACTACACGTACTTCTTTAAAATATTAATCTGGTATGCTTGGCCTGCATTACCATTGGCATTATGGAGTCTATGGCGTTATCGCCTCCAGTTGCTTAGTAAGCCCAGATTCCAACTTATGATTGTTTTCTTTGTTTGTAGCTTAATTTTATTAGGTGCTGGCGCCGACAACAAAGACATTAATGCACTAACGCTGCTCTTGCCGCTAGTTGCACTAGGTGCTGGGAGTGTTGACCATCTCAAACGCGGTGCTGCATCAGCCCTCAACTGGTTTGGTATTTCCTTATTTGCGTTAGCTGGCTCACTGATCTGGCTTGGCTGGTTTGCAATGATGGTAGGTTACCCCAGCAAAATTAAAGAACGTATGCAGTTCTTATCTGGCGCGGAGAATGCTAATCTAAACATTATTAGCCTAGTACTTGCTGTCATTATTACCAGCATCTGGATTTTTACATGTGTCAGAGCCAGACAAAGCAACCGCGCTGCAGTGACAAACTGGGCTGTAGGCATGACGTTTGGATGGGGTTTACTGATGACACTATGGCTACCTTGGATTGATAGTGCCAAAAGCTATATGCCAGTATTTAAGAGCATGCAAGCATCTATACCTAGCAACACCTCTTGCATTAATAGCCTTAATGTTGGGCAATCTCAAGGACTACTATTACACTACTATACCAACATTAAACTAGAGCATCTCGGTAGCGCTGAATCAGCTAACTGCAACTTTTATCTGATTCAAGATGAAAGAGGATTAACTAGAATGCAACCTGGTGATGACTGGAAGTTAATTTGGCAAGGAAAGAGATCTGCAGACAGAAAAGAAAGCTTTAGGCTTTATCAACGCCAGTAATTAAGAAAAAATAGAGATTGCTACCACATATCAAAAACCGCTTACTTATGAAAGCAGTTTTTGATGAATGCCAAGTCGACTCATACCGAAGTATTTATAACTGCCGAAGTATTTATAACTGTAAGTGTGTTTTTATTGCGGTCTGTACCTTTTGATGCAAACCCTCGCCACCCTGAACATTCACATACTCTGCAATTTGCTTACGCATAGGTAGCGCCCAAAAACGATTGAGGTGCCCAGCAATATCTTCTTGAGCGTGACTCTGGTTTGGGTAGGACTCATAAAAGTCACCAATCTGATTTGCCATTGAAATTAAACGTTGGATATCCATATACTCTAACTTCTCTATCTCTTATTGTTTCAAAATTCTTTCGCCGTGACTATATACCACATATCGATTCTCTCGTGCAAAACCAAGTAAAGTTAAGCCACATTCCTTTGCCACACGTACAGCTAACCCAGTGGGGGCTGACACGGCAACCAACAAACTGACGCCTGCACTGGCTGCTTTCTGAACCATTTCAAAACTAGCGCGACTCGTGGTGATAATAAAACCATCTCGAGCAAGCTCGGATTCAGCATTACTTTTCGCTAGCGCACCCACAAGCTTATCTAGGGCGTTATGTCGGCCAACATCTTCACGCACAATACTTAACGTGCCATCAGCTAAGGCATATGCACTGGCATGCGTTGCGCCTGTTTGTTGTTGCAACACCTGCCTTGCTTGCATTGACTGTAAAGCACGCATAATATTAGCCGCAGCAAATACAGATTGAGACATTAAGCGCTGAGGATAACGTACGGCCTGAGCCAAACTTTCTGCACCACACAAACCACAACCAGTCCTGCCTGCTAATGTGCGGCGACGTTCTTTAAGCCGTACAAAACGCTCGGTTGCTATTTCACAATGCAACTCAATACCATTATCCCGCACTTGAACATCAATATCGTATAGCTCGCTAGCATTGTCTACAACGCCTTCAGATAGCGAAAAACCCAATGCAAAATCATCAAGGTCTTGGGCTGTTGCTAACATGACAGCATGAGAAACACCGTTATAAACTAATGCAACTGGCGTTTCTTCTGCCAAACAATCCAAGGCTAGTTGTAGCATTCCATCCTGCCACTGCTCAACCTCGAATTTACTGGTAGATGCATCTAATATTAAAGACAGCCTAAACTCCTAGCTAACTTTTGCAGCTTCTGCTTTTTTACCCGCAAAAGCAATTTGTGCTTCACTAAATGTTTTGTAATGTTTTTGCCAATCTGATAACTGACTCACTCTTGATACCTGAACCGCGGTTACTTTGAATTCAGGACAGTTAGTTGCCCAATCAGAATTGTCAGTAGTGATTACGTTTGCACCAGACTCAGGATGATGGAACGTTGTATAAACCACCCCAACTTGTACACGCTCAGTAATTTTAGCGCGGAGTACGGTTTCACCTGCACGGCTAGCAATACCCACCCAGTCACCCTCTTTAACTCCGCGTTCTTCTGCATCATGCGGATGAATCTCAAGGAGATCTTCAGGATGCCATGCAGTGTTATGAGTTCTGCGTGTTTGTGCGCCAACATTGTATTGAGACAAAATACGACCGGTTGTTAGTATCAACGGGAATTTTGCATTCACTTTTTCAGTCGTTGGTACGTATTGCGTCACAAAGAACTTTCCTTTACCTCGCACAAACTCATCAATATGCATAATCGGTGTTCCATTTGGATGCTCATCATCACATGGCCACTGCACGCTACCCATTTCATCTAGTTTTTTGAAGCTTACGCCATGGAACGTAGGTGTTAACGCTGCAATCTCATCCATAATTTCTGAGGCATGGCTGTATTGCATTGGGTAACCTAATGCTTCAGATAATTTAGTGGTAACTTCCCAATCTTCATATCCATTTTTTGGACGCATTACTCTGCGCACAGGTGAAATACGGCGCTCAGCATTGGTAAATGTGCCATTTTTCTCTAAGAATGAAGCACCAGGGAAGAACACGTGCGCGAACATTGCTGTTTCATTCAAGAACAAATCTTGAACAATCACGCACTCCATATTTTCTAAAGCGTGAGTCACATGCTGTGTATTAGGGTCTGACTGAACAATATCCTCACCTACACAATATAGCCCTTTGAAGTTACCTTCTCCAGCTTCGTCTAACATATTTGGAATACGCAAGCCAGGCTCTTTGCTTAGCGGTCTACCCCAAGCTGTTTCAAACAATGCGCGTGTCGCATCATCTGCTACGTGACGGTAACCTGGGAACTCATGCGGCATTGAACCCATATCACATGAACCTTGTACGTTGTTTTGACCGCGTAATGGGTTAACGCCTACACCTTCACGACCGATGTTAGCAGTTGCCATTGCCAAGTTAGCAATACCCATGACTGTAGTAGAACCCTGACTATGTTCTGTCACACCAAGACCATAGTAAATCGCAGCATCACCACCTGTTGCATATAATCTTGCAGCGGAGCGAATCAGCTCTGCATCTACCCCTAACTCAGCAGCTAAGGCTTCAGGTGAATTTTCAGGTTTAGCAACGAAATCACGCCACTCTACGAATGAATCCCACTCGCAACGCTCTTTAACAAACGTTTCCTGAACTAATCCTTCAGTCACGATGACATGTGCTAATGCTGAAATTAATGCAACGTTAGTACCTGGACGTAATTTGAGGTGGTAATCGGCACGAATATGTGGGGAGTTTGCAACCAAGTCAATTTCACGCGGGTCAGCAATAATGAGTTTTGCGCCTTCACGTAAACGACGTTTCATTTGCGAAGCAAACACTGGGTGACCATCTGTTGGGTTAGCACCAATAATGAAAATCACATCAGAATGCATCACTGAATCAAATGTTTGCGTACCAGCAGATTCACCCAAGGTTTGTTTTAAACCGTAGCCTGTTGGGCTGTGGCAAACACGAGCACAAGTATCTACGTTGTTCACACCAAATACAGCGCGAATCAGTTTTTGCGTGACGTACACTTCTTCATTGGTACAGCGTGAAGAGGTAATACCACCAATTGCATCGCTACCATATTGTTTCTGAATACGTGTTAGCTCGCTTGCCGCGTAACTAAAAGCCTCATCCCAACTCACTTGTTGCCAAGGGTCTTTAATACTCTTACGTATCATTGGTGTTGTGATACGGTCTTTATGGGTTGCATAGCCCCATGCAAATCGGCCTTTTACACATGAGTGACCATGATTAGCGCCGCCATTTTTAGTTGGCGTCATGCGAACCACTTCTTCGCCTTTCATTTCAGCATCAAAGCTACAACCTACACCACAATATGCACAGGTTGTTGTAACGCTATGCTCTGGCGTGCCAGCTTCAATCACTGTTTTTTCTATCAGCGTTGCTGTCGGGCAAGCTTGTACACAAGCACCACAAGAAACACATTCTGAATCTAAGAAGCTCTTATTACCTGCTGAAACCTTAGATTCAAAACCACGTCCTGAAATTGTCAGCGCAAACGTACCTTGTGTTTCCTCGCAAGCACGTACGCAACGTGAGCAAACAATACATTTACTTGGATCAAACGTAAAATACGGGTTACTTTCATCTTTGACTGACGCTAAATGATTCTCACCATCATAGCCATAACGCACTTCACGCAGGCCAACCGCGCCAGCCATATCTTGCAGCTCGCAATCACCATTGGTTGCACAGGTTAAGCAATCAAGCGGATGGTCTGAAATGTAAAGCTCCATTGTGCCGCGACGAATATCAGCAAGCTTAGGCGTCTGTGTGTGAACTTTAATGCCTTCTGCCACAGGGGTTGTACATGATGCTGGATAACCACGGCGGCCTTCCACCTCCACCAAACATAAGCGACATGAACCAAAAGGCTCTAAGCTGTCTGTTGCACATAATTTAGGCACCATCACGCCAGCGACTGCCGCTGCGTGCATGATAGAAACGCCATCTGGCACTGTAATCTCTCTATCATCAATCGTCAGTGTCACTTGCTTAGCTGACTGACTTGAAGGCGTACCGTAATCGATGTTCGGGTTGTATTTGATTTCGTCCATTGTTTTCTCCTAACCTGCTTGCGTTTCAGCAGGTAGTCCAAAGTCTTGCGGGAAGTGATTTAGTGCGCTAAGTACAGGATAAGGGGTCATGCCGCCAAGTGCGCACAATGAGCCATTTAGCATGGTGTCACTTAAATCTCGTACTAATTCAATATTTTTTGCGTGGTCTTTACCTGATCTGATTTTATCAATCACTTCAACGCCACGTGTTGAGCCAATGCGGCAAGGGGTACATTTACCACAAGACTCAACCGCACAGAACTCAAATGCATAACGTGCCATTTTTAACATATCAACCGTGTCATCAAATGCCACGATACCGCCGTGACCAAGCACCGCCCAAATTTTGGTGAACTCTTCATAGTCTAAAGGCGTATCAAACTGGCTTTCAGGTAAAAATGCACCTAAAGGTCCGCCAACCTGCACTGCACGGATAGGCTTACCAGTCGCTGAGCCGCCACCAAAGTCATACAACAGCTCACGCAAGGTGGCACCAAATGCTAACTCTACGAGGCCATTGTGTTTAAGATTACCAGCAAGTTGAATTGGCAATGTGCCGCGTGAACGACCCATGCCATAGTCAGCATAAAATTGAGCACCTTTATCTAAAATAATAGGCACAGAAGCCAGTGAAATTACATTATTTACTACAGTTGGTTTGCCGAATAAACCCTCGATCGCTGGCAGTGGTGGTTTAAAGCGAACCAAACCGCGTTTACCTTCTAAACTTTCTAACAATGAAGTTTCTTCACCACAGACATAAGCACCCGCAGCGCGACGCACTTCCAGATGGAAAGCCTTCCCGCTACCCAACACATTATCACCCAAATAGCCTGCTTTATTTGCGGCTTCAATCGCTTGATTAAGTGCAACCAATGCATGTGGATATTCTGAGCGTAGATAAATATAGCCTTGTGTTGCGCCTACAGCCACACCAGCAATCGTCATCCCCTCGATTAGTACGAAAGGATCACCTTCCATAATCATACGGTCAGAGTAAGTGCCTGAGTCACCTTCATCCGCATTACAAACCACGTATTTCTGGTCTGACTCACAGCCCAGCACCGTATTCCACTTGATACCCGTAGGAAATGCAGCACCGCCACGACCACGAAGGCCTGAGTCAGTCACTGTTTTAACAATTTCAGCACCAGTCAGCTTTAGTGCATTTTTTAGACCGTTATAGCCATCATGAGCAATGTAATCATCTAACGATACTGGGTCAGTCACCCCTACACGCGCAAACGTTAAACGCTGTTGCTTTTTGATCCAATCAATTTCTTCTGTTAAGCCCAAACACAAAGCATGTGACTTTGCGTTGATAAAATCAGCATCAAACAATGAAGGTATATCTTTCAATTTGACTGGGCCATAAGCAACGCGACCATTGGCAGTTGACACTTCCACCATCGTCTCAAGCCAGTAAAGACCGCGAGAGCCATTACGTACGATTTCCACATCCAAGCCACGACTTTTCGCCTCTGTGGCAATAGCGACGGCCACTTTCTCAGCACCCACTGATAAAGCACTAGAATCACGCGGAATATATATTTTTGTACTCATGCTCTTGCCTCCGCAATCAATGCGTCTAAATCAGATGGAGACACTCGTCCATAAATCTCATCGTTCATCATCACAGAAGGTGATAATGCACAGTTTCCTAAGCAATACACAGCCTCTAGCGTAATCGCGTTATCTTCTGTGGTTTGGTGATAGTCAATATTCATACATTTTTTTGCATGCGCTTCCAATGCTTCACTACCCATTGCCTGACATGATTCTGCTCGACAAATTTGCATCACATTACGGCCAGGCTTATGCGTTCTAAAATGGTGATAAAACGTGACTACACCATGCACTTCTGCCACAGACAAAGCTAATGCTTTAGAAATTTGTGGGTAAGCAGCCTCAGGCACATAACCAATATTGTCTTGAATAGCATGCAACAAAGGTAGCAGTGCGCCAGGACGATGTTGGTGTTCGGCAATTAAACGACTAATTACCGTATTGATATCTTGTGGTGTGTTTGAATCAAGCAAGCTAATGTCTCCAAAACGACTATTATTACAATTGTATAATGCTACTATAATATACATGTAAAATGTTACTCATTATGACAAGTTGTGACTGAAAAAGTGCCTGATTCAACACCTAATTACCCCGATAAGCTAATTGACCAATTTGGCCGTCAAGTAGACTACATTCGGCTTTCTATTACTGATCGTTGCGATTTTCGGTGCACTTATTGTATGGCTGAAGAAATGACTTTCTTGCCACGCGACGAAGTACTCAGCCTAGAAGAGTGCGCACGCCTAGTAAAAGTATTTGTCAACCTAGGGGTAACAAAGGTACGGATTACTGGCGGCGAACCACTTGTACGCAAAAATGCCCTATGGCTATTTGAAGAAGTTGGCAAATTAGAAACGCTAAAAGAGTTAGTACTTACTACAAACGGAAGCCAATTAGAAAAACAAGCGAACAACTTAAAACAAGCTGGCGTTAAACGAATTAATATCAGCCTAGACAGCTTAAATAGCGACCGCTTTAAAAAAATTACGCGTACTGGCGAACTATATAAAGTGCTGCGAGGCATACAGACAGCCAAGCAAGCTGGTTTTGACAACATCAAGCTCAACACAGTATTAATGCGCGGAATAAACGACGATGAAGTACAAACATTAGTGGACTACGCGATTAATCAAGAAATTGATATCTCATTTATTGAAGAAATGCCACTTGGTGAAGTGAATCATGCAAGAGATGCCACGTTCGTAAGCAATGCAGAAACCTTAAAAATATTACAAAGCAAGTACGCACTTGTTGCGAGCACAGAGTCCACAGGCGGGCCAGCACGTTACTGGCAAGTTTCTAACAGTAAAACAAAAATTGGCTTCATTTCACCGCACTCGCACAACTTTTGTGAAGCTTGCAACCGTGTGCGCATTACCTGCAAAGGCGAGCTATTTTTATGCTTAGGTCAGGAAGATAAAATTGACTTAATGCCCCTTCTGCGCAACAACCCCAACGACGACCAACCACTCATTCAAGCAATTATCGACAGCATGTCAATTAAACCTAAAGGACATGATTTTGATTTACAACGGGCAAAACCTGCTGTTGTAAGATTTATGTCGCATACAGGTGGCTAATGCTAGTTTCAGCGATTATTCTCGCAGGTGGCCGCGCTACCCGCATGGGCGGCGTTGATAAAGGCCTAGTTCAACTGCAACAAAAGCCACTGATCCAACATGTAATCGAGCGCTTAAAACCGCAAGTGGATGAAATAATCATCAATGCAAATCGCGAGATTAACCAATACCAAGCCTTGGGCTACCCTATACTTTGTGATGAGCATACTGATTTTATTGGCCCACTGGCAGGCTTTAGCTTAGGCTTAAAACACGCCAAACACGACTACCTACTCACCGTACCCTGTGACTCACCTTTACTGCCGCTAAATTTAGCGCAACGTTTAATGACCAGCTTAACTAAAAACAACGCAGATATTGCCGTGGCCACAAGTGGAGGCAATACACACCCGGTATTTTGTTTATGCAAAAAAAACGTGCTGCCTAGCCTAACCGAATATTTAGCAAGCGGAGAGCGTCGCGTGAGCGCTTGGCAAAAAAGCCAACGCTACACAGAAGTCGATTTTAGTGATGCCGTTGACGCTTTTATCAACCTCAATACATTTGATGATTTATCAGCTTTAGAATTGAAATTAACGTATACATAAAATGAGCTTGGTTTATAAAAGTCACTGAATTCTTCTAAGCCGCATGTGCGGCGGCTTACTATTAAAGACAATGTGACTAAGCATATGTTTACTCCACCAGCTGAACGACCTAGGAAGTTCAAAGACCATGCGGAAAAAATGAGAGCTTACAGGCGAGAAAAAAGGATCAAATTTCTAATGGATCTAAAAAAGTGCAACAAAGAGCAAGCGGAAGAATACATTGAACGTGGTTATAGGGTTAACAGTTGGTATTACTAATATGTTAACTCCAGGTAATAACCGTTACTTTATTATTTGTGTAATATTCAAACTAATTTAGTAACGGTATTAACCAGGTATAAAATATACGTTATGTGATTAAGGAGATTGAAAAAATGAACACACTACTTTCACCTATTGTTTCTGAATTCGAAACCGAAGAAGCTGCAAATGCTTACGATACATGGTTTAGAGCTAAGGTTCAAAAGAGTATGGATAGCAGAGAAGAAGGCATACCGCATGATCAGGCAATGGCCATGTTGGATGAAGAGTTAAAGAAACGGAAAGATGCACGCGCTAACCGTTAGATGGAATAAACAAGCAATTATTGATTTAGGCGAAACTTTAGATTTTATTGAGATTTACAATCAAGTCGCAGCACTAAAGTTAAGAAACATCATTGAGAACACGGCTGAGAGTTTGGCCACAATGCCTTACAGATTCCCGCGTGGCCGTGTTTTAAATACGCGTGAAGTGATTGTTCACCCCAATTACATTATTGTTTATACGGTAGACGATGTGCATATTGATATATTGGCTGTGTTACATGCTAGGCAACAATATCCGTAAATTGCAGTTTGATTTTTTAACAAAATTCATTAATACCACGAAGTATAAAAACTTCATCTAGCCGATTCCACGGTTCAAGCCCTTTAATCCCCTGAAAGTCTGCAATAGCATAGACTTCTTTTAAAGCATCAACGTAGGTGCCGCCAGTGTTGGCATAGCTAGACCAGATGAATTGGCGGATCACTTTTTCTAAGCCGCGTGTGCGGCGGCTTACTGATGCGATCAGCAAACTCTCCATCCAAGTTTCAATCCACGCGCCCACGGGGGGCGCGACCCCCCCTGTTGTGTAGATGCCGCAAACGGCACTACAGTTTCAATCCACGCGCCCACGGGGGGCGCGACGCCCGACATAATGTCGAGTGTCAATAGGTTAATGTGTTTCAATCCACGCGCCCACGGGGGGCGCGACGTGTATTTGATACGCGCACAAACCGCATTGCAGAGTTTCAATCCACGCGCCCACGGGGGGCGCGACTGTCTGTGGGTTTCCTGAGCGGCCACATGTGACGGTTTCAATCCACGCGCCCACGGGGGGCGCGACTACAGCAAGTAGTTTTATCAACTCGTACTACATTTGTTTCAATCCACGCGCCCACGGGGGGCGCGACGAGCAGATTATGGCAAGAGGCTGGATTACCTAATGTTTCAATCCACGCGCCCACGGGGGGCGCGACAGCCTGCAATACTCATTGTTCTGGGCCCTGGACATGTTTCAATCCACGCGCCCACGGGGGGCGCGACTTTTGATGAAGATGAAATTCAATTTGGCGATACAGTTTCAATCCACGCGCCCACGGGGGGCGCGACATGTTTTTTGCTAAAGCATTTCCCATTCCCTCGGTTTCAATCCACGCGCCCACGGGGGGCGCGACACCAACAGGTACACTAAAATAACCCGATGCAGTTGTTTCAATCCACGCGCCCACGGGGGCGCGACTTGATGCCAGTGAAGAGCTGGAGAATGCCGAAGAAGTTTCAATCCACGCGCCCACGGGGGGCGCGACCTTCTCCCGCTGTGCTCTCAGCTCATCCTGCCCGTGTTTCAATCCACGCGCCCACGGGGGGCGCGACAAAGAAGCTGAGAAGTTACATGCTGAGTTAACTGTTTCAATCCACGCGCCCACGGGGGGCGCGACCGCTCACTTAAGCCTGGTAACTGTAAAAATTGGCGTTTCAATCCACGCGCCCACGGGGGGCGCGACACATCTGCTGGTGTTGATAGCACATCTTCGGTAAAGTTTCAATCCACGCGCCCACGGGGGGCGCGACTCGAGGCCACGGTAGAGTTAACTGATTACCCTGTTGTTTCAATCCACGCGCCCACGGGGGGCGCGACCAGTCGGCTTTAAATCACTTGGCTTTGATATTGGCGTTTCAATCCACGCGCCCACGGGGGGCGCGACGAAGCCGCAACACGCGAATTGGCGACCGCCAATGTTTCAATCCACGCGCCCACGGGGGGCGCGACACTTCTTTTTGCCTGCGGTTAGACCAGTTAG
This sequence comes from Methylotenera sp., assembly GCA_030682715.1. Classification (GTDB taxonomy): domain Bacteria; phylum Pseudomonadota; class Gammaproteobacteria; order Burkholderiales; family Methylophilaceae; genus Methylotenera. The sequence continues at coordinate 26,245 of JAUXNQ010000031.1, read as the reverse complement.
AAGTTTCAATCCACGCGCCCACGGGGGGCGCGACACGCGCAAAAATTGAAGCTGAGGCCAAAGCTAAAGTTTCAATCCACGCGCCCACGGGGGGCGCGACTTCAGGCGTGGCACTGCTTTGTACTTCGGGCAAGGTGTTTCAATCCACGCGCCCACGGGGGGCGCGACTAATCACATTAAATCTGGAAATGTGCGAATTGTTGGTTTCAATCCACGCGCCCACGGGGGGCGCGACAATGTCTATGTAAAGAATATGCCAGTAATAAATTGTTTCAATCCACGCGCCCACGGGGGGCGCGACTTTTATGAGTAAAAACACTCATAAATTTTATTGTGTTTCAATCCACGCGCCCACGGGGGGCGCGACGTTTCATAAGTGATTCTTCGTACTGCGCTTGAGCAGTTTCAATCCACGCGCCCACGGGGGGCGCGACCAGCACTAGGAGTTTCGCCCCACGCGGGTTTGAAGGTTTCAATCCACGCGCCCACGGGGGGCGCGACGAAGATTATAACTAGGACAAATCATATGAAAAATGTTTCAATCCACGCGCCCACGGGGGGCGCGACTTTTTAGCCCATCCAGCTACTTCTTCTTTTTGTGTTTCAATCCACGCGCCCACGGGGGGCGCGACGCAGAATGTGGGGAGCTGTATTGATTATGGTTAAAGTTTCAATCCACGCGCCCACGGGGGGCGCGACGCTCACCGTTGCTATGTGTTTTACGTGCCTCGATTGTTTCAATCCACGCGCCCACGGGGGGCGCGACTACAAGGATAACCATTGCTGTGCTTTCTTTTAAAGTTTCAATCCACGCGCCCACGGGGGGCGCGACACTATCAAAGATTGGGTTATACGTAACCATAAAGTTTCAATCCACGCGCCCACGGGGGGCGCGACAACAGGCCAATCAAAGCCACAACCTCATTAACGGTGTTTCAATCCACGCGCCCACGGGGGGCGCGACAAATTCCATGTTTTAACGCTATGCAAATTAAATTGTTTCAATCCACGCGCCCACGGGGGGCGCGACAATATTGCGTGATTGTTGGAATTGTTTAAAAAAGTTTCAATCCACGCGCCCACGGGGGGCGCGACAAGCTCGCTTTGTACTCCTCAATGACTGCTTGGGCGTTTCAATCCACGCGCCCACGGGGGGCGCGACCTGCTGTTATGCCTAGCGTGGATTGTAGTTGAGTTGTTTCAATCCACGCGCCCACGGGGGGCGCGACAGCTATCAGGCTTTCTAATAAAAGCCATCACCTCAGTTTCAATCCACGCGCCCACGGGGGGCGCGACATCATCATCTTTATTTGGCTTCTTTCCTAGCTTGTAGCTATGTTTTCCGCTAAACAAAAATAATTTAATGCTATTTTACACAAGCTGGTTATTCCTACACAAAAACTATTTATTTTTCAGTTTGTTAAAGAGCGATAACCCGCTAGAGATTTTATGAGAGCGCTAGCTTAGCGGGATGTTATAAAATGAGGGTATCGCGTATAGGGTCTGGCGTGGCTTTTGTACCTAAATGCTCTATTTTTTGACGACCTTTGCTGCCTAGCATATAAAACCGTAAACTATCTTCGCTGGGATCGTAAATGTTAGTAAGCTCTGCTTTTAATCTCACCCATTGATCTGGTGCTACTTCACATTCAAATACAGAGTTTTGCACGCGCATACCGTAATCAAGACATGTTTTTGCAATATTGCGCAACCTACGCTGACCAGCTTTAGTCAGCACACTAACATCATATGTAATTAACACCAGCATGCGAATACCTTGAGCTTATTTAATGACATATGGTGTATAAAATTGCGTATCGCCTCGTAGGTGCCTAGCCAATAACAGAGCTTGGCAGTGAGGTAACAGACCATAAGCAATTTTTTCATCTAAATACGGGTGCATAATTTCTTCTTGTTTCCGCTCTTGGAAAGCCACTAACACTTTTTTGCGAGCATCATCGGTTAGGCGAATAGCACCGCTGGCTTCTGATACAAAATCTTTTTGTTGGAATTGTTTGCGGTTTAGCAAAGTCAGCACAAATCGATCAGCCCATGGTGCACGAAACTCTTCTAATAAATCCAGCGCTAAACTTGGTCTGCCAGGGCGGTCTTGATGTAAAAAACCTACGTAAGGGTCTAGCCCTACGCCCATCAGTGCAGAAACACACTCTTGTGTAATGAGAGAGTAGATAAATGATAATAGTGCATTAACTGGGTCTGTCGCTGGCCGCCGGATACGTCCATTGAACTGAAAGCCGCTATCGCGAATGAGGGTATTAAACACAGAAAAATAAGTAGCAGCAGCCTCACCCTCTATTCCCATGGTTTGTGGAACATCTTTACTGGTTTGGCAGTTTTTTAAGCTATATCCCAGCCTATCCACAGCGGCACTTAAATCTTTATTTTCGCCATGGTTACGAATCTCGCGCATGAGCACTGTGCGGGCATTGGCGATTTTTGCACCTACCATCACCTTAGCTATTTCATTAGCTTGTTCAGGTTTATCAGCAATGCGGTACTGGGTACGCCGCAACAACACATTGCCCGTTTGTTTGCCCTGCACCCGCGCTAGAAAGCGGCCATACTCAGTATAAAATGAAAGCCCTATACCGCTTTCACCACAATAGCCCATAAGTGGTGGCGATACCGAAACCTGCCCGAAACACAGAATATTACTGATAGTGAGTGCAGGAAATTGACCTAATTTATCACTCCCATTTTTAATCACTATCGTATCGCGCTCTTTATGCACGTAACTCTCTTGGCGAGTAATATAGAGCGTATTCAGCAGCTTTTTCATAAGGTATCATTCTCACTAAACAACTGATTCACATATTGTGCAGAATGGTCTTTGCGCAAAACATCTGGGACGCATAAATCAAGCAAAGAACAAGCTTTACAGCGAGATTTATGTGGTGTTGGCATGGGGGTTTTGCCCGAATCTAAAATATCCCGAGCCAGTCGAACTGCAACTAGCGTTGCTTCACGCAAAGCCGCATCTATCAACACACGCTCGCGCTTACGCTCTTGCCAATACCACATTGCACCTTCTGTAATCTCAACTCCACGCATTTCCTCAAGACACAATGCTTGTGCGCAAAGCTGAATACGATCCCAATCTTCCACCTTGGGCTTGCCGCGCTTGTACTCCACAGGAAAATACTTTTTAACGTCTTTACCTTCGATTTCCAGCAAATCCAGCTTCCCCGTAATACCCAAGGTCTGCGAATAAACCGACACCGTGCGTTCAAATCGCACATTGCCTCGTTGCTCAGGTTCCCCTCCATCCACCCGCTCATGCAACACCCGCCCATGTGCCGTGAAGTAGTTTTCCTCCCATGCTTGCTCAACGTGAATCAACGCAAACTGGCGTGGACAATAGGCCACATGTTGCAGGGCAGAGATGGAAATGAAATCAATATCAGCCACAGGGAGTTAATTTACACGTTCACGCCAAAACTGTGGCGACCTACGCATATGCATAACGGCAACAACAATGATGTGATCATCTTCCACAAAATAAAAAACACCAAATGGGAAACGATGAATCAATGCCCGATACACATTACCCCGATGCACATTACGATGCACAGAAACATACAAACTCGGCTGACGTGTAATCGTTGCTAGCGTCGCTTCAATACACAACAAAAATTCATCACCAAGCCCAGCACGGCATTCCTGATAATAGTGATAAGCTTCGGACAAGTCTTGCTCTGCTTCGATTCTAATCCGCAGGCTGTAGATCACTCTTTTTCCTTAATCCTGGCTAACACTTCCGTCCAGCTGGTTCCTTTATTTTGATCAAGTTCATACGCTCGCAAACGCTCATCTAACAATGCCATCTGTTCTGGATTCACTGGCAATTGCTGTGCCTCTTGATGGATGCTATCCCAAAGCTCTTCTGTTATAAGAATTTTTTCACTAAGTGTGAGTGACATAATCGTTCCTTTAGTGGTAACTATGGTTTGAATATTAACGTTAAGTTGATATAAAACATAGCCACCCTATCTCAAAAATATCAGAGCCTAGAATTTTTCTTCTACACTCACGCCCAATGCTTCTAGCCCTGCTTTTTCTACGCTGATGACATAATCACTAAAACTATTAGCTGGCGTGTCTTTTTCACCATTTACGCGCTCAACTTTTACGCGATCAAACAAAGTGTGCGCTGGTGCGCTACCAAGCGCATCAGCATGTTTAAACACAACCAATTTACGTGCTGCCATTTCACCTCGTGCTGCTGCGCGGTCATGTTCAAACATTAAGGTCAGTGATTGCCAAAGTTTAGCTAAGTCAGTTTCTGAAAAGCCTGTTTTCTCAGCCAATTTAGCCGAAATAAAACCATGCACTCGGTATAAACCATAAGGCACAATATGTTTGCGCCCCATCGTACGATTACCTCCAAATTGCGCTTCCGCTTCCTTCTCGGTAGTTACTGCCATACGAGTAATTGAGATTTCCAAAGGAATAATTGGGTCAATTGATTTTGCAAAAGCCAGTTGCACTGGACCACGTACTTGACCACTATTTACATCTGTCGTCATCACCGCGCCAAATGTGCGTACGTCAAAAAAATTCTTACACATCCATGCGGTAACTTCTCTTGCTTTAGCTTCATCTTTCGGCATTTTTTTTGATTCTGGCACGATAGATAAAGCCTCATACGCCTTTTTGTTTTGCAGATTTAATACGCTTTTTTCTTTGATATAAATTTCATAGCCAGCTTTGTTTTCTTCTGTCATTTCAACAAAGTTGCGAATTTTTCGCTTTAAACAAACGTCTGTCACCAAGCCTTTACTCGTCTCAGGGTCTAATCTCGGCATATTGCCAGCATCGGGGTCGCCATTGGGGTTGCCGTTAGTCACATCAAACAAGTAAACAAATTCGTAGCGGTTTTGAATGGTCATATTATTCTCCTAAATTTTCTTCATTCTGATTTTCAGAAACATCTGATTCAGCAATTTGTTTCACATCATCGGGCGCATCACTTTGTTTTGTAAACTTCTGGTGATAATAGCCAACCACGAAACGACCTTGCTCGGCTAAATTCATTGTTCGGGGAAAAGGCTGATTAGGATTGAAAACTTGCATAATTTGAGAAACTTCTTTTTCCAACCAACCTGCTGTCATCGCAGCATCTTTCACCCATTCTGCTTTTTTACCTTTGCGTAACCCTGCATGATGATTACGATAATTCTTTAAGAGCAAAGGAAATATACTATTTGGTGTACTAGAAGCACCTCCATAGTACCGATCTCTGATATTGGCATTTAAATTTCCAAGCGCAGCCGATTGCGCCACCTCAAGCACTGCAAAAAGCCGCCCTAAACGATAGGCTTTATCAATTTCATCCTTATCTAGTCCCACAGGTATCTCCTTTTGATCTATTGAGTTTCTATTTAATACAGCTTTAATCATTGCCACTCGTAACCCATTTAGGTATCCATCAGCCCTAATCCTGCTGATTAACTTAGCCAACAAAGACACTGGGTAAGGCTGTCCCGTTAAAACCGCACGCATAAATTCTCCCGCCAATTGTGACGGAATATCTTTTGAATCAGACTTTTTTAATCGCCCATCCTGGTCTTTTCTTTTGGGTGTGGTTTGAATAAGTAGTTGCCATACCGATGGGGGCTTACTCTGCCATGCAGACGGATTGAGCTGTAAATCTAACCAGTGTTTTGAATTATTCTCTGCCAATTTCTCAAATGTTGTATCCATCCAATATCTAATCGAAAGACGGGAGGCATTAGGTGCCAGACCCAATACATAAAATCGTGTACTTTCAGCGATGTTGGGTGCAAATTCTTTAAGTGGGCGACCTTGCGCGATTTTTTCCAATACTGGTTTAATTTGTGCTGTTTCCTGACCATCATCCGCAGGCATATTCATCATCCAACCAAACAATGACTCTGCCTCATGCGCTGTATTTTCATCACTGGCAACCGCCCAAAATACGGTGCTGGCATCGCCTATTGAAATACATTGTCCGTTTTCACGGCGTAACAAATAATTGAGCGCAGTGGTGTAAGCAAAAGCAGCAGCTTCTGAAACAGGCGCATTTTCGCCTTGTGATTTACCGTAAGACGTATAGGCATCCGCATTAAACGAAACAATAGAACCGCCTGAACTTTGCCCGCCATACACACCCTTGATGGCAGGATGCAGCCGTGCAATAGGGGCCATTTCACCCGTCACCAAACAACCTGATTCCAAAGCACCCTCTTCTGGCGTGAGCATTTTCGACCACAACAATTTAGCGGTAACACGATCATGCAAAAGCTGATAATCCCCATCTAATTTAAACACCACATTAGCATCTATCATCTCAGGGCTAAATGGTGCTTGATTAAACTGCTCAGGTTGCCAATTTTGTAAAAATAAACTTAATGCTTTCAAGCCAGCATCATCCATATCTGCCAGCTTTTCAATATGAAGCTGCTTGAATGCTTCGAATGTTTTTTGAGCAACAATCCAAGGCACTTCCTTTACACTTCCCTTATCCTTATTGCCCTCTACACCTAACACATAGGCAGTTTTATCCCATAAAAAATTAGACTTAATGCCTGATGTACGTTTCTCAGGCCGTGGAACACTGGTCAATTTTGGCATTGGCTTTTTGCCGCTGGTATCCATATTATTTTGCACATCAACCAATGCGCCATCTTGTGACAACACCAAAATGTAGCCAATTTTTTCTTCACTAAAACCGTAAGAGGGCACGCGCGGCAAACCGCTATCTTTATCAGGGTTTGCAAGTAATCGCTGGTAATATTGAGCAAGCGCCGTAAGTATCATGTTTTCACCTCATCGCTATTAAAAACTGGCACTGTAACGACACCCTCAATAAGTTCTGCACGAAAAAAACGAGGGGTCATGCCATCAGCAAAATCAATGTCATGAAGCATCCAACCTAAATCACGTTTTTTTTGTTCATCTGTCAATTGGCACTCAGGCAAACTATCATCGTTCTCTAGTAGTGAAAAATAAGCGGGAAATTCGCGCACCCCCATACATGGCTGTTGATAGCATTGGCCTTTACGCGCACGGCGATTAAAAATATCCAGATGTTTACCCACGTTGTCTTCTACACCTGCTTTATCAGTTAACTCAAAATGCGCTTCGATAATATAAGCCACATCACGCAACACGGTGGAAGCGCGCTGTTGGCGGTCTTCTTCGATTAAGCTATACAAACCCTCCGTTGACTTACGGGACATGCCACCACTTACCTTACTGGCAGAAATTTTACTACCAACCTCATTACGGCGAATTGACTCAAACCGCACTGGTTTTAGCACATGGATTTTGTCTACTACCCAACGAATGGCAGGTTTCCAATGAACTGCTTCTAAAATCCCCCGTGCTGCTGATGGCGTGATGATGTCGTATGAAACACGCTCTACCTTCATTTCAGGACGAGTAAAACAAGCATAATCACCCCAAATATGTAATTTCACTCCGTAAGCCATTTTTCCTCCTCACGCCCGCAAGGGTCGTAACATTGTCAATCCACATCGCCGACAAAAGTCGGCGATGACTTAATCTAACGGACTTAGTTAATTGACGGTTTCAATCCACGCACCCACAAGGGGTGCGACAATTACATTACCCAATAAAATAATGTTGAATGCCAGCTATAACAGCCGCCAAACCGAACAACCATGTAATGGCAGATTCAACTGTTAGCTGCACCTTCCCGCCAAACGTCATTACATATCGATTATCTGAAGTTTTTTCGATAGCAACTATCCATTCATTTTCATTCATATAGCACCCTACCAATTTTATTAGGTAGCTGGATTGTAACTCCATTAAATTAGTTCCGTCAGTTAACAAATAAAATATATTTAAATCACGCTATTTTCCGCTCTTATGAAAGTTGGATTTTCCCAACTTAGTCCAGCTTCATCACTATACAAATCTTTGTTTGTTAAACGCCAAAATTGATCACCTAATTTTTCTGGGGCAATTGCTTCAATGACCTTATCGCTTAGCAGTGCTTCAAACCCCTTTTGAGGAATTTGTACCAAATAACGCTGTAATTGGCGAGCAATCCCCCCTACATTTTCAGCATGTTTTAGCGCCTCTACCAATTGCGTCGCCTCTTCATCGAACTCAATAATGACAGGCTTCAGATGCGCTTCAATCATGCAAAAATCTCGTGCAATATTTTGAAAAGGAAAGCTAAATTGAGGGGCATGGTTGCGATGTGCCTCTAACAGTTTTTTACTATCAAGCGCCGCGCCTTGCTCCCTATACACGCCTTTAAAATACATGGTCAAGGCTTCAGGAGCCAGCAAGTCACCAGCGTGATTCCTCACGACTTCACGCATATTACCTGCCAATTGGTCTAGCTCTGGTGGTGCTTTCCATTCGGGGCTTTGAAACACCAACACCTCACTTATTTCCAGCAGCTTTTCACCTTCGCGGTTGCAACGCCCTGCGGCTTGGGCAATGGAATCCAACCCTGCTTCTGCACGAAGTACACAGGGGAAATCAACATCGACACCCGCCTCTATGAGTGAAGTTGAAATCAAGCGGCAAGGGTGCCCGTGCTTCAAGTCGGCACGAACTTTCTCTAACACTTGCGAACGATGTTTTGCACACATCAAGGTAGTAAGATGCGTAGCACCTGGTTGATCTTTAATTGCTTCAAACAATGCACGAGCATGGCGACGGTTATTCACAATCACCAACACTTGTTCTCGTGCCATGAGTTGTTTTACCAAGTCTTCATCTGCTTGAACGCCAATACTTTTCACTTCTGTGCGTTTAAGTTTTTCAAATAACACTTTAGGCTCGGGTGCTATTTCGCGCACATTTTCAAAACCATTGTGAAAGTCATCTGTTTTATTAAGTGCTGGCTGTGTTGCTGTACACAATACAATGCTGCATTTGTAATTACGCGCTAATTCATCTATTGCTGCCATCACAGGACGTAACAATTTGAGCGGGAGTGTTTGCGCTTCATCTAAAATAATCACACTCCCCGCAATGTTGTGTAACTTGCGGCACTGTGAAGGGCGATCTGAAAATAAAGACTCAAAAAACTGCACGGCAGTAGTGACGATGATAGGCGCATCCCAATTTTCCATTGCTTGCTTGAGCGTGTCACGAGCATTTTTACTAGGAAGATTATTTGCATCGAATGCACTGTGATGCTCAATCACGGCTTCACTTAACTCACCAAAAGCATCTCGAAAAACTTTGGCGTTTTGCTCAATAATACTAGTGAAAGGAATTACATAAATCACCCGCCGCTGTTGGTGGATAATTGCATGGTCTAATGCAAAAGCCATGGAAGTATAAGTTTTACCTCCACCAGTGGGTACGGTGAGTGAAAATAAGCCTGACGGTAGCTTTGCCTGCTCTCTACTGTGTTTCAAAATATGCTGGCGTAATTGATTGATACTGCTGGTTGTTTGATCTTTACTAACAGACTCAAACGCATTCAGTGTTGCGTCCAGCTTATCTTTTAGCTGCTGTAAAGTTGGATACTGTTTCTTATCGGCAGATTTGCCTTCAATCCTGAGATAATAGTTGTTCGTGTCTGTGCGGTCAGCATCTATTAGACATGAAAAAATCATTCTTGTTAGAAATGCAATTTGAAAACCCTGCTGATCTCGATGCCGCTTAAAATTAGGCAAAGTTAATTGACTAGAGAGTTTTATTTCCTGCTGCCAGATTAAATCAAGCAAAGGAATATCTTGACCATGCTTTAATTTCAATCGTTGATCTAACGTTGAGCGCTGCTGCCCTTCGTCAATCCCGTTTGCCAAACCTGCATGATGCCCTGCAATGCAAAAGCTTAACAACTTACCTAATTGCCCCCATTTTTCTGCCGCTATTTTTGCCCCCGCAGTTGCATGATCCACTCTTTTATTACTACCATTCAAGCGCGCGATAAATTCAGGGCAATACTTACCTAAATCGTGTAAGAAACCTGCGTGCCGAGCCATATCTTGCGCATCAAACCATGACGCAAACTCTGCGGCTAAGTTACCTACACTATGTAGATGGTCAGGCAAAAGCTGCCAATCAGTAAAGTCAGCACGCTCACCTGAGTGGGCAAAGTACGTTTTGCCAAGTTCAAAATTAATTTTTTTATTATCTATATCATCCATCTTACTTCAACCTTTACCCGATGCCATGAATCATCGTTAATTTTTAAATCGGCTATAGCGGCTTGTATCCGCTCGCCTCTATCCAGCAGCTGCGAAACGGCCGTGTTTTTTGTGGCGGTTTTACGGAGGAGCTTTTTAACGGCTGTCAGCCCATCTTCGGTAATCACTGTTTGCCAAGTATTATCGCCTATGCGGTTAGCAAAGGCATCGAGCACGCGCCTTGTGCGGTTGAGTGCTTTTTTTTGGCACTGGCTAACAAAAGTGACCATCATAGACGCTTGCCTTTACTAAACATGGCAAATAGCGTTTGCATTAAAACAGGCATACAATGATGCTTGATTTGATGCCTTATGGAGATAAAAATGCGTACCACATTAAATATTGATGATAGCTTGCTGGCCAAAGCGGTGGAGTTAAGCGGGATTAGCGAAAAATCTGCCGTGATGCGCGAGGGCTTGAAAGCCTTGATTGAACGCGAGAGTGCAAGACGCTTAGCCCGCTTGGGCGGTTCAGAGCCCGAGTTAGTTGTTCCTTCTCGCCGCCAAAGTATTGCTGAATAATGGTGCTCGTTGACACTTCGGTGTGGATAGACCATTTGCGCATGGGAGATGCTAGGCTGATTGATTTGTTGCAAGCAGGGCTTGTTTGTAGCCACCCGATGATTTTGGGTGAGTTGGCTTGTGGCAATTTGAAAAACCGCAGTGAAGTACTTAACTTGCTGAGTAATCTTAACCCAGCCATTGAAGCAAATCACAATGAGGTTTTGCAGGTGATTGAACGCTACAACCTGATGGGCAAAGGGATTGGCTTTGTGGATGCGCACTTGCTGGCTGCTTGTATGCTTACAGGTGAAACTAAGCTCTGGACGCGCGACAAACGCTTGGCGAATGTTGCCCAAGCAATTGGGCTGGGTTACTTTGAAACCAATTGAATTGAAGCCCATGATGGTGAGCGCTTTTTTCTGGCATTGGCTAACAAAAGTGACCATCATTTTGTATCACCGTCGTTTTTCTTAATGCGCTTATTTTTTGCAGGTGGCAGGTAGTTGTCGGGGGTAATCACCTTTTTCCCTGTTTTGGCTTCCAGATCCTTGCGGGCATTTTTGGCAATAGTGCCACCCGCTTGGGCAGCGGTTTTGTTTTCATCCATGCCCGTAGCATCTTCGGTTTCGGCAATCTGTCGGGTGGATAATTCGGCAAGCGCGGTAAAGATTAATTCTGCTTCGCTCATGTGGTCGCGCAAGTTCTGACTTTTCAGGCCTTTGAGATTTTTATGCTCTTTAACGCTGGTACCCGCCCATTCTTGGTGGATGATATTGGTGAGGATGGCAAACTCTTCACCTTGCTTGATGTCGTGATCGGCCCAGTAGTCGGTTAGTTTGTTACGGGTTTCCTGCCCGGTCATACGTTGTTGGATCCATTTTTCACTGCGACCATGTTTTTGCCAGGTTTCCCTGGCGCGGTCGAGTGAGCGGGAAGGATCGGCCATTTCCTGCATACGTTCGTAGCCCACCTTAGCCAACCAAAGTTTGATAGGTTCCGCTTTGGGGCTGGGTACGGATTGCACCAGGCGTAGCAAGGTTTCGGCGGTGGCTACATCGGTCAGGTAATTTTTGCCATCAGCAGCAGGTAATTTCAGTTGGTTACAATCTGTAACCAACTGGCTACCTTCTTTGGCTAAGCGATTTTTCAGCACTTTCCAGTAATTTCTGGCGGCCTTATAGTCAGGTTGCTGTGTCAATACTTGTACGATATCAATGACCGAAAACCACCAGATTTCGGCCTCTTCATCATAAACGCGGCGAATTTGGTAATCTTCAAATAGCGTCATAGCATTTTTCATTAACATTGCTCCTTGATGGTGGGTTTAATTCGATAAAAATTAAGCATCGTCATGCTGCGGTCTCCTTAGCTAGATGGTGAGATAAGGCGATCATTTTTACCTGATTAAACATAAAATCTAGCACGTTGTGGTCTGTGAATTTTTGCAGAATTTGTTGCCTGAATTCTTGTTCAGTCATTTTTTCTTTAGCGCAGATAAAAGCCCACGGTAGCACAATGGCATCTTTGATTAAGTCAGCCACGTCAAACACCAATGCGCCTCTACGCGTTTTGCCGTGCATCACCGCAAACCCATGTGGGATGCCTAGCACCCAAAGTGTGGTGGCGGCGAGACCATAAGCAAGATAGTTACCATGATTTAAAAAGGTGTTAGCAAGGTCTTGCCCATCATGTTGGCGACTAAACTCTTGAAGTTCGGTGGTTTGTGTTGCGAGTTTGTAAAGCTGCTTGGTAAGGCTGGCCTCAAACATGAGCAAATCGCCCACTTTGCTGACGTTTTGGATTTGTTGCGAATAACGTTGCAGGGCGCTTTTGAGGTGTTCACTTTGCGAAGAAAAACCTTCGGCTTGAAGGTCTTTATCTTTGAGCCAAATGCGTTCAATAAAGCTGATGCGGGCTTGCTGAAATTGTTTGGCAACTTGCAAACGCTTTTCTTCAGAAAACCAAAAGCTGAGCCAACCTTGTACGTATTCGGTGGGACGATATTCACTTTGTGGGGACATCCATTCGATTTCTGTCGCCATGAGTAGTGGTGTACCACCGCCTCCACAAAAGCCAACTAAAACACCCGCTTGCGCTAGCATGCGCATGGCAGCTTGCGTAACAGAGGTGCCTGTGCCTAATAAAATACAAGTGGTATTAGCGATGGGTATATTCCAATATTGATTTTCATCTTTAGCTTCAGTGAGGTATAGCACCCGTCCATCTTTTTGCATCACGCGACAATACTCTAATAAGTAAATATTAGCGCGTTTAGAATGTAATATTGCTTTGAGATCTGTAAGTTGCTCTACCATTAGAAAATGACCTTAATTTTGTATCTATAGCCTAATAACTGGTTAACTTTAGCAATGGTAGTTACTAAACCAACCATCTCACCTCCACCTTAACCCTTTCCCACGGATTACTACTTTCTTGTAGTTTGGTGATCACTGCTTCCAGCCTTTCACCCCTATCTAGCAATTGAGAGACGGCAGCATTATCTAGTTTAGGAAGATAGCCTAATTTGCGTCCTTGCCACTCAATTAGCACCGCGAGATTATCGTATATGTTGTTTTCTTCGCGCACCAATTGCAAAGGTTGATTGATAGCAAGTTGAGTCCAAAGTGTTTCACCTTGATGATATTGAAACCCTGCGATGGGTGAAATTTGCAGGGTTTTAAAGTGAGGTTGGCTAGCTTTAACTACAGTGGGCATAGCAAGCCCACCCAGCAATGTGCCTAATGATTGCAAAAATAAACGTCTTGACATGCCCCTAGCCTCCCTGCCCTCTAGCGCTGTGTCAAGAGGGTCGATTTCGTGTTTATTTTGTTATTTTGCATAAGCACAGGGTCAAAACCTGACCCTGTGAAAAATTATTTTCAAATTTTTCTAAAAATTTAGAGTTAAAGAATGAATTCACCTTGCTCCACTCATGCTATATGCGTTTTTAATGCAGTTTGTAGGCGCAGAATCATTTCTTGCTTAAGTTCTTTGGGGGCAATTACTTCAACTTCAGGCAGGTGGCGCAGGATGTCCATGATAAGTTCACGGTGATCTGCGTAGGGGATTTGTAGCTGAAACGAGCCATCAGCCAGCCATTCGCCTTGTTGTTGTGGATGCCAGCGCTCGTCTGCTACCCAGCGCGCACGTGCTGGCGTAAAGCGCAAAATCGCGATATGCACCGCCGCTCCAGCAAATATGCCGTAACCTGCGGCATAGTGAGCATCAAGTGTTTCGTCTGTCACATCATGAGCAGGTAACGCCAAGACTTTAGCTTGGCGTATGCGGTCTAATGCAAAGCTACGCAAAGCATTACGTTTGTGACACCAAGCATCTAAGTACCAATTATCTCGGTAGTGCGCTAGACGCTGAGGTGAAACAATGCGCACAGCTTCGGTGTCAGCACCACGGGCGTGATAGCTAATTTCTAGCTTTTGTCGATTTAGCACTGTACTTGCTATTACCTGAAATAATGCGCCATCTGGAATCCGTGCGGCGATAGGTAATAGCCTAATGCGCTGCATTGCATTTGAACTTAATCGCTTAGATGCAAGCAATTTTTCAATACGCGGTTTAAGTGGGGCAAGTTGCTGATCTAGCAAACCAGGCCCTAATTCAGCCACCAGTTTTTGCAGTGACACTAGCGCAAGTAGCTCTTCTACTGAAAACCAAAGCCCTGGTAATTCGTAGCTGTCTTTGCTATATCGATAACCTCGATACTCACGATCATACTCAATAGGCGCGTCTAGGTTATTACGCATGAAATTGATTGCACGTTTAGCGGTGCTCTCTGAGCAATCAAGGCAATTCAATATCTCAACCATAGAAGATACTGTGCGACGATTACGCAATAACTCGTGAAGCTTATAAAGTTTTTCAACATCCATATAAAACCTGCGACGATATAAAAATAAAACTGCCTAGCACTTAAGTACTATCGACAACCTGAGCAATAAAAAGCAAAGAGCAATCTCACGCTAAAAATCAACTTATCGTAGTAAACTGTACCTTTATTATTACTTTTCGATGCATTATGCTCCATGATCAAATGATTAGCGACACCACATTACAAATGTTAGCAAACAACCCTAGCTGCATGGATGATTACGACCCTAATGCGATGCCTGTGGCTAAAGCGCGTGAATTTATCCAGCAGTTTTTAAACCCTGTTTCTGCATCTGAGACACTTGCGCTGCGTGAAAGCTTAGGTCGTATATTGGCAGCGGACATTACATCCCCTGCAAACGTGCCTAATTATGATAATTCAGCGATGGATGGTTATGCGCTTAAAGCAACTGATATTTCTGCATCACGTTTATTGGTGGTAGGCACTGCGTTTGCAGGGAAGGCATTTAACGGAACAGTGGCTGATGGGCAGTGTGTCAGAATCATGACTGGCGGCGCAATGCCAGAAGGTGCTGATACGGTGGTTGTGCAAGAAAAAACAGTCGTTGATGGTGAATATATCAACATGATTGAAGCGCCTAAACCTCATGCGAATGTACGCTACGCAGGCGAGGATTTGAAGATTGGGCAAACCGTACTTGCAACGGGACACCTAATGCGCCCAGCAGATTTAGGGCTAGTTGCATCGTTAGGCATTGCAGAAGTACAAGCTTATCGTCAATTAAAAGTAGCATTTTTTTCTACGGGCGATGAGCTAGTAGGCGTGGGGCAGCCACTCAAAACTGGGCAGGTTTATGATAGCAACCGTTACACATTATTTGGCATGCTCACACGGCTTGGTGTAGAGGTCATTGATATGGGGGCCATTGCGGACGACCCTGTGCTGCTTGAAGAAACTTTACTCAGTGCCGCAGCACAAGCCGATGTTGTCATCACGAGTGGTGGTGTTTCTGTGGGTGAGGCTGACTATATGAAACTGTTACTCGCCAAACATGGCCAAGTCATGTTTTGGAAAGTGGCAATGAAACCAGGCAGACCTCTCGCCTATGGCAAAGTGGGGAATGCTCACTATTTTGGTTTACCTGGCAATCCTGTTGCCGTCATGGTTACTTTTTATCAGTTTGTACGTGATGCTTTACTGAGACTTATGGGACAGTCTAATCCTGTGCCGTTACCCATGTTTCAAGTACCGTGTACGCAAGCCATTAAAAAACTATCTGGTCGCACAGAGTTTCAACGCGGGATATTATTTGCAGACTCTGATGGCACTTGGCGTGTTAAACCAACTGGCGCGCAGGGCTCGGCTCTATTAAGCTCAATGTCATTAGCCAATTGTTTTATTGTGCTAGATGAAACAATTGGCAACTTAGACGCTGGGGCAATGGTACAAGTACAAGTGCTGGATGGTATTATTTAACATCTTGTTTTATTTAAATTTAGTGTGCGTTAGAAAGAACATGAATAAGGGGAATCATAGCCAAATTGCAATCAATCCACACAGCACACTAGCAATCAGGGTCGCTTGTTGTATAATTTCGTGTCATTTTCAAATCAACATCTACTCACTTAGGTCTTTTTTCTCTTTGAATTCAGCTGTAATCCAACCCTCATTAAAGGAATATACAATCGTATGGGCTATTATTTGCTCAGTACTGTTGCATGGATTACTCGCGTTTATTATCCCAAATATGAAATTTGACGATATTAAAGCGCCTGAAGTTTTAGAAGTGCAGTTAGTTAAAAAAGCAGAACCTCCTCCTCCAGCACCGCCAGCACCGCCAGAACCAATACAGCCACCAACCGAGGTAGTAAAGCCTCAAATTAAACCCAAACTAAAGCCCGAACCAAAACCTATTATTAAAGAGGCACCTAGCCCGATTATTGAGGAAGTTCAGCCTGTAGTCGAAACACCACCGATTGCTCCTCAACAAGAAGTCATTGCCGTAAAACCTTCACCTGAGCGCACTCTGCCGACACAAACAGTACCCGCTGCTGAACCAGTTAAAGAAACAACGCCAAAGCCCAGCCAAGTAGACATTGATAATGCCACGGGCCGATACGGCAACGCATTATGGAGCGCAATCAGCAAACATAAAAAGTATCCTAAAATTGCACAAATGCGCGGCTGGCAAGGTGAAACAATTATTGAGCTTGAGCTTGATGGCACAGGCAAGATTAAATCAAAAAGAATCACGCAATCTAGTGGTTATGAAGTGTTAGATAAGCAAGCACTTGATATGGTAGAGAAAGCCCTGCCTTTCCCTACACCGCCAGAAACATTACGGAATAGCAACTTTACTATTACCGTTCCTGTACCATTTAAGCTTGAATAATCATCAAAACTAGACTGTCGTGGCTAAAAAAAAGACCTCTCTTAAAGACCTTTTACTCATCCATGAGCTTGCTTTTATATTACTCATTTTTTTAGTAGCCTCCATTGGCGCGATTGGGATTCAGCTACAAGACCAATCTAGCCAAGAATCTAATCGGATTAACTCACTTGTTCAAGAAATGCAGCAAACGCGCGGCGATTTATACCGCCAATTAAAAGAGCTGTTTGATGCATATTTTTTAGACGACCCTGAAGCGCGCACCGAATACAATGAATTTACGCGCTCTGTAGAGAAGCACTTCAAACAACTACAACTACTGGCCGTGGGTGATGCTGAAAAAACTGCGATTCGTGACTTGCATGCTGGCTATCGGGCATTTGTTTCTGAGACATCAGCATTGTTTGATCAAAATGCTCACCTTAACAGCGATGATCTTAAAAAAATACTCAATACAGATTTAGAGGCTGGGTTATTTAATCGCTATGAGTCACTGCTGGCCAGTACTGAACAACTATTGAATCAAAAACAAACTGAATTAGATACGCAACTTAAAAACAGCAAACGTAAATCCAATTACTTGCTATTTACACCGCTCTTACTGGCAATTTTACTTTTACTATTCTCACGGGTTTTTCTAAAACGCTCAATCGTGAGACCTATTGAAGGTTTATTGCATGCCACTACTGAAATCAGCGCAGGCAACCTAACGCACAAAGCGCCTGATGAAAATATTGAGGAACTAGCTTCTTTATCTAAAGCAATTAACGAAATGGCTGATAAGTTGCTAAATAGCCAAGAGAACTTGATTCGTACCGAAAAACAAGCCGCTCAAGGCTTGTTGGTGCCAATGCTTGCCCACAATATTCGCAACCCGCTCGCTAGCATCCGAGCTACAGCACAAGTGATGGATGACCCTAATAACAATGCGGAAACGCAAGAGTCAATTAACGGCATTATTAACACAGTAGACAGACTAGAACGGTGGACTGGTGCATTACTAGCCTATCTGCATCCGTTAAAGCCTCAGCCAACTTATACCAACATGCATGAAATTGTGAATGGCGCACTTACTCCATTACAACAAAAAATCTCTGAAAAATCTATTCAGCTCTCATTACCAAACTGGCCTAAACCTAACGTTAGCAATAATGACGAGATTTTTACTGACCATCACCTATTAGAGCAGGTCATTTACAACTTACTGCTTAACGCCATTGATGCATCAAGTAAAAATGCACCCATAGAAGTAGCGCTCAAAATCACTAAGAATGAGTTCCATTTATACTTAATGGATCGTGGCAGTGGCATGCCATTTACACCAGATCCCAGCGCCATGAGCGCCCCCACCACCAAACGATTTGGCACAGGGATAGGCATCCCCTTTGCGTTCAAAGTATGCGATGTATTAGGAGGCTCATTACAATTCACCTCAAGACACGGCGGTGGAACCTCAATTATTATTTCTCTTCCGAAAATGCTCAATACACATCACAGTGCTGGATAAAGTACAAACCATGAAACAAAAAATCATCAAATACCAAACAAATATTTTAATATTATTAGTATTTACATGATTTATAAGCTTGCCTTAATGTGGCTTTTTATCAACAATGTAGGTAAGTTTTATCTCGGTGAACAATTTTATTATGCTTAATCAACCTGTACCTGATTTCCAACTACCCGCGACTAGCGGAAAAACATTCCAATGTTCAAATTTCATAGGTAAGAATCTCGTTATTTACTTTTATCCTAAGGACGCTACGCCAGGATGTACCACCCAAGGCATACAGTTCAGAGATGCCTATGCAGATTTTCAAGCGAAAAATACTGAAATATTTGGCATTTCTCGTGACAGCCTGAAATCACATGAAAACTTTAAAGCAAAATTTAATTTTTCTTTTGAGTTGTTAGCAGATACTGAAGAGGTGGCTTGCTCACTGTTTAATGTCATCAAAATGAAAAATATGTATGGCAAACAAGTAAGAGGTATTGAACGCAGTACGTTTGTCATCGATGCAAATGGCGTTTTAATTAAAGAATGGCGTGGTGTTAAGGTAGATGGTCATGCCGCTGAGGTGTTAAGCTTTATAGGTTCGCTATAGCTTCAATAGCCACAAGCGAATGTAGGTAAATAGACTTGTGTGACAAATACAATTGAATATCAATATTTCAAAGTAAAGTAATATGCATTTAGTAAGTTTTTCTTAACCCAAATGTTGCTTAACCCAAATTTCACTTAACCTAAATTTTGTTTAACTTAGTTCAACTCCGTTACATTCATTACTATTAGAAAGTCTTTTATGACTAAAAAAGATACTGGTAAATCCAAACTATTTGTTCTTGATACGAATGTACTGATGCATGACCCTTCATCACTGTTTAGGTTTGAAGAGCACGATATTTACCTACCGATGGTCACATTGGAAGAGCTAGACAACAACAAAAAAGGGCTTACAGAAGTTGCACGTAATGCACGCCAAGTTAGCCGTAGTTTAGAAGAAATTGTTGGTACTGACTTAAGCAACCTAGAACTTGGATGTAGCCTATCACTTAACGGAAATAAACAAGCCACTGGCCGCTTATTCTTAC
The DNA here is from genome assembly GCA_030682715.1 of Methylotenera sp. Lineage (GTDB taxonomy): Bacteria > Pseudomonadota > Gammaproteobacteria > Burkholderiales > Methylophilaceae > Methylotenera. The sequence goes on along the minus strand of JAUXNQ010000031.1, from coordinate 6,745 downwards.
AAACAACACAACTGCATATAGATCTGCCAGGGCTCGCTGGTAGCAAAGCTGACAACCAAATTATCAGCGTGGTGCTGTGCTTACAAAAACAACATAGCAATCGACAAGTCGTACTTGTCAGCAAAGATATCAACATCCGCATTAAAGCGCGTGCAATGGGCGTGTTGGCCGAAGATTACTTCAACGACAAAGTCTTAGAAGATACTGACATTCTCTACAGCGGCATGGTAGAGTTGCCCGCGGACTTTTGGGATAATCACAGCAAAGCGATGGAGTCGTGGCAAGAGTCTGGCCGCATGTTTTACAGACTCACAGGCCCACTTTGTAAAACATTCTTAGTGAATGAATTTGTTTATTACGAGTTTGAAAAACCATTCCATGCTATTGTGCGCAGCATTGAGAAAAATACTGCCGTATTAGAAGTCGTTAGAGACCATCTATTACCAAAACATAATGTATGGGGTATCACTGCACGTAACCGTGAGCAAAACTTTGCATTAAACTTGCTCATGGACCCAGAGATAGACTTTGTGTCTTTACTTGGACAAGCGGGTACAGGTAAAACACTTTTAACATTAGCTGCCGCATTGACCCAAGTGTTAGATAAAAAAATCTATTCTGAAATCATCATGACTCGCGTTACTGTTCCAGTTGGCGAAGACATTGGCTTTTTACCTGGTACAGAAGAAGAAAAAATGACGCCATGGATGGGCGCCCTAGAAGACAATTTGGATGTACTGAACAAAAGTGATGAAGAGGCTGGCGATTGGGGTCGTGCTGCAACCCAAGATTTAATTCGCACTCGTATCAAAATTAAATCTTTAAACTTCATGCGTGGCCGCACTTTCTTAAATAAATTTTTGATTATTGATGAAGCGCAAAACCTAACGCCAAAACAAATGAAAACCCTGATTACCCGCGCAGGTCCAGGTACAAAAGTCGTTTGTTTGGGCAATATTGCACAAATCGACACGCCTTATTTAACAGAAGGCAGCTCAGGCCTCACCTACGTGGTTGATCGCTTTAAAGGCTGGAACCACAACGGTCATATCACACTACAACGTGGTGAACGCTCTCGTCTGGCTGACTTTGCAGCGGAAATTTTATAGGCTTACCATGACGTGTAATTTTATGATGTGTAATTTTATGTTCGGCAATCATTACGTACGTTTGATCAAAGGTAACTTCTAATGCATATGTGTAAAGGCTTTTACACCTTACTCACAGCACAGTTTTTATCTGCTTTGGCTGACAACGCATTGCTGTTCGCCGCTATCGCACTACTTACCCAGATAAACTCACCAGATTGGCATACGCCGCTGCTACAGCAGTTTTTTGTGATCTCCTACATTGTACTAGCGCCCTTTGTAGGCTCATTTGCTGATGCATTGCCAAAAGGTCGTGTGATGTTTATCGCCAATGCCATTAAATTCATCGGTAGCCTTGCCATGTTATTAGGTATGCCTCCGTTGTATGCTTACGGCATTGTGGGTATCGGTGCAGCCGCATACTCACCAGCTAAATATGGCATATTGACAGAGCTACTTCCGCCAGAAAAACTAGTCAGCGCTAATGGCTGGATGGAGGGCTCAACTGTGATTGCAATTATACTTGGCGCCCTACTTGGCGGCATCATGGCTAGTCATGACCCTTCTTTTGCAATGATCATTATCACCTTGCTATACATGGTCGCATCAATATTTAACATTTACATTCCTAAACTGCCTATCGACCACAAACTACCGAAGAAAAACCCCGTCTTTATGCTTTACGATTTTTGGCACTCATTCAAGGCATTGTGGTTAGATACGCGCGGGCAAGTATCGCTTGCAGTGACAACATTATTCTGGGGAGCGGGTGCAACATTAAGGCTAGTAGTTATCGCATGGGCAGCAAGTGCACTTAATTTTGGCTTAGAACAAGCCACCCAATTGATGGCGATACTTGCTGTCGGTATTGCAGTTGGCTCAGTGGTTGCTGCACGCTATATTAAGCTAGAAGAATCCACAAAAGTACTTCCCGCTGGCATCGTGATGGGCTTACTTGTAGTGGCGATGGCATTTGTCCAACATTGGCAATTAGCAGTAGTGTTGCTATTTATTATTGGCGCACTTGCTGGGTTCTTTGTTGTGCCGTTAAATGCATTGCTACAACACCGTGGACACGAATTGATTGGCGCAGGTCACTCGATAGCAGTACAAAACTTCAATGAGCATATCGGCATATTATTAATGTTGGGTGCCTATCTATTAATGGTAAAAGCTGAGATTTCAATTAATATTATCGTGGTTGTATTTGGTATCTTTGTGAGTCTTTGTATGATGATGATTAACAAACGTTACAGATATCTCAATTAGTCACAAAATCATTCTTAATAAATAAAAACGGATGAGGGTGTTTCCGCTCATCCGCTTTTTTAGTGTGTTACTTATCGCTGTATTAGTTAATGCAGCTTTACATGAGCCTCTGTACGCCTTGCTATCATTCTCGCAAGCGTCTGTAATGCCATGCTCCAGAACCCGTGCAACGCCATCAAATGTAGCTTATAGAGTGACTGATACATCGTACGTGCAATCATCCCCTCAATGAACAAGCTACCACCAGATAGTGCACCCATCAAATTACCAACGGTAGTATAACTACCTAAATTAACGAGTGATCCATAGTCCCGGTAAGTAAACTCTGGCAAGTCAGTTTTACCAGCAACACGGTATTTTAATGTTTTAACTAACATGCTAGCCTGCTGATGCGCAGACTGTGCTCGTGGCGGCACGGTTGCATCCTGTCCTTGCCCTACCCATGGGCATGCTGCACAATCCCCAAAAGCAAAGACATTGTCATCTAATGTCGTTTGTAAACTAGGCTTAACGATAAGTTGGTTTATTCTATTAGTTTCTAAACCATCAATTCCACTTAAAAAATCTGGTGCTTTGATACCTGCTGCCCAAACTACCAGTGCCGATGGAATAAAACGGCCGCTATGTGTTTGCACGCCTTTACTAGTCACTTCAGTCACGCGCTCACCCATATATAAGTGCACACGTAATTTTCTGAGCTCTAGGTCTACAGAGTTTGAAAGCTTAGGCGGAAGTGCTGGCAATACACGATCGCTAGCCTCAATTAAAGAGATTTTCACATCACGGTCAGGGTCAATCTTATCAAGACCATAGGCAGCTAATTCTCGCGTCGTATTATGCAATTCAGCTGAAAGCTCAACGCCTGTTGCACCAGCTCCAACAATGACAACTTCCAACTGCCCAGCCTGCACTGGCTCAGGTTGTGTTTGTGCCCGCACCAATGCATTGTGCAAACGTCTATGAAACTTTTCAGCTTGATCTTGTGTATCTAGTGCAATTGAATGCTCGCGAGCACCTTTCACACCAAAATCATTTGTCGTACTACCTACGGCAATCACTAAAGTATCGTATTTAATCGTGCGACGTGGTATTACTTCAATACCATCCTCATCATAGTTAGGCGCAATTGAAATTTCCTTTTTAGCCCGATCCAGGCTATCCATACTACCAAGCCGGAATTTAAAATGGTGCCAATGTGCCTGTGCTAAATATACAAGCTCATGCTTTTCTGGGTTCATGCTGCCAGCCGCAATTTCATGCAACAATGGTTTCCAAACATGCGTCTTTGATTTATCAATCAGAGTAATCACTGCTTTACCCTTGCGACCCAAACTATCACCTAATTTGGTTGCTAACTCTAATCCGCCAGCCCCACCGCCCACGATGACGATATGATGCAACTGCTCTGCTCCCATTTTACTCATTGCGCACTCCCTACAATTACTAATATTAAACGCTAAAAACGAAAAACGCTTACTGAACTTCAGTAAGCGTTTGTACATCTAGCTATAACTTACTCGTTTCCAGTAACCGTTGAATTACTGCGAATCCATGCGATAACTTTTAATGTTTCGTCTACAGTTAAACCATCTGGTGGATCAGCCTGCATCAGACCAAAACCTTTAGCGCCCATACCGCCGTTCGTGCCGTGCCAAATCGTTTCAAACATACCTTTATTGTTGGCATTTTTAGCATATTTAAAGTTTGGACCTTGCAACCCTGGGGCAACAGCACCTTCACCGTGACCTCCATGACAAGCCACGCAAGAATATAAATTAAATTTCTTTTTACCCGCTAATATTTCAGCTTCAACGCCAATATATGGGTTTTTACCAGTTGCAATAAACTCTTTTGCCGCAGGCGTATCGAATAGTTTTGCGTCTATTTTTAATGGTGAACCATCCTGTGTTGTTACCAAATCAATCATTTTGATATCTGCACCAGATTCAGCTTTAGCAGCCTCCCCTTTTGAGCCTGAGTCTTGACCACATGCAGCTAACGTTGCGATGATAGCAACTAGAAATAAAAGTTTATTCATCATTCACTCTATCTATTATAAAAAGTTTAATAATAACGCATTTATGCCATAATAAAAAACGGTCGCGATTGCGACCGTTTTTTATTATGGCATAAATACAACTAATTATTCGTTACCTGTAATTTTGCTGTTGCTACGAATAAACGCAATGACTTTTAACAAATCATCTGGTTTCAAACCTTCTGTTGGATCTTCTGGAACCATTAAGCCCAAACCTTTAGCACCCATACCACCGTTAGTACCGTGCCAAATCGTTTCAAACATACCTTTGTTTGTTAGATTTTTAGCATACTTCAATGTAGAACCTATCAAACCAGGCGCAATAGCACCTTCACCATGACCACCATGACACGCGTTACATGAGTACAGGTTAAATTTCTTCTTACCTGCTTTAATAGCGACTTCGTTGCCTACGTATGGATTTTTACCTGTTGCTAAAAATTCTTTTGCTTCTGGCGTATCAAAAAGCTCTTTGTTAATTTTGATAGGTGCGCCATCTTGCGTTGCTACTAGGTTAATGTCTGCTGCGTGAGCATTGACAGATACTAAACCTGTTAATGCCAACATAGAAACTAATAATGTTGACGCTAAAGTTTTATTGCCTAACATGTTATCTCCTAATTTAATTCACATGAAATGAGTCACGTTTATTTATGCTAAGTGCATTTGGTCAACGTATGATCATTTAACGTAGTTATTTATATATCGGTTGACTCAACAACGCAAAATAAGCAGGCATTTTACTCTGTTTTTGGGATTGCGTCACCGCGTGATTCACGATTAACTTCTATTCCTTTACGATAAACTTTCATAATGCTATCGCCTTCTACTACTGGTACATGTGGAATACCATAATCATCCAATATTTTCTTAATTTTATCTTGATTTCTATCAAGTGCACCTTGTATTAATGCAAGTCTTTCTTTATCAGCTTTACGCACACCTATAGAAATATTCCAATACTCTTTACCTTTTACATTTACATTTTCGTATTCTGGAATGGGTACTACTTCTAAAGGAACTTTTGATTGTTTAGCATAATAGCCACCAATTGGTCCCCACATAATAGCAACATCTATCTCACCTGCTACTAAGTCATCAACTAAATAGCTCGGCGGTAAGTTTAAATCACGCTGCATGCGATATGGGCGAGCATTTGGCATTAAACCGTGGGCCTCTAGCGGAATTGTAGCTGGACTCTGACCTACGATACCAATGGCTGATTTTTTAAGGTCTGGACTATCCCAACCCGTGATCTTCATGCCACTGTCTTTTTTATACACAAACACATGGCCTGAGCGATAGTAAGGTTTTGATGTTCTTAATGCATCATAGTCTGATGTTGTACCCATAATCACATCACATTTTTTTGCACTCAATGTATTTCTGATAAAGCCCATTCTGTCGTACCAAAATGTGTAAGCAAGTTTCTTATTTAAATCTTGGGCTAACACCTCAGCGATTTTGTTTTCGAACCCTTCTAACTTGCTATTTGAATAGGGTAAGTTGTCTTGGTCTGCACAGACTTTAAATTCTGTACCATCATCTACACGCTGCACTTCACCAGCCCTGCCTGAAGAGTAATAATCTTCTGCTTGTACATTACCTACTGTAAGAAAACCCATGAAAAGACCAAGCAATTTCATTCTTTTTAACATTTTTATTCCTTATCATAAAAATGCGGCCAAACCTTCACCGCGCTAACTTATAGAGTATTAACTTAATCAAAAGTTCTACCTATTAAGCCCTACAAAATCAACGTTTCACTATACAGGATAGCTCATCCATGAAATAGCAGATTTTCATGAATTTAGCTCAATTATGATTAATTCTCTTACCACTACTACACACAAATTTAGCAATAAACTCACAAAATAAAACCTATATGTTCAAACAACTCATATTAGTTCACAAAAGATTTGAGAGATTTAAGAATGCTTAAATTTTGCTTATGGCAAATATCACATTGGTTGACTGGTTATTAGTTGAAAATTACTGAGAAATTTACTCATATACACTCACCCAATAAAAAACACCCCGACGAATCGGGGTGTTTTTATTTACTACATTAGTACTAGCTTACGATATTAGCTAATAATTTTATTGTTTTTCAACAATTAATTATAGTGCGAATACGTTTAATGCACCGCCGCCAGGAGCAGCGTTGTATTTAACTAGTTCTGCATAACCACCAGCAGCACCTAAAGCGTCTGTTGGGTTAGTCATACCAAGGTTCATCGCCACACCAGCCCAGCCACCGATACCTGATAGCACGCCAACGTGTTGTTTACCTTTGTGACCGTAGGTGAATGCATTACCAATCACGCCAGAACCTACTTGGAATTTCCAA
>JAUXNQ010000029.1 GCA_030682715.1 Methylotenera sp. | reverse complement strand
GTTGGCTGATGCCGCACGTGAAAACGGCTTGTCCTTCTAATTGGTCTGATTGCTAAAGAGGTTAATGATGGCAAAAGAAATTGAACAGCAACAGCAGCAGACTGATGGTTTGCGCGAAAAAATGATTGCAGTTAATCGTGTAAGTAAAACGGTTAAAGGTGGTCGTATCATGAGTTTTGCAGCTCTTACAGTAGTTGGTGATGGCGATGGTGCTGTCGGTATGGGCAAAGGCAAAGCACGTGAAGTACCAGTTGCGGTACAAAAAGCAATGGATGAAGCACGTCGTGGAATGTTAAAGGTTAATTTAACAAACGGTACGTTGCATCATGCAGTGACTGGTGTACATGGTGCTGCTAAAGTGTTTATTCAACCAGCTTCTGAAGGTACTGGCATTATTGCTGGCGGTGCAATGCGCGCAATTTTTGAAGTGATGGGTGTAACGAACGTTGTTGCCAAATGTATTGGTTCAACTAATCCTTACAACTTGGTTCGTGCTACCTTAAATGGTTTAGAGTCAATGAATACACCAGCAGAAATCGCAGCTAAACGCGGTAAATCAGTTGAAGAAATTAGAGGCTAATCATGGCTAAAGCAAAAAAAGATGCATCAGGCATTAAAGTAACTCTTGTTAAAAGTGTTATCGGTCGTATTGAGTCGCATAAAGCTACCGTTAGAGGTCTAGGTTTACGTCGCATGCACCATACAGTTGAGCTACAAGATACTCCAGCAATTCGCGGTATGATTAATACCGTTGGCTATCTATTAAAGGTAGAGGGATAATGCAATTAAATACGATTAAGCCTGCAGAAGGCTCAAAAAAAGAACGTCGCCGTGTTGGTCGTGGTATTGGTTCTGGTTTAGGTAAAACAGCTGGTCGTGGTCATAAAGGTCAAAAGTCACGTACTGGTGGTTTTCATAAAGTTGGCTTTGAGGGCGGTCAAATGCCTATTCAACGTCGCTTACCAAAACGTGGCTTCAAATCATTAACTAAAGCAAAAACAGCTCATGTACGTACTAGCGAGTTGGCTTTGATTCCTAATGAAGTGATTGACTTGTTGGCTTTAAAAGCAGCAAACATCGTTTCTGGTACAGTAACTAACGCTAAGATTTTCTTATCTGGCGATGTAACTGCTAAGTACAGTATCCAAGGTTTGCTATTGACTAAAGGCGCTCGCGCTGCGGTTGAAGCTGCTGGTGGTAAAGTTCTAGAAGCTGCTTAAGAGTATATATCTTGGCACAAGAAGGCATATTAAAAACAGCGGCAAAGATGGGCGAACTTAAAAGTCGCCTATTGTTTGTCTTAGGTGCTTTAATCGTTTACCGTTTAGGTGCACATATTCCTGTTCCAGGTATTAATCCTGATGAACTTGCTAAGTTATTTGCTTCACAAAGTGGCGGCATATTGGGCATGTTTAACATGTTCTCAGGCGGTGCTTTGTCTAGATTTACTGTTTTTGCATTAGGTATCATGCCTTATATTTCTGCATCTATTATTATGCAGTTAATGACAGCGGTATCACCTAAGTTGGAGCAGCTAAAAAAAGAAGGTGAAGCAGGTCGTAGAACGATTACTAAATATACACGATACGGCACAGTCGTACTTGCTACGTTTCAGGCATTAGGTATCGCGATCATGTTGGAAGGTCAGCCTAATCTTGTTTTTGATCCTGGTATGGCGTTTAGACTGACTGCGGTAATAACTTTGGTATCTGGCACCATGTTTTTAATGTGGCTAGGTGAGCAGATTACAGAGCGAGGTATTGGTAACGGCATTTCTATCATTATTTTTGCAGGTATTGTTGCAGGATTGCCTAGCGCAATTAGCACAACCGCAGAAATGGTGAATACAGGTGCTTTTAGTATTCCGTTAGCTTTCTTCTTGCTTGTAGCTACGATTTTAGTGACTGCTCTAGTTGTGTTTGTTGAGCGTGGCCAGAGAAAAATTACAGTCAATTATGCTAAGCGTCAAGTTGGTAATAAAGTTTACGGTGGTCAAACTACGCATTTACCTATGAAGCTAAACATGGCTGGTGTAATACCTCCAATTTTTGCTTCTAGTATCATTCTTTTTCCTGCTACTTTAGCAGGATGGTTTGGTAGCAGTGAAGGTACGTTTTGGCTTAAAGATGTGGCGGCAGCTTTGTCACCAGGGCAACCTATATACATATTTTTATTCGCAGCAGCAATTTTCTTCTTCTGTTTTTTCTATACAGCGTTGCAGTTTAATCCTAAAGATACAGCTGATAACTTGAAGAAAAGTGGTGCGTTTGTACCAGGTATTAGACCTGGTGATCAGACAGCGAAGTATATTGACCGTATTATGGGCCGTTTAACGCTGGTAGGTGCTGCTTACATTACATTGGTATGTTTGTTACCTGAATTTTTGATTTTAAAATTTAATACGCCTTTCTATTTTGGTGGTACTTCTTTGTTGATTATTGTCGTAGTTACTATGGACTTTATGACGCAAGTGCAGTCTCATTTGATGTCACATCAATACGAGGGGTTGCTTAGAAAAGCTAATTTTAAAGGTAACGCACCGAGCGTTAAGTAATTGCAAGATGGCTAAGGAAGATAGAATTGAAATGCAAGGTGAGATTTTAGAAAATCTCCCCAATGCTACTTTCAGAGTTAAGTTAGAAAATGGTCATGTTGTTTTAGGCTATATTTCAGGAAAAATGCGTATGCACTATATTCGTATTTTGCCTGGTGATAAAGTCACCGTTGAGATGACGCCTTATGATTTATCTCGTGCGCGAATTACGTTCCGTTCGAAATAAATAATTAGCGTTGTAAGCATACAGTTTAGTTGTATTGGAGTGAAATATGAGAGTTCGTGCATCAGTAAAGGCTTTATGCCGTCATTGTAAAGTTGTTCGTCGTCGTGGCGTTGTGCGTATTATCTGCACAGATCCGCGTCATAAACAACGTCAAGGTTAATTGATCAATTTCAATTAACCAAAATTAGTAAAGGCTTAGGCTGCATATTAATTAAAGTTGGTCAATAATTTGATTGATCAGAAGATTAGCTATTTGATAAAAAATGGTTTTCCTGTTAAAATCATCGGCTTTTTTGAAGCAAGTGAATCAGTAAGGCCTAATTTGGAGTAAAGTATGGCGCGTATTGCAGGGGTAAATATCCCGAATAACAAACACACTGAAATTGCTTTAACAGCAATTTTCGGTATTGGACGTAACACTGCACAAAAGATTTGCCTTGCAGCTGGTGTTTTAGCAACTGCAAAAATTAAAGATCTGAATGATGCAGATGTTGAAAAGTTACGTGATGAAGTAGCGAAGTTCAAAGTTGAAGGTGACTTACGTCGCGAAGTTTCAATGAATATTAAACGATTGATGGATTTAGGCTGCTACAGAGGTGTCCGTCATCGTCGTGGATTGCCAGTCCGTGGTCAACGCACTAAAACTAATGCGCGTACACGTAAAGGCCCAATTAAGGCAATTAAGCAGTCTAAGTAACCCATTCACTAGGCGCACATTGATGATCAATTGAGCGCTTTTAGATTTGAATGGTTGGAAGTTTACAATTTAAGTTAGATTTATTGGTAAGGAAAATGCAACATGGCAAAAGCTAATGTACGCGTAAGAAAAAAAGTTAAAAAGAATATTGCAGAGGGCGTCGCCCACGTGCACGCATCTTTTAACAATACCATCATCACCATTACAGACCGTCAAGGCAATGCTTTGTCATGGGCTACATCTGGTGGTCAAGGTTTTAAAGGTTCACGTAAAAGTACCCCTTTTGCAGCACAGGTTGCAGCTGAAGTTGCTGGTAAATCAGCGCAAGAGAACGGCGTGAAAAATTTAGAAGTGCGCATTAAAGGCCCAGGTCCAGGTCGTGAATCTGCTGTGCGCGCACTTAATGCAGCTGGTTTTAAAATCACCAGCATTACTGATGTGACGCCAGTGCCGCATAACGGTTGCCGTCCACCTAAAAAACGTCGCATCTAAGCGAAAAAGATTACTGGAGAACTATCTTGGCTAGAAATTTAGATCCTAAATGCCGTCAGTGCCGTCGCGAAGGCGAGAAGTTGTTTTTAAAAGCTGAAAAATGCTTTACTGATAAATGTGCAATTGAAAAACGTAACTTCCCACCTGGTCAACACGGTCAACGTCGTAATCAACGTTTATCTGACTACGGTGTTCAATTACGTGAGAAACAAAAAGTACGTCGTATCTACGGCGTTTTAGAAGCCCAATTCCGTAGCTACTACGCAGAAGCTGATCGCAAAAAAGGTATTACTGGTGAGAACTTGCTTCAGTTGTTGGAGTGCCGTTTAGACAACGTTACTTACAGAATGGGTTTGGGCGGTTCACGTACTGAAGCACGACAAATCGTTCGCCACAACAGCATTTTAGTAAATGGTAAACGCGTTAATATTCCTTCATTCCAAGTTAAAGCTGGTGATGTTATTAGTGTTGCTGAAGCATCAAAAACGCAATTGCGTATCAAGAGTGCTTTAGAGGCTGCTGAGCAACGTGGTTTCCCAGAATGGTTAGAAGTTGATGTTAAAGCTTTAAAAGGTACTTTTAAAGCTAAGCCACAACGCGATGAGTTGCCACCAACCATCAATGAATCATTGGTAGTTGAGCTTTACTCTAAGTAATTAAGTTCTGATTAGATTATTGGTTAGCCCTAGGGGTTAACCAAATTAATCACTCGTTCTTTATGTAAGTAACGAGCATATTAAAAAATTAAAGGTATAACTATGCAAAACAGTCCTACCGAGTATTTAAAGCCTCGCGTTGTTGATGTTGAGGTGTTATCTCCATTACGCGCACGTGTTACGTTAGAGCCAATGGAGCGTGGTTTTGGTTACACGCTTGGTAATGCATTACGTCGCGTTTTGCTTTCATCAATTCCTGGCTTCGCAATTACTGAAGTTAAAATTGATGGTGTAGTACATGAGTATTCTACTTTAGATGGCGTTCAAGAGGATGTTGTTGATATCTTGCTTAACCTTAAAGGTGTGGCACTGAAGTTAAACACAAAATCAGAAACTATTCTTAAATTGAATAAATCTGTTGAAGGTGTTGTTACAGCTGCTGATTTTGAAACAGGACACGATGCTGAAATCGTTAACCCTGATCATGTTATTGCTCATCTTACTAAAGGTGGCAAACTGAACTTGGAAGTTAAAGTCGAAATCGGTCGCGGTTATCAACCTGTTCCAGTGCGTCAAAAATCTAATGATGAAGACCGCGTGTTGGGTTTTATCATGGTTGATGCTTCATTCAGTCCAATTAACAAAGTTAGTTACTATGTTGATAGCGCTCGTGTTGAACAGCGTACTGACTTGGATAAGTTAGTCATGGATGTTGAAACAAATGGTGTTATTGAACCTGAACAAGCAATTCGTGATGCTGCTCGTATTTTAATGGGTCAGTTGTCAGTATTTGCTGATTTAGAAGGCGCACCAAGTGAAGTTGAAGTTAAGTCTGCTCCACAAGTTGATCCAGTTCTACTACGTCCAGTTGATGATTTAGAGTTAACAGTTCGTTCAGCTAACTGCTTGAAAGCGGAAAATATATTTTACATTGGTGATTTGATTCAACGTACAGAGAATGAGTTGTTAAAAGCTCCTAATCTTGGCCGTAAGTCATTAAATGAAATTAAAGATGTCTTGGCTACTCGTGGCTTGACATTGGGTATGAAATTAGAAAACTGGCCACCGGTTGGTTTAGAAAAAGCTTAATACAAGCTGATATTGAAGATATAGAAAACTTAAGGAATTACTATGCGTCACGGTAATAGCAATCGTAAATTAAATCGTACAAGCAGTCATCGTGCTGCAATGTTCCGTAACATGACAACATCTTTGTTGCGTCATGAAATCATCAAAACTACTTTGCCAAAAGCAAAAGAGTTGCGTAAGTTTGCAGAGCCGTTAATTACGCTTAGTAAAACTGCAACTTTGGCAAACCGCCGTCTTGCTTTCGATCGTTTACGTGATCGTGACATCGTAGGTAAATTGTTTGCTGAGTTAGGTCCTCGTTACCTAACACGTAATGGTGGTTATCTACGTATCTTGAAATGTGGTTTCCGTAATGGTGACAATGCACCTATGGCTTTAGTAGAGCTAGTTGATCGTCCTGATCCTTCAACAGAAGCTGTAGTTGCAGAATAAGAAGTTTAAATTGTATTAAAACTAAAAAACCAGCTAGATTGCTGGTTTTTTAGTTTTTATCCTATGGTTTGATGCAATCTGAATTTTTGTTGTTATTTGTTAATTAGCGTTAATATAGCTTTTGCATCAAATGGCCAGGTAATCTCAATATCTGTCCCTTTTATTTGTATCACTGGAATTTTTGTGCCGTAAGTTTCCATCAGTTGCTCGTTATCTGAAATTTCTATCGAGTTCCAACTAATGTCATAATCATTCATTATGCTAGTTAGCATTGCTTCTGCTTGTTCGCAAAGGTGGCAGTGGGATGTGGTATAAATGTTAAGCTTTAGCATCGTTGTTTTAGTCTCTGTGAATATACTTTCTACATGTTAATCTGCTGATTAACTGAGATTTTTTGCCATTATGATTTATTTTTTTATTAAAAATAAATCATAATGGCATAGTAACTAAATAAAAAAATAGTATTGGGTCATTATGGCAGACATTCAAGAAACGAAAGAGAGTTTAAGTGAGAGCCTGCAACAGGTTATATCGCTACTTGAAAAGCATCGCTTAATTGAGAATATGGTTCACAACCAAGAGATGTCTAATCACGAGTTGATTGAGTCTCTAGTACACAAGCAAAATCTTAATGAATTACAAAGGAAATTAGAGTTATTACATCCTGCAGATGTTGCCTATATTCTTGAAGCTTTACCACTTGAGCAGCGTTTAGATGTATGGGAATTAGTCAAGGCCGATCGAGATGGTGAAATATTGCTTGAGGTGTCTGATGCTGTAAGGCAGACGCTGATTGCGGACATGGACTCAGAAGAGCTACTTGCTGCAGCTGAGCAGCTTGATACGGATGAGCTTGCTGACCTAGCCCCTGATTTGCCTAAAGATGTGCTTCAGGACCTGATGGATAGCCTTGATGCGCAAAATCGTGCTCGATTGCAATCTGCGTTATCTTATTCTGATGATGCTGTTGGTTCAATTATGGACTTTGATATCGTTACGATACGTGAAGATATCACTTTGGAAGTTGCTTTACGCTATATGCGCCGATTAGGTGGATTGCCTGATCATACTGATAAGTTGTTTGTTGTTGATCGTGATGATGTTTTACATGGTGTATTGCCGCTGAAGCGATTGGTTGTAAGTGACCTTGATGCTAAAGTGGCGGATGTGATGTCTGAAGATGCTGTAATCTTTCATCCTGAAGATGTGGCGGACGATGCAGCTAAGGCATTTGAGCGTTATGATTTAGTCACCGCACCCGTCGTTGATGAAAAGGGCAAGCTGGTAGGGCGTGTTACGGTTGATGCAGTAATGGATTTGATTCGTGAAGAAGCTGAAAGCGACATGCTTTCTATGGCTGGCTTGCGTGAAGAGGAGGACTTCTTTGCCTCTGTGTGGAAATCTGTACAAAATAGATGGGCATGGCTTGCAATTAACTTGATTACTGCCTTGGTTGCCTCACGTGTCATTGGTCTATTTGAAGGATCCATTGAAAAAATAGTAGCTTTAGCAGCATTGATGCCAATTGTAGCTGGTGTAGGTGGTAACTCTGGCAATCAAACAACAACAATGATTGTGCGAGGCTTGGCATTAGGGCAGGTTGCCTCGCATAATATGAAGTCACTCATCACTAAAGAGTTGGGCGTTGCTTTATTAAATGGGTTGCTATGGGGTAGTGTCATCGGTGCCGTCGCTTACGCGCTATATGGAAGCTTTTCATTAGGCTTGGTAATGATGTCAGCCATGACGCTTAACTTATTATTAGCAGCGTTGATGGGGGTTGTTATCCCGTTAATGATGAACAAGATAGGGCGGGACCCTGCTGTGGGGTCAAGTGTGCTGATTACAGCAATGACGGATAGTGGTGGCTTTTTTATCTTTTTAGGTTTGGCTACTATCTTTTTGATTTAATTCCTAGGTTCTCAAACATGAACAATCGTATCGACTTCATTTGGCAAGAGATATTAGCGGATATTGGCACACCCGTTGCAGCTTGGCAAATTGGTGTGATTGTGATGGCGTTTGCGATTGCCTGGATGATTAATGGCGTGATACGTGCGTATGTGATGCGCCATGCGCCAGAGCATTGGAAAATCGGTATAGGGACCTTTAATCGTTTGCTGTTCCCATTATCAATGCTATGTATTGTTTTATTATCAAAATGGATATTAGGTTATTGGCAACATACAGTGATGCTGCATCTTGCTAGTAATTTGTTGTTAGCAATGGCAGCAGTCCGTTTAGCCGTTTATGCAATGCGGTATATCATCGCTCCAGGTGGTGTGCTTAAAGTGATTGAGAGTGCATTAGCAACGTTGATATGGCTTGTAGTTGTTGCTCATTTGAGCGGCTTCTTACCTGAACTGTTAGCTGCAATGGAGTCTATTGAATTTGCGATAGGGAAAACTAAAGTTAACTTATTGATTGTGTTGCAAGGATTGTTAACGATACTGGTGACGATTTTTACTGCGATGTGGTTCAGTCGATTTATAGAAAACAAGCTCATGCAAGTTGAGCAAATTAATGCGAATACCCGTGTTGTGCTGTCAAAAGTATTAAGAATATTTTTATTGTTTATTGCGTTACTGATTGGCCTATCCGCTGTTGGCCTGGACTTAACACTACTTTCAGTATTTGGTGGTGCGCTTGGTGTGGGTTTAGGTTTTGGTTTGCAGCGGATTGCGAGTAATTATGTCAGTGGCTTTATATTGTTGGTGGATAAGTCTATACAGATTGGTGATGTTGTTACGATAGATGTGCATTATGGCGTTATTCGAGATTTGCGGACGCGTTATTTGGTATTGCAAAAATTGGATGGTACAGAGGTGATTATCCCCAATGAAACTTTGATCATTAACCCTGTCATTAACCATTCGTTTTTGGATAGAAACACTAGAGTTATGGTTACGGTTCAAGTTGCCTATCAAAGTGACTTGGATCTGGTAATCAAATTATTGTTGCAAGTAGCTAATGAACATGCCCGCGTGTTGGTGACGCCTGAGCCATCAGCAATCGTGACAGGTTTTGCAGACAGCGGCATTGATTTGAGGTTGTCTGTGTGGATTCCAGATGCTGAGCAGGGTACAGCGGGCTTACAGTCCGAGCTGTTCTTGGCGATTTGGCGCTTGTTTAAGGCGAATGATGTCTCTATCCCTTATCCTCAGAGAGAAGTGCGTATATTGGGCGATTCGGTGAGTTTGGTAGATTAAATTCTTGCTTGAGAAAGATCAGTATTCGAAAGCTTTAAAAGATAATCTGCTAGTGCCTCGTAGGTTGCGAAGCTATAGCTGTTCCATCAAATAATCCGATGTATAGCTGAGTAGCATTCGATGAATGCGATGGAATCGAGGGGTTATGTTACATCGTCCTTGATTCCGCATCAGGCTAGATGGCTGAACACCAGTCTACGCTGGTATGACGGATTGTTTAGTGGAATAACTATAAAAGTATGTTTGGATACTACCTCTTTGAATCGTCTAGATAATAAAAAAGCTCACATATAGTGAGCTTTTTTATTATTGAAATAACGAATTATTTCAATTTTGTTTCTTTGTACATTACGTGCTTGCGTACTACTGGATCAAATTTTTTGATTTCTAATTTGCCTGGCATTGTACGTTTGTTTTTTGTAGTGGTATAGAAATGACCTGTACCAGCACTTGACTCTAATTTGATTTTTTCGCGCATTTTACTTTCCTTTATTTGCTAAGTTAAGTTAGCAGCTTAAATCTTTTGGCCAGCAGCACGCATATCAGCTAAAACAGCATCAATACCGTTTTTGTCGATAGTGCGTAGCGCAGCGTTAGTAATACGCATGCTTACCCAGCGATTTTCGCTCTCAACCCAAAATTTGCGGTTTTGCAAATTAGGTAAAAAACGACGTTTTGTTTTGTTTTGTGCGTGAGAAACATTGTTACCCACCATTGGCTTTTTGCCTGTTACCTGACATACACGTGCCATGGTTATCTCCAAGAACTCTATTTTTGAGAAAGAGCGTGATTATAGTACACATTCTTTGTTTGTTTCAAGCTAAATATGTGTTTCTTTTCAGTTAATTCACATATTATTTATTCTTAATGTTTTCCAGTACTACCAAAGCCGTCTTCGCCACGTTCTGAGGTATCGAAATCGTCTACAACATGAAATTCAGCCTGCATAACTGGCACAATCACTAATTGCGCGATTCGCTCTAGTGGGTTTAATTCAAACGCAGTGCTGCTACGATTCCAGCAGGATACCATTAGTTGCCCTTGATAGTCTGAATCAATTAGCCCAACGAGGTTTCCCAGCACAATGCCGTGCTTATGACCTAAGCCTGAGCGCGGTAAAATAAGTGCTGCATAATAAGTGTTGTCGATATGAATCGCCATGCCAGTTGGAATCAATGTGGTTTCCCCTGGCTGTAGAGTCATGGGTGACTCAATGCAAGCGCGTAAATCTAAACCTGCTGATCCTGGTGTAGCGTAGGTGGGAAACTGACTGCGTAAGCGGTCGTCTAGAATTTTTAGATCGATGAGTATAGACATAATGATGTACGTTTTGATTAGATTTAAGTAAGTACATATTAAACACTAAATATGTGTAATAAAAAAGCCAGTATTTTGGAATACTGGCCTAGTAGGTAGGTGTGTCAGTGTTTTCTTAGAACTTATAACTGGCACTTAAGCCGAGCAGGTAGTTTCTGTCGGGGCTGGTCTCATAAAATAGACGGTTGCTATCATTAATTCTGACAGAGCCGACGTAGTCTTTATCGAACATGTTCTCAACTCGTAGATATTCTTTAAAGTGCCAATTAGCAACCTTTTGTTCGAAACCTGCCCGCAAGTTGAATACAGTATAAGAATGTGCAGCTTCTGAATTCATATCATCTACATATGCTTTGCTGTTGTGGCGGCCTTCCAGTGCCATATTGAAGCCAAGCGGTTGGTAACGCCAAGCAACTTCACCGTAAATCTGGCTACGATAGGTGCCAGGAATTTTATTACCTGCACTTACTGTTCTTGTAGTGGTTACCCCGCTGGCGATAGACCTTGATGTGAACGGATCTTTGAATTCAGCATCGAGGAAAGTGTAGGCCAAATAAGTCGAGATGTTATGGTCAAATTGTGAGTCGAGCGAAAACTCTATGCCTCTGCGTTCTGTTTTGCTTGCATTTGTGAAAGAGGAGCGGCCAGCATTTGTCAATTCAGCGACAATCTCATCTTGCGTTTTTACTTTGAACACCGTTAAGTTAACGCGTGTGTTATCGCCGATAAAAGCTTTTGCACCAATCTCATAGTTGTTACTTCTGGAGGGCTTCAATGCTAAATTCGGCTTGCCACTAGTATTGCTGGAAACATCATCAAACGCCGCTTCAATAAAGGTGGGGGTTTCAAATCCTTTACCAAAGTTAGCATAGAAGTTTAAGGTCTCTGTCGCTTTCCATACGGCGCCAATCACCGGGGTGGTTTTTTGATATCCCACGTCCCCACTGTAATTTCTTGTAGGGGTTATTAAGTTATCTTTTACTTCTAACTGTACTTTGGTGTGGCGTGCGCCAGCATGAATGTCTACGACTGGGCTGACACTCAGTTTACCTTGAATGTATTGGTCGAAGTTTTTAGAGATATTCTGCTCGTTACGGTTGGCCACGTTTACTACTAAACCATTACTAAGTATGTTGGTGTCTTTGCGGTCATCTATGGATTTTCCGTAAGTCAAGCCCAGACTAAGGGTGTAAGGCAAGTCAGCAATGCTACCAGCATTGTCCCAGCGTGCGTCCATACCATAAAACTCACGGTCGATTTCACTTAAGCGCGCGCATATACCATTATTTACACATGGGTTGGTTCCGTTTAAAGGGAATACGCGAAGTTGTGTAGCGAGCGGTGTTGTGGTTAACGTTTGTGCATTACGGCGGTTGCCAACATAAGGAATCAGGCTAATTTTATTATTTTCATTAAAGGCATGCTCTAAGTTAAAGCCCACTTGTGCGTGACTACGCTCAACCCCTGTGCCTGCTAATTTGGCGGCAATGATAGCATCCTCTCTAGAGTCTTTTGAGAAAGCACGTTGGCGGTCAAGACCAAGTGGATCTTGTGCGGTTTGGTCAAACCAATTCACCAGTGTGGTCAGTTTGGTGTCATCGCTGATATTAAATTTGAACTTGGCTGTAGCCTGCTCTTTCTTACCTTTGTTGTTGTCTCTGAAACCATCGGTTTCAAAGTTGGAAACATTTAGCATGTATTCAATCTGCTCTGCTGTGCCTGCAGCCTCAAGAATCTGTCTTTTAGTGCCGTAGCTACCAAACATCACGGTACCCCCAACTTCGGTAGTTTTTGGCGCATCTTTTGTTAACATTTGAATAACACCGCCAGACGAGTTGCCATATAGTGCCGAGAAGGGACCTCTCATGACTTCAATGCTTTTAATGGCAGATAAATCTACTACACCAGGCTGACCTTGACCGTCAGGCATCGTCAAAGGTATGCCGTCTACATAAACACGCACACCACGTACACCGAAGCTTGAGCGTGAGCCAAAACCACGTGTAGAGATTTGCGGATCCTGTGCTTGATTGTTTCTATTTTGCGCTGTAATCCCTGGCACACGAATTAAGCTTTCGGAAAGCGTCATTTGTAATTGGCCGTTTTGGATGTCTTTACTTTCTACCACATCAATGGCTACTGGCAGATCAAAGCTATTTTGCTCTGCGCGAGTTGCTGTGACAACGACTGGCGCTGTGATAATTTTTTTATTGGCAGTTTCTTCTGCGTGCACATGATGGCTAGTGCAAAAGGTGCTGATGACGGCTAGTGAAAGTAGCTTGATTGGGAACGTATTAGTGAGATACATGGTAGACCTTAGCTGATTTATATATAAGTAAGTAATTGGCTGCGATTTTAATCGCTAACCTACATAATAGAATCATGATTTTCATGAGTTTTTTGATATTTAGGGTGCTGTTTGATGCATGTCAAACAGCACCCTAAATCGGAAGTATTGATATGCGTCGTTATTTGATTTGAAGCATATGAGCGACATGCTTCAATATCGATCTTGCCACTTCTACTTTGGTGGCTGGCTCAAGCGGGTGACTGCCATTATTGTCTAGTAGTGTGACTTTATTGTTGTCACTGCTCATCGCATCGCTTGTGAGGTTGGCGACGATTAAAGGAAGTTTTTTCTTTTTTCTTTTTTCTTCCGCAAATGCCAATAGGTTCTCAGTTTCGGCCGCAAAACCTACGCAAAATGGTGGGTTAGGTAAGCTAGCGACCTCTGCGAGTATGTCTTTGTTTGGTTTTAGTTCTAGCGTCAGTGATTGCTCACTTTTTTTAATTTTTTTGGCTTGAGAATGGATGGGGCTGTAATCTGCTACCGCTGCGACACCAATGAAGATATCTTGGTTTACGATGTTTTGCATCACACTTTGATACATTGCGCCTGCTGATGTTGCTGCAATGTTACGTACCCCAGTAGGCGGGTTCAGTGCGGTTGCGCCACTGATTAGGGTGACGTCCGCTCCCATTTCAAAAGCAGCTTGAGCGATGGCGTATCCCATCTTGCCGGAGCTTAAATTTGTAATAGCGCGTACAGGGTCTATCATTTCTAATGTAGCGCCTGCCGTGATCAGTATTTTTTTACCTTTTAGTCGTTTTGGTTGGAAATGCGCTGCGATTAAATAGTGCAGGTTTTCTGCCTCTAGCATGCGACCCAAGCCGACCTCACCACATGCTTGCTCACCACTATCTGGTCCAAGTATGCAAATGCCATCACTGACCAGTTGAGCGATATTGCGCTGAGTGGCTGGGTTCTCCCACATTTGTTTGTTCATTGCGGGAGCGACCAGTAATTCACAGTCTCTTGCTAGGCATAGGGTGGAAAGTAAATCATCAGCACGACCGTGTACAAGTTTTGCAATGAAGTCTGCGCTAGCTGGTGCAATAACGATGGCATCCGCAGCGCGGCTTAATTCAATATGAGGCATGCCATTAGGGATTGATGCATCCCACATGTCTGTGAATACTGGTTTACCAGATAGGGCTTGCATCGTGACGGTTGAAATAAACTGGCAAGCCGCTTGCGTCATGACGACTTGTACATCAATATTATTTTTTACTAATAGGCGCACGAGTTCGGCTGCTTTATAAGCGGCGATTCCTCCAGTGACTCCTAATACGATGGATTTTTTATTTGGCATAATGCTTGTCATTCATGTAAGTCTTTCATTCTAATACGAACATTGTTTTGTATAAAATATTCTTTATGATTAATTGAAATGAAAGAAAATGTTTTATAGTAGATAGCATATAAAACCAATAACATTCATGCGGCTTATACACAATGTGGCGTAAATTCAGAATTATTATCCTGTTATTAATTTTAGCAACTGTTGTACAAGAGGTTTGGTTAGATAAAGCTGATCTAGCTTGGAAGCACAATCTTTACGTTGCAGTTTATCCAGTAAACGCCGATGGTAGCGATAAAGTTGGCGCTTACTTACGTACGTTGAGTCGTGATGACTTTGAGCCGATGGCCGAGTATTTCGCAGAAGAGGCGTCGTCATATAAGTTAGGCTTAAGACGCCCGATAGAGGTGCAACTTGGCTCAATAGTTGAGGACTTACCCCCAGAGCCACCTAGAAACGGCAGTGTTTTAAGTGCGATGATATGGAGCTTAAAGTTTAGGTTTTTTGCTTGGAAAAATAGCCCTAAGGTAAATATCAAGCCAGATATACGCTTGTATTTGCTTTATCACGATCCTGAACATAATCCAGTGTTAGGTCATTCAACCGCCCTTAACAAAGGGCGAATTGGCCGCGTGAATTTGTATGGTGCTCCTGCCTATGCAAAAAAGAACTTAGTAGTAACGGCACATGAGTTATTGCATACCTTAAATGCGACGGATAAGTACGATTTACATAATAATTTGCCTAGTTATCCTGATGGCTATGCTGAGCCAGATAAAATACCGTTACATCCTCAAAGTTTTGCGGAGTTGATGGGAGGGCGTGTCCCCAAGAATGAAGCTGAAGCAGAGATTCCAAAAAGCTTGAAGCATACTTTGATAGGGGAAAAGAGTGCGCGTGAAATTGGATGGTTACGTTAGTCAATATTAGCATTGGCTGGAATGAGATGGGCTTGATAGTATTTTAATCTGCACACAATAAGGGGTGATAAGTGGCAATAACTGACTGGCCTGCAAGTGAGCGACCTAGAGAAAAGTTAATAGAATTAGGTGCTGATGCTTTATCTGATGCTGAGCTACTAGCGATTTTTTTGCGCGTGGGCGTTACAGGTAAAAGTGCTGTAGATTTGGCGCGTGATTTGCTCAGCCAGTTTGGTAGCCTTAATGGTATCTTTGCTGCGAGCGAGCGAGAGCTTAGTCAGGTGCATGGTATAGGCAGCAGTAAATATGTGCAATTACAGGCGATATTTGAAATGAGTCGTCGCGCGTTGAATGAACAGTTACAGCAACGCGATGTATTTCAGTCACCACAACAGGTGCGCGATTATTTAGTGCTTAAATTAGGTGCACTAACGCGAGAAGTCTTTATGGTGTTATTTTTAGATGCGCAAAATCGCCTGAGTGTTGCTGAGGAGCTATTTAGCGGTACACTTACCCAAACTAGTGTTTATCCAAGAGAAGTCGTGAAGCGGGCGATTCACCACAACGCAGCAAGTGTCATTTTTGCACATAATCATCCCTCTGGGATTGCGCAACAGAGCGCCGCAGATGAGCAGTTAACGCAGCAGTTGAAGCAAGCTTTGGCGCTGGTAGATGTGCGTGTGTTAGATCATTTTATCGTAGCAGGCAACCAAACGCTTTCGTTTGCTGAACGTGGTTTGTTGTAAGCAAAAAGCGGAAAACTAACGAATGGAAGAAGTGTATGTTGATTGATAATACGTACTGGTTGAATTTGGCAGTTGCTTTGGGCATTGGCTTGCTGATAGGGGCAGAGCGAGAACGTAGTAAGGCTGATGGCGGCGATAGCACAATTGCAGGAGTGCGTACCTTTACCATTGCATCTTTACTTGGTGCTGTCAGTACGTCAGTTAATTTCTGGTTGCTCGTTGTTTCAATCATCAGTGTGACCATATTTGTTGCAACGGCATACTTTACGAGGAGAGATGAAGATTCTGGGTTAACGACAGAGATTAGCCTTGTTTTTACCGTTATTTTGGGAGGCTTAGCCATGAGTGCTGCCTCGATGGCCGCTGGGTTGGCAGTTGCTGCGGCGATATTGCTAGCTGCAAAAGAGCCTATCCATGGCTTTGTACGAGGCGTGGTCACTAAAGATGAGATGATCGATTTTTTGATTCTTGCTGCGGCTACCTTGATTGTGTTGCCTTTGGTACCTAATGCTTTAGTTGGGCCGTTTGATGCTATTAATCCACGTAACTTATGGTTAATTGTGATATTGGTCATGTTTATTGGCGCGCTTGGCCATTTAGCATTACGTTTATTGGGTAGTCGTACAGGTTTGCCTTTAGTTGGCTTGGTATCAGGCTTTATCTCCAGCATAGCAACCATAGGTGCGATGGGCGCGCGTGTAAGAAAAACCCCAGGCCTAATGGGGGCTGCCGTGGCAGGGGCTACACTTTCAAGCTTGTCTACGGTGCTTCAATTAGGGATGTTATTAGCAGCGGTTCATCCAGCAACCTTACATGCATTAAAGATGCCTTTATTGTTTGGAGGGTTAACAATGGCGGTATATGGGGTTGTCATTACGCTGAATTCATTTAATCATCAAAGCCAAGAAATAAGCCAACCTAGCCGATCATTCAGTGTTAAAACTGCACTTATATTGGCGTTAGTGATTGCTTTTGTATTAACTGCCTCGGCTGGGCTTAAAGCGTGGTTTGGACAAGCTGGGTTGGTGGTTGCATCCGCTGTGGCTGGCTTAGCTGATGTGCATGCGGCCGCCATTTCAGTGGCATCTTTAGCAGCGAGTAGTAAAATCAATGCCACCAATGCTGTAGTGCCAATATTAGTTGCTTTTTCAGTCAATGCAATCTCTAAAATGATTACCGCTGCAGTTACTGGAGGAAAGATGTTTTTCCAACAAGTGACATTGGGCTTGATGTTGCAAGTATCAGCAGTTTGGCTTGGTTGGTGGTTATTCTAACGATGGCTAAATTAAACCTTGAGCTTTGATTAAATCAGCGACGTGATTGAGCCAACGCCATAAATGCATTCTATTTCGATGCGAACGGTGCTGATTTTAGATGATTCACCAATACGAAGTTTATCTATACTAGTATTAATAAAGCGCTGCTATTAATAAAGCCCATTTAAAACAAGTGGTTCCAATATTATTTTGGTGGTGATTAGCCTCTGTGCTTTATACTAGCATCCATCTTTGAAATTTAATTCAAAACGTTAAACTACATGATGATGAATCAAAATATAAAAACAATTCTTTGGGTTGCTGTTGCATTTCTGGGCGCTTTTGCTGTGGCTGGCATAGCGTTAAATCGTGGAGAAAGCATCAATGCGTTATGGCTGATTACCGCAGCTGTGTGTATTTACGCAATTGGCTATCGTTTTTATGCCGCTTGGATTGCCGCAAAGGTTTTGGTGATAGACGAAACACGTGCGACACCAGCAGAGCGTTTAGATAATGGCCGAGATTTTGTGCCTACTAATAAATGGGTAGTGTTTGGACACCACTTTGCTGCAATTGCGGGTCCTGGCCCTTTGATTGGGCCAACACTGGCTGCACAATTTGGTTATTTACCTGGCACGTTGTGGATTTTAATTGGTGCCGTACTAGGCGGTGCCGTACAGGATATGGTCACGTTATTTTTCTCTACGCGGCGCAATGGGCGTAGTTTGGGGCAAATGGCACGAGATGAAATAGGTGTGGTAGGTGGCAGTGCAGCGCTCATCGGCACGTTTTTAATCATGATTATCTTAATTGCGGTACTTGGCTTAGTTGTCGTTAATGCGATGAAACATAGCCCTTGGGCAACCTCAACGGTGGCTGCAACCATACCAATTGCGATGATTGTCGGGGTTTATATGCGCAATATCCGCCCTGGCCGAGTGTTAGAAGCCTCTATTATTGGCGTGGTTTTATTGTTGCTCTCAGTAGGGTTAGGTGGGTGGGTTGATCATCATGAAACCTTGCGTCCGCTGTTTGATCATGATGGCTTGCCTTTAGCTTATGCCATTATTCTGTATGGTTTTGCAGCAGCAGTATTACCAGTGTGGCTTTTGTTGGCGCCTCGCGATTACCTTTCTACTTTCATGAAGCTGGGCACCATCCTGTTGCTAGCAATCGCGATAATCATTTTGCGCCCAGAGATTCATATGCCCGCTGTTACACAATTTGTTGATGGTACTGGCCCAATTTTTGGCGGAAAACTATTCCCATTTGTATTTATTACGATTGCTTGCGGGGCTATTTCAGGATTTCATGCATTAATCGCTTCAGGCACCACGCCCAAGTTGCTTGGCAATGAACGCGATATTCGCATGATTGGTTATGGCGGAATGTTACTGGAAAGCTTTGTTGCCATTATGGCGATGATTGCAGCAACTGTGCTTGAACCTGGTGTGTTCTTTGCGATTAACAGCCCTGCTGGTGTGGTAGGCAAAGAAGCAGTAGATGCGGTTGCCAAAATTAATAGTTGGGGATTTGCCGTTACCGTAGAGCAAATGCAGCAACTTGCTAGTGATATGGGGGAAACGACATTGTTTTCCCGTACTGGCGGAGCGCCAAGTTTGGCTGTAGGCATGGCGAGTATTTTTGGCAGTGCTTTTGGTAAAGAACTATTAGCGCTTTGGTACCACTTCGCCATTATGTTTGAAGCAATATTCATTTTGACCACACTGGATGCCGGTACGCGAGTTGGCCGTTTTATGTTGCAAGATTTACTCGGCAACTTTAATAAGAAACTAGGTGAAACCTCATATACGCCTTCTGTTATTTTGACGAGCAGTATTGTGGTGGTGGGGTGGGGTTACTTCTTATATATAGGCGTGATTGATCCTAATGGGGGCGTTAATATTTTATGGCCATTGTTTGGCATAGCGAACCAAATGCTCGCGGCCATTGCCTTATGTGTAGCGACTGGTATTTTGGTGAAATCTGGTAAATTACGATATGCTTGGGTGACTGGTTTACCGTTAGTCTGGTTGGTCATCATTACCACGACAGCGGCTTATGAAAAGATTTTTAGTGCGGATGTCAGAGTAGGTTTCTTTGCGGCTGCCAATGACATGTCATCTAAGCTAGCGTTAGGTCTGTTACCCCCTGAGAAAGCAGCAGTCGCGCCACAGCTGATATTTAACCAGCATTTAGATGCTTATTTAACCTTATTTTTTGTGGTTGTACTCTGGGTGGTGATACTGGATATGCTTAGATTATGCCTACGTTATTTGAGTGGTAAGCCAGTATTGAAACTGTCAGAAGTACCGCATGAGCCAAGCCGTTTAGTAGAGCATTGGGTGCGAGATTAGAGAAATTAACATGTTAAATATATTCAAAAAACTATGGTGTTTTATCCGCCATGTTTCGGGTGATGATGCTTATGAGCAATACTTGAAACATCATGCTGAATTTCACCAAGCTACGGTAGATGCGCCACCAGCACTGTCACGCAAAGCATTTTTTAAGTTATGGCAAGACAGTAAATGGAAAGGCATTAATCGGTGCTGTTAGATTTAACAACAGAGCCTTTGGATGAAGCGCAGATATCTCGTGTTATTGAAATGGCATGGGAAGACCGCACGCCGTTTGAGGCAATCGAATTTCAGTTTGGTTTGAATCAAGATGGTGTCATTAAACTAATGCGCGCTCATTTAAAGCATAGTTCATTTAAGTTGTGGCGTGAGCGCACGCATGGGCAAACCACTAAACATGCAAAACTAAGATCTAGCGCTGTCACTAGACATAAAGCTAACCACCGAGTAAAACAGTTTTAATCTTCTATATAAAAAAACGCTTAATACGTTCGTGTTAAGACAATAGTTTTAAAAGTAGTTAAGTGCCCCCATTAATGTTTAGTACGAGCGCCTACGATCCGCATCGACTTGTGCGGAAGTCACTCTGCGTTCTGGTCCTGCATATTCCACATACTCATCATAACTTAACTCAGTTACTTCAAAATCAGACTTTGAATGGCTGTTGTGAGTAGAGATAAGCTCTGGATTGACAGGGGTCGTGTTGGCCGCTTGATGTTTTCTAAAAAACACATGCTTCAGAAACTTCTTAATCATGACACTCCTTATATTGACAGATAGATGGTCTGTAAAATAATAAGCCTAATAGTTGAGTTAGCCAAGTTAACAATTGTTAATTTAGTTAACACAAACAATTAATAAAAGCCCAGATTGAAAATGGATGCACCTAATGTTGCAAATCTTATGTTGCAAATTGCCACAGGGTACATCCAATATTTGATAGCTACATTAAAGTTACTTGAGTCGTTAGAGATTGACGCCTACTGGTGATTAAAACGCACGCTTTTTATTGCAAAAGACAAACATCGCCACACCAATTAAAATCATAGGTAAGCTCAACCATTGCCCCATGCTTAAACCCATTGATAATAAGCCTAGGTAATCGTCTGGTTCACGCGTGTATTCTACGATAAACCTAAAGCTACCATAACCAATTAAAAATAGTGCTGAAATTGTGCCAGTTGCCCGTGGTTTTGATGCATATATCCAAAGTATTAAAAACAGCAAAACACCTTCAAGCGCAAACTCATAAAGCTGAGAAGGGTGACGTAACGCGCTATCCACTCTCGGAAATACCATCCCAAACTGACTATTGGTCACTCTGCCCCATAACTCGGCATTGATAAAGTTACCCATACGACCAGCGCCTAAACCAATAGGCACTAGTGGCGCAACAAAATCCATGGTTTTAAGCCAGTTTTGAGGATATTTTCTACCAAAAATCCACATCGCCATCAGTACGCCTAAAAAACCACCGTGAAAGCTCATGCCACCTTGCCACACCGCAAAAATCTCGGTTGGATGCTCAATAAAATAAATTGGCTGATAAAACAACACATAACCTAAGCGACCGCCAAAAATTACCCCTAGCGCACCGTAAAATAATGCATCATCAAGCATTTGGTTTGTCCAGCCATGCCATTTGCGATGCTTAATTTGGTATTTACCCAAAGCCAAAAATGCCAAAAATCCAACTAAATACATTAAGCCGTACCAATGGATGCCAAAAGATCCAAGGTGAATAGCAATAGGGTCAAACTGCGGGTGAACAAACATGTGCGCTAACATCAATTGAGTAGATGTATGATTTTACCTAAGTTTTGACACTTCACAACGACTTAGTTGCGCAGAAGTGGTTTCTATAGTGACTTAATACAGTAGTATTCAAAATGATTAGGTCGCGATTACTAGCAGTGCATGTTGTTGATTGGGTTAGGAGACGTTGCAATATAAACATGAAGAGTAACCCGAAAATCATAGCTTACACACCTCCTCAAAAGTCAGAGTGATATGTCTACTTTTTAGGGCAAGTCCAGCGTCCCGCTTGAATGATGGGTTAGGCTATGATGATTTAATATTATTTGCATCGCCATCTGGAGCACCATTGTTGGGGTTTGGGATTTTGTATGTTCCATCCCTTAGTTTTTTTGCCATCATTGAAGAGCTTACACTTGATGTCATAGACCATAGACTCAAGGTTGCTGGTACCAATAGCCACCAATGCAGAAAATACCAAGTAATTACTGAAGTAATAAGCCAACCCCAGAACGCATTTGCATGACGTTGAGCAATATTGTCAAAATCAGCAGCGGTTGCTGTTCTTGCATTTATAGACATATTTTCCTTTTAGGCCTAACGTTTGAATTAAGGGGCTGGCTGTAAGCCAGTCCCGCTTGATGGATGGGTTAGGCTAGTGACGTGCAAGCATGGGTATAAGAATGGCTGCAAAAATACCAATGATTGGTAACCCACCAAATACCCAAATAACCCAAGTTTGAACTCCACCCTTGTAGCGGAGATATTCCAGTAGCTTCGGCTCCTCTTTCATGGTGAGTTGCGCAACAGCAATCTTTTTCTTGAGGTTGTTGTGATACAACGAATTGGCATAAATTGGGAAAGCGATCCACGGTACAAGGAAAATGATGGCTGAAAGCCCCGGAGAACCAGCCTTTTCAATTATATTTGACAAGAAAGTTACACCCACGAGGGCGAAAAACCATCCGTACATTTTTCGATAAAGTGCCCAGACTCCACCACAAAGTAAGGCAGGCCAATTCCAACTTGCCTTTAACCCGAGGCCTTGCTGGTCAAATGACTCGAATTTTGTAAGGTAGTAGATGCGATTTTTTTCGCCAAGAATTGCTTCGTACAGGTTTTGCATATTTGTTCCCTTTTGTGAAAAGCCTAACGCATAGCTGAGGGGCCGCCGCTTTGCGGCGGTCCCGATCGAGCGCCGGGTTCGGCGGCATTGTTACCACGAAGAAAGGACCGCAGCATGGGAAAAATGAGTGATGTGCTGGCCAAGATAAACGGCCACATGCATGAGGGCCGCTGCCCAACGGCCGGATGCATTGGCGAGTGCGCGGCGATGGACGAGATAGACCCAGGGCACTGGTGGGCCGCGCTCTATATTTGGGACAAGGAATTCAATGATTCCACGCGAGTGGCGAAGTGGTTTCATGATGCGGGTGCGACCGACGTGCTGGTAAGGCATGTGCTTTACGACAGCGCAAACGACGACCGCGACGGCAAGTGTTTTGATGGGGCGAGGGCGTGGCACGTCAAGTTTGCCATGACGCCGAACGTTTGACATAAGGGGCGCGCTTTAGCGCGTCCCGCTTGATGGATGGGTTGGGCTTTTACTCGGCATCACTTCTTTTTTTTTGCCATGAACCATCCTGATTTCTGGAGCGATTTTCTCCTCGAGTGGGACCCGTTTTGACAACTGGTCCATTTGTCTCTTTTGGAGATTTATTGGTTGGCTGTTTTTTTGTATCGTTATCTGATTTGAAAAAGTCGAAGAATCCCATATTGCCTCCAGAGTTAATGTAAGTTAATGCCAGCATCTCTCAAGCTGCGGGCAAGTTCTCGGTCTTGGTTGAAAATGTCATTAGGGTTCAGAACAACATCTTTTTCTGTTTTGAACCCACATATTGCCTCGCTACGAACCCTGCCACCTAAAGCGTTTTTTGCGGTGAATTTCAATTCAATTCGGTGTGTTCCGTCTTTGACTTTAACCGCAAAGCGAAAATCTCGGGGGCTTGCCCCCGAGTTGGATAGCGTACAATGGCTGGGTTTGCCATTGTGAGGTATCCAGCTCATGGACATACGGAGAAATACCCATCATATATTCAGAATCATGTACCACTT
>JAUXNQ010000023.1 GCA_030682715.1 Methylotenera sp. | reverse complement strand
AATAAAAAAACAGGCTTGATTAAAAAAACAGCAAGGCAAAACTAAAGCAACATTTATTAACTAGACCGACTTAGAACAACGCTCAAATACTCAAATTCAAACCGACTACGTTCAGACTCATTTCTGTATTGGAATATACTCGCTCCCGGGGGAGATGAAGATACAAGCGCTCCCCAAGAACAAATTGTCTATGACTATCAACTAGATGACGGGCAGTTAGGCAGTAAGTCCGACATTGGGCAAAAAGCGATTAATTTCTATTCTAAACAGTCGGATTTTGATCGTGATATTAACATTGAAAAGCTGTTGATTGATGTAGAAGTGCCCGCGGGTAAGGGGTCAAAAGCAGCAGATGTAGGTCCTGCCAAAATTGAGAAGCGACAAATTATCAAGGTTAGCGCAGGAGAGCAAGTTAGCAATGCCAGCCTTCCATCACTGGAGTTTAAGTTGTTAACGCCAGCGAAGTGGGAGTCGATGGGTGACCAGCAAGCGTTGGCTAATACTGTGCGACACATGTCAGAAATGTTACCAGAAGCACATTTTGCTATGTCCTTGTGTCAAATCAAGGGTGGCAGAGTGTTTTCTTTAGTAAATCGCACCCAGCGAACTGCATTAGTCGTTACCATTACTTTGCCAGCCTTACCGCCAATAGTGTTACTTGATGTGGATCGTACTGGTGAGGTAGCCTTATCCTTGATAGTGTTGCGTTACAAAAGCTGCCTGTCATTCAAGGCGCTAGAGGAGTCGGTAAAGCTAATGCTAGATGGACTGGTTGACGCTAGCGGGCACTGGGATAATGAAGTTGAGCATTTACTGGACAAAATTTGTTCTTGTGAGCGTTTGCCGAGAGTGCTTACTCCAAGGGATAAAGCAGATAGCCAAGGGCAAGTAACTGTATGGTCAATGAAACTTCTGGATAGGTTGGGGTTAAGAAAAGAGGTTTAATCATTTAGTTCGCGGCCTTGAGGCTCAAGCAGATCAATCTGTAATATTAGGAAAGGACTTTATTTTATGCGTTTCGGAATAGTTTGTAATTGATGAGCTTGTCTAGGAAAGAACTATATATTTTTGGCGTTTAAGTGTGACTATGGAAAATCAATGACTTAGCTGCATTTTAGGAAAGAACTTTATTTTATGAGAACAACTAATTGTTTGCAAATAATAAAGTTGTACCCTAAATAATAAAGTTGTATCGTAGATTATTACGATGTTATGTGTTCGAATATTAGCTAGTAAGATAGGTTGCTTGCTTTTTAGACGAATAATGACCTTCTCTATCGAGCGGGCTGTTTACATTTAAATGGTGATGAATATTTAACCAAAACTACTATATAGCGATTGTGTTTAAGGAACCACTGATTTATTCAACCCCTCCACCCTAGCTGGAGTTCGGCATGGTAAGATTACATCTTATTGATTTAATTGGATAATACAATGCAAGCGAGCTTTTCTGAATTGGAATATGCGGCCAAAAAGAAGCAAACA
>JAUXNQ010000022.1 GCA_030682715.1 Methylotenera sp. | reverse complement strand
GGAAACGATAGGCAACGCCAACGAAGAAGTAATCAGAGAATATGTTCAAAACCAGCTTGCAGAAATGAGCAAAGGTGAAGAAAGTAGCCAACAGTCGGGTTTGTTCTAAAACTCGGTCGCTTGCGGCCGAGTAGTTTATCTGCTTGTATCTAATAAACAAAATATTACTGTTTATTAAGCATGGCTCTAATGTTTGCCATTTTAGACTTACCAAAGTCTTTGCTGGCTTCTGCGTCTTTATTAAATGGGTTGCCAAAGTGACGCACATCGTCTTTAGGGATTTCAGTAATAAAACGACTAGGTTCGCACATTTCCATTTCGCCCGCGCGTTTGCGTTTTTTACACCATGAAATATTCAGTGATTTTTGCGCACGGGTAATACCAACATACATTAAGCGGCGTTCTTCTTCAATTTTGTCGTTATCAATCGATTCTCGGTGCGGAAGGATGCCTTCTTCTACACCAATCAGAAATACGTGGCCAAATTCCAAGCCTTTAGAGGCGTGTAGTGTTGATAGTTTCACCGCATCTGGCTCACCGTTTTCACGGCCTTCTAACATGCTCATGAGCGATACCATTTGCGTGAGTTCTAGCAGGTTTTTGCCTTCTTTCTCATTGCCATACTCAGTGCTGGGCTCACCTTTTTTAGAGAGCCAGCCAGTAAAGTCCAGCACGTTGGACCATTTAACTTCTGCGGCGCGCGGCTCTTCAGAGTCGTATAGAAATGCTTCGTACTGGATGGTCGTCAATAGGTCATTAAGTACTTCATTGGCAGGGTCGCGCGCAGCACGGTCTTGCAGTTTGTTGATGTACTGGCAAAAGTTGAGTAAG
This sequence comes from Methylotenera sp., assembly GCA_030682715.1. Lineage (GTDB taxonomy): Bacteria > Pseudomonadota > Gammaproteobacteria > Burkholderiales > Methylophilaceae > Methylotenera. Next base: position 6,042 of record JAUXNQ010000022.1, on the reverse strand, counting down.
TCTTCTAGTTGTTTATTACCAATCTCATTTTGGAAACCGCCTTCAAAAGCTGCTGCAAATAGTGAGATTTTATGCGCGCTGGCGTACTCACCTAAACGTTCTAGTGTCGTGTTACCAATCCCTTTTTTAGGCGTGGTGGCAGCTCTGATAAATGCAGGGTCATCATCTTCATTGGCAATTAATCGTAAATAGCTGATTAAGTCTTTAATTTCTGCTTTATCAAAGAACGATTGTCCACCAGACACAGTGTAGGGGATTTTTTGGTTGCGCAAATGTTGCTCAAAGATACGCGCCTGATGGTTGCCGCGATAAAGAATTGCATAGTCTTTGTAGTAAGTGCGATTTTCAAACTTATGTGCTTGTAGCTTCATGACTACACTTTCGGCCTCATGCTCTTCGCTCATGGCGGCAGTCACTTGTATGAGGTCACCAGTGCCAAGTTCGCTCCATAGTTTCTTTTCAAATAGCTTAGGGTTATTTGAAATCACTTGGTTAGCAGCCCGTAAGATACGTACGGTAGAGCGGTAGTTTTGCTCAAGTTTAATCACCTTAAGCTTACTAAAGTCTGTGGTGAGCTGGCGTAGATTTTCCACATCTGCACCACGCCAACCGTAAATCGCTTGGTCATCATCGCCCACGGCGGTAAATTGCCCACGTAAGCCAGTGAGCATTTTTACGAGTTTATACTGGCAGGCGTTGGTGTCTTGGTATTCATCTATCAATAGATATTGCAACTTACGCTGCCATTTATTTAGCGCTTCTTCATGCTGTTCAAACAGCTCAACAGGTAATTTGATTAAATCATCAAAGTCCACGGCTTGATAAGCTTTTAAGGTTTGCTGGTAAATCTGATAAACCTTAGCAGCGGCATGGGTGAGCTCTTCATCCGCCTGTGCTTTTGCTTGATCTGGATTAATAAACGCATTTTTCCAGCTAGAAATCTGCCATTGCGTTTTACGTAATAATTGCTTATCAGTGGTGGCAAGTACATCAGCTAAAATTTTAAAGCTATCTGATGAGTCTAAAATTGAGAACTGTGGCTTGTAACCAAGTAATGCCGCCTCTGCGCGCAACATTTGCAACCCTAGCGAGTGAAATGTGGCAATGGTGAGGCCTTTGATGTTAGTGCCTTGCATGAGCTTGCCAACACGTTCTTGCATTTCTAATGCGGCTTTGTTGGTAAACGTAATCGCTGCAATTTCTTTTGGTGCATAGCCCGCTTCATTAATCAGATAGCTGATTTTTTGGGTAATGACGCGGGTTTTTCCACTGCCAGCACCAGCTAATACCAGTAGTGGGCCGTCTAAATATTTTACCGCCTCACGCTGAGGCGTATTCATTGAATTTAACATGACAAATTACTATTGAGCTGAGTCAGATGCGTCGTCTGTTTCCGAGGCTTGTTCTGAGGTGTTAGTTGAGGTAGCTTGTGTGCTTAAAACCATTGCGGCTCTTGATGATGGCGTTTCTAAACTCACGCGACCGATTGCACCACTGCGGTAATCAGTTAAAAAGGCCACTGCGGTTTTTTCCATATCCCACAAGCCATCATGGCGTTTGTAAGACCTGCGTTTTGCAATCGCCTCAAGTAAATCTACGCCATCCATTTGCATCACATCTAGTTTCATTGCGTCTAGTTTATAACGCGCATTTACGAGAGCAGGGTAGCTTTTTAATAAGTTATTGGCTAAAAATGTAGCGACATCTTCATCAATCACCGCATTTCTACCAATTGCATGGCTGGCAGCTAGCATATAGCCATCAGACTCGTAAGCGATTCTAGGCCACATCATGCCTGGTGTGTCGGTAATGCTCATGGTGTCGTCTAAATCAAAACGTTGCTGACTTTTGGTCACAGCAGGTTCATCGCCCACTTTTGCCACGCGACGATTGAGCAGGGCGTTCATTAGCGTAGATTTTCCCACGTTAGGGATACCCATAATCAACATACGCAATGGTTTTAAATGGGTGCCTCGGTGAGGGGTAATTTTTCTGCAGATGGCAGGGATTTTTTTGGCATCGCCTGCTTTTTTACAAGAAAGTGCAACCGCTTTGGTATTAGGCTGCGCGTTAAAATAATTTAACCAAGCTTGTGTAGCGGCAGGGTCTGCTAAATCTGCCTTATTTAAAATCTTAAGCTGTGGGCGTTGGCGAAACAAACGCATTTCATCAATCATCGGGTTGTGGCTAGCTGCGGGTACCCGTGCATCTAATACCTCAATCACCATGTCGGTAAACTCCATGGTCTCTTCGGCTTTTTTACGCGCTTGGGTCATGTGACCTGGGTACCATTGAATTGCCATCTATTTCATTTCCTCAATAATTCTGACTGTGTTCGGCTTTTAACTAATTTCAGTATTTTAGCATTGACGGCTTCAATTCAAGTTTTTATCTGCGATGCTCGATTGATTATTTATCTATGTACGTGGTGATTGCGTGAACTTCAGTTTGCGCACGTTGATACTTTCAAGTAACTTCTGGCGCTGTATTAGCGTTATATTCCTGTAAAATAGTGAGATGCAAAATATTCCAGAAATAAAACCTAATCAATCTATTGAGCTACTTAAAGCGCTGCATATCCTCACGCGTGACGGTAAGCTTAATCAAGATAGCCGCCGTAAACTTAAGCAAGTTTATCACTTGGTAAATTTTATTGAGCCTTTGTTCAACGATGTTTTAGCGCATAACCCTAACCCCGTTTTGGTGGATCATGGTGCGGGTAAGTCTTACCTTGGTTTTATTCTGTATGACTTACTGCTTAAGCAGCTTGAAGCTGGCGAAGTGATTGGCATTGAAACGCGTGCAGAATTAGTGGCTAAATCCAAAGACCTTGCGCAACAACTTAATTTTGCGCGGATGCGTTTTGAGCATTTAACCGTGGAAGAATCCATCAGCTCAAGTGTGATTCCTAATCAAGTGGATATCGTGACGGCTTTACATGCATGTAACACGGCAACCGATGATGCGATTCAATTTGCACTAAAAAAACAGGCAAAATATATGGTGTTAGTGCCATGTTGCCAGGCGGAAGTAGCAGAAGTCTTACGCCAACATAAAAATGAAAGTTTTGGTAAAACGGCTTTAAGTGAAATTTGGCGCCACCCGATTCATACGCGCGAGTTTGGTAGCCAAATCACCAACGTGTTACGTTGTTTGCAGTTAGAAGCCGCAGGTTACAGCGTTACAGTGACAGAACTGGTAGGGTGGGAGCACTCCATGAAAAATGAGTTAATCATTGCCAAATACACTGGTCAGCCTCGTAAAAATGCAGCAGAACGCATTACGAATATATTGCAAGAGTTGAACTTGGAAACTATGCAATCCAGATTTTTAGCACTGTAATACTTAAGCACCGTAATACTTAGCATCATCATGATTAAGCTTGGCGGTTTAATTAAATATAAGGAACTATGAAGGTTTAAATATGAAGTTTTTCACCTACATTTTATTGTGTTTGATGAGCGTTAGTAGCCATGCGTAATTTCATACCAACTGCCCACCAGATTGCATCACTACTGACCAATGCAACTATTTAAGCTGACCAGTCATTCTCATTAACTCTGTCCACTAATCTCAACTCAAGTCAGTTGAATAATTTGATTTAACAGTTCACGTACTTGCACAAAATAAGACTCATGCAATTGACTTAAAGGGTGTGGTTTTGCGTCACGCAGGCGCCAATCAAAAGACTTTGGTTGATGACAAAGGACATAGCTGGTTTGATCCGACTTATTGCCTGAGGATTTTCCAGCAACCACAGCAAAAGGATTGCTGGCATTATATTTTGCCGTTGTCATTGGCAACCCAATCACCAATGAGGTTTTGTCATTAAATGCCCGTGGAGACAGCACCAAGAAAGGATGAATGTCACGCATTTCTTGACCAGCTTGAGGATTGCAGTTTATCCAGATAATATCTTGTCGATCTGGCACCCAGTTCAATAGAGACTTTACCAATTTTCAGCGCCTAATGTTTGTGAGGTAGCCATCACTTCACCACCATGCTCAGCAGGATTGAACAGCGCCAATCGTTGCTCTAAAGTTAAAGCCACTTCTGTGACTGGCTTAATGATGATTTCGCCATTGAGGACACTGATACGCACACGTTGATGTGCCTTTAGGTGTGATTCACGCGCAATTGCAGCAGGCAAGCGCACGCCTAGGTTATTACCCCATTGCTTAATGTCTAACTCCACTTCAATCATGGCTTTCTCCATACCTAATGTATAAACTTTAGTATAAACATTAGTATGTGAGTGTCAAGGATTAAAGGAGTCATTGGTTGCTGTGATTGAAATAAGAATAGCTGGTCAGTAGTGATGCAATCTGGTGGGCAGTTGGTATGAATTTTTGCAGCCATGCCGAAACAGCCAACACGCAAGACTTTAGTGTGTGTACAGCTGCATAGGAGATGATGCGCATGAGGGGAAATAACAGGCACGGTGACGATGCGATTAAAGCTAGAACACAGCAAAGCAAACTACGCCAGCTATGGCTTAAGCTTAAAGTACCAGAGTACGGCACTGACCCTTGACCATACGTCAGTAAATGGTCACCATGTCCCCATGCACTTCGCGCTACAAGACCAAACCAGTAAAGACTACGGTACAAGCATAGCCGAAATGAAGAAAAATACAAAAGGGCAGTGGGGCTTTCATAAGTTTTACTTTGAGCCTGAGTTCAAAGGCGGCAACACAGGGGTTGAAGACTGCGTTATCCAATAAATACAAATGACGATGGTTTAGAAAACACAGGGCCTCTAACAACCGCTATAATAAAAGCATTGGGAGATTAGCTCAGCTGGTAGAGCAGCGGACTCTTAATCCGTTTGTCGCGAGTTCGATCCTCGCATCTCCTACCAATTAAATCAAAGGCTTGTGTTCGCGCACAGGCATTTTGACTTACTACCCCACTAGCGCAAAATTTGCGCAATTTACTCTGCAAAATACGTATAACTCATTAACAAAAACTAGCACTTATCTATTATTTTAATGGTTTATTTTTGTAATACATTGATTTTATAGGAAAATTAATACCTAATTATTGTCGTAAGTATCGCTAATAGTTGGCACGTTATTTGATTCATTATCTTGGTATATTACTAAAGGGTTAATGATGAATATTGTGACTAAAAAACTATTTGGCTTGATGTTAATAGGCTTGTTATTTTCTAACGTTACATTTGCAGGTATGAATGAAGATGTTGTTCAATTACAAAAATCTTGGGAAAAGCTTAAATATCAAACACCAACCGCCCAACAGGAAAAAGGGTTTGAGGCGTTGTTAGCAGAATCGAAAGCGGTGACTGCACAATACCCTGATAAAGCTGAGCCTTTGATTTGGCAAGGGATTATTGAGGCAACATTTGCTGGTGTAAGAAACGGTATTAGCGGCCAATTAGCTGCTTTGTCTTTAGTTAAAAACGCAAAAAAGAGTTTTGATGAGGCTATTAGCATTAATCCAAATGCTTTACATGGCTCAGCTTATACAAGCTTAGGCTCTTTGTATTACCAAGTGCCGTCTTGGCCAATTTCGTTTGGAGATAATCAAAAAGCAAAAGAGTATCTTACTAAAGGGCTTGAGCTAAACCCTGATGGCATTGATTCTAATTACTTTTATGGTGATTATCTTTATAAAACTGGTGATGTTTCAAAAGCTGAAACTGTATTGAAAAAAGCATTGCAGGCAAGCCCAAGAGAAGGGCGAGAGGTTTCTGACGAAGGGCGTAAAAAAGAAATTAATGATTTACTCAAAAAAATTGCAGAAAAGAAGTAATTTCAAATGAGATAGAGACTATTAAACCTACATTTTCCATTAGACCATCATTTCTAATGTAAGCCATTAGCGCAAGTGAATGATTTATAATGGCTTTAGGGTCATTTTGCATGTAAAGTTGAATGCACAATTTTAGTACGGGGCCAATCATGGGTTTTGAGCTGAGATTTACCGACAAAGAAGTGACGGCATGGGGTGGAATGGGCTTGATGAAACGCCTGCTTGATCACATGGATTTTGATTCAGCATTGCAACTTGCCGGTTTACC
>JAUXNQ010000018.1 GCA_030682715.1 Methylotenera sp. | reverse complement strand
GGAAACGATAGGCAACGCCAACGAAGAAGTAATCAGAGAATATGTTCAAAACCAGCTTGCAGAAATGAGCAAAGGTGAAGAAAGTAGCCAACAGTCGGGTTTGTTCTAAAACTCGGTCGCTTGCGGCCGAGTAGTTTATAAGGTTATTCGTTTAACGTTGCTAAATTGCTACGATGTTTAGCAGCCCCGACTTTTGCAGTGACCACATTAGCTTAATTATTTCTGATGTAATGTTGTTCGGCCAAGTTTGAAAGCAACGCACGATTGGCTGATATATAAAATAGTAGTAGTCTGATTTTTATGTCTAATACTTCGTATATATTGCGATAATTGTTGAAGATTTTTGCCAATTTCGATGAAGTGACTTAGTCAACATAGAAACCTAAAGTTAATAATACCCAGATAGTATTAGTTTGGCGACCATTTTATTGATTAAGTTTCGTCATATTTATTTACATAAATACAAATAATGAAGGGGCTTCACCTATGCTAATTGGCGTTCCTAAAGAAATTAAAGTACAAGAATACCGAGTAGGCCTAGTACCTGAAAACGTACGTGAGCTAGTATCACGAGGCCATGAGGTGATGGTAGAGGTGGGCGCTGGTATTGGCATTAGTAGCGCCACAGATGAGCACTATCTGGCGGCTGGCGCAACCATTGCTCATTCTGCACAGGAGCTATTTAAAAGCGCTGAATTGATTGTTAAAGTTAAAGAGCCACAAGCTATAGAGCGGCAGTGGTTACAATCAGGGCAAATGCTGTTTACTTATTTGCATTTGGCACCAGATCCACAACAGGCGATTGACCTTATTGATTCAGGCGCAAGCTGTATTGCCTACGAGACCGTGACTGGCCATGGTGGTTTACCACTATTAGCGCCTATGTCTGAAGTGGCAGGTCGGCTTGCGGTGCAGGCTGGTGCCTATTTTCTTGAAAAAGCGCATGGCGGCTTAGGCATATTGCTGGGCGGTATACCAGGCGTGGAGCCTGCCATGGTGACCGTGTTAGGTGGCGGCGTAGTTGGTGTGCATGCCATTGATGTCGCACTTGGCATGGGCGCTAATGTTACTGTATTAGATCGCAATATTGATGTATTGCATAAGCTTCAAAAGCAATTTGGTCATCGATTGCATACCGTTAGCTCAACAGCCGATGCGATTGAACAATACTGCGTGATGGCGGATTTAGTGATTGGCGCGGTGTTGATTCCTGGTGCATTCGCTCCTAAGCTGATTACACGTGAAATAGTGTCGCGTATGAAATCTGGCAGTGTGATTGTCGATGTGGCAATAGATCAGGGCGGGTGCTGTGAAACAGCGCATCCCACCACGCATGATGCACCGACTTATCTCGTGGATGGCGTGATTCATTACTGCGTAGCAAATATGCCAGGCTCTGTACCCCGCACTTCTACGTACGCGCTCAATAATGCCACACTGCCTTATGTGGTTGCGCTGGCGGATAAGAGTTTACAAGCGTTGCGCGATGATAAAGATTTGAGAAATGGCTTAAATATTCATCAAGGAAAAGTGACTAATCTACCTGTAGCCACTGCTTTAGGGTTTGCTTTTCATGCGCCAGCAGAAGTATTGGGCATGCTGTAAATGCCCGATGGCGAATGTGTTTAATCGCTATGTTTAGTGCATGATTTTTAGCGCTTAAGCTAATAATTTAACTGAATAAATAGTATTAACTTTCAAACTCAATTTTAAACTCAACAAGGTCATATCGCACTTTTCAGGTACTATTTGTACCTCAACAAATTAAGACATAAAGTACCTAATGCAAAAAGAAGTTAAAGAGCGTTCAAATCTCGCGCTGGTCGCGGCTGTTCAATTGCCTAATGTAAGTGATGCCGAGTTTGAAGCCTCGCTCACCGAGCTACGCGAACTTGCAAAAACCTTAGGTTACGATGTGGTAAAGACCTTTGTACAGAAACGTGCAGGGTTTGATATTAAAGCCTATCTCGGTGAAGGTAAACGTGAAGAGATTCGGGCTTTTGTTAATCATGAATCCTATGAGGTTGAGTTTGATAAAGCACCACCCAATATCAACGACTGGGAAATAGACACCGTACTAGTCGACCATGAAATCTCGCCATCACAAGCACGTAATCTTGAAAAAGAAGTAGGCTGTGAGGTGATGGATCGTACCATGGTGATTCTGGAGATTTTTCACCGTAATGCCCGCTCTCGTGCAGCGCGCGCACAAGTTGAAATCGCACGTTTAGGCTATATGGCGCCACGTCTGCGTGAAGCTGCAAAATTAGCTGGCCCACAGGGCAGGCAGCGTAGCGGTGAAGGTGGGCGCGGTGCGGGTGAGTCACATACTGAATTGGATAGACGTAAAATCCGTGACCGCATTGCTGAATTACAGCAAGATATTCTCGCGATGGAAGCAGAGCGTAAAACACAACGTGCGCGTAGGCAAGAGCGACAGGGCTTGGCTGGTGTTGCATTGGTTGGGTATACCAACGCAGGTAAATCTACTTTAATGCGAGCGCTGACAGGTAGTGAAGTGCTAGTGGCCAATAAATTATTTGCCACACTAGATACCACTGTGCGCGCACTTTACCCAGAGAGTATTCCACGAATTCTGGTAAGTGACACCGTTGGCTTTATTAAGAATTTACCGCATGGCCTTGTCGCTTCGTTTAAGTCAACGTTAGATGAGGCATTGGATGCGTCGCTATTACTACACGTGATTGATGCTAGCGACCCTGGGTTTGAGCGTCAGCTTGAAGTGACCAATGAGGTGCTGAGCGAGATTGGCGCAGATGAAGTGCCACGTATTCGCGTGTTCAATAAAATAGACTTTGTGGGAGACGCGACAGCACAGGCTGAGCTAGAAATCACCTTGCAGAGCCGTTACCCTGATTGTGTGGTGATGAGCGCTAGAAGGCCTGAAGATGTAGCGAAGCTACATAAAAAGATAGTCGCGTTTTATCAGCAGGATCAAGTGGAGGCCGAGCTATTTCTACCTTGGGAAGCACAGCAGTTACGTAAAGATATTTATGCGACTTGCCAAGTGTTAGCAGAAACATCTGACCATGAAGGTGCGTTTTTTAAAGTGCGCGGAGAACCTAGTGCGATTAAAAAACTGACTGAAAGCGTTAAGCAGGTTTAGTAATCAACTGGCTTGCCAAGGTGTGTAGCATAAGTACTCGATTGGGTAGTAGTTGTTAGCCGCCAGAAAAGGTATTGAGTTTAGACACATAGTAACTCATTGAATATATTTTATTAAAATGACATATTTTCTGTAATCGATTTCAACTTGCGCCAACCTTCTGATTTTTGTCAGGAGTTTGCATATGCACTCAGGAAAACTGGTGTTTGCTCAATTGATGGGGCACTTGTCACTGCGCACGTTCCGCCAGTGCGTAGCCAAATACCCCAGTCGGTATCCAACACTCAAACTCTCGCATCTCGATTAATTTCTCAGTATGGCCTTTGCACAACTGACTTACCGCGAGAGCTTGCGCGACATCGAAACCTGTTTGCATGCTCACCAGACCAAGCTTTATCATTTAGGCATTCGTGGCAACATCGCACGCAGCACTCTAGCCGACGCCAATGAATCCCGCGATTGCAGAATATACTCAGACTTCGCCATCAGTTTGATCCAGACGGCTCGCAAGCTCTACGTCAACGACAGCTTTACCGTTGTCGTTGGCAGGTCGTGCTGTTCTTCAAGTGGATAAAACAGCATCTTCGTATCAAACGCTTTTACGGCACCTCAGAGAACGCAGTAAAAACACAGATATGGATTGCAATCTCAATATACGTCCTAGTCGCCATCGTGAAGAAAAAACTCAAAATCGAGGCTTCGCTCTACACAATATTACAGATACTAAGTCTGACTCTGTTCAAAAAACACCACTAGATCAAACACTTAAAAATATGGAGTTACAAATGAATTCGACCGAAAATGATAACCAATTGAATTTATTCAATTAAAGCTCCAGATACTACTGACATTAAGCATACCGTTTAAATTATTTTTGATTTAAGGATGGGGTTCGGTAGCTTAAGCTTTACACTTTTTTTAAATTTTTATGTGGGGGTACTTTGGGTGGGTACAAATTTTTTTAAAAAAATACATAACAAGCATAAACAAGGTTAATAACTGATTGTTAGGTTGTCGCCTGCCCACCATTTTAGTGTTTCACTCAGTATTAAAAAGTATCTAATGCCTAGTAAGTTCAACCTTCTAGGATTTTTTTACGCCTATTGCAATCGCATAGTGTATCTTTACATATCACGACATATCACGGTTTTGAGGGTGCGCGGTATTTAAAAAAAAAACGTACCCGTAAAACTCTCGAAAAGTAGTAACGATCCCAAAGCTAGCCGAACGCTTAACCGATGTTAAGATCAAAACAAGCAAGCCAAAAGATAAGACATAGCCCCAATAGCGCTTTCGGATATTGCTGTGTGTAATACAAAGCATGAAGATAAACCTAGAATGTTGAATCGAACACAAAATATCCTAAAGTTAGTACTAGAAAATATAATGCAACATTTCAACAATAGTTGTAATATCGCATTATGGATAAAATTACAGCAACTTCAATTTTCGAGTCTTTGTCTTCTGGCGTGCGTTTAGATGTATTTAGGCTCTTGGTTAAGCAAGGTTTAAATGGGATGGTTGCAGGTGAAATAGCAACCACTTTAAATATTCCCGCAAACAATTTGTCTTTTCATCTTAAGGCGATGACTTATGCCAATATGGTGTCAGTTGAGCAGGAGGGTCGCTACCAGCGTTATCGCGCCAATATCCCATTGATGTTAGACGTGATTGCTTATCTCACTGAAGAATGTTGTGCAGGTCATCCAGAAAAGTGTGCAGAGATGCGAACGGCTTCTGCTTGTTTGCCAAGTGTGCTGCCTTCAATAACAACCGATAAATCTGAGGTGTAAAACAATGAATGTTCTCTTTTTATGTACAGGTAACTCTTGCCGCTCTATATTGGGTGAGGCCACTTTTAACCAATTGGCGCCGAGTGGTTGGCATGCAATGAGTGCGGGGAGTAAACCTACTGGGTATGTGCACCCACGCTCGTTGGCCTTGTTAGCGCGTGAGGGTATTTCAACAGATGGCTACCATAGTAAGTCTTGGGAAAACCTGCCAACAACGCCAGACATTGTGATTACCGTATGTGGTAGTGCAGCGGGTGAAACATGTCCAGCATATCTTGGCCCTGTGGTAAGAACGCATTGGGGTGTGGAAGATCCAGCGCATGTTACTGGGTCGGATGAGGAAATTGATGCGGCTTTTGTTAAGGCCTATAGCATTTTGCGTGCGCGTATCGAAGCGTTTTTGGCACTACCATTAGCGACACTAAAAAACGATAAGGTAGCACTGAAAGGTGAAATGGATAAGATCGCAACGACTTTTATTTAAGGAAATATGATGACTAAATCAATAGAGGTGTTTGACCCAGCTATGTGCTGTAGTAGTGGCGTATGTGGGACAGAAGTAGATCAGCGTTTGGTTAGTTTCTCTGCCGATGTAGATTGGGCTAAAACTAATGGCGCACAAATTGAACGTTTTAATCTTGCTCAACAGCCGATGGATTTTGCTAATAACAAAGTGGTGAGAGATTTTCTTGAGCGCTCTGGTCAAGATGCGTTGCCACTTATTTTAGTGGATGGTGAGTTTGCCTTGGCTGGTCGTTACCCAAGCCGTACCGAACTGGCGCGCTGGGCTGGGCTGACATCGGCAGTTGAAATTCAACCTGTTACCAGTTGCTGTAGTGGCGGTAAATGCTGTTAATTTGATATAAGTGCTGTTAGTTTAATGTTAGTTTATTTGATGCTCTACTGAGGATAATCCATGCAATTTCTTGATCAGCCACCACGTTTTCTTTTCTTTACTGGTAAGGGTGGTGTGGGAAAAACTTCAATTGCCTGCGCAACGGCAATCCAATTGGCTGAAAACGGTAAGCGCGTTTTACTGGTAAGTACGGATCCTGCATCAAACGTTGGTCAGGTTTTTGGCATTAGCATAGGTAATCATATTACAGCCGTGCCAGCCGTACCTAATTTGGCGGCGCTGGAAATTGATCCGCAAGCTGCCGCACAGGTTTATCGTGATCGTATTGTTGGGCCAGTGCGTGGCATTTTACCTGACGATGTTGTTAGAGGCATTGAAGAGCAGCTCTCTGGCGCATGCACCACAGAAATTGCAGCTTTTGATGAGTTCACGGCACTTTTAATCGACTCACCTGAGACGGATTATTATGATCACATCGTATTCGATACCGCACCAACTGGGCATACGATTCGTTTACTACAGTTGCCTGGTGCATGGAGTGGTTTTTTAGAAGAGGGCAAAGGGGATGCGTCATGTCTGGGACCTTTATCTGGCCTAGAAAAACAACGCGAACAATACAAGGCCGCAGTTGATGCACTTGCCGATGGTAAACGTACTAGGTTGATTCTCGTTGCGCGAGCGCAGCAGTCTACATTGCGCGAAGTTGCACGTACCCATGAAGAACTGGCAGGTATTGGTTTAAAACAACAATACTTAGTTATTAATGGCATTTTGCCAAAAATTGAGGCTGAAACTGATATGTTGGCAGCTGCAATTTATCAGCGCGAACAGTCTAGTCTCAACGCAATTCCAGAAGTATTAAAACAACTCCCGAGAGATTTAGTGGCACTCAAAGCGTTTGATTTGGTTGGGTTAGATGCCTTGCGACAGCTTTTAATAGATAGCCCTTATCAAGTGCATGAGATGAGCGATTTGCTTATTGAAGTTAGCAAACAAAGCTTGTCACAGCTTGTTGATGATGTTGCAAAAGAAGGCCATGGCTTAGTGATGACGATGGGCAAAGGTGGTGTTGGTAAAACTACGATAGCCGCAGCCGTTGCTGTTGAGTTGGCTAGTCGCGGCTTGCTTGTACACCTCACTACATCAGGCCCCGCTGCTCATTTGTCAGACACGTTGAGCGGTAGTCTAGATAATTTAACCGTGAGCCGTATTGATCCACATGAAGAAACTGAACGCTACCGCCAAAATGTACTGAATAGCAAAGGTGCGCAATTGGATGCGCATGGTCGTGCGTTGTTAGAAGAAGATTTGCGCTCCCCGTGTACGGAGGAAATTGCAGTATTTCAAGCATTCTCAAGGATTATCCGTGAAGCGGGTAAAAAGTTTGTTGTAATGGACACAGCGCCGACAGGACACACGTTGTTATTACTTGATGCAACAGGTGCATATCACCGTGAAGTAGCTCGTCAAATGGATAAAGCTCATTTGCACTACACGACACCAATGATGCAGTTACAAGATCCAAAGCAAACTAAAATACTGATTGTCACACTTGCAGAAAAGACGCCCGTATTAGAAGCGGCTAACTTGCAAGAGGATCTGCGTCGCGCTGGCATTGAGCCTTGGGCATGGGTAATTAATAATAGCATTGCCGCAACAACGACAACCTCTGCCTTGTTGCATCAAAGAGCGCTTAATGAGTTGGTGGAAATTAATACAGTAGCTGAGCAACATGCAAAACGCTATGCCTTAGTACCGATGCTGAAGGAAGAGCCTGTTGGTGTTGATCGCTTGTTAGATTTAGCAGCTAGTTAAAAATCATATGAATCGTCTATTTAACTTTCCGACTAAACAGCCTTTATTGTTTTTGTTGATTGCAGCCAGTATCTGGCTGGCGCTTTATCAGGCTTTAATTCCGCTATCTGAATTTATCGTGCAACAGTTACCCATAGAACGTGATAGCAAGCTTGGTAGAGCCTTGCAGTTCTTCTTTTACGATACACCAAAAGTGTTGATGTTATTGACCGCAGTAGTGATGGTGATGGGGATGGTTAATTCCTACTTCACCCCAGAGCGCACGCGTGCCTTACTGGCGGGTCGGCGTGAAGGTGTTGCTAACTGCATGGCAGCAAGCTTAGGTATTGTTACACCATTCTGTTCCTGCTCAGCCGTGCCTTTATTCATTGGTTTTGTACAGGCGGGTGTCCCGTTAGGCGTGACGTTCTCATTCCTGATTTCCGCGCCGATGGTGAATGAGGTAGCGCTGACTCTGTTATTTGCCATGTTTGGCTGGAAAGTGGCTGGGCTTTATCTTGTTTTGGGGTTGTTAATTGCCATTATCTCTGGTTGGGTGATCGGACGCTTGAAAATGGAACAGCATCTGGAGGATTGGGTGCGCAACATGCCAAAAGTAAATGCTAGTGTTGATGAAGCCAATCTTACTTTATCAGACCGTATTCAAGCAGGATTTGCTTCGGTACGTGAAATTGTGGGCAAGGTGTGGCCCTACATCCTCGTTGGTATCGCGATCGGTGCTGGAATTCACGGTTATGTGCCTGAAGAGTTTATGGCGAGCTTTATGGGTAAAGATGTCTGGTGGGCGGTGCCAGTATCAGTGCTCATCGGCGTGCCAATGTATACCAACGCGGCAGGTATTATTCCTATTGTTGAAGCCTTGCTTGCCAAGGGTGCTGCATTGGGCACAGTACTTGCCTTCATGATGAGTGTAATCGCACTCTCATTACCTGAAATGATCATCTTGCGCAAAGTGCTAAAAGTAAGATTAATTGCAACATTTATTGCTGTAGTCGCTTCTGGAATTATTCTGGTTGGTTTTGTATTTAATGCAGTTTTATAGGAGGTGGTTATGAAAGACATTAAAGTTTTAGGTACAGGCTGCGCAAACTGCAAAGCTACGGTGAAGCTTGTTGAAGAAGTGGCTAATGCTAAAAATGTAGAAATTTCGCTAGAGAAAGTGGAAGACATTCAAAAAATCATGGCTTACAACATTATGTCTACCCCAGCCGTGGTGATTGATGGACAGGTTGTTCACGCTGGTGGGATTCCTGCAAGAAGCAAGGTTGAGAGCTGGTTTTGAATAGGGTTTTCTAATGAGTGGCGCCCATAAGCATGAGCATACTCCTGCCAACTTTAATAGCGCATTTGCAATAGGAATTGCGCTAAATGTCGCCTTTGTTGCAATCGAAGCATTCTACGGCTGGAAGGTCAACTCTTTAGCTCTACTTGCAGATGCGGGGCATAACCTGTCAGATGTACTGGGCTTGATACTAGCATGGGTAGGGGTATTTGCCAGCAAGTTACGTCCTAACTCGCGTCATACTTATGGATGGAAGCGTGCCACTATTCTCGCCGCATTCGCCAACGCATTACTGCTGCTGGTCGCTATGGGGTCACTTGTGTGGGAAGCCATCGGCCGACTTAACTCCCCGACACAAGTGCAGGGTGTGACTATTATGGTTGTCGCTAGCATAGGTGTTTTGATTAACAGTGTTACAGCATGGTTGTTTATGCGCGGAGGTGAAAGTGATCTTAATATCCGCGGCGCTTTTCTACATATGGCAGCAGATGCCATGGTTTCTTTAGGTGTTGTTATCGCTGGTGCATTAGCTTTATGGTTTGGATGGGCTTGGATTGATCCTGTAAGTAGTCTTTTGATTGCTGCGGTTATTTTGCTGAGTACATCACGGCTTTTTCGAGATTCCTTGCACCTTTTATTTGATGGTGTACCTTGGCAAATAGATCCAGATCATGTCAGGCATTACCTTGAGGCATTGCCAGGTGTTGTCAATGTCCATGATTTGCATATTTGGGCAATGAGCACATCACAAATTGCGATGACTGTGCATTTAGTTATTCCAGAAGGTCATCCTGGAGATCAATTTCTTGAGGTAATAAGAGAAAATTTACATGAAAAATTTGAGATTGAACATGCAACGATTCAAATTGAATTAAATCAGATTGCTCATGGTTGTGAGCAGTAAGTTTTATATTGAGTATTTATTAAAAAATTATAACTAATGTAGGAGGAAGTGATGGAGTCAAATAAAACAATAGCACCTATGAGTATTTTTGAACGTTATCTCACGCTTTGGGTGGGTATATGTATCGTAGTGGGCATCGCCTTAGGTCAGCTTTTTCCAAACCTATTTCAAGCAATAGGAAAAATGGAGTTTGCGCAAGTTAATTTGCCTGTTGGCTTGTTAATTTGGATCATGATTATTCCAATGTTGGTGAAAGTGGATTTTGGTGCATTACATGAAGTCAGAATGCACATCAAAGGGATAGGCGTCACTTTGTTCGTCAACTGGTTTGTAAAACCATTTTCAATGGCTTTTCTTGGCTGGTTATTTATCCGAAATTTATTTGCCCCGATGCTACCACCAGACCAGATTGACAGTTATATTGCTGGCTTAATCTTACTTGCTGCAGCACCATGTACCGCAATGGTGTTTGTATGGAGCAGGCTCACTAATGGCGACCCATTGTTCACGTTGTCACAGGTGGCATTGAATGACACCATTATGATTTTTGCGTTTGCACCAATTGTAGCTTTACTGCTTGGTATGTCGGCCATTACTGTGCCTTGGGCAACGTTGGTCACTTCAGTAGTGCTCTACATTGTTATTCCAGTGATTTTAGCTCAACTATGGCGTAAAGCTTTGTTGCGGGGTGGGCAAAAGCAGTTTGACGCAGCGATGGAGAAAATCGGACCTTGGTCAATCAGTGCGCTTTTGATTACATTGGTATTATTGTTTGCTTTCCAAGGGGAGGCTATTTTAAAACAACCTCTGGTCATCGCTTTGCTCGCTGTTCCCATTTTGATTCAAGTTTTCTTTAACTCAGCTTTAGCTTATTGGTTGAACAAGAAGGTTGGAGAGAAACACAATATTGCTTGCCCATCTGCGCTTATCGGCGCAAGTAACTTTTTTGAGCTTGCTGTCGCTGCAGCAATCGGCATATTTGGATTTAACTCAGGTGCGGCGTTGGCGACAGTAGTAGGCGTGCTAATTGAAGTGCCAGTCATGCTATTGGTGGTCAAAGTGGTCAACGAAAGCAAGGGGTGGTACGAGTTGTCGTAATTGTCACAATCTTTATTTTGAGTGTAGTCAAAAAGAAGTGCTTATATTTATCAATCAAATTTAGTTAAACAGCCAATTTCATTACCATTTGCTCGTCATTTATTGGTTTGATAAACCTTTTCTGCGATAATAGGGTTTTGATTTTTTCTGAAAGCTAAAGTAAATGGCACAATTTGATAATGTCAGCGTTAAAAAGAAAGCTAACGTTTACTTTGATGGTAAATGCGTTAGTCACACTGTGATGTTTCCAAACGGAACGCGTAGTACGATTGGTGTTATCTTCCCAAGTACGCTTACATTTAACACGGCAGCACCTGAATTGATGGAAATTAATGCTGGTGTTTGTAAAGTACGCTTACAAGGCGAAGCTGACTGGAAAACATACAGCGAAGGTGAAAAATTCACCGTGCCAGGCAATTCATCATTTGATATCGAAACTGTAGAAACACTAGATTACGTTTGTCATTTTGAGTAATGATGATTAGGCTGCGCAATACTTAATTGGGTATCCCATTAATTGTGTGCGCAGTTTAGCTATGGTGATAATCTGCTTTATAAATAATATAGGGATGGTATATGCCTTCATTTGATATTTCTTCAGAAGTCGATATGGTTGCTTTGAAGAACGCGATTGATACAGCTGGTAAGCAAATTACCAATCGTTATGATTTTAAAGGTAGCTCAGCTAAGGTTGAGCTGAATGAAAAAGACAGTGTGATTACTTTGTTTGGTGATAATGACTTTCAGCTTGATCAGGTGAAAGATATTTTGTTGCCAGCGATGGAAAAGAAAGAGCCTGACTCGTCTAAACGTCTGGATCATAAAGATGTCCAAAAAGTATCAGGTAACAAAGTAAAGCAAGAGATGAAAATCCGCGCTGGTATTGATACTGATTTGGCTAAACGGATTACTAAGCTCATTAAAGACTCAGGCATGAAGGTGCAAGCGAGTATTCAGGGTGATACTGTACGCGTGAATGGTGCTAAGCGAGATATCTTGCAAGATGCAATAGCATTTGTAAAAAAGAATGTAACGGATTTTCCGTTGCAGTTTGGTAATTTTAGGGATTAAGTAAGCGCAGCATTTTGACTAAGCGCACTTAAAAAGCAGAGAAATATGGCAAAAACGTTATACGACAAATTGTTTGATTCCCACGTTGTGACCGAGGAAAACGGCACCGCGCTCATTTATATTGACCGTCATTTGGTGCATGAGGTGACAAGTCCACAAGCCTTTGAAGGCCTGCGTTTGGCTGGGCGTAAGCCTTGGCGTATTTCATCTATAGTGGCAACGGCAGACCATAACACACCAACGAATGGCTGGGATAAAGGGTTGTCTGGCATTGCTGACCCTGTAGCTCGTTTACAGATAGAAACCTTAAGTGACAATATTCGTGAATTTGGCGCAAAAGCTTACTTTCCGTTTATGGATTCGCGTCAAGGGATTGTGCATGTGGTCGGCCCTGAGCAGGGTGCTACCTTGCCTGGTATGACCGTGGTTTGTGGTGACTCTCACACAAGTACGCACGGCGCATTTGGCGCATTGGCACATGGTATTGGTACTTCAGAGGTTGAGCATGTGATGGCGACGCAGTGCTTAGTGCAGAAAAAATCTAAAACGATGCAAGTGCTGGTAAATGGCACGTTAGAAAAAGGCGTTACGGCTAAAGATGTAGCACTTGCGATTATCGGTAAAACAGGTACAGCTGGTGGCAATGGCTATGCCATTGAGTTTGCAGGTTCTGTGATTCGCAATATGAGCATGGAAGGTCGTATGACTTTATGCAATATGGCAATTGAAGCTGGAGCGCGTGCTGGGATTGTGGCTGTAGACGATACTACAATCAACTATGTAAAAGGCCGTCCATTTTCGCCTAAAGCTGAGCAGTGGGATGCTGCTGTCGCATATTGGAACACTTTGCACAGTGATGAAGGTGCAAAGTTTGATGCAACTGTTATCTTAGATGCAAAAGATATTCAGCCACAAGTGACTTGGGGTACATCACCTGAGATGGTGGTGGGTATCGATGGAAAAGTGCCAAGTTTAGAAATGGCCAAAAATGAAGTCCAACGTGGTGATTGGGAGCGTGCTTATGCTTACATGGGCTTAACACCTAATACGTCGATTAGTGATATTCAAATCGATAAAGTATTTATTGGTTCTTGTACTAACTCACGTATTGAAGATTTACGCGCTGCGGCTGCCATTGCAAAAGGCAAGCACATTGCACCTAATGTCAAGCTTGCACTTGTTGTGCCAGGATCTGGCTTGGTGAAGGCGCAAGCTGAACAAGAGGGTTTGGACAAGATATTTACAGAAGCTGGTTTTGAGTGGCGCGAGCCAGGCTGTTCAATGTGCTTGGCTATGAACGCTGACCGCTTGGCTTCTGGTGAACGTTGTGCATCAACAAGTAACCGTAACTTTGAAGGTCGCCAAGGGCAGGGAGGTCGTACGCATTTGGTTAGTCCTGAAATGGCAGCAGCAGCGGCGGTTGCAGGGCATTTTGTTGATGTAAGAGATTTAAGTTAACTTTTAAAAGGGATAGTAAATGAAAAAATTCTTCTTTCTTATCATGATCGCAGTCGTATTGTCAGCTTGTAATACTGTAGCTGGTATTGGTAAAGACTTAGAAAAAGGTGGCGAAGCTATCCAGAAGTCTGCGAACTAAATACAACCTAGCGGCCTTGAGGGCGTACCTTTTGGGAATCCTCAAAGAGTTTAACTAGATTATTAACTAAAACTTAAGAAAATAACATGCAAGCTTTTACGCAATTGAATGGATTGGTAGCACCGATAGACCGCGCTAATGTGGACACTGACGCTATTATTCCTAAACAGTTTTTGAAGTCAATCAAACGCAGTGGTTTCGGCCCAAATGCGTTTGATGAGTGGCGTTATTTAGACCAAGGTGAGCCTGGTATGGATAATAGCAAGCGCCCGATAAATCCTGATTTTGTGTTAAATCAGTCACGCTATCAAGGTGCTAGTGTGTTGTTAACACGTGAAAATTTTGGATGTGGTTCTAGTCGAGAGCATGCGCCATGGGCGTTAGAGGACTACGGTTTTAAAGTGATTATTGCACCTAGCTTTGCTGATATTTTTTTTAACAACTGCTTCAAAAACGGTATGTTGCCAATCGTGTTAAATGCAGGAGTTGTAGATGGATTGTTTAATCAAGTTGCGGTTAATGAAGGTTATAAGCTTAGTATTGATTTAAGTGCGCAAACCATTACAACGCCAGCAGGGGAAGTGCATTCATTTGAAGTGGACGCTTTCCGTAAGCATTGCTTGCTAAACGGTTTAGATGACATCGGTTTAACTATGCAGCAGCAGGATAAAATTAAAGCATTTGAACTTAAGCATCAGCAAGCTCAGCCATGGCTTTTTAACTAAGGTTATTAAACCTGTAGGGGATTAAAGCTCCTTTGGAAATAGCCCTGCTAGTCTCGTTCAAATTTAGTTTATAAATTTAAGTTTAAGAAAGTTATTTTCATGAAAATAGCAGTATTGCCAGGTGATGGCATCGGCCCAGAAATCGTTGCACAAGCGGTTAAAGTTTTAAATGCGCTTAATTTAGATATTAACATGACTGAGGCGCCAATTGGCGGTGCTGGTTATGAAGCTTCAGGCGATCCTTTGCCAGATGCAACATTGAAGTTAGCTAAAGAATCTGATGCTGTTTTATTAGGTGCAGTTGGTGACTGGAAGTACGATAAACTTGAGCGTCACTTGCGCCCAGAACGTGGTTTGTTACGTATTCGTAAAGAGCTTAACTTGTTTGCTAACCTACGTCCCGCATTGTTGTACCCGGAGTTGGCCTCTGCATCTACATTGAAGCCTGAAGTGGTTTCAGGCTTAGATATCATGATTGTGCGTGAGTTAACTGGCGATATTTACTTTGGTCAACCACGTGGCATTTTTAAATTAGAGAATGGCGAGCGTGAAGGCGTTAATACAATGCGTTATAACGAATCTGAGATTCGTCGTATTGGTCGTGTAGCTTTTGATATTGCGATGAAGCGTAATAAAAAAGTGTGCTCTGTGGATAAGGCTAACGTGCTAGAAGCAACTGAATTATGGCGTCAAGTCATGATTGAGTTGTCAGCTGAGTATCCTGAAGTCGAGTTGAGCCATATGTATGTTGATAATGCAGCGATGCAGTTAATTCGTGCACCTAAGCAGTTTGATGTGATGGTAACAGGTAATATTTTTGGTGATATCTTATCAGACGAAGCATCTATGCTCACGGGTTCTATCGGCATGCTACCGTCTGCCTCTTTAGATGAAAATAACAAAGGTATGTATGAGCCAAGTCATGGTTCAGCACCTGACATTGCAGGTAAAGATATTGCTAACCCATTAGCGACAATTCTCTCTGTTGCCATGATGTTGCGTTACACATTTAATGACGAAGCCAATGCACAACGTGTAGAAAATGCAGTGAAAAAAGCACTGGCGCAAGGCTATAGAACGGCTGATATCTGGACAGAAGGTTCAAACAAAGTTGGTTGTAATGCAATGGGTGACGCTGTGGTCGCTGCACTTTAAGCGCAATAGATTGAGATGTCTAACAGATTGAGTTTGATCATTTGGTAGCTTAGCGATAGTGTAATTAGAATTTATTTTGATACCTGTTGGATTTGTTTCAGTAACCGTTAATTATTAAAAGTGGAAAATAAAATGCTTAAAGTAGGTTTTGTAGGCTGGCGTGGCATGGTTGGTTCTGTTCTGATGCAGCGCATGTTAGAAGAAAATGACTTCGCACTCATTGAGCCGCAATTTTTCACAACCTCTCAAGTGGGTGGTAAAGGCCCAAATGTGGGGAAGGAAACACCAGCATTATTGGATGCTAAGGATATTAACGGGCTTAAAGTGATGGATGCTATCCTGTCTTGTCAGGGCGGCGACTATACTACTGAGATTTTTCCGCAGTTACGTGCTGCTGGCTGGAATGGCCATTGGATTGATGCGGCCTCAACACTGCGTATGGAGAGTAACGCAGTGATTGTGCTAGATCCAGTCAATATGCATGTTATTCAAGATGCTTACACTAACGGCAATAAGAACTGGGTTGGCGGTAACTGCACAGTGTCATTAATGCTGATGGCTTTAAACGGTTTGTTTAAAGCTGATTTAATCGAGTGGGCAACTTCAATGACCTATCAGGCAGCTTCTGGCGCAGGTGCGCAAAATATGCGTGAATTGCTTAATCAAATGGGGGAGGCACACCGAGTAGCAAGTGACTTCTTGAAGGACCCAGCTTCTGCAATTTTAGATATTGACAGAGAAGTGGCTGGTACGTTGCGTGATGAACGTTTCCCTACTGCTCAATTTGGCGTGCCTTTAGCTGGAAGCCTTATTCCTTGGATTGATAAAGATTTAGGCAATGGCCAAAGTAAAGAAGAGTGGAAGGGCGGCGTTGAAACTAATAAAATTTTGGGTCGTGAAGCGAATCCTGTACTAATTGATGGTCTATGTGTGCGCATTGGTGCAATGCGTTGTCATAGCCAAGCGCTAACCATTAAGCTTAAAAAAGATGTGCCAATCGATGAAATCAGCCAAATGTTGGCCGAAGCAAACCAATGGGCCAAAGTGATTCCAAACGAGCGTGAAGCGAGCATGCGTGAATTAACGCCAGCTGCTGTTACAGGCACACTAACCACCCCAGTGGGTAGATTGCGTAAGCTAAATATGGGTAACGACTATCTTTCTGCCTTTACGGTAGGTGACCAGTTGCTATGGGGAGCAGCTGAGCCATTGCGTCGTATGTTACGGATTTTAATAGAAAAATAAATCAATCCAGAGAAATCTGGGTTGTAAAAACATTTTACTAAATGTAGTAGCTAGATGGCGGCTAAATATAATGTGCATTATGAGCTTGCATACCTAACTATTTGATGTTATTTTCATAATGCAAATATTTAGTACGTTTAAAGGTAGCGATGTGCGTAAATCAAAAATAAAGCAAATTTCGTTAGCGGTCTGCATGGCGTTCATGCCAATCATTGGCTACACAGCAGGCTTAGGGAAGCTAAATGTTAATTCAGGGTTGGGTGAGCCATTAAAAGTAGACGTAGAGCTTCTGTCTGTTACTCCAGAAGAACTATCTACCTTGACAGCAGCAATTGCTTCAGATGAGGCTTATAATGTACAAGGGATCACTCGTCTTGGTATTCACAATAACATTAAAGTTGACCTAGCTAAAAGTGATGCTGGCGCACCAATTTTAAGAATCCGTTCAACTATGCCTATCAATGATCCATACTTGGATATGTTGATCCAAGTTGACTGGGCATCAGGGCGTTTGTTACGCGAATATACCGTTTTACTAGATCCTCCTGAGTACAAGCAGGCGACTAATGCAGCTTCTGATTTTTCACCAGTTACCAAGCCAATTGCTAGTACAGGTTTATCTACTGGCTCTAATACACAACGTTCTTTAGCATCAAATACAAGTAAATCTTCCAAGAAAAAGGCTAGCGCTGTTAAACCTGAGGATGCGCTGCAAAAAGAAGCTGCTGAGGACGAACTCATTACTAAACGTGGTGATACATTAGCTGCAATAGCACAAAAGATGCAGGTTGAGGGTGTAAGCCTTGACCAAATGTTAGTAGGATTGTTTGAAAATAACAGATCTGCTTTTGCTAATGACAATATGAACCAACTAAAGGTTGGGCAAATCATTAAGGCACCTTCTGCTGAAACATTGAACTCAATTGATTCAAAGCAGGCAAAGCAAGCACTGAAAGTACATGCATCTAACTGGAATGCGTATCGAAACTCTCTTGCAGGTAATGTAAAAACGACACTAGCTTCAGAAGAGAATGAACCCAAGCAATCAGCATCAGGGAAAATTGCTTCAGCAGAAGACAGATCTGCCGTTGTTAAGCCAGGTGCGCAGGATGTTGTGAAACTTTCTGCAGGTGATAAAAATGTTGTTCCTAATCAAAAATCAGGAGCGGCTGAAGCCGATGCAAAAATTGCAGCGCTACAAGAAGAGGCAACTGCACGCGAAAATGCCTTGAAAGAATCATTATCACGTGCGGCGGCATTAGAAAAGCAAATTGAAGATATGCAAAAGTTATTGGCGCTGAAAAATCAGACCATGACTGAGTTGCAGAAAAGTGCAGAGCTAGCTTCTGAGCCAGAAGTTGAAAAGCCTATAGCTGAGACGCCAGTAGTTGCTGAGCCTGTAGCAGTCAAAGCTGAGCCTGAAAAGCAAGCGGTAACCAAAGTTTCCCCACCTGAGACTACTCCAGAGACATCTTTCATTGAGAGTTTATTGGCTAGCCTAGATATTAAATTACTAGGCGGTACATCTGCCTTAGTGATTTTGGGCGCTGGATGGTTATTTTTTCGTAACAAGCGTAGAAAAGAGCTTGATAGCTTTGAACGAGGTATTCTCACTTCAGGTGGATTGCGTGCAAACACTGTGTTTGGTAATACTACAGGCAATTCAAGCACATCCGACACCTCATTTTTAACTGATTTTGCGCAAAGTGCTGATGGCAGCATGATCGACACTAACGATGTTGATCCTATCGCTGAAGCTGAAGTTTATATGGCTTATGGACGTGATGCGCAAGCTGAAGAAATACTCAAAGATGCTATTCTCAAAGAGCCAAAACGATATGAGTTACATCTGAAACTGTTGGAAATGTATGCTGGACGTAAAGATGTTTCTGCATTTGAGGCAGTTGCTGGAGAGTTATATACCACTTTAGGTGCCGATGACCCTACTTGGGCAAAGGTTGCTGAGATGGGTGAGAAATTAGAGCCAGAAAATCCACTTTATGATGTTTCAAGTCTTGCCACCATAGCTCCTTCAGAGCAGTCGACTCAGAATGGTTTGATTGCAGCTGAAATGCTCTCGTCAAAAGATGTTAGCTTAGACTTTTCTTTAGATGATGTTTCTAGCACTTCTCTTGAAGCAAGTGATGCCTTGCAGGAGAGTGAAGAGACTAAACCCATCCCGTTAGCTAGTGAGCCTGCAGTTGAGTTTAGTCCGAGCCCAGCAGTGGCTGAAAGTTTTGCTTCAGCCCAAGTTGCTGATGAAAGTCTTGATTTTGATTTAGGTATTCCTGAAGTTGAGCCTATTCTTGAGCCTGCGCGAGCTGATGAGCCGATGCTTGCAGAGAGTGCTGCGGCAGAAGAAGTAGTGAATTCACTTGATGATAATACATTAGAGTTTACATTTGGTTCTGATGATGTGGGCGAGTCATCTGCATTAACGCCAGATAATTTGGAGTCTGAAGCTACATTAAACGACCCAATTTCTTTTGAAGTGCCATCGTTTCTTGAAACAGCACCTAATATTGAATTTATGAGTGAGGCCTCAGAAAGTAATTCTCCAGAATTAAAAGATGAGTTGAGTGTTGAGGATAGTTCTATAGACTTCTCTATTCCAGAGCCTGTGGCATTTGAAATACCAGATACGCCGATGGAGATATCATTTGATATTCCATCAGATAAAATCGAGGATGCTAGTCTTTCTGATAATCTACTTCAAACTGAAAACGTAGTCATAGATAATAAAGCTGATCAATCTTCAGTTGAGAGTGTTAATTTTGATTTCCCGCTTGATGACGAGTTGGAGATGACTGAAATTAATACTAAAGATTCAGTCACTGATGTTACTACTAATGATTTTGACTTTTCTGCAATAAGCTTAGATTTAGGTGATGATGATGCTCAAGCGTTGATTGAGAAAGCTGATGATGGATCTGCTTCTGAGTTGCCTGACTCTGCAGCCTCTGAAAATCAAGATGTAGAGATTAAGCTAGATTTAGTTGCGGCATATATTGATATGGATGATAAAGAAGGTGCACGTGAGCTGCTAGAAGAAGTGTTAAAAGAAGGTGGCCCACTACAAAAATCAAAAGCTGAGCAATTGTTAGCAGGATTATAGTGATAAGCGAAACAAAAAGGCCGAGCAGATGCTCGGCCTTTTTGTTCATCGTAAGTCTGTTTATTGTATAGCCTAAAGAGTGTAGTTAGCTTGATTTTAATTATTGTAAAAATTTACCTTGTGACAAAGTTTATTAATCATGGATTTACCAACTATGCACCCCTTTGTTAAGGTGTTAATGTTCTTATTGATACTATTACTTGCTGGTGTTGTGGGGTCTCGGTTATTGATAGCAATATTGCTAACACTCTGCTTGTTGGCGATTAAACTACAGTTCAAAGTTTTTTGGACTACATTAAAGAGGATGCGTTGGTTTTTCTTTTCGATATTCTTAATCTACGCATTCGGTACTCCAGGAGAGTTAGTTCCTCATTTTCCATTAGGTATTGCGCCAAGTTTTGAAGGGTTGCATCTTGGAGTGTTGCAAATATCAAGGTTGATCGTCGCACTAGCGGCGCTTAGTGTATTGCTGACTACTACGACTAAAAAGGAGCTGATGCTGGCGTTGTATATGCTGTTGCAGCCTTTAAAATACATTGGCTTAGATGTGAAAAAATTCTCAGTTCGTTTGTTACTTACCCTTAATTACGTTGACGAGGTTGCAATCAAAAGTAAAGCAAATTTTAGTTTTAGACACTTTGATGATATCCATCGCGAGCTAGAGGCTGTGCCAGTTGTGGATGTTGTCTATTTTGAGAAGAGCGCTTTTAATTTAACAGATAAAATTGTGATGGTTGTGATGTTGTTTGGTTTAGGGGTGATGATTGCGATGAGATTTTTGTGAAAATTGCTTTAGGAATATCTTATGATGGCTCGCTATTTTGTGGATGGCAGAGTCAGCCGTCAGCTTGTGGTGTGCAAGATGCATTGGAAGCGGCGATTCAGAGTGTTGCGCAACATGTAATTAGAGTGCATGCGGCAGGCAGGACAGATACAGGTGTTCATGGTTTAGGCCAAGTTGTGCATTTTGAAACGGATGCAAATCGGCCCTTATCTGCGTGGGTGAGAGGGGTCAATGCGCATCTACCTGAAACTGTGCGAGTGGAATGGGCGCATGAAGTAGGTGAAGACTTTCATGCACGATTTTCTGCATTTAGTAGAAGTTATCAGTATTTGTTGTACAACGCGCCAGTAGCTTCAGCAATAATGGCTAATAAAGCGGGTTGGTTTCATTTGCCTTTAGACTATGCAGCAATGCGCGAGGCAGCCACATATTTGGTTGGCGAGCATGATTTTACGGCTTTTCGTGCGTCCGAATGTCAGGCAAAAACAGCTGTCAGAACCTTATCCAAAGCAGAGGTTCTAAACGCTGGACAATACTTTCTGTTTAACTTCTCAGCCAATGCCTTTTTGCAACATCAGGTACGCAATATGGTCGGTGCGTTAATTTATATTGGAAAAGGTAAATACCCACCCAGTTATATGCAAGCGTTGTTGCAAAATAAAGATCGCACATTGTCGCCACCAACATTTTCTCCAAGCGGTTTGTATTTAACCGATGTTGGGTATGATGAAAAGTGGGGTTTGCCAAAAAGCATTCAGTCAGGCTTGAAAATATTAGTTTAGCGTTACAATGACATCGCCTTTGTTTATAGTAAGTAATGCAAGTGACTTTGGTCGCGCAAGTTAAAGGATATGGGTTTGAGAGTTAGAGTTAAAATTTGCGGTATAACTAGGGTAGAAGATGCTTTATCAGCCGTAGCGCATGGTGCTGATGCGATAGGTTTGGTTTTTTATGCGCCAAGCCCGCGAGCTGTGTCTATTGAGCAAGCCGTTCAGATTGTTAACCAAATTCCAGCTTTTGTGAGTGTCGTTGGTTTGTTTGTGAATGCGGAAGAGCACTTTGTTCGTCATGTAATCTCGAATGTTGCGTTAGATTTACTTCAGTTTCATGGGGATGAAGCACCTGAAGAATGCTCGCGCTATGGCTTACCTTTTATAAAGGCAATTCGCGTTAAGTCAGACACAAATTTGGTACAATGTGCGAAAGATTATTCTGCATCCAGAGCATTGTTGTTAGACACCTATACGGAAGGTGTGGCTGGCGGAACAGGGCACGTGTTTGATTGGGGTTTAATCCCATCTAATTTGAATAAGTCTGTCGTATTAGCTGGCGGGTTAACCGCGGATAATGTTGCCTCAGCGATTCAACAAGTTAAGCCTTATGCAGTTGATGTGAGTGGCGGTGTGGAATTGTCAAAAGGAATTAAAGATGCAGCAAAAATTGCTGCATTTATGCAACAAGTCTATTTGTAATTTGCACAGAGTGCAGTAAGTTTAAGTGGAGATTGAATATGCAGCTTTATGATATGCCAGATGCACGTGGGCATTTTGGACAGTTCGGTGGTACTTTTGTCGCGGAAACATTGGTTGAAGCACTTGATGAGTTACGTGTGATGTATGAAAAGTATCGCCATGACCCTGAGTTCTTAGCTGAATATGCATATGATTTGAAACACTTTGTTGGTCGTCCAAGCCCAATTTATCATGCAAAACGCTTATCTGACCAAATTGGCGGTGCTCAAATCTTCTTGAAGCGTGAGGATTTAAATCATACTGGTGCGCACAAAATCAATAATACGATTGGTCAGGCCTTACTTGCTAAGCGCATGGGTAAACCTAGAGTGATTGCTGAGACTGGCGCTGGCCAACATGGTGTTGCTACAGCCACTATCGCGGCTCGTTTGGGATTGGAATGTGTGGTCTATATGGGTAGTGAAGACGTTAAGCGTCAGGCACCTAATGTATTCAGAATGAAGTTGTTAGGCGCTACGGTTGTGCCTGTTGAAAGTGGCTCTAAAACACTTAAAGATGCACTGAATGAGGCGATGCGTGATTGGGTGACTAACGTGCATAATACTTTTTACATCATCGGAACCGTTGCTGGTCCGCATCCATACCCAATGATGGTACGTGATTTCCAGGCGGTGATTGGCATAGAAGCAAAAGAACAAATGATGGAAATGGCAGGGTGTCAGCCTGATGCTGTCGTAGCCTGTGTTGGTGGTGGTTCAAACGCGATGGGTATATTCTATCCGTATATCGATGTGCCTAATGTTAGGTTAATTGGTGTGGAAGCCGCAGGCCATGGGATTGAGACAGGTATGCATGCTGCACCGCTTACTGCAAATAGCCCAGTTGGTGTTTTACACGGTAATCGTACTTACCTAATGCAAGATGCAGATGGGCAGATTATCGAGACGCATTCTGTTTCAGCTGGTTTAGATTATCCAGGTGTGGGTCCAGAGCATGCTTGGCTGAAAGACATTAAGCGCGCAGAGTATGTGGCGATTACTGATGATGAGGCAATGGCAGCATTCCATAACTTATGTCGTACAGAAGGCATTATTCCTGCATTAGAATCTAGCCATGCGTTAGCACATGCACAAAAAATGGCTAAAACCATGAGTAAAGATCAAATCGTGTTGGTTAACTTATCTGGCCGTGGTGATAAAGATATCAACACGGTTGCTAAGCTTGCAAACATTACTTTATAAACTTTAACGTTAAGGTGACGGCTTCTTCAGTCATATGTATTCACATCAGCCATGTGAGCAGTTTGTACTTAAACAATACCGCTTTTGTGAAGCATGCTTGAATTGATTAAAATTTCGCCTTAGATAAATTAACTAGTACAACATTAAGCTACCTATGTCACGAATTCAAACAACTTTTGCTACTTTAAAACAGCAAGGTAAAACAGCCTTGATTCCTTATATTACGGCAGGTGATCCACATCCTAAGCATACCGTTAATCTAATGCACACTTTAGTTAAAAATGGTGCCGACATGATTGAGCTTGGCGTGCCATTCTCTGATCCGATGGCAGATGGCCCCGTTATTCAGCGTGCTAGCGAACGCGCTTTGGTGCATAAAGTTGGATTGACAGCAGTGTTAGCGATGGTGAAAGAGTTTCGTCAAACCAATCAAACAACACCGATTGTTTTGATGGGTTATGCTAACCCGATTGAAGCTATTGGACCTACGGTATTTGCCGATAGAGCAAAAGCTGCAGACGTTGATGGTGTTATTACTGTGGACTACCCACCAGAAGAGTGTGGTGAGTTTGTCAAAGAGTTACGTGCGCGTGATATTGCCCCTGTGTTCTTATTGTCACCAACCACCGAACCAAAGCGTGTGGAGCTAATCGTTAATCAAGCAAGTGGCTTTGTTTATTACGTTTCGCTTAAAGGGGTGACTGGTGCGGCCAATTTAGATATTGTTGAAGTTTCCGCGCGCGTTGCCTCTATTCGTGAACAGACTAATTTGCCAGTTGGTGTTGGTTTTGGTATTAGGGATGCTGCTACTGCCAAAGCAACGGCAGCAATCGCAGATGCGGTTGTAGTAGGTAGCCGAATGGTGCAAGAAATTGAAGCTTCTAATGATGATAATTTGTTAGAGAATGTTGCTGCATTGATGAAAGAGTTAAAAACCGCAGTTGATGCTGCGTAATTGTTAAAAGGAATATGCAATGGGTTGGTTAAATAAATTACCGCAAAAAATTCAACGTGTTGTTGGTGCTGATAAGAAAACAGTGCCAGAAGGCCTTTGGAGCAAGTGTTCATCTTGCCAATCTGTGCTTTATCGTAAAGATTTAGAAGACAATTCGGAAGTCTGTCCTAAGTGTGGATATCACAATCGTATAGGCGCGCGTGCACGTTTAGCGCAGTTACTAGATGTTGAAGGTCAATTCGAGATTGGTGCTAATGTACAGCCCATTGATCCGCTGAAATTTAAAGATAGCAAAAGCTATGCTGATCGTATTAAAGAGTCGCAAAAAGCTGTCAATGAGAAAGATGCCTTAATCGTGATGCAGGGTAGTATTAAATCTGTGCCAGCGGTTGTTGCGGTGTTTGAGTTCAAGTTCATGGGTGGTTCTATGGGCTCTGTTGTGGGTGAGCGTTTTGCTCGTGGCGTACAAACTGCGATTGACAATAAAATGGCATTTATTTGTATTTCTGCCAGTGGTGGTGCACGTATGCAAGAGGGTTTGTTATCGCTCATGCAAATGGCAAAAACTAGTGCGGCACTCACACAATTAAGTAAAGCTGGTTTGCCATATATCTCGGTTTTGACAGACCCAACAATGGGTGGAGTTTCTGCTAGTTTTGCCATGTTAGGCGATGTTATTGTGGCAGAACCACAAGCTTTGATTGGCTTTGCAGGCCCTCGTGTGATTGAGCAAACCGTTCGTGAGACTTTACCCGATGGCTTCCAGCGAGCAGAGTTTCTACTAGAGCATGGTGCAATTGACTTGATTATTGATCGCCGTGAGATGCGTAATCGATTAGCTTCACTTTTAGCTAATCTAATGCGTTTACCAGCTGTAGCTTAATATCTGGTTTGATTGTATTCTAAACTTAGCGATTAACTTTTTGGGACGGACTTTAAATGCATAAAGGTTTTTTGCATGTTTAGTAGTTTGACACCTGAAGCCTCACCTAAAGATTTATCAGCTTGGTTAAAATATATTGAGCAACTGCATCCAAACGCCATAGAAATGGGTTTGGATCGCATCAGGACCGTTGCTGATAGATTAGGCTTAAAGCCAGAATTTAAGATTATTACAGTGGCTGGCACCAACGGTAAAGGCTCAACCTGCATCATGTTGTCTCAAATCTATCAGCATGCAGGGTATCGTGTAGGTTGTTATACTTCACCACACATTTTACGTTACAACGAACGTGTCAACGTAGATGGTCAAGAAGTCAGTGATGCGTCTTTATGTGCCGCATTTTCTGCTGTTGAAGAGGCTAGGCAAGGTGGTTCGGGTGACAGTGATGCAATATCGCTGACCTATTTTGAAATTGGCACATTAGCGGCTGTGTGGCATTTTATTCAAGCAAAAGTTGATATTGCAATATTAGAAATAGGGCTTGGCGGTAGATTAGATGCTGTGAATGCCTTTGAACCAGACTGTACGATTGTGACTAATGTAGATTTGGATCATCAGGATATTCTTGGGCACACACGTGAGCTCATTGGTTTTGAAAAAGCTGGCGTCTATAGACCTTTAATTCCAGCAATATGTGGTGATATCAATCCGCCTGAGTCATTAATTGTTTATGCGAAAGAGGTGAATGCTGATTTGAAATGCATACATCATCAATTTGGATATGAATTAGATGATTCTGGTTGGCATTATTTAAGCAATCAGCAGCGAATTTACTACTTGCCGACTCCTGCGTTGAAAGGCCAGTATCAACTAAGTAATGCCGCGTGTGCAATTACGGCAGTTACAATGTTACAGTCAGCGTTGCCCGTGTCTGTAGAGGCAATTGCAAAAGCAATGCAAGACATTAAACTCATCGGGAGATTTTATACTGACTCCCGATTCCCTTGGTTGATCCTGGATGTTGCACATAACCCTCATGCTGCAGTTGCTTTAGCAGAAAATCTAAAGGCGCTTAAGTTAAAAAATGTAGCTATCAATAATACTGAACGACAGCTAAAGGTTTTCTCTGTATTCTCAATGCTAGCAGATAAAGATATAAAGGGCGTGATTGATGCATTGAAGGATGAAATAAATGATTGGTATATTGCCCCAATTGAACATGTTCGAGGTGCAAGTGTTAGTGCGCTAGTAGAAGCGATTATTGAAGTCATTCCGAATGCATCGGTGAAAGTTTTTGATAATTTAGGTGATGCTTATTATCAAGCTTGTATCGATAGAGAAAGCTGTATAGAACAGAATGAAAATGATAAAATCGTGGCGTTCGGTTCATTTTTTACTGTTTCTAGTGTTATGCAATATCTAAACGAACGTGTAAACACATCCTTAAGGAAGCAGTAATGTCTGTAGATTTGCCAGTTGATCAAGCATTAATTCTTAAAAAGAGAGCGCGTAGGCGCTTGGTTGGTGCAATGGCGCTTGTGCTTTTGATGCTCATTATATTGCCGCAGATACTTCAAGATCGTTCCGCGCAGACAAAGCCAGAATCTATAAAAATTACAATGCCTGAGGTAGTTCATGAGCAAGCTTATGCGCAAAATGTGCCACAAGCGTCAGCTTCCTCAGAGGTTGATCAGCAGGCAACAGAGAATGAATATGTAGTTGAACCTGAGCCTGAGCCATTGGATACGCCAAGTGTCGATAGTCTTGCTGCGCTAAAAGAAGCAGAAGCAAAAGAGATTGAGCGTAGAAAGTCTTTGGCAAAAGCTGCTGAGGCTAAAACTGAAGCAGTGGTTATGCCGAAAGCTGAAGTCAAAAAGGCAGAGCCTGTAAAAGTTGTTAACCCAGCTGAAAAAATACAAGTTGAAGCTACTTCAACACCAGTAAAATCAGTTGAAGATCAAACACCATCGAAATCTGAAGGTAATTTTACTGTTCAGGTGGGCGTGTATTCTGATGCGGCAAATGTAAAACGTTTGCAAGATCAGCTTAAGCAGGCTGGATTTACAACGACTACCGAGAAAGCGACCACACCAAAAGGTGATGGCCTTCGTCTCAAGGCAGGTAAATTTACATCCCGTCAGGATGCGATGAATGCATTGGTTAAGATAAAAGAGATTGGGCTACCAGGTATCGTTATTAGTAATGATTAGTTTGATACTACTTCGCACTAGCTTTAACACAACGATGCAATTTGATGGAACTGGTAGAGATTTTAAATGACGATTTTTGACTATATTGTATTAATCATAATAGGATTGTCTGTAATATTAAGCGTCATGCGTGGCATGATAAGAGAGGTTCTTGCGATTGTTGGCTTGGTTGCAGCGTTTTATGTAGGCATTACTTATACTAATCAACTTCTTCCTATGATGCCGATAGATATCCCTAATGATGCACTCCGTGTGTTAGCGGCTTTTTTGGTACTTTTTTTGGCAACTTTGTTGTTGGCTACTTTACTGGGCATCGCACTATCTGCGATTTTTAAGAAAGCTGGATTAGGCTGGTTGAATCGCTTCTTAGGTGCTTTATTTGGTCTTGCCCGCGGTCTGCTCATTGTCTGTGTGATTGTCTTTCTCGCAGGGTTGACCGATATACCTAAAGATTCTAGATGGCGCAACGCTATGTTTAGCGCCCCAATTGAAGCACTCGTACTTAGTTCATTGCTTTGGGTTCCACAGAGCATCGCTAAGCACGTTAAATACGACTAGAATCATCATTTAAATAGAACTCATCAGTTAAGGCTCGATACATGTGTGGAATTATAGGCATTGTTGGTAAAAATCCAGTTAATCAGTTGTTGTATGATGGATTACTGGTACTTCAGCACAGGGGGCAAGATGCGGCTGGCATTGTGACCTGTGATGGCAATACATTTTTTATGCATAAAAATAACGGACTAGTGAAAGATGTGTTTCAAACACGTCATATGCGTAGTCTTGTTGGTAATGCGGGTATTGCACATGTGCGCTATCCAACAGCTGGATCTTCTAATGCCGCTGAAGCTCAGCCGTTTTATGTGAACTCTCCGTTTGGAATTGTGTTAGGACATAACGGTAATTTGACCAACTCTGAGCAATTGAAATCAGAGATGTTCCGTCAGGATTTACGCCATATTAATACGAATTCAGATTCTGAAGTATTGCTAAATGTGCTCGCACATGAGATTGAAAAAACATCACGCAATGCTGTATTAAATACAGATATGGCTTTTGATGCAGTGGCTGGTGTTCACAAACGTTGTAAAGGTGCTTATGCGGTTGTGGCGATGATTGCTAATTTTGGTTTGCTCGCATTCCGTGACCCTAACGGTATCCGTCCATTGGTGATTGGTAAAAGTGAAACAGACAAAGGCACTGAATACGTTGTGGCCTCTGAAAGTGTCGCTTTAGATGTGCTGGGTTTTCAAGTTTTGCGTGACGTTGAGCCTGGTGAGGCTGTATTTATTGATATGGAAGGTAACTTCTACTCGCGTCAATGTTCTGATGAAGCGAAGTTAAATCCATGTATTTTTGAGTATGTATATTTAGCGCGTCCAGACTCAGTCATTGATGGCGTGTCTGTTTATCAAACGCGTTTGGATATGGGTAAGAGCTTGGCTGAAAAGATCAAGCGAGAATGGGCTGATAAAAAGATTGATGTCGTGATTCCGATTCCTGATACTAGCCGACCAAGTGCGCTTCAAGTAGGTTTGGCATTAGGACTAGATTATCGCGAAGGTTTTATTAAAAACCGTTATATTGGCCGCACGTTTATTATGCCGGGCCAAGCATTACGTAAAAAATCAGTCCGTCAAAAACTAAATCCAATTGGGATTGAGTTTAAAGGTAAAAATGTTTTACTGGTGGATGATTCTATTGTGCGCGGTACGACCTCACAACAGATTGTGCAAATGGCCCGTGATGCAGGCGCAACTAAAGTGTATTTTGCTTCAGCGGCACCCCCAGTTCGCTTCCCCAATGTGTATGGTATTGATATGCCAAGTCGCGACGAGCTACTGGCAACAGGGCGTAGCGATGAGGAAATCTGCAAAGAAATTGGTGCTGACGCGCTAATCTATCAAGACTTGGATGCTTTGGTGGATGGTATCAAGCAAAGCAACCCAAAAATCAAAGACTTTGATTGCTCATGTTTTGATGGTAAATATGTGACGGGTGATATCAGTGAAGCATATTTGTCAAAAATTGAATCTGCGCGTGGTGATGGACAAAAAGGTGCTAAACCAGCGAATTCAAGCACGCAGTTAGATTTGAATTTAATCAATGCAGATGGGCTTGAGGTAGAAGAAGGCGCTTAGATTAGGTCATCCAAAATATGTATTGCTCGTGTTAAATGCTTGACTGTGTTTACACTTAGGACTAACATAAAACTGCGCTGATTTGAGTTTGCCAACATTAATCAAGGCCACACTCAGCTTGCGGGCGCATTATAAATACAGCTAAAGCGAGTAAAAAAGAACCCGTTTTAGCGCAATGCTTGAGCGGGTTTTTTTATGTCCCGAGAACTTAGAGGAAATGATGAATAATAATTTACAATTTCACCCAGAAACACTGAGTGTACGTGCTGGTAGCGAATCGACTGAATATGGAGAAAACTCTGAAGCTTTGTTCTTAAACTCTAGCTTCAGATTTAAAAGTGCGGCACAAGCCGCTGCTCGATTTGGTGGCACGGAACCTGGCAATATTTATTCGCGCTTTACTAACCCAACCGTCACGATGTTCCAAAACAAACTGGCTGCATTGGAGGGTGCGGAACAATGCGTTGCCACCTCTAGTGGTATGTCTGCAATCTTAGCGTGTGTTATGGGTTTATGTTCGGCTGGTGATCATGTCGTTGCTTCGCGTAGTATATTTGGTACTAGCGTGCAGTTGTTTGGCAATATACTTAAACGTTGGGGTTTGGATGTCACTTTTGTTTCGCTCACTGAGCCTGATGAGTGGAAGGATGCCGCAACAGCAAAAACTAAACTATTTTTTGTAGAAACTCCGTCAAATCCATTAACTGAGGTGTGCGATATCCGACTGTTAGCCGACATTGCACATCAAGCTGGTGCGCATTTAGTGGTTGATAATTGTTTTTGTACGCCAGCGATACAGCGCCCATTAGCATTAGGGGCTGATATTGTGATTCACTCTGCAACAAAATATATTGATGGGCAGGGTAGATGTTTAGGTGGTGCAGTATTAGGATCTAAGGCGCTGATGGAGCCAGTTTATGGATTTCTACGCACAGCAGGTGTGACCATGAGTGCTTTTAATGCATGGGTGTTTTTAAAAGGGTTAGAAACATTGCACGTGCGTATGGAAGCACATGCCAAGAGTGCCTTAGCGTTAGCAACGTGGCTCGAAGCACAGCCGCAAGTTAGTCGTGTACATTATCCTGGTTTGAAGTCCCACCCACAGCATACGCTAGCCATGAGTCAGCAACTTAGTGGCGGCGGAATTGTAACTTTTGAGGTGAAACCAACATCAGGTAAAACTGCGCAAGAGTCAGCATGGGCTCTCATTGACTCTACGCAATTGATTTCAATTACTGCAAATTTAGGTGATGCAAAAAGTACAATTACGCATCCAGCAACCACCACGCACAGCCGAGTGACGCCTGAGGCAAGGACGGCGGCAGGGATTAGTGATGGTTTGGTGCGTATTGCAGTGGGCCTAGAGCATATTGAGGATTTGAAAGCCGATTTGGCGCTATTAACAAGCTAAATCCTTGCCTGTTTGATGTACATCATTAGCTGCTATGTTTAATTGAGGTAAAAGACAACCCTGGGGTTGTCTTTTTCAATTAGCATGCTGCCCATTGCGACTTTATTAAGTGATGTGCAGTTTTGATTTATGGTCAAAAGGTTAGTAAAACGTGGCATCAGAACTATTTAATAATGGGAAGCACATTTGTGTAAAATTCAGTGATTTATCAGACACTGATTCATCGGATGAGGCTGTTCAATCAAACCAGTTTTTGATTGTGAATGATGGTCATGGGGGCGCTTATCGACCCAGGTGGTAATATGACCTATAGCGCATTAGTGATGGGGATGGGTAAGTACTTTCACTTTCGTAAGTTGGATTATATCTTCGCCTCTCATCAGGATCCAGATATCGTAGCATCCATCAATAAGTGGCTAGTCGGTACTGAGTGCAAGGTGCTTGCGCCAGCGATTTGGGAGCGATTCTTGCCGCATTTTTGCAGTGTTGGAAATACTAAAAACCGTATTATTGGTATTCCTGACCGAGGCATGAATATCACATTGGGTGGTGCAATTATCAAAGCGATCCCTGCACACTTTCTACATTCCGAAGGTAATTTTCAGTTCTACGATGTGACAAGTAAGATTTTGTTCTCAGGTGACCTAGGTGCCTCGTTGGTGCACCATGACCTAGCTATCGAGCCTGTCACTAATTTTGACGAGCATGTGCCCACGATGCTGTCTTTTCACCGTCGATACATGACTTCCAACAAAGCTTGTCGTTTATGGGCAGCAATGGTGCGTAATTTAGAAATTGACTCTATCGTGCCACAGCATGGACGTTCGTTTGTGGGTAAGGAAATGGTTAATCAATTTATTAGTTGGGTTGAAAATCTGGAGTGTGGTATAGACTTAATGACACAAGAAAACTATAAAGTGCCTTAGGTAGATGCCTTGTTAGTGTTCCAGTTATGCCTTAATTTCCTAGTAACCATGTCTCTATAATCACTAAAACTCAATCAAGAATCATGACGTAAATTTAATGCTTATTGTTTGAGTTTTTGATGTTGCTCCATATCGCTAAAATAACGCTTTAAATAATCCTTAAGCAAACTAAAACGCAGTGATGCTGAGCTTGTTGGCTGAATTAATTTGAATAAGATTCAGTCCCTATTTTTAGCGTTGAAAAACTATGTTAAAAGTATGGTTGTAAGCGTTATTTTGCGCGCTAATCATGTTAAAATTTGTGTCATATAAAAACCATTATAAGACAGTCAAAATATGGATCAATTCGCTAAAGAAACCCTCCCAATTAGTTTAGAAGATGAGATGCGTCGATCTTACCTCGATTACGCAATGAGCGTAATTGTGGGGCGTGCTTTACCCGATGTTCGTGATGGTCTGAAGCCTGTGCATAGACGTGTTTTGTTCGCGATGCATGAGCTATCTAACGATTACAATAAACCATATAAAAAGTCAGCACGTATCGTAGGTGATGTAATCGGTAAGTACCATCCTCATGGTGATACAGCGGTTTATGACACCATCGTTCGTATGGCACAAAATTTCTCATTACGCTATATGCTGGTAGATGGACAGGGTAACTTTGGATCAGTGGACGGTGATAATGCGGCAGCGATGCGTTATACGGAAATCCGTATGGCGAAAATTGCACATGAGTTGTTAGCAGATATTGATAAAGAAACTGTAGATTTTGGTCCTAACTATGATGGTTCTGAGCATGAGCCACTAATCATGCCTGCACGTATTCCTAACCTGCTCATTAACGGTAGCTCAGGCATTGCGGTAGGTATGGCAACGAACATTCCACCACACAATATTAACGAAGTGCTTGATGCCTGTTTTGCGTTGCTTAAAAGCCCTGAAACAACGGTTGATGAGCTGATTGAGTTGGTGCCAGCGCCTGATTTCCCAACGGCAGGTATTATTTACGGTACCGTGGGTGTGAAAGAGGGCTATCGCACGGGTCGTGGTCGCGTTGTGATGCGTGGACGTACTCACTTTGAAGACATGGATAAAGGCGGTCGTCAATCAATTATTATTGATGAACTGCCTTACCAAGTGAACAAGAAAACGCTGATTGAGAAAATCGCTGAGCTTGTGAACGAGAAAAAAATCGAAGGTATCTCTGATTTACGTGATGAATCTGATAAATCAGGTATGCGCGTAGTGATTGAGTTGAAGCGTAGTGAGATTCCTGAAGTTGTTTTAAATAATTTATATAAACAGACGCAGCTTCAAGATACTTTTGGTATGAATATGGTGGCCTTGTTAGATGGTCAGCCACGCTTACTTAATTTGAAACAGATGCTAGAGGCGTTCTTACGTCATCGTCGTGAAGTGGTAACACGCCGCACTGTGTTTGAGTTGCGTAAAGCGCGTGAGCGTGGTCATGTGTTGGAAGGATTGGCTGTTGCGCTTGCAAACGTAGATGAAATGATTGCCATCATTAAAGCTGCACCAACACCACCTGAAGCCAAAAAAGACTTGATGGCAAAATCATGGCAGTCTCCAGTGGTTGAAGAAATGTTGAGACGTGCTGCGATGGAAGCCGCGCGTCCAGATGGATTGGCTGTGAACTTTGGTTTAACGCCTGATGGCTACAAACTGAGTGATGTGCAAGCGCAAGAGATCTTGCAAATGCGCCTGCAACGCTTAACTGGCCTTGAGCAAGATAAAATAGTAAACGAATACAAAGAAGTCATGGATGTGATTGCCGACTTGCTTGATATTCTAGCAACAGCTTCACGAGTGACCACTATTATTACTGATGAGTTAAATGAAATCAGAAGGCTGTTTGGGGATAAGCGTCGTAGTGAGATTGTTGAAAATGCACAAGATTTATCACTAGAAGACTTGATCGCGCCGCAAGACGTGGTGGTGACTTTATCTCATACAGGCTATATTAAATCACAGCCTTTAGATGAGTATCGTGCGCAAAAACGCGGTGGTCGCGGTAAGCAAGCTGCGGCAACGAAAGAAGATGACTTTATTGATAAAATGTTTGTGGCGAATACCCATGATTACATTTTATGCTTCTCAAATCGTGGTCGTGTTTATTGGCTTAAAGTATATGAGGTACCACAAGGAAGCCGTACAAGTCGTGGTAAGCCTATCGTCAACTTATTCCCACTAGAAGAAAATGAAAAAATCAACGCGATTCTTTCGGTGAAAAGTTTTGATGAAAATCATTTTATTTTCATGGCAACCTCACTTGGTACCGTGAAGAAAACAGCGCTAACTGAATTTGCTAACCCACGTAAATCAGGCATTATTGCCATTAATCTTGATGATAGCGATTATTTAATTGGTGCTGAAATCACCAATGGTAGTAATGATATCGTGCTAGTGTCTAACGGTGGTAAAGCGGTATGGTTTGATGAAGATGAAGTGCGTCAAATGGGCCGCGCAACACGTGGCGTTCGCGGCATGAGGCTTGCCGAAGGTCAGCAAGTTTTATCATTACTGATTGCATCGGATGATCAACAAACTGTGATGGTGGCTACGGAGAATGGTTATGGTAAGCGTACTGTACTAGCAGACTTCCGCCGTTCAGGCCGCGGTACACAAGGCGTGAAAGCGATTGCAGTGAGCGAGCGTAATGGTCTTGTGGTTGCAGCAAAGCTAGTGAACGATGAAGATGAAATTATGCTGATTACTACAGGTGGCGTATTGATTCGCACACGTGTGAGTGAGATTCGTGAGCTAGGCCGTGCAACACAAGGCGTCACTTTGATTAATCTTGGTGACGGTGAGAAACTCTCAGGGATTGAGAAAATTGTAGAAACGGATGACGACGAAGATGGTGAAATCGACAGCGATGTTGAAATCAATGGCGAAATTGACGGTGAAGTTGAAATCGATAAAGACGTCGAATAATGTTTAGTGAGGTAAAGCTAATAGCAGGCGCTTAATGCGTGTGTTATTAGCTTATCGATGAATACATTAATGAGCATTGTCACTACCTTCATTGAAACACTGTTTTGTTAGATACTTAATTTTAAATAATATTTTTGATTTAGAACTTACATTAATGACTAAAATTTATAATTTTTCAGCAGGTCCTGCAGTTTTACCTAAGCCAGTACTGGAGCGTGCACAAGCTGAGATGTTGGATTGGCATGGCTCA
The DNA here is from genome assembly GCA_030682715.1 of Methylotenera sp. Taxonomy (GTDB): domain Bacteria; phylum Pseudomonadota; class Gammaproteobacteria; order Burkholderiales; family Methylophilaceae; genus Methylotenera. The sequence goes on along the minus strand of JAUXNQ010000018.1, from coordinate 41,328 downwards.
GGCATGAGTGTGATGGAAATGTCGCACCGAGGTAAAGAGTTCACTAGTATATTGGCCAAAACTGAAGCAGATTTACGTACGCTTCTTAATGTTCCACAAAACTATAAAGTGCTGTTTTTACAAGGTGGAGCTATTGCAGAAAATGCAATTATCCCGATGAATCTGCTCAATGGCGGCGAAGCTGATTATGTAGTGACAGGGGCATGGTCTAAACGTAGTGTGGATGATGCCAATGCTTATGGAAAAATTAACGTAGTCGCAAGCAGTGAAGCGGATGGCTTTACCAATGTGCCTGCATTTCCAACTTGGCAGCTTAATAAAAATGCGGCCTATCTGCATATCTGTACTAATGAAACAATCAATGGCGTAGAGTTCGATGGTTTGCCAGATGCTGGTAATGTGCCTATTGTGGCTGATATGTCTTCACATATTCTTTCTCGTCCGATTGATGTGAGTCAGTATGGTGTGATTTACGGCGGAGCACAAAAGAATATTGGTCCTGCTGGCTTATGCATCGTGATTGTGCGTGAAGATTTGCTAGATCGCGCATCACCTTTAACGCCAGCTGTGTTTAATTGGAAAACGCAGTCTGAAAATCAATCCATGATTAATACGCCACCCACTTATAGCATTTACATTGCTGGTTTAGTGTTTGAATGGCTGTTAGCGCAGGGGGGGGTGAGTGCGATAGAGCAAGTGAACATTAAAAAAGCTAACTTGCTTTATGATTACATTGATAGCACAAACTTTTATGTTAATAACGTAGCTGTGCATAATCGCTCACGGATGAATATTCCATTTTTCTTAGCCGATGAGTCTTTAAATGATGCCTTTTTAAAGGGTGCAGAGGCCAATGGTCTTTTGCAGTTGAAAGGGCATCGCATGGTTGGTGGAATGCGTGCGTCAATTTACAATGCGATGCCTATTGAAGGTGTTCAGGCATTGGTGAGTTATATGCAGGAATTTGAAAAAGCACACTAATATGTTTAAAGAACAATTATCAAGCCTGTTAAAACAGCATCGTGACCAAATTGATGCGATCGATGAACAAATCCTTAAACTTGCCAATGAACGAGCTAGCCATGCACGTCACATAGGCGAGCTTAAGGATGACGGGGTGATTTACCGCCCTGAACGCGAAGCGCAGGTATTAAGACGTTTATCAGAGCTAAATCCAGGACCGCTACCTGCCGAGGCTGTGACTAATATATTCCGCAGCATCATGTCTAATTGCCGCGCACTAGAAAAAGAAATGACAGTTGCCTTTTTAGGGCCACTTGGTACTTATAGTGAAGAAGCCGCGCTTAAGCAGTTTGGCGAAGGTAAGCATGCTGTTGTCTGTGGCTCCATTGATGAGGTTTTTCGTACCGTTGAATCTGGTCAGGCGGATTATGGTGTTGTGCCAGTAGAAAATTCGAATGAAGGTGCTGTTGGATTAACCTTAGATTTGTTATTAAGTAGTCCGCTTAAAATTTGTGGCGAGGTAACAATACCAATTCACCATTGTTTGCTTTCGAAACAGACGGATATACATCAAATATCGCACGTATTTTCGCACTCACAGTCTTTAGCGCAGTGCCATGAGTGGCTAAATAAAATGCTACCAAAGGCAGAGCGCGAGCCAGTAACCAGTAACGCACGTGCTGCACAAATGATTCATGACTTGATAGCGGCAGATGGTACTTTTGCGGCTGCAATCGCGAGTAAGCGCGCAGCTGAGTTGTTCAATTTGAATATTCTTGCTGAAAATATTGAAGATGACCCTAAAAATACTACCCGTTTTTTAGTATTGTCAGCGCATGATGTTGCGCCATCTGGCCAAGATAAAACCTCTTTTGTAACTGCCACAAAAAATCAGCCAGGTGCAATATTGGCATTACTAGAGCCATTGGCTAAGCATAATGTCAGCATGACAAAGTTGGAATCAAGGCCTGCAAAGGGCGGTATGTGGGAGTATGTGTTCTATGTTGATATAGAAGGGCACGTGCAAGATGCGAATGTTGTCTCAGCAATTAATGAAATTACCTCCAGAGCTTCTTACCTTAAACTTTTAGGGTCTTACCCACTGGCTGTTATTTAGCGTTATCAGGACTTTTATGCCATCTTTATTGAGTAGTTTTACACTAACGATAAATGATGGAAACGGATAAATGATAAAAATGGCAAATAATTTCGCATCATGGCAGCTTGCTACCTTGCAAGTTACCATTGGCATAATGCTTAAATAACAAGCTAAATCATCAATCGCAACTTTTTAAGACTTTACCTTTCTTATATTCTTAATTTTCAAACGCTCAAAATACTATGACCATTCAAGCACCTCAACATATTCAAAAAATTGCACCTTATCAAGGTGGAAAACCGATTACAGAGCTTGCACGGGAAATGAATCTAAACGTTGAAGATATAGTTAAACTTGCCTCAAATGAGAATCCGTTAGGCATTAGTCCAAAAGCTGATTATGCGATTCAAGAGGCAATCTTGGATATTGCAAGGTATCCAGATGGCAACAGTTTTGCTTTGCGTGAAGCTGTGAGCAATAAATTTGGTGTTACACATAATCAAATTGTGTTTGGCAATGGGTCAAACGATATTTTAGAGTTGGTTGCGCGTGCTTATTTGAGCAGCGATAGTGAAACCATATACTCGCAACATGCTTTTGCGGTTTACCCATTAGTCACCCAAGCCATGGGGGCTAAAGGTGTTGTGGTGCCAGCTAAAGATTTCGGGCACGATTTATCTGCAATGCAAGCAGCGATTACTGATAAAACACGTCTGATTTTTATTGCTAACCCTAATAATCCGACAGGTACCTTGTTAGCAAAAGATGCTTTATATGCATTCTTAAAACAAGTGCCACCACATGTGCTAGTGGTGCTGGATGAAGCCTATGACGAGTATTTATCTGCTGAGTATAAATCTGAGGCAATTGGCTGGCTAAAACAGTTTGAAAATCTAGTGATTTCACGCACCTTTTCAAAAGCGTATGGTTTGGCAGGTTTACGCATTGGTTTTGGTTTATGTCATGCTCAAATTGCAGACATGGTGAATCGTGTGCGCCAGCCTTTTAATGTTAATAGCGTTGCGCAGGCTGCCGCAGTTGCTTCATTAGCAGATGATGACTTTGTTGAGCGTAGCTACGCATTAAATCAAGCGGGTATGGCACAGTTAAAGAAGGGATTTGATCAATTAGGATTGACTTATATTCCATCATTTGCAAATTTTATTAGTGTCAAAGTAGGGGATGCTGCAGGCGTTAATCAAAAACTGTTACAGCAGGGTGTCATTGTTAGACCCGTGGCTAACTATGAAATGCCTGAGTACCTGAGGGTGAGTGTTGGTTTATTTTCAGAGAATGCAAAGTTTTTAGAGGTCTTAGCGAGAATCATTAAGGATTAAGCGCATTTAGCGTGCGCATCATGAATTTACTTAGTAGATATTGGGTAAGTTTGCAGTGTTGTACATATTAATTAGGGCGCAGAATGCATCTCACGTTACAGCAATAAGCGCGTAGCGAAATAAACTAAACTAAATTAAAAAAGGAATTTATCATGTGGACAACACCAGCAGCTACAGAAATGCGTTTTGGCTTTGAAGTAACTATGTACGTAATGAACAAATAATTATTTGTTCACGTAATATTAAAAAAGGCTGCCGAGAGACAGCCTTTTTTTGTAAAAGAATGATTATTGATGGAGCTGTCATCATTTTTTTACAAAAAATTGTGGTGTTCTTATAAAGCACATTTTTTAATGATTGAAGTTTAATTTAAATAGAATTGTAGAGATTCATGCATATACATGTATTAGGGGCTGGTGCTGGGGGTGGTTTTCCACAGTGGAATTGTAATTGTTTTAACTGTGATGGCTTACGTAAAGGCACGATTAAAGCGACTAAGCGTACACAGTCATCAATCTGCGTCAGTGGTGATGGCGTGAACTGGGTGTTATTTAATGCTTCTCCTGATGTATTGCAACAGATTCAAGACTTTGCGCCATTGCAACCAGGGCGAGCAGTTAGAGATACAGGTATTCAGGCTATTGTGCTGATTGATGCACAAATTGATCATACCACTGGTCTTTATATGCTTCGTGAAGGTTCTGTGAAGCGTGAAATTTACTGTACTGATATGGTGTATGGTGATTTAACCTCAGGTAATCAGATTTTAAATATCCTTGGTCACTATTGTGGCATCAATCATCACAACGTGCCGATTGATGGTAAAACTAGTTTTACCATTCCTAATGTGCCTAATCTTAAGTTCACCACAGTGGCGCTGAAAAGTGCGGCACCGCCATACTCACCGCATCGTAACAATCCACAGCCTGGAGACACTATTGGCGTGTTGATTGAAGAAATTAGCACAGGTAAAAAATGCTGGTATTCACCTGGTTTGGAATTAATAGAGCCGCATTTGCCAGCGTTAATGAATCAAGCCGATTGCATTATGGTCGATGGTACGTTCTGGACCGATACCGAGATGTTAGATTTGGGTTTAATGACTAAAACTGCACGTAGCATTGGTCATAATCCGCAATCTGGTCCTAATGGCATGATTGAAGAGCTGGATAAATTTGGTGATGTAAGAAAAGTGTTGATTCATATCAACAACACCAATCCGATTTTGCGTGAAGATTCAGCGGAGCGTGCTGTGTTAAACGAACATAAAATTGAAGTGGCTTTTGATGGCATGGATATTATTTTGTAAGAATACAAAGTGCTTAGATGCTTATTATTAATTAGGAAATACTGTTCGTAGCAACTTAGCTGATTAACCTAAGATGATAAAACCTAGAAATAAAAGCGTCTCAATTGACTTAATCACTTTAAATATTTGGAGAGAAAAATGGCGGAAAAATTAGCACCTTGGTCTAAAGAAGAGTTTGAAGCTAAATTACGTGAAAAAGGTAAAGGCTATCATATCTATCACCCGATTCATGTGTTGATGTACGAAGGCAAACTTACACAGCAACAGATGCAGGCATGGGTTGCCAATCGCTATTACTACCAAATTGCGATTCCAATGAAAGACGCAGCGATTTTATCAAACTGTCCAGATCGTGAGTTACGTCGTGGTTGGATTCAACGTATTTTCGATCATGATGGTAGCGGCCAAATTGCAGAGGGTGGTGAAGGTGGTATTGAGGCATGGATTCACTTAGGTGCAGCAGTGGGCTTAAGTCGTGAAGATGTGATGTCACTGAAACTTGTAGCACCAGGCACTAAGTTTGCTGTTGATGCGTATATTAATTTTGCAAAACAACGCCCATGGCAAGAGTCTGTCTGCTCAAGCCTAACTGAACTATTTGCGCCGCATATTCACCAACAACGTATAGACTCATGGCCTGAAATGTACCCATGGATTAATGCAGAAGGCATGCAATACTTTAAAAACAGATTAACTCAAGCTCGTCGTGACGTTGAACAGGGTTTACAAGTGACATTAGATTACTTTAGTCAAAGCCGTGAAATGCAAATGCGTGCGTTAGATATATTGCAATTTAAATTAGATGTTTTGTGGGTAATGGCAGATGCGATTATGTTGCAATCAGCAGACATCAAGGTTGAAGGTGGTAATTACTTGCGCCAACCTGTGATGAATGTAAGCTAAGAAAGCAGATGATGGATAACCAGATACAAAACGAAGACATTTATACACTTGCTCCTCACCACCGTTTTCAGTGGGAAGAGGCACAAAGTAGCTATGTAATACTTTTTCCAGAAGGTATGGTAAAACTACATGGCGGTGCTGGTGAAGTGATTAAACGTTTAGATGGTAAAGCAACTGTAGGCGATGTGGTCGCAGATTTAAAAGCCACATTTCCAGATGCTGAAAACATTGAAAAAGATATTATTGGTATGTACGAGCTTGCACTAAGCAAAACTTGGATACGTAAAGTTTAGATTAATTTAGGAGTAGCAAAATGACACAAGCGTCCTTAGGTGAGTCAGTGGTTCAAAAGACCATCCATGCCACTCAAGCTCAAAACAATGGTGTTGCAGCCAGCGCTACACAGACACAGCCATTATGGTTGTTAGCTGAGGTGACATACCGCTGTCCATTGCATTGTGCATTTTGCTATAACCCTACTGACTATGACAAACATACGCAAAATGAATTAACCACTGAGCAATGGATACAAGCGCTACGTGATGCACGTAAATTAGGTGCTATTCAGTTAGGTATTTCTGGTGGTGAGCCTCTATTGCGTGATGATATCGAAGAGATTGTTGTTGAGGCTAAAAAACTAGGTTACTACAGTAATTTAATTACCTCTGGTGTTGGGCTAACAGAAAAACGCATTCAGGCATTCAAAGATGGTGGTTTAGACCATATTCAGTTATCAATGCACGATATTACTGAAGAAATTAACAACTTTATTACCAATACCAAGACTTTCGAGCTTAAGAAAAAAGTCGCTGCCATGATTAAAGGCCACGGCTACCCAATGGTGCTCAATGTTGTGATTCATCGCTATAACATAGGCCACATGAAAGAAATTTTAGAAATGGCTGATGCACTGGGTGCAGAGTACATTGAGCTTGCTAACACGCAATACTACGGCTGGTCTTTAGTGAATCGCAGCCAATTAATGCCTACCAAAGAACAGGTAGATGAAGCGGAACGAATTACTAACGAATTTAGAGAAAAATCTGGCAGCAAAATGAAGATTTTCTTTGTGGTGCCAGATTACTTCTCAGATCGCCCTAAAAAATGTATGAACGGTTGGGGCGAAGTGTTCATGATCGTGACAGCTAATGGTGATGTGTTGCCTTGTCACTCAGCACGCGTGTTACCTAATATGCAGTTCCCCAATGTTAAAGATACTGATTTAGGTTGGAGCTGGAAAGATTCTCCAGCATTTAACAAGTATCGTGGTGATAGTTGGATGAAAGAGCCGTGCCGCACATGTAGCGAAAAAGAAAACGACTTGGGCGGTTGTCGCTGTCAATCATTCTTGCTTACTGGTGATGCTGAAGCGGCTGACCCAGTTTGTAGTAAATCACCGCATCATCACTTAATTGAGCAGGCGATATTAGATTCAAGAAACCCTGCTATTGCGGCACAGCCTATTGTGTTTAGAAATGACAAGAACTCTAAGAAAATTATCGCTGGTGAACTTAATGATCGTGTAGATGAGTTTCACGCATTGCCATAACTTGAATTTAGATAACTAGCTGGTCTTATCTCACTGGTATTTCACTGGCCTTGTATCTCATTGGTTTTGTATCTCTCAAAGGTGCATTAATAGCGTTATTGTGATTTAATCTAGCGCGCTACTGTAATAATCAGTAGCGCGTTTTTTTATCGCTAGTAGAAATATTTATTGAAAGTTTTACTTTGAAGCATCCATCATCCCCATTGGTATTATCGATTGTACTTGCAAGCCTAGCCGCACTTGCACCATTTGCGATTGATACATATTTACCTGCATTCCCATCATTAGAGCGTGAGCTCAATGGTACTTCATTGGAACTTCAGCAAAGCCTTACATTTTATTTATTGCCATATGCCCTTATGACACTTTGGCATGGTGCGATATCTGATTCAATTGGACGTATCACGACTATTAAGTGGGGTTTAGGTGTTTTTGTGTTGGCATCCATAGGCTGTGCATTTGCTCCCAATGTAGAAACATTGTGGTTCTTTCGTGTTTTACAGGGCCTGTCTGGGGGCGCTGGTAATGTCGTAGCGCGTGCAATGGTACGTGATCTGTTTGAAGGGCCACAAGCACAACGCGTGATGGCAACTGTGCAAATGTTGTTTGGCATTGCGCCAGCAGTTGCACCTATCATTGGCGGCTTACTCCTTGGGATTCATTGGCAAGCGATATTCATCTTCTTAGCCCTATACGCAGCATTAAGCTTATGGGCAGCAGTGAAATATTTACCTGAAACGATGCCTAAAGAAAAGCGTTTGCCGTTGTCAGCAAAGCAAGTGTTCAAAGATTACCGCATAATTTTTAGCGATAAAGAGTTTAATTATGTAGTGTTCGCACTCGGTGCAAATTTCGCTGGGTTCTTTCTTTATGTGTTGGCAAGTCCTGTATTTCTGGTAAAACATCTAGGCTTAACAGAGCATCAGTTTGCTTATATGTTTGTGCCTACTGTCTGTGGCATGGTGCTGGGTTCTTACTTAGCTAAACGGGCAGCTGGTAGATATACACAAAGAAAAGTAATCAAAGTGGCGTACATATGGATGACAGTAATGGTCTTACTCAATATCGGCATTTGCTTATATCTTCCTACAAATGTTATTTACAACATTGTGCCAATCGCGCTGTTTAATATAGGTATGGCTTTAGCGATGCCTATACTTTCATTAGCTGCTTTGGATCGGCATCCTAAAATCCGTGGCACGGCGGCTTCAGGTCAAGCTTTTATCCAAATGTTGTTATCTACAGTATCCGCAGGTTTAGTCGTTCCGCTTGTTTGGTACGCACCATCGGGTTTGGCGATGGCTATGGCAGTATATTTAATGATTAGTTGGGTGATGATTTACCGCGCTAAAATTTGGCGCAACTAGCATGCTTGTGATTACTTTTCACTTTTCCATGTGAGATAAACACGGCAATCGAACTCTAGCTGATGGTAGTTAGGTTCCATATGCTGGCAAAGCTGGTAGAAGGCTTTGTCATGATCGCGCTCTTTTAAATGGGACAGCTCATGAACCACAATCATGCGTAAGAACTCAGTAGGTGACTCTTTAAAGAATGAAGAAATTCTGATTTCTTTTTTTGCTTTAAGTTTTCCACCTTGTACGCGTGAAATTGCAGTGTTCAGACCGAGCGCATGATGCTCTATCCCCAATTTATTGTCATATTGCACTCTGTCTAGTACTGGAGCATTTCGTAAGAATGCTTGTTTAATCTCGTTACTGTATTGGTAAAGTGCTTTGTCTGTTTGGATGCTGTGGTATTGTGGGTAGCGTTGTGTAATGTAGTCGCCTAATAAATCCTGTGCCTGCAATTGCCTGATTTTATCTTGCAGGGTAGGAGAGTAGTGCTGAAGGAATCTTAGCGGTTTAGTCATTGCAGCAATGTAGTACGTTTATATGTATTGGTGCATAAAGAAAAGGAGGCATATGCCTCCTTTTCTTTATTTGATTGATATCTAAAGTTGATACTAAGTTTACTCAATCAATAAATCACGTTTGCCAGGCACACCGTTCATGGCATCGGCATCTTCAAGTGCTTCTTTACGAGAAGTAATCACCGGCCATAATAGAGCAAGTCTAGCATTCAATGCAATATATTCTTGTTGGTCTGCAGGGACATCATCTTCGGCAAAAATAGCTTCAGCTGGGCATTCTGCAACGCATAATGTGCAGTCAATACATTCATCTGGGTTAATCGCAAGGAAGTTAGGACCCTCTACAAAGCAATCAACTGGGCAAACATCTACGCAGTCCGTGAATTTACATTGAATACAATTTTCGGTAACGACATAAGTCATTTTTAAAGTCCTTTACAGCTTAAAAGCTAAAACGTTATTTTATTAGAAATTCGATTAATTTGCGATGACTAACGCTACAAAGTTACGGTGTTTGTACACAGTAACTTTGTTGGAATTTAAACAATCATCCCTGCACCGACTGTGTTGTTGGTTGATTCATCAATAATGATGAAAGCACCAGTAGCACGGTTGTTTTTATAGCTGTCTATCATGAGCGGCTGTGCAAGCTTAAAGCTAATGCGTGCAATGTCATTCATTTTCAAGTCGCTAGTCGCTTGTTGTTCTAAGGTATTGACATCAACTTTGTAGCTGATTGTGCCGACTTTAGCTTTAGATTCACGCGTGGTGTGGCGAATAATATAAGTGCGCGCTGTAGACATAGGTGTTTCTGATAGCCAGCACACGAATGCTTCTATTTGTTTTACAGGTTCAATTGCTTCAGCACTTTTTACAATCATGTCACCACGTGATGTGTCGATTTCATCTTCTAACAGCAAGGTAACGCTTTGTTCTGTGGATGCAGATTGCAATTGGTCTGCACCGAGTTGAATGGCTTTTACTTTTGATTGGTAACCATTTGGTAGTACCGTAACTGCATCACCTATGGCAATTTCACCAGACTCGATACGCCCCATAAATCCGCGGAAATCATGTAATTCAGGGTCGTCAGATGCGTGTGGGCGGCATACAAATTGAACTGGGAAGCGGAACGCTTCAGATTGCTCTGTATGCGCGGCTGGTGCTTTTTCTAGCATTTCAATCAATGTCTCGCCTGTATACCAAGGCATATTTTCTAAACGGTCAACTAACATATCGCCATTTAATGCAGACATTGGAATAAAGCGAATGTCTCTCGCTGCAGCTAAGCCAATTTCTGCCGCGAAGGTAGCATAATCTGCACAAATTTTATCGTAAACAGCTTGGTCGTAATTGATTAAGTCCATTTTGTTAACGGCCACAACAATGTGTGGAATGCCCACAAGGTGTGCTAAATAGCTATGGCGGCGTGTTTGCGTGAGTACACCTCTACGAGCATCAATTAAAATAATCGCAAGATTTGCTGTTGATGCTGCCGTTACCATGTTACGTGTGTATTGTTCGTGGCCTGGTGCATCGGCAATAATATATTTACGTGTACCAGTGCTGAAGTAGCGGTACGCAACGTCAATGGTAATGCCTTGCTCACGCTCTGCTTGTAAGCCATCGGTAAGCAGAGATAAATCTACAGCTTCCATACCACGTTTTTTAGAGGTATTTGAAATTTGCGTCAGCGTATCCGCGAGAATGGTTTTGGTGTCGAATAGCAGACGGCCAATCAGTGTGCTTTTGCCGTCATCTACGCTACCGCATGTCATAAAGCGTAATAGTGAGTCGTTGTGTAGTGTATTCATAAGTTTAGTTTTCAAGTTATCAAAAATGCTAGTTAAAGCGGTTTATTGAATAATAGTGCAAGGCGCACGGAACGCAGAAACCGGAATGTACAAGCAGTACATGGGGATTTCGAGTACCTCGCATCGCAGCAATAGGTTCAATAAATTGATTTAGTTTGCATTTTTTAGAAATATCCCTCTTTTTTGCGCTGTTCCATTGAAGCATCGGAGGTTTGGTCGTCTAGGCGGGTAGCACCACGTTCTGTAATGGTGGTGGTCGCAGTTTCAATGACAATTTTGCTCACATTATCTGCATCAGATAGTACTGGTGCTGTACACGTGATGTCGCCTACAGTTCTAAAACGAACTTGCATGTTAATGACTTCTTCACCTGCTTTAGGTTGGTTGATTACTTCGCCATTAGCAAGCGGTACGTTGGCAGGCATCATTGCTCCACCACGCATAATAATATCGCGGTTGTGAGAAAAGTAGATGCTTGGTAAGCCTAAGTTTTCACGCTCGATATATTGCCATACGTCCATTTCTGTCCAGTTAGAAATAGGGAATGCACGGATGTTTTCACCTTTATGTGAACGCGCGTTATATAAATTCCATAACTCAGGGCGTTGGTTCTTAGGGTCCCATTGACCAAACTCGTCACGGAAACTCATGATACGTTCTTTTGCACGCGCTTTTTCTTCATCACGGCGTGCGCCACCGATACAGCAGTCAAAGCCAAATTCTTCAATTGCTTCAAGCAATGTGACTGATTGATGCTTATTGCGAGGTTCGTCTGGTGATTTTAGTACCACCGTACCACGTTTCATTGAGTCCTCAACGGAACGTACGATTAGGCGCTCACCTAACTCTGCTGCGCGTGAGTCGCGGAAATCCAATACTTCTTGGTAGTTGTGACCAGTATCAATATGCATGAGTGGAAACGGGAACTTACCTGGGCGAAAAGCTTTTTCAGCTAAACGTAAGATACAAAGTGAATCTTTGCCACCTGAGAATAGCAGTACAGGGTTGCTACATTGCCCTGCGACCTCGCGCAGAATGTAAATGGCCTCTGACTCTAGCCAGTCTAAATGAGATAAAGGTTGTTTAGTCGTTGTCATATTCTTAAGGTTTCAAAATCAAAATTACTACATGAGACTCAGCGATGAAATTAGCTGAATTTTATAACATCATTTCTTTACATGTAATCCGCACTCTTTGCTGTTGGGGTCTTCCCACCACCAGCGACCAGCTCGCACATCTTCACCCATTGCAATCGCGCGCGTGCATGGTGCGCAACCGATACTTGGGTAAAATTGGTCATGAAGTTTGTTGTATGGCACATCAAACATACGAATGTACGCCCATACTTCTTGCTCTGTCCAATTGCCCAGTGGGTTAAACTTTTCTAACTGATTGCCACTGTCAAACTCACGAAATGGCAAGTTAACGCGTGTGGTAGATTGCTCTGCACGCATACCTGTGATCCAAGCTTTTTTACCTTTTAGCGCGCGTTGTAATGGCTCAACTTTACGCATAAAGCAACAAGCTTTACGTAAATCAATCGATTCATAGAATGCATTGATGCCATTGGTTCTTACATAACTTTCCACCGCATCTGATTGCGGGAAAAAGATTTTAAGCTTTGTATTGTAAGTTTGCTCAGTTTTGGCAATTAAGTCGTAAGTTTCAACAGGCAGGCGGCCAGTGTCTAGCGAGAAAATCTCAATGGCAATTTTCTGGCGTTGAATGATGTCGGTTAACACCATATCTTCTGCACCAAAACTATTAGCAAAAGTGACTTCATAGGCACCAAGCTCATTAGCGGCATTGCTTAGTAATGCAATGACCTCGCTCACTTTTTGGTTAACGCTTGCTACCAACGCTTCTGTCAGCGCTGGTCTAGTCGCTGGGTTATTTGCGCTAGGTTTAAGCATCACCACTTGGCCTAAATCTACATCAGTCGTCATTTACGCGCCTCTGTTGTAACGCTTAAATACAGGACGTGGCTCATCAACCGCACCTTGGTATGGTTTAGTAAAATCATTTAGGCTGGCAATCGCTTCTTGCGCGGAGCGGTCTGCACGGACTAAATAGCTAGTAAAGCCGCTACGTTTTAAGAAATACAATTGATCGCGCAATACATCACCAAATGCACGTAACTCATTTTTAAAGCCAAAGCGTGTGCGTAGCAAATTACCTAATGAAAAAATACGACCATCTGCAAAACGCTCAACAAACACGGCAATAATTGGTAACGCATTCAAGTCTGCTTGTTGTTGCGTCAAGTTTTCTAAAACTTCATGGGTGGCTAACCAAACACCAATTTCACCTTGCGCAATACGGTCTTTAAACTCATTGTTGCGTGCAATAAATACACTTAAAGGCAGAATGATTTTGCCAGTTGCTGGAATCACCGTATCGGCAATTTGCGCATCAGTGACAGTGGCTTCGCCAGTGAGTTTAAATAAAACAACTTTACCAGCTTGTTTACGCTCTTCTACTTGTGTGGCTGGTAACTGAACCAATGTCCAGTCATCTTCTACTAAGCTAGCAACGCCATTATTCAGTTTAATTAAATTACTCATGCTGCAACCTCATCTTTTGCATAGACATGTGCTTTGAATGGAGCAACACCCAAGCGGCGCACAGTGTCAATAAATCTTTCTTCAGGTGTACGTTCTTGAAGGTAAACCTCGATGAGCTTTTGCACGACACTAGGCATTTCATCCGCAGAGAATGAAGGCCCAATCACAGTGCCGATGCTTGCATCGTTACCTTGTTTGCCACCGATAGTAACTTGATACCACTCAGAACCATCTTTATCTACACCGAGAATACCAATATGACCCACATGGTGGTGACCGCAGGCATTCATACAACCTGAAATGTTAAGTTCCATCTCACCGATATCGTGCAGATAGTCCAAGTTATCAAACTGCATTTGAATCGCTGTAGCGATAGGAATACTCTTTGCGTTAGCAAGTGAGCAGAAGTCTCCACCTGGGCAGCAAATGATATCTGTGAGTAAGCCAATGTTCGGGCTTGCTAAACCATTGGCGCGTGCTTTTTCCCACAATGCAAATAAGTCGCTTAATTTAACATCGGCCAATATTAAGTTTTGCTCGTGAGATGAGCGTAGCTCGCCGAAGCTATACTCATCGGCAAGGTCTGCTACTGCCCACATTTGTTCTGAGGTGATGTCACCAGGTGCTTGACCATGTGGTTTAAGCGAAAGGGTGACAGCACGGTAGCCAGCTTGTTTATGCGGATGTACGCAACGTTTCACCCATGCAGCAAATGCTGGGTTGCTCGCAACTGCCGCATCAAAGCTTGCGTCGTGTGCAGGTACGTTTTCATATGGCATTGCGTCAAAATGTTGTGCAACACGTGCTAACTCGGCTTCTGTAATAGTGTTGTCCGTGTCTTTAAGATGCGCCCATTCAGCATCAACTTGTTTACGGAATTCATCGATACCTAATGCTTTTACTAAAATCTTAATACGTGCTTTGTATATATTGTCACGACGGCCATGTAAGTTGTATACACGAATCACCGCTTCGCAGTAGGTGAGGGCATGTTGCCACTCAAGATGCTCACGAATGACTGTGCCTAGGATAGGCGTGCGGCCTAAGCCACCACCAACCCATACTTTGATTGCTACTTGGTTGTTGCTGTCACGGTAGAACTCTAAGCCGATGTCGTGGGCTTGCACCAAGGCACGGTCATGTTTAGTACCAGACACAGCAATTTTGAATTTACGTGGTAACAAAGCGAACTCAGGGTGAAATGTGCTCCATTGGCGCATAATCTCTGCGATAGCACGTGGATCGATCACTTCATCAGGCGCAACGCCTACAAATTGATCTGTCGTGATATTACGAATACAGTTACCTGAAGTCTGAATCGCATGCATTTCAACCGTGGCTAAATCCGCCAAAATTTCAGGAACATCTTCCAGCTTAGGCCAGTTTAATTGCAAGTTCTGACGTGTACTAAAGTGGCCATAACCTTTGTCGTATTTTTTTGAAATATCGCCAAGTTTGCGCAATTGCTTGCTAGATAACATGCCATAAGGCACAGCGATGCGTAGCATCGGTGCCTGACGTTGGATATATAGGCCATTTTGCAGGCGTAGTGGACGGAATTCGTCTTCTGAAAGTTCGCCAGCTAAGTAACGGCGTGTTTGGTCGCGATATTGGATAACGCGTTCATCAACAATCTGTTGATCTATTTCATCGTATTTATACATAATATATAGTGCTTTTTAAACTAACTTTTAAATTAAACTAAAACGAACTTCAAACCAATCACCAGTAATAGTGTGGCTAAAATTAGGCGTAATATTTTTTCTGGAATTTTTACACTTAAATGGCTACCGACCCATATTCCAGGTAAGGATCCAATCAGCAATGTGCCTAACAGCTCAAAATTGACATGTCCAAGCGTCCAGTGACCAAACCCAGCAACCGCAGTTAAAGGGATTGCATGTGCTAAATCAGTACCCACTACTTTTAGCGTGCTCATCTTAGGATAAAGGAAGAGTATCGCTAGTGTGCCAAGCGCACCTGCGCCTACCGAAGAGATTGTCACCAGCGCACCCAGTATTATGCCAGTAAATATGGTTGCTGGGATTTGAATTTTGTTAAAACGACCACTACTAATGACACTATCTTCGATTTCGCGTATTTTTTTTCTGGAGATATAGCTGCGAATAATCAATGCCATGGATGTTAGGATTAGTGCGATACCTAATGTAAAGGTGATAATGCCTGAAACATCTTTTTCAATTTGAATAAGATGTTTAATCACAAAGATAGTGATCACTGCCGAAGGCAAGCTACCTAGTGACATCCATGCTACAACACGCCAATCTACTGATTTGTGCGTATTGTGATGCACAAATACGCCGCCAGTCTTAGTAATTGCTGCATAAAGCAAGTCAGTACCTACGGCTACGGATGCTTTAAAACCAAACATAAACACAAGCAAAGGTGTCATCAGCGAGCCGCCGCCAACCCCAGTAATGCCAACAAGCATGCCAACCGCAAAGCCTGAAATAATATAACCAAATTCCATGTGGAGTATCCGTTATTCAATAACTTAATTTAGCCGCGCACTATAGCAGTGAATGGTTAATTTTTTTAAGAATATGTTATTCTATGGATATATCATTTAGTTATATAAGCGCAAGCGCCTGAGCATTAAAAATATTAGCATTAACTTGAAGCTTATTTTAAGAAATTCTATAAAAGAAATTAATCTCAATGAAATTACATCAGTTACGTTACCTACATGAAGTGGTGAAGCAGGGGCTAAATATTACCAGTGCTGCTGATGCTTTATATACATCACAACCTGGTGTGAGCAAGCAAATTCAATTGATTGAAGAAGAGCTTGGTTTGCAAATATTTAAACGCAATGGCAAGCGGTTAACTGGCTTAACTGAGCCAGGCCAACAAATTATTGCTCTGGCTGATAAAGTGATGCGTGATATTGAAAATATTAAGCGCGTAGGAGAAGAGTTTAGTGATGTTGAGACTGGCACCTTAACCATTGCCACCACACATACGCAAGCACGTTATAGGCTACCCGCTGCGGTTAAAGCCTTTATGACCAATTATCCTCGCGTAAAGCTTAATATCCATCAGGGTAATCCAAGTCAGGTTGCCGAGCAGGTTGAAAATGGGGAGGCTGATATTGGGATTGCGACTGAGTCTATTAGTGATAGAGAAAGCTTGTTGTGCTTGCCTTGTTACCATTGGAATCGATGTGTAGTCGTGCCACACGGACATCCATTACTTAGCGATATGCCTTTGACATTAGAAAAACTAGCGAATTACCCGCTCATTACTTATGACTTTGCATTTACGGGTGGTACCTTGGTGTCTAAGACTTTTTCTGATGCAGGCTTAACCCCTAATGTAGTGCTTACCGCGATTGATGCCGACGTGATTAAGACTTATGTAACACTAGGTTTGGGTGTAGGTTTGCTGGCAAATATGGCTTATGATCCTGAGCGTGATGCGCATTTAGCAAAAGTAGATGTTGATCATTTGTTTGCTGATAGCACGACTTACCTGGGTGTGCGTAAAGATGCGTTTTTACGTGGATATATGTATGGTTTTATTGAACTGATTGCGCCGCATTTCAATCGTGCGGCGGTGAATCAAGCGCTCAAAATCACAGACTAGGTTTAAAACAGGTGAACGTTATGCTTATGATGAAAACTAGATTCAGCCTTGTTTTTTTATCCGCAATTGTATTAGTGACGCCAGCGTGTAGTGTCACCAAACCAACTTTAGTTGCAAAAGAGGCGATGCTAGTTGGTGAAATTAGACCTGGCATGCCTGCAATTGATCCTAACACTGCAATTTATGAACTGCCTGTTAATGCAGGGGTAAGTTACCAAGATGTTGTAGAAAGCCTGAAAAGCATTTCAGAAGGGTTAAACTTTGTTAACCCTGCCAACTTTCCTATTGGCGAGCATATGAAGTTGCGCGGGCAAGACCCTCAAGGGGTTAAAGAAGTCCACTCATTTTGTAATTTGAGCATGGGGACAGAAATCATTTTAGATCATCCTGAGTTTTTGGTATTTGCACCTTGTAGAATTGCCATTTACGAAAAGTTAGACGCGCATAAAAAACTTAAACTTTATATTGCGATGGATAGGCCGACTTTTGATTTAAAGAGTATTAAGCACCCAACTGAACGCGCAAAAAGATCTGCACAGGAATTAGAAACCAAGCTTCTTGAAATCATGGATAGAGCGCGAAAAGGTGACTTTTAAGTACGGTTTGTATTTGATATCACTACTTATTAATTTTGATGACTAAATTTAGGTAATTACTTCATGGCTAACCCCATTTTAATAGCAAAAAATAATGAAATTTCAAGTGTTATCCTACCAAGAATGGCAAACCGTCATGGTTTAATTGCTGGCGCAACAGGTACAGGTAAAACTGTCACGTTGCAGACGTTGGCAGAGGGCTTCTCTAAAATTGGTGTACCAGTATTTATGGCTGACGTTAAAGGCGATCTGTCTGGTATGTCTCAGCAAGGTGGTGGTAATGCCCGAGTTGAAGCTAGAATTCAGCAGCTAGTGATTTCTGATTTTAGCTACGCTAAATGCCCAGTCACGTTTTGGGATATGTTTGGAGAGAAGGGGCATCCTGTCCGCACGACCATTGCAGAAATGGGGCCATTGTTATTAGCACGATTATTGAATTTGAATGATGTGCAAGCTGGCGTGCTGAACGCGATTTTTAAAATTGCCGATGATAAGGGTTGGTTGCTGCTTGATTTGAAGGATTTGCGCGCGATGATGCAGCATGCTTCTGAGAACTCAGCGCAATATCAGGCCGAGTATGGCAACATTTCTGCGGCAAGTGTAGGCGCAGTGCAGCGTGGATTGTTACAGCTTGAAACGCAAGGCGCTGACATGCTGTTTGGTGAGCCAGCGCTTAACTTAGATGATTTAATGCAGACTGATGAACAGGGTCGTGGTGTCGTTAATATCTTAATGAGTGATAAGTTATTTAATTCACCGCGTATTTATGCAACATTGCTATTGTGGCTACTATCTGAGTTATTTGAAAAGCTTCCAGAAGCAGGGGATTTAGATAAACCGAAATTAGTATTCTTTTTTGATGAAGCACATTTGTTGTTTAATGACGCGCCCGCCGTGTTGCTTGAGAAAGTAGAGCAAGTCGTTCGTCTGATTCGCTCTAAAGGGGTTGGTGTGTATTTTGTGAGCCAAAACCCGCTTGATATTCCAGATGCAGTCTTGGGGCAATTAGGCAATCGTGTTCAGCACGCATTACGTGCTTTTACGCCGCGTGATCAAAAAGCAGTGAAATCTGCCGCAACCACCTTTAGGTCTAACCCTAAGTTAGATGTTGCGAGCGTGATTACTGAGCTGGGTGTAGGTGAGGCGCTTGTTTCATTTTTAGACGAAAAAGGCATTCCGACACCCGTTGAGCGTACTTTTGTTTGTCCGCCAGGTAGTCGCATTGGCCCAGCGACCGATGCTGAGCGTATTGAGTCTATCAGGACATCAGTTCTGAATAACGTTTATGAAAAGCAAGTAGACCGTGAGTCAGCTTATGAAATTTTAAAGGCTCATGTTGAGGCAACTGTAGCGAATGATGCAGAAATGACGACATCTTCAAGTAAAAAAGAACCCGCAAGACGCTCTGATGGCATATTGGAGGCTGCTGCCAAAAGTGCTGCACGTGCGATTGGCTCGCAATTAGGCAGACAAATTATTCGAGGCATATTAGGTAGTATTTTAGGTGGGCGTAAGTAATTGCAAATTATTGTACAAGCGGGGTTTGCTGAGCAAACCATTACAAAATCACGTTTTATTGCGATGGCTGTGTCATGTGCTTCTGAGCGAGAGGTAGGTCAAGCCTTACGTGCTTTTGCGGCCAAACATCAAAATGCGCATCATCTAGCGTATGCTTTTAGGCTAAAAACAGAGGATGGTATTGTTCAGCGTTTTTCAGATGCTGGCGAGCCCTCAGGTACAGCTGGTATGCCTGTGTTAAAGTTGCTAGAGGGCCGCAACCTTATTAATGTTTGTGTTGGTGTGATTAGGTATTACGGTGGCATTAATCTAGGCACAGGTGGTTTGGCGCGGGCTTATGGCGGTACGGCTAAACTTGCGTTGGATGTGACAGAAGTAGCAGATTATGTAGAGATGAAAACTATTAATCTAACCATTGCTTATAACCAAATGGATTTTGTGACGAGAGCATTAGCAAAATGCAATGGTGCTATTGTTGATAAAGCGTTCAATGAGCATATAGATTTAATCGTTTCGTTACCTGCAAATGATGCTGGTGATTTCATCAATAGGTTTTCACTCAAAAGTTATTAATCAGCACATTTTGTTGATACTTAAGTTTGCTAGTACTTAGTTTGCTAGTACTTAGTTTGTTAGTACGTTAGTATCAAAATAAATCAATTCTTAAGGTAAATATGGCCAAATCAGCGCAGGTGCAAGCAGCAACTAGTTATGAAATATCCGCATGGTTATTAACTGGATTGGCTTTGTTTTTTGTGCTCAAATTTAGCCTGTTACCTGCGCTGTTGCCTGGATTGTTGGTATATCAATTAGTGCACATGATTACGCCCTATATCTCACGCAGATTTCCAAGTAAACGCCCGAATAACTACTCTAAACTTTGGGCAGTCGGCATTTTAGTGTTTATTATTGTGAGCCTACTTTCATTGGCTGGGGCAGGTTTGATGGCGTTTTTGAGGTCTGATGCAGGCAGTTTAACTGTGTTGTTAGCAAAAATGGCGCAGATACTAGAGGATTCAAGAAAAATATTACCAGCTTGGTTATTAACACATTTACCAGCCGATGCGCTTACGTTTAAAGAGTTGTTAACGACATGGTTACGTTCGCATGCCGATGAGCTTCAAGTAGTAGGTAAAGAGGCGGGGCGAGTTACTGCACATATACTGATTGGTATGATTGTGGGTGGAATGTTAGCCTTGCGCGAGGCTGTGTCAGTTGAGCACTTTAAGCCGTTTTCTGGCGCGCTTTATGGGCGTTGTGCTTTATTGAGTGATGCTTTTAAACGTGTGGTGTTTGCCCAGATACGCATTTCAGCGATTAATACATTTTTTACGGCAATTTACTTAGCCGTGGTGTTGCCGTTAATGGGCGTAGATTTACCCTTAGTGAAAACCATGATTGCCATTACGTTTGTGGTTGGTTTGATTCCTGTGATTGGTAATTTAATCTCAAACGCTGTCATTGTGGTGGTGAGTTTAAGTCAATCTCTTGCAGTAGCGCTTGGCTCTTTGCTCTATTTAGTGATTATTCATAAGTTTGAATACTTCTTGAATGCACGTATTGTCGGGAGCCAGATTCGTGCAAACGCATGGGAGTTATTAATTGCAATGTTGTGTATGGAAGCCGCTTTTGGGTTAATAGGTATCGTTGCCGCACCTATTTACTACGCCTACATAAAAGCTGAGCTACGTGCGCGTGAGTTAATTTAAAAGTACTCAGATGGTTTGAATAACGTAATACCTATGAGTTAGCCACGTCATACTTCTCGCCTCATCTTGTTGCTTTAATAGCTTAATAGGCGGTGATGCCTTTTACGGATAGCAAAGTGGGGAAGCCAGATGCTGGCTTACGGTTTGCAAAGCGGTTGAAGTAAAGTGCTCCATGATAGACAGGCTCAATGTAGTGTATTTAGTACAAATATTATGTCTAACATGGTGAAATAAAGTATTTAAGTATTTTTAATTAAATAAACAATCTTGCGTAGTTGTACGCAAGATTATTGTTTAATATCAATGTTTTATATCAATCCATTATTTAAGTAGATAGAATCTTTTTTCTAGTGTTTTCCCGTTGTTAATCTTGTCGAGCTGGCCACCAACTGATTCACTTAAAGCGGTCAGTCTTTCATCTGGGTGAGGGTGCGTTTTAAATAACAATGCAACGCTTGCATCACTGTTACTTGATTGCCCCAATGTTTGCAACACATCAGTTAAGCCATATGGCTCGTAACCTGCACGTGTTGCGTAACTTAAACCTAATCGGTCAGCTTCGTACTCAGCTGATTTATCTAAACTTCTAGCACTGATTTCTGCACCACTGCCAATTGCCTTGCTAACTAAGGCATTATCTTTTGCATATTTGTCACTTAAGAAGCCAGCACTAATATTTAACAGTTGTTGTTTTTGTAATACTTTAAGTTGGTGTTTTCTAACCACATGGGCAATTTCGTGGCCTAATACACCAGCAAGCTGAGCTTCATTTTGAAGTTTACGATATAAGCCTTTGGTCAGCATAATATAGCCACCTGGCGCTGCGAAAGCATTCAAATCATCACTCTCAATCACACCAAAGCGCCAAGGTAACTCTGGACGCTCAGATTGCGATGCAACCCAACGGCCCACTGAGTTAACATATTTTTGTAGTGCTGCATTTTTCACTAGTGGCGCTGCCCCTAGTAAATTTCCAGCAATCTCGCGCCCAAGCGTAATCTCTTCTGCGGTGCTGGGGTTTTTCCAGTTGAATGCTGCTTCTGAGTTGGCTGTTGTGTTATTAGGTTTAGCATTTTCAGTAGGGCTTGTCGCGTCAGTAGGGGCCGTTGGGCTTTCTGATTTCTGGCCAATTTCTTTTTCAACAGCATCTTTGAGTGCGCCTTTAAAATCAAAAGCTGCACTTTGTAGGCTAGTAACACCGATTAGCCCCGCAACTAAGAGTGAAATAAGGCGGTATTGTTGTGTTGGCGTGTTGTTTAAGGATGTTTGATTCGCGCTCATAGAGCACCACCTTTCACTTCTTTTAGGTTTTTAAATGCAATGCTGCTTAAATTGCCAGCTTTGGCGAAAGCGCGGCCTTTTTCAGCACTTAAAGTATAGCTTTCTAATGTTTTAATTTCTTCTTCATTAAACTTAGCTGCTTTTAACGCTTGTTCACTCAGGCCTCGGACGCCTGTTGTTGATACTACTTGCCCTGTACCTGCGCGGCCACTAGCCACGGCAAGTACGCCAGCGGTTTGGTTGCTGCTTGTTGCAGCACCACGTTTTACTGAAAGTAAACGCACCCAGCCTGAGCCTTTTTTAGCTTTAACTTGTAACCACGCACCTTGTTTTTTGATGATATCTAAACCTTCACCACGTACAAAACTGCCAGTAATTTTTGCATCTGCGTATGGTTCAGTACGCAAATTGTCATTCTTAAGTGCGCTGCCTTTTTCTGCCGCATTACTTATCCCTACGTAAAGTAAAGGAATTAGGCTGCCCGCGATTAAAGCTTGCTTCAGGTAATGTTTCATTGAGTTTCACCTTCTAAAATGTCTAACAAAAATGTCTAATTTTCTAAAATATCTAATTTGATAATAGCTTGTGCAAATAATCCTCGCCATTGGTTTGCTCTTGGTTTTTCTGTGTTTAGCGTCCCTGTGTGCAATATGTAACGCGCAGTTGTGTCGGCAGGAATGCCTGTATTTTGTATTAATCTGTTAAGTTCTTCACCAAGCTGCATTGCGGCTTGTTCCGCTTTTGTTGCCGAGGCTTCATCATCATGGTGATAAGCCCAGCTAACGATAATCATATCGCTAAACAGGCCCCATATGCCACTTTGCGTACCTTTTAAGATTTCTACCGTACCTTGTTGATGCAGTTTATGTTCAATTTTATGTTGTAGTTTTTTAAGTGTGCTATCGCTCACTGGTTCTTGTGTTTCAAATAAAATTGGCATGAGCAAAATCGCTGCCCCTTTTTTGCCTGATTCTACGTCGTTGGCTAAAAGTCGTTGCATTGCGCGGTCGTTAGCTAGTGCATATATTTTGGCTACACTGAAATACATAATTGCCCAAGCAATTGGACCAGTTAAATCTAAGTAGGTGTTCGTGAAGTTAATTGCAAGGTAAGACAGCGTAATCAATATAATTTGGCTACTACTGAAAATTGTCGTTACTTTATCTCGGTCTACATTGCGGAAAAATGCCAGCGCGGTGAGCCAAATTAATGTCAGACTCATTAATATATAGGGTGTTTTTCCTCGCCAGACTTTTAAATAGTCATCTTGCTTAATATTATCAATGGCGGTGGCTAGAATTTCTACCCCTGGATGGGCTTTTGCCATGGCGGTTGCTTTAAGATCAAACAATGAAGGCGCGGTAGAGCCAATAATCACTATCTTGTCTTTAAACTCATTGGGCGGGCGTTTTTTCACCTTGCTGGCCATGTCTGTGTAAACATCGCTGAACGTTGCAAATTGGTAAGTAAAAGGTTTGCCACGCCAATTAATCAGCATATTTTGTGGAAGGGCATCTGAGCTTTTACCTACAAAATTTCCTACAGCTAAGGGTAGGGAAGGTAGCACCCAGCCATTTTCATCGTGCCAAAGTCTGTATTCACGCACAATGCCGTCTTTATCTGGATAAATATTATGCGTGCCTAGGTGTTGCGAGTTCAGTGCGGCCTCAAAATGCGGTAGAACGATTGCAATTGGCTTAGTTGCGGCATTTGCATTTGCATCTGCGGCTAACCCTGTGCGTTTAATGCCTGGAATCATGTCAGGGGTGACTTGGCTTAAATGGTCACTCGCCTCCGCAAGGCGTAACATTGGAAAAAAAGTATTTTCAGTGCTGGCAATGACCTCATTAAAGTAGGCATCACTATCAGGGTTGTAAATATCTGGGTCACTAAATAGTATGTCAAACACCACTGCTTTAGGTTGTTGCGTTTCAATGTTTTCTAAAAACTCACCCAATACTTGCCTAGGCCAAGGCCAGCGACCATATTCTGCGGACATTGCACTTAACGATGCTTCATTGATATCAACAATAACAATATCGGCATCTGGTTTCGGCACCATAATCCGATTTTTCACCATCATATCAAACGCGCGGTCTCGCATGTTTTCACCCACATGAAGTACACTGGCATCGAGTAAAACCAACACCGTGAGCAGTGCGCTTAAATATAAGTAAAAGCTGTTGTGTAGCCTGCGTGTAATGTTAGCTAGCCACTGGTTGATGAGTAGTTTGAGTTTAAGCACGATTAGCCTAACGAGATTAATAACAGGCTTAAGTTTGTCATAATCTGAAGTATTTTAAAAATGGTCTTTTGAAAATTTTTGTTCATTTCAACTAAATGTATCTATGTAGTATCAATGTCCGATGCTTGTAAGTGGCGCATGCAATCTGTTAAACCATCTATTTAATCCTTATATTTAAACCATGAATTTATAGAGATGCTAAACAAGCATCGGGTATAATTTAGCCTATGGTACAAATCATTATATTAATTATTTCATTTGCTATTCTTTTGTTGCTTCTATTGCAGATGTGGCGAGAAAGCAAAGTAGATCGCAACACGCTTATATTGCAACAGCTGGAGGAAAAGCATCGCGCCATGTTGCTAGACTTTAACGATGGCTTGAACAAGCTTGGCGATCGGTTGAGTAGTTCAACTAACGAAACCAGCGAGCGTCTACGCAATAGCGTGGCTATTGAGTTGCAGGCAACCAGAGATGCGATGCAGACATTACAACTTGCACAAAACAACAGCCTTTCTCAAACACGAGAAACCGTGTTGGAAAAGCTACACACGACATTGGCAGAGCAGGGTAAAGCAGAGCAAGAGTTAATCCAATCAACCATGCGCAATGCGACATTGCAACTTACCGCAAGCATTGAGGCACTGACTAAATCAGTTGATGGGCGGCTTGAGTTGATTGGTGGTAAAGTATCCGAGCGTTTGGATGATGGCTTCAAAAAAACCAATCAAACTTTTATGGATGTGATGGCGCGCCTTGCAACCATTGATGAAGCGCAAAAGAAAATTGATGGCTTAACCACTAATGTAGTGAGCCTGCAAGAGCTGTTGGGGGATAAACGCTCACGGGGTGCATTTGGAGAGGTGCAGTTAGAGGCATTAGTACGCAATGTGCTTCCAGTGAATTCTTTTGCGATGCAACACACATTCGAGAACGGCACGCGTGCTGACTGTGCGTTGTTTTTACCTGAGCCTACTGGCGTGGTTGCTGTGGATAGTAAATTTCCGCTTGAAAACTATCACCGCATGCTGGATAACAAGCTTAGTGATGCAGAAAAGCTACTTGCAGAAAAACAATTTAAATTAGACGTTAAAAAGCATGTGGACGATATTGCCACTAAATACATTATTTCTAATGTCACTTCAGATGGTGCAGTGATGTTTATTCCAGCAGAAGCCGTGTTTGCCGAGTTGCATGCTTATCATGCAGATGTCATTGAATACGCCATGAACAAACGTGTGTGGGTGGTTTCGCCAACGACCTTAATGGCAGTACTTAATACTGCGCGTGCCGTGTTAAAAGACGTTGAAACACGTAAGCAAGTGCACGTCATTAAAGACGAGTTAGGCAAACTCAGTAAAGATTTTGGACGTTTTGATTTACGTATGAAAAAACTTGCGGACAATATTAGACAAGCGCATGAAAATGCGCAGGATGTACATATTTCTAGCCAGAAGATTTCACAAAGATTTGCACAAATCGAACGTGTAGAGCTAGCAAACAATACACCTGATTTGTTAGATATTATTGATGATAAAGAAGATTAACTTAGTTAGTTACCCAATGAAAATTAAATTATTTTACTTCGCAAGACTCAAGGAAACACTCAAGTACTCTACAGAAGATCTAGAGTTGCCAGATGAATCCTTTACCATTCTGAAACTAAAAGCATTACTCGCTAAACGTGGTGACGTATGGGGACAAATGTTGATGGGAAAGCTTAAGGTCAGAGCCGCAATTAATCATGAGCTCGTGGATGATAAAGCTGTGATTAACGATGGTGATGAGGTGGCATTTTTCCCTCCTGTTACTGGTGGTTAACTTTCTTAAGGCAGGAGCGGTCACTTATGGTAGGAGCGGTCATTGACCGCGCAAGGGTTTTGTTAGCCAAGTTCGCGGTCAATGACCGCTCCTACAAAAGTAGGTCTCATATAATTTGTTTAATATGATTTGTTTAAGAGATGCTTAAATGACAGTTAGCGTACAAACAGAAGATTTTGATGTTGGCTTAGAAATCAATCAACTGCGCCAAGCACGTAAGGATATTGGTGCGGTTGTTAGCTTTGTAGGCTTAGTGCGTGATTTGAATGATGGCGATGACGTGACTCAACTCACCCTGGAGCATTACCCAGGCATGACTGAGAAATCTTTAAGTGCGATTATTGATCAAGCAAAAGCACGTTGGAATATCATCGATGCTTTAATTGTGCATCGCGTTGGCACATTGCAACCTAGCGATCAAATTGTGCTGGTCGTTGTGACTAGTGCTCATCGTGGAGACGCATTCTCAGCTTGCGAGTTTATGATGGATTATCTTAAAACAGAGGCTCCATTCTGGAAGAAAGAAGCAAATTCAAAAGGTGAGCATTGGGTAGAAGCAAAATCAGCAGATGATCTAGCGCGTGATCGTTGGGCTAAACGTAAGTAATCTAATGGCTAAGTGTTAGTATTTGGGTATATGTGCTGACTTACTAGTTAGTACGAGCGAATTTCTTACATCTTTTATGAGTTAAAACTCAGTGGTTGTAAATAATAGACAGGGTAAAAGAGGTGAAAGTATGAGGCCATCAGAAGCACTGAATGCTAACAGGGATGCAATTCGTGATGTGGTAAAGTCGCATCGCGCATGCAATGTTCGTGTTTTTGGTTCGGTAATTCGAGGCGAAGATGCCGAGAGCAGTGATCTTGATTTTCTGATTGACCCTACAAAAGATACCACGCTGATGGACATAGGCGCAATTAGGCATGAGCTGCATAAATTGCTTGGTGTGAAGGTAGATGTGTTGACGCCAAAAGCGCTGCCTGACTCTTTTCGGAGTATCGTACTCTCTGAGGCAATTCCCGTATGAGTCGTAACCAGCAAAGGCTGCGTGACTATCTAATGCATATTGTTGAGGCGGTTAGTCGTATATGGAGGCTGTTTTACAAGGTTTGGCTAAATAATATGCATACCCTCATACCCTGTCTTTATAAACAAGGGTTATCTGCAATATGTGTTTCAACACTAAATAATAATTAATTCAATATGCAAAAAACATTAATACCTCAAGAATTAACCCTGAATGTGGCATTGGGTCAATTCAGCTTTGCTGACACTTCAGCGCTACTCGTTGAGACACACGATAACGCACAATATCAAGCATGGGTCGCGCAAGCAGAAGCTAAAAAAGCGGCTGAGTTCGGCTTAAGTATTCAGCAGTCTGGTTTTAACTTACTTGCTTTGGGTGAGCCTGGTTCAGGTAGAACCACCCTGATGTCCAGCGTGATGCATGATGCTGCAAAAAAATGGACAGCAGCCAGTGATTTGGTCGCGCTTTATCAGTTTGAAGGCAACGGAAAGCCGCTGTTTATTAAGTTACCAGCTGGCGCGGGTACACAGTTAAAACAAGCATTGGATAGTTTTGTACGCGTTTTTGCCAAAGACCTTGCAAGTTTATTAGAAGCTAAAGTGCAGCAAAATTCTATCGCACCATTGCAAATTTTCTTAGAAGGGCAGTTAAGTACAGTTAAAGCTAGCCTTACGCTCATAGACCCAGAAAAAATGCCAACGCATTATTTTGATGCTTTGCAAAAAGATATTTTAGAATCACTAGAGAATTGGCAACCAACAACAAGCCCAGATGGTGAAAGTAACCTTGAAGCACTCATCTCTGAAAGCTTTTTCGGCCGCTATCGTGCCAACGTATTAGTAGAGCATCATGCAACACAGCATGCGCCAGTGCTTTATGATAATGATCCTAGTTTGCAGTCCTTGTTTGGTGGAATAGAAGGTGCCAGCGAGGCAAGTAGCATCCCAGACTTTATGCGCTTACGTGCTGGCAATTTAATGCGCGCTGATGGCGGTACGTTATTACTACATTTGCGTGACATTCTTGCCGATGAACAAAATGGCACACATATCCTTGAAAAATTACACCGATTCTTACGCAATGGCACCTTGCAAATTGAAGACTTGAGCAGTAGTGGTAATCAAGGCAGTAGCCTGATTAGCGCGCAAGCAGCGATACCTGTTTCCGTCAAAATTGTATTGATTGCCACGCGTGAAGATTATTACGAGCTATTGAGCGTTAAACCAGATTTCTTTGATTACTTTCCCATCAAAATAGAATTTGCTGATCAGGTAAAAGCAACGCCAGAAAACTATGCAGCTTATGCATCGTTTATTGCCCACAAGTGCCGCCAACATCACTGCTGCCACGTCACCGCAGAAGCGGTTGCTGTTTTATTGCAAGCAATGCATCGCTTAATTGAAGATCAAACAAGGCTGAGCACTCAGTTTGCAGTACTTGAAAAATTACTTTTAGAAAGCGCCGCCGCCGCTAATTTGCGTGGTGCAAAGTTAGTAGAAATTGAAGATGTAAAGTCAGCCATACAACGCAAATATGCACGCCACAGCTATATTGAGGCGCATATGCGAGATTCCATCGTAGATAAAGAGCTCATTATCAGCGTACATGGAGAGTGTATCGGCCAGATTAATGGTCTGACGCATATTGATCTATCTGAAGCAAGTTTTGGCTCACCTGTTCGCATTTCTGCTAATTGCTACCCAGGTAGCCGTGGCGTGCTAACCATTGACCGTGAAGTGAGGATGAGTGGCCCAACGCACGATAAAGGCGTCATGATCTTACAAAGCTGGCTACATAGTAACTTTGCACGATTAAATCCGCTTAACCTCACGGCGTCACTTGTATTTGAGCAAGAGTACAGTGGTGTGGATGGCGATTCAGCCTCATGTGCAGAGCTTTTTGCATTACTCTCATCACTTGCACAAGTGCCAATTAAACAAGGCATTGCCGTTACTGGCGCGCTTAATCAGCATGGAGAAGTGCTACCAGTAGGCGGCCTTAATGAAAAAATTGAAGGCTATTTCAGAGTGTGTAAAGAAATAGGCTTAGATGGTAAACAAGGCGTGCTAATGCCAGAGCGCAATATGCGCCATCTTATGCTAAGTGATGAAGTCATTAGTGCCGTCGAAAATGGTCAATTTCATATCGCTACGATGAATAATGTAGCCGATGGTATTTTGTATCTAACAGGTCGTAGCTTGCAGGAGGTGAATAGTTTAGCTGAAACTGTACTGAACAAGTTTAAACTTGTGCTTGAACAAAACACCCCAAAAAAATCTTAACTAATGACTTGAGTTTATATTATCATTGCGTAATGCATTTGCATTACAATGGAGATTCCGATGAAAACTGCCACAATTCCTGCATTAAGGGTGGAGCCTAAATTAAGAGAGGCTGTGCAAAGTGTGCTATCAGAAGGTGAAACGCTATCTAGTTTTTTAGAAGAGTCTTTGCGAGCTAATATTGAGCGGAGATTGCATCAACAAGCATTTATTGCACGTGGCATTGCCTCGCGTGATGAGGCTAAACATACTCAAGAGTATTACTCAACAGATGATGTGATTGCTGAATTAGCTAATATATACCAACAAGCACACCAAAAAGCGCTGTAATGGCTTTGTTTTGACTTATCAAGTTCGTTTTACTAAAACTGCGAGAGATGATTTAAAGGGTTTATATCTGTTTTTAGTAGAGCGAGATTTGCATGTGGCAAACTATGCTTTAACATCTATAAACAAAGCGCTTAAGTTGCTTGAAACGTTTCCTTTTACTTGCAGAAAAGCAAAAACGGACACCCCATTTTTAAGAGAGCTAATCATTTCATTCGGCACATATGGCTATGTAGCATTATTTGAAATCGAAGAAAATGAAATAGTCACAGTTTTAGCTGTTAGGCACCAACGAGAAGATGATTACCGCTAATAGGCATGATACCGAAGACATGCAAAATAAATGCAGGCTAGATAAATGGCTATGGGCTGCCCGATTTTTTAAAACACGTAGCCTAGCTACCACTGCCATCGATACTAGCAAAGTCCATGTGGATGGCGACCGTGTAAAACCAGCAAAAGAAGTGCATATCGGCCAAGTGATTCATATCCGTAACCGAGATTTTGAAATTGAAGTCAATGTTCTAGCATTATCTAATATACGCAAAGGCGCACCAGAAGCTGCACTACTGTATTCCGAAACTACAGAAAGTGTTGCCAAGCGGGAAAATGCAAAACTCACGGGAGAGCATGACTTTGCGCAACGAGATCGAGGTGCAGGGCGCCCGACCAAAAGACAATTAAGAGATATTAAGAAATTTACGGGCGGGACTTATTAACGCTTTAATAGAATCTACATAATTTCATACAGTACGGTAAAATGAATCATCAACGTAAAAGAGATTGATATATGCACAAGCTATTGCAAATACCAATAGAGCAAGAAAGTGCGATTAGACAAACTTTATTGTCATTTAGTGAGATTCGTATGGCAATTATCTTTGGTTCAGTAGCTAAGCACAAAGCAACATTTAATAGCGACCTAGACATTGCAGTATTGTGTGAAAAAAAGATAACACCAGAGTTTAAACTAAACCTTATTCACGCTTTAGCTTGTCTAGTGGGTAGGCCCATAGATTTAATTGACCTTAATGATGTTGGAGAGCCATTATTAGGTGAAATATTACAACACGGGAAAATGATTGTTGGTAACGCTACGTTAAAAGGGAATCCGTTAACCCGCCACTTAATAGACTTAGCAGATTTTGTGCCTTATCAAACCAGAATTCTCGATGAAAGGCGCAATGCATGGATAAACAATTAATTGTGCAGATCGATAGCCTGCGCGTGATGTTGCAAGCCAGATAATCCTTAATCAATAAAATGATCAAAGTCCAATTGAATATGATAAAGAGGAGTACACCTTGAGATTAAGTGCAGAAGCAGTCAATGTTATCCAAGATGCATTCTTACGAGTCTTTGAAAAAGGAGACCTGTATCTTTTTGGTAGTCGAGTTGATGATACCCGTAAAGGCGGTGATATTGATTTATATGTAGTGGCAGATCAGCAGAATAGGCTAGGTGAAAAACGCATTGATTTTCTCGCACAGATTAAACATAAAATTGGGGATCAACGCATTGATTTAGTGATATGTCGAGGTGCTAAGCGACCTATAGACAAAATAGCAACCAGTGAAGGGGTATTATTATGTCAACGGCATTAAAGCCTATATTTGAATCACTAGATGGATTATTTAACAGCTGTGATATTGACAGCTCTTTATTAAAAGAGCAGGTGCTAAACGAGTCTTGGCTTAAAGATTATTCAAATCAACGCATTGTTAATAGCTTTCTATTTAACTACATTAAAATTCAAGACAAGCTTGGGGCGAGTCTATTTCGAAAACTATTATTTTCATTACGTGAGATCAATAATGACAATCTACCAATGATAGACATCCTGAATTTGTTAGAAAAACTTGAAATCATTCCATCGACATCAATGTGGGATAAGCTCAGAGAAATACGCAATGCCATTGCACATGAATACCCATTAGAAATAGAAGAGCGCTTGGAAAACATAGCATTAGCATTAAGCGGGTACGACCAATTAAAAGATTTGTATGCAAATATTAAGCAATATGCTCAATTGAAGCAGGTGATGTAAGTGTAAGCTGCCTGTGTTGCAAAAATCGAGTCTGAGTCTCATGTGCCCAGTTAAGGTTTTACTAGCCTAAAATAAGTAAGCTGAACGCTCCTGATGGTAAGTTTTTTTACAACACGAAAGCAATACACATCAGGAGGTCAGCCTAAATGAAGGATAGCAAACACGTTTTTTAAAACACGTAGCCTAGCTACCACTGCCATCGATACTAGCAAAGTCCATGTGGATGGAGACCGTGTAAAACCAGCAAAAGAAGTGCATATCGGCCAAGTAATTCATATCCGTAATCGAGACTTCGAAATTGAAGTCAATGTTCTAGCATTATCTAATATACGCAAAGGCGCACCAGAAGCTGCACTACTGTACTCTGAAACTATAGAAAGTATTGCCAAGCGTGAAAATGCAAAACTCACTGGCGAGCATGATTTTGCGCAACGAGATCGAGGGGCGGGGCGCCCAACTAAACGGCAGCTTAGGGATATTAAGAAATTTACGGGTGGGGCTTACTGAAATTATAAAATCTATCTGTGTTCAAAATTTATCTCTGTTCTAAGTATGTTTAATTCATCTCGCACCTCAAAGACTATCTAAGTCTTAAAGACTGATAATCGCTTCTGCTTTCATGTAGTGATTAATTTTACTATGCATTTTTTATTACATAATGTAGACTTTACTTATACGTTCAATCATTGAACGGATGTGAAAATGCTAACAGACGAATATCGTTACAAAATTCTTAAGCTGGTAGAAGAAAAACCGGAAATTAGCCAGCGAGAGCTGGCTGAAGCGCTTGGTATAAGCTTAGGCAAAGCAAACTACTGTATCAAAGCGTTAATCAAAGTTGGCTTATTAAAAGTGAGCAACTTTAAGAATAGTAAA
The DNA here is from genome assembly GCA_030682715.1 of Methylotenera sp. Lineage (GTDB taxonomy): Bacteria > Pseudomonadota > Gammaproteobacteria > Burkholderiales > Methylophilaceae > Methylotenera. The sequence continues at coordinate 8,581 of JAUXNQ010000018.1, read as the reverse complement.
AATAAGTTAGCTTATATGTATTTACTCACACCAACGGGAATAGAAGAAAAAACAAAAATCACGATAAGATTTTTAAAAAACAAAATGCAGGAGTTCGAAGCACTACGCAGAGAAATTAATGTTTTACAGCAAGAGGTTGCCGAACAAGGCGCCTTGGAAACTAGCGCTCCTGAAAATAAATAGACATCGATTAAACTTAATTAATTAGCACATAGTGCTCAGAACTTAATATGAAAATAGCAATTGCTGGTACAGGCTATGTAGGGCTCTCTAATGCAGTGTTGTTGGCGCAACACCATGAGGTTGTCGCATTAGATATTATTGAAGAAAAAGTTAATCTTCTCAACAACAAACAATCGCCCATCTTAGATGTGGAAATTGAAGACTATCTACAAAATAAGCAGTTAAATTTCCGCGCCACTGTCAACCCATGTGACGCCTATGAAAATGCTGACTTTGTCATCATTGCAACACCCACAGATTACGACTCAAAAACTAATTATTTCAATACCAGCAGTGTTGAGTACGTGATTCAAAATGTATTAAGTATTAATTCTCAAGCAACCATAATCATTAAGTCAACCGTACCAGTTGGTTACACTGAGAGCATATGCAGGCAATTTAATACTGAAAATATTATATTTTCTCCTGAGTTTCTGCGTGAGGGCCGCGCACTTTATGATAACTTGCACCCAAGCCGCATTATTGTGGGTGCTAAAACAGAAAAAGCACAAATTTTTGCAAACCTGTTGCAACAAGGTGCAATTAAGCAAGATATACCAGTATTGCTAACAGACAGCACAGAAGCAGAAGCAATTAAACTATTTGCAAATACCTATCTAGCCATGCGGGTTGCTTATTTTAATGAGCTAGATACTTATGCCGTCTCTCATGGGCTAGATACGCGCCAGATTATAGAAGGGGTTTGTTTAGACCCTAGAATTGGCAATCACTATAACAACCCATCTTTTGGGTACGGTGGGTATTGTTTACCTAAAGATACAAAGCAGTTGTTAGCCAACTACAGCAATGTGCCGCAAAACTTGATCCACGCTATAGTAGAGGCGAACAGCACACGCAAAGATTTTATTGCAGATAGCATCATTGCTCGTCACCCTAAAGTGGTTGGCATTTATCGTTTAATCATGAAAAGTGGCTCAGATAACTTCCGTGCATCAAGTATACAAGGTGTGATGAAACGTATTAAAGCTAGAGGTATTGAAGTTGTCATCTATGAGCCAGCAATGCAGGAAACAGAGTTTTTTAGCTCTAAAGTGATTAATGACTTAAATCAGTTTAAAAAGGTGGCAGATGTCATTGTGGCAAACAGAATTAGCAACGATATTCAAGACGTTGAGCATAAAGTTTATAGCCGTGATTTATTTGGTGCCGATTAAAGTTAAAACACCACTCAGGACAATTCATACATTCATAATTTTTGAAGCCTAAAAAATGTATAAACTACATAAATCAAATGTCAAATAAAATTCTACATATTGCTGGTTGTGATAAGTTCATCCCTCCATTTATTGAATTTGTTAGGAGTTACTTTAATTTTAAAGAGCATACTTTTCTGCTAACTACTGGAATGGCTGAGAAAGATCTTAATCAATATCAAAATGTTAAGTTATCAAAAAAAACAATACTTAGTATGATAAATCATCATATTTTAATTATTTTAAAGATGCATTTAAATGAAAAAATTATTTTGCATGGTCTTAGTTTTAGAATTGTTGTAATTTTATTTTTTATGCCTTGGCTGCTAAAAAGGTGTTATTGGGTTATGTGGGGTGGGGATTTATATAGCTATAATATTCGCACTCAAGGTTTGAATTCATACATTCTAGAACTAGTTCGTGCTTTCGTTATAAAACGAATAGGACATTTTGTTACTTACATAAAGGGTGATTATGAGTTAGCAAAAGAATGGTACGGAGTGGACGGCATATACCACGAATGTTTAATGTATCCGAGCAATGTATATAAAGAATATGCAGTGCCACCAAAGAGTGGCGATACAATCAATATCTTAGTTGGTAATTCTGCTGACCCAACCAATAATCATGCCGAAATATTTGAGAGGGTTAGTTTATATAAAAATGAGAACATACATATATATTGTCCGCTGTCATATGGTCAGGTTGGTTATGCAGAGCTAATCTTGAAACTTGGTTCAGAGTTGTTCGGAAGTAAATTTACACCATTACTAGACTTTATGTCTTTTGAGAAATACCTTGAATTACTCGGTCAGATTGACATTGCAATGTTTGCACACAAGCGGCAGCAAGCTATGGGAAATACAATTACATTGTTGGGGTTAGGAAAAAAGGTTTATATGCGCAAAGATGTAGTTCAATGGAATTTATTTGATAGTATAGGTGTTAAAGTTTTTGATGTTGAGCAGTTAAATATTAATTTGCTCTCTAATGAAGATATAGTAATGAATATTACTACGATTAGAAACCGCTTTTCAGAAACTAAATTAGTTGAACAATACGCTCAAATTTTTGGGAACTAGTGATGAAAATTGGTTTTTATATATTAGGCAAAAAAGGCTACATAGTTTTAGATGATTTTTTGAAAACCTTTGGAAGTAGCGTTGTTGCTTTTATAATTGGAGCTAGAGACAGTGGTGTAGAAGATGATTACTTTCAGCAGATAAGAGAGTTATGTACTATAAATTCCCTATGTTTTTTTGAGCGAACAGATTTTGACAAAAATGTAATACCCTTTTCCAATTACACATACGCCATTGGTTGGAGATGGATAATTGATGATTCAAAAAATTTAATCGTTTTTCATGACTCTCCTCTACCCAAATATCGAGGCTTTGCCCCTTTGGTCAATATGCTTATTAATGGAGAAAGTCGGCTGGCCGTAACGGCACTTTTCGCAAATTCAGGGTATGACAAGGGAGATATAATAAAACAAGCGGCGATACAAATTTCTTATCCAATAAAAATATCAGATGCGATAAATAGTATCGTACCTTTATACGTTAATCTCGTTACACAGATATCACTAATTATTTATCAAGGTAAAAATTTGACAAGTACCCCTCAAGATGAATCTTTAGCAAGTTATAGTCTTTGGAGAGATGACGTTGATTACTTTATAAACTGGACGAAGAAAGCTGATGAGATTCATCGATTTATTTATGCCGTAGGGCCTCCATACAGAGGTGCTGCAGCATATATAAATAATATGTTGGTACGTATTTTGGATGCTGAATTGGTTGATGATGTTGTGATAGAAGGTCGAGAAGGTGCAATAGGAAAAAATATATTTATGGAAGCGGGGCAACCTGTAGTCGTATGCAGGGTAGGACTGTTGAAAATAACCAAATTTTATACAGATGACGGCGTGTCTTTGAATGGAAAAGTTTTGTTTAGATCAAGATTTGAGAGTAGCTTAAGATGAATTATAAAATTCCTTTTAATCGTCCGCCTTACACTGGGAACGAAGATCAGTATGTGTTATCAGCTATGCGTAGCGATAAAATATCTGGTGATGGTAATTACGGTCAAAAGTGTCAGCAATGGTTTGAGGAGAAGCTCGGTTGTAAAAAAGCATTGCTTACCCCATCTTGCACCCAAGCATTGGAAATGGCAGCGATACTAATTGACATTCAGTCTGGTGATGAAATTATTATGCCCAGCTACACATTTGTTAGCACTGCAAATGCATTTGTTTTGCGTGGCGCGAAAATCGTGTTTGTTGATATAAGACCAGATACATTAAATATTGATGAGACTTTGATAGAGCAAGCAATTACAGCAAAAACCAAAGCAATTGTGCCTGTGCATTATGCTGGTGTTGGGTGTGAAATGGATGTAATTATGGAGATTGCAAGTCGCCATGGCTTGTTTGTAATTGAGGATGCTGCACAAGGTATGATGTCTACCTTTAAAGGCAAACCTCTTGGTAGTATTGGCCATATGACAGCTTATAGTTTTCATGAAACCAAAAACTATACTAGCGGTGGCGAAGGAGGCTTATTGATTATAAATGATGAGCGTTTTTTAAAGCGTGCAGAAATTATCCGTGAAAAAGGTACCAACCGTAGCCAGTTCTTTCGTGGACAGGTTGATAAGTATACGTGGGTCGATTTAGGAAGTAGCTATCTGCCAAGTGAGTTACAAGCTGCTTTTCTTTGGGGACAGTTAGAAAAGGCAAATGAAATCAATCAAAACCGCTTAATTACTTGGCAATCTTACTACAATGCTTTTAAATCTCTAGAAAAAACAGGCCTAGTTAATTTGCCTACGATATCAGAACATTGCGAACATAATGCACATATGTTTTATCTAAAGCTCAAAGACATAGAGCAACGCAGTGCTTTTATTAACCACCTAAAGTCACAAGATATTATGGCAGTTTTTCACTATATTCCGTTGCACTCTGCACCAGCAGGCCTGCAGTTTGGTAGTTTCTATGGTGAAGATCGCTTTACTTCAACTGAAAGCGAACGACTTGTCCGATTGCCGATGTATTTTGGTATGACACAGAAAGAGCTAGATAAAGTGATTCAATCGGTATTGGGGTTTTTTGCTTGAACGCCAAGAAGGTTTTGCAGTTTTCGGTTGGGCCTATCGGTGCAGCTATATTGGGATTAATCACTTTGCCGATTGTGGCGTGGTTCTTTTCTCCAGAAGATATAGGTAGGCTAAGTATGTTGCAGGTGACTATAAGCTTTGCGTTACTATTGTTTAGCCTCGGGCTGGACCAGGCCTATGTGCGAGAATTTCATGAAGTTGACGATAAATCAGGATTACTAAAAGCTGTAATACTACCTGGTCTAGTGATTTTAGGCATGACAGTGATTGTCATATTGCTTTTGCCTTGGTCTGTTTCAGAGCTATTGTTTGGCATTCATTCGGTGTTTTTATCTACGTTATTCTTTGCCTCAGTGTTTTTAGCGTTTTTCTCTCGATTCTTAAGTCTGATTCTACGAATGGAAGAGCGTGGGTTGGCTTTTTCGATGAGCCAGCTGTTGCCTAAGTTGTTATTTTTAGTAGTGCTGATCATTTATGTCGCAATTGGAGTTGATGCTATTTTTGCTAATTTAATGGCGGCATATTTTATATCAATCAGTTTTGTATTTTTTTTATTTACGTGGAATACACGTGGGCAATGGCCGCTTATATTTGTAGCGAAGGTAGATAAAACCAAACTAACTCAAATGCTTCGTTATACCATTCCACTGATTGGCAGTGGTGTAGCATTTTGGGGACTAACTGCAATGGATAAGATTTTTTTAAGAAGCATATCAAGCTTTGAGGAGCTAGGAGTTTACTCTGTTGCAGTAAGCTTTGCTGGAGCAGCATTGATATTCCAGACTATTTTTTCCACTATTTGGGCACCTACGGTCTACAAGTGGGCGGTTCAGGGCGTAGATCCAGAAAAAATTATAAGAACTATAGATTATGCCACGCTTGCCGTGTTAGTGATTTGGTCTTTGGCAGGCATGTTTTCATGGATCATTATCTTCATAACGCCAGCCAGATACAGTCACGTGCAACATATATTGCTATTAGCCATGGCTTATCCACTGCTATATACCTTATCTGAATCTACTGGGGTTGGTATAGGTATTAAGCGAAAAACCATGTTTTCAATGCTAGCGGCAGTCTTAGCATTGGGTGTAAATGCACTAGCTAATTGGTTGTTAATCCCAGTCTATGGTGCAGCTGGTGCAGCTATGGCGTCAGCCTTGGCATTTTTTATATTCTTTTTGATACGTACAGAAATTAGCTCAAAACTTTGGAAAAGTTATGAGCGCAAAAAAATGTACATTTCGCTTCTGCTGTTAATGAGTTTAAGTTTTTTAGTAAATTTAATAAACTTACACACTTTAATTGTGGTTATTTTGTATGGAGTGATGCTTTGTCTAAGCCTAATAGCTTATAGCGTACAAGTTATTCGCATCAGACAGTATGTAGTAAAGAATCTGTGCAAGGTAATTTCAAAAAAAGTTGGATAAGTATTTAATTTAGTACCGTTAGTAATTTTTAATCCTACTGTTAGCAGGGACTAAAAAACTTGGTGATTACAATTAGAAATCTGCGATAAGTAGGTTTACTATTAAATTTGATGGGTGGATGCTTCAGAAATAATCAACCAATCTTTATAAGAAATCTAGGAAAGCATCTAATAATTAATTAGTTAGAGAAAAATGAACTGCTTAATCAACCTTTACAATCAAACTGCGGCAGGCCCTAAGAATATTTCTTTAAATCTAATTTCAGAGTTAATGAGTCAGTCTAGTGACTCTTGCAGCTTTTATATTATTGTTCCCGATATTCAAGAGTACACAGCGTTATGCTCAACTAGTAATGTTCACGTTATTAAGTTACAGAAAGTGAACTCAGTTCTTAGAAAAATAGTTGTCCGAATATATCTCGATGTCATTCTAATACCTAAATTAGTAAAAAAGTATCAAATAACCGCTATGTTGGCTTTTGGTAACTTTTTACTTTCTCCAGTAAACGTCAAGAAGGTAGTTTTGTTGCATCACCCATATCTTTTTGATAATGCATTACTTCAAAAACTACCACTCTTTAGTAAGCTAATTGAAAAAATCAAAAGATTTACATTTTGGGTAACATTAAAAAATGTAGATGTTCTTGTTGTTCAAAGCCCATATGTTTTAGAGGAAGTTAAAAAAGTATGGACTAATTATAAAAGTGAGTTGACGGTTATCCCCAACCCGATTAGTAAAGATTTTATTACGCAGTCAGTATTGGAAATTAACGGACTTATCACTCAAAGGGCGTTGTCTTTAGATGATAAGCTCACCATTTTGTATGTCAGTCGTTTTTATCCACATAAGAACCATGCGTTTCTTTTAGCACTTTCATCTGAGTTAACAAATGCAAATATAAAACACCAAATTTTAGTTACAGTAGACCCCGAAATTTCAGGTGCAGATGTGTTTTTAAATGATGTGGCGTCTAAGGGTTTGCCAATACTCAATCTTGGGGAAATCAAGCAAATAGATTTAGTTGAGTTTTACAAAACTTCGCATTTTTTTTTGTTCCCATCTAAATCAGAAACGTTTGGCAATCCTTTAATTGAGGCGATGAGTTATGGCTTGCCAGTGATTGTGCCATCATTACAATATGCACACTCAGTGGTCGGAGAGTCTGGCATTTATTACGAAGAAGATAATGCTAAAGAATGCGCTATCAGAATGTTAGGACTTATACAAAATGTAAGTCAGTACACTGCTAAGTCTTTGCACTCACATCAGAGTTTTGCGCGTTATCCTAATGCTACTGATTGGTGTAAACGTTATTTGGATATACTGCGTAGTAATAAAAATCTATAAAAGGATATGTAGTTTGCTCGTTTATAAAACTAAAGTTTTAGTTTTGCTTGCTTCTTTTAATGGCCAAAGTCACATTGAAAAGCAACTTAACAGTATTTTAAATCAATCAGACGTTGATGTTTCTATTCTAGTTTCAGATGACTGCTCAAGTGATGGTTCGCTCGATATGATGACTAGTGTAGCAAGTCAGCATAAGAACATTGCTTTTTTGCCAAGTATTAGCTGTGGCGGAGCAGCTAAAAACTTCTTTAGGTTATTAAGCGAAGCAGACTTAAGTAATGCTGATTACATTGCGTTGTCTGACCAAGATGATATTTGGCAGAATGATAAGCTTTCGCATGCTGTTAAAAAAATTCAAGAAAATAATGTTGATGCTTACTCAAGTAATGTGACGGCATTTTGGCCGAATGGTAAGCAGAGGCTTATTAATAAAGCCCAACCACAAAAGCAGTTTGATTATATGTTTGAATCCGCAGGGCCAGGTTGTACGTTTGTGCTAACCAAAAAGTTTGCTTTAGAAATACAGGCTTTTTTAATTTCAAACCAAGTGCAGTGTCAACATATTGCGCTGCATGATTGGTTTATTTACGCCTTTGCTAGGTCGCGCGGGTTCAAGTGGTTAATAGACCATGAGTCGCATATGCTTTACCGTCAGCATGCAGAAAATGTAGTAGGGGCAAATGTAGGCATCAAGGCAAAAATACAGCGTTTTAAAAAGTTACGTGAGGGTTGGTTGTTTGAGCAGGCGCTGCTTATTGCGGATATTTTAGGCTATACAGACATGGTGCCAATACAAAAAATTAAGCGATTGTCATTGCTAGATAGAGTCTGGTTGGTGTTGAATATGAATAAACTGCGCAGACGCTTGCGTGATTGTGTTGCTTTAGCTTTACTTATGCTATTGCCAATTAATATAACAAAAAATTGAGACGTTAATTGACTCTTCATCCAAAGCTTAAAAATAACAACTTTGATTTATTAAGATTTTTGTTTGCTGCAACAGTGTTTTTAGTTCATGCATACAACTTATCAGGTAGTAATAGTCTGTCAGCAATAAGTGACCTATTGTCTTCTAGTATTGCAGTCAAAGCTTTTTTTATTGTGAGTGGTTTTTTAACCGCAAAGCGAAAATCTCGGGGGCTTGCCCCCGAGTTGGATAGCGTACAATGGCTGGGTTTGCCATTGTGAGGTATCCAGCTCATGGACATACGGAGAAATACCCATCATATATTCAGAATCATGTACCACTTT
>JAUXNQ010000017.1 GCA_030682715.1 Methylotenera sp. | reverse complement strand
AAAGTGGTACATGATTCTGAATATATGATGGGTATTTCTCCGTATGTCCATGAGCTGGATACCTCACAATGGCAAACCCAGCCATTGTACGCTATCCAACTCGGGGGCAAGCCCCCGAGATTTTCGCTTTGCGGTTAAAATCACATATGATGAATCTGTAATCAGCTTTGAAACTCTACTAGAAATATTTTTTTTATCTCACGACCCAACCACACCCAACCGCCAAGGCAATGATATCGGCACGCAGTATCGCTCTGCCGTATTTTGCCAAAATGAAGCACAACGTACAGCTAGCGTTAATATGATTGCCGAATTAAATCAGAAAAATATCTGGCCCAACCCTATTGTGACTGAAGTAAACGCTGCCGAAGTGTTTTACCCAGCTGAAAATTATCACCAATATTATTTTGACAAGAACCCCCACCAGCCTTACTGCATGGCAGTAGCCGCGCCTAAAGCTGCAAAGGTTAGGGCTAAGTATGCGGGATTAATTAAAGACTAGATGCAATTGAGTTGGAATTAGGCTAATACTACAACTGCAAACATGGGGCAGGCCACAAACTTTGCCTTCATCATCACGCTAATTCCAAGAAAAACGTGGCCTGCCCGCTATCACTTACTATCCACAACCAGTTCGGGCGTACTCGCCTAAAGGCAGTACGCCGTATTTAACGGCTTTCATGCAGCGCACTGCAAACGAGTGTGTCCTACGCGGGCTGAAAGCGATTGATTAATTGAGCTTAAAGTACCATTTAAGTAAAAGCCTCAACCAAATTACAAACTCAACACTTAACGCTTTATACCCTAAGATTTGCCCTGATAGCACATACCGTTATGATTAAGGCACACCCAATGAGGCTAAATTAGCGAGCCAAACACTTTTTTAAGTACATTATTTGCCTGCCCAACAGGGTCTTTACGAATAGCAGCTTCCTCTTTTGCCATCATCAAATAAACACCATCTAGAGTTTTTTTGGTAACGTATTGCTCGAGGTTTGCTTGCTCTTTTTTAACAAGGCCAAACTTACCACCCATCTCTGCAAACTTATTGTATTGCTGAGCGAGTTGTACGTTTTCTGTTGCTTTTTTAACAATGGGCAGAAATTTCTCAGCCATAGGTGCTGAGGTGGTTTTTTTGAAGTATTGCGTTGCGGCATCATCGCCACCAGTTAATATCGCTTTGGCATCAGCAACGCTCATCTTTTTAACTGAGTCAGCCAGTAAGGCTTTAGCTTCTGGCACTGCTGCTTCCGCTGCACGATTCATTTTGAGTACTAGCTCATCGGCTTGCTTGCCCATGCCAAGCATACGCATGGCTTTTTCAGCTTTTTGCATCGTGTCGGGTAATGGAATTTTAACTTCTTTATTGCCTAAAAATCCATCTACGGCACCTAATTGACCAACTGCTTTACCCGCAGCTTGAATCAATGCTGTTTTTAATCCGCCACTTGCTTCCGCATTGGTTAAATCATTAACACTTACCGCATTAGCATGTGTTGCAAACAACACAAACCCTAAAGCTGCCATTAAGTAACGCATATGCATCTCCGTTCTTTATCGTAAAATTAGGCCTGAAATATCAACCCAATCTTACGATAAATACTTGGTATTAACAATTATTGCATTACACAATTGTTGCATTACAGTAGTCGAGCAAGCCCTGTACTGTTTTCTGATTATTTATTTTTTAGTTTTAACCTTTGCTTGAGGTGTTACATGCCAAATGTTTTTAGCATAATCACCAATTGCACGGTCGCTTGAGAATTTAGCCATATTAGCCACGTTCAATATCGCCATACGTGTCCAATCATCCTGATGTTGGTATAGTTTACCTACGCGCTCTTGTGCCTCAATGTAGCTTGCATAGTCTGCCAATAATAAATATTGATCATTATTCAGCAAATTATCAACAATGACTTGATAGCGATTTGGCTCATCAATAGAGAAATAACCTTCAGCAATCATATCCAACACTTGTTTAAGTTCTGGATTGCTGTTGTAGTAATCACGCGGCTTATAGCCACTTGCTTTTAATTCAGCCACTTGCGGCGTAGTTAAACCAAAGATGAAAATATTTTCATCACCCACTTCTTCTTTAATCTCCACGTTAGCACCATCCAGCGTACCAATGGTTAGCGCGCCGTTCAGTGCCATTTTCATATTACCTGTACCGCTTGCCTCGGTACCTGCAGTTGAAATTTGCTCGGATAGATCACTGCCTGGGAATAAAATCTCAGCGGCAGAAACCTCATAATTAGGGTAATACACCACCTTCAACTGATCACCTACGGCAACATCTTCATTGACGATAGTGGCAACGTCATTAATCAAACGAATAATATGTTTTGCCATCCAGTAGCCAGGCGCTGCTTTACCACCAAAAATAATCGTACGTGGTGTAATTCCTTTTTCACCGCGACGAATACGGTTGTATAAGGTAATGACATGTAACACATTAAGTAATTGGCGCTTGTATTCGTGAATACGCTTGATTTGCACATCAAACAAGCTGTTTACATTTAACTTAACACCCGTTTTAGCTTCTATTTTTGCGGCCAAACGTTGTTTGTTTGCAAGTTTTACTTGTGCAAATGCTTTTCTGAAATCAGCATCATCAGCTAAAGGTGTAATTTTTTTAATTTGTACCAAGTCTTTTTTAAACTCAGGGCCAATCGCTTTTTCAATCAAACTAGTGAGCCCAGGGTTTGCCTGATTTAACCAGCGGCGAGGCGTAATGCCGTTTGTAACGTTGGTTAATTTACCAGGGAATATACGATCAAAATCAGCAAATAATGTACTTTTGAGTAGCTCACTATGAAGCGCAGCCACGCCATTGACCGTATGGCTACCTACAACGGCTAAATGCGCCATACGCACGCGACGTCCGTGATCTTCATCAATAATCGATACACGCTTCATCAACTCAGGGTCACCTGGGAAATGATGGTTTACCATGTGCAAGAACTCATGGTTGATTTTATAAATAATTTCCAAGTGACGTGGCAATAGTCGACCAAACAAATCTACTGTCCATGTTTCAAGCGCTTCTGGCATTAAAGTGTGATTGGTGTAGGCAAATATCTTGACTACTTGTTCCCACGCAAATGCCCATGTTAGCTGGTGCACATCCACTAACTGATACATCATTTCAGCCACACCAATTGATGGATGCGTGTCATTTAATTGAATCGCAATCTTCTCTGGCAACATCTTCCAGTCATCTTGCGTTTTAATCTCATGCGTACTTAAGAATCGACGCAAAATATCTTGAATAGACGCTGAAACAAAGAAATACTGTTGTTTTAGTCGTAACTCTTTACCCAATACAGACGTATCGTTAGGGTAAAGTACTTTTGAAATATTTTCTGTTGCGTTACGCTCTTCAACTGCTTTTTCGTAATTACCATCATTAAAGTGGCTTAAGTCAAACTCACGCGCTGCTTTAGCGGCCCATAAGCGGAGGTTATTTACTGTTTCAGTACCATACCCTGGCACTGGCACATCATATGCCATCGCAATCACATGCTCGGCATCTACCCAATGCTGAACCTCTTCACCGCTGTCATTAGGGAACTTAACAACATGTCCGTGAAATTTAATATTGTAGGTTGCTTCAGGACGTTGAAACTCCCAAATATTGCCATAACGTAGCCAATTATCTGGATTTTCTACCTGACGTCCGTTTTCAATGGACTGTCTGAACATACCGTACTCATAGCGGATACCATATCCCGCAGCTGGGATATCCATCGTTGCCATTGAATCTAAAAAACAAGCCGCTAAACGACCTAAACCACCATTGCCTAGTGCAGCATCCGTTTCTAACTCTATTGTATTTTCCAAATCGTGGCCCAAGCTTGCCATACCTGCCTTAAGCTCTTCACTGATGCCCAAATTTAGTGCAGCATTACTCAACATGCGCCCGATTAAGAACTCTAGTGATAAGTAGTAAACGCGCTTTGGATCATCTCGATAATAAGACTCTGCTGTTTTTACCCAACGCTCAACCACGTGATCTCGCACAGTGTAACTTGCAGCGTCATACCAGTCTCTAGGCGTGGCTGCATCGTTAGTCTTGAAGCTAGAAAATATCAAATGATTCTGTAAAGCCTGATCAATTGGAGCAAGTTTAGGTATTGCGCCTGACTTAGCTTTAACAGCTTTCTTAGGTTTGGCTTTCGTTTCGGCTGGCGTTTTCATATGAGAGAGTCTTAATTTATTGAATGGTATTGTTATTTTAGCAAAAATTGAGCCAGCTTTATGACAGTTGTTTGAATGTTACATTTCAGTCATGTATTTTAAACACCCATAAAAAAGCCGTCAAGCTTACATTTGACGGCTTTTGTTTTTTATAACAACAGCTTAGCTAATCAAACTATTCATACGTTTTACAAAACTTGCAGGATCTTCTAACGTACCCCCCTCAGCCAATAATGCTTGATCAAACAACACATGCGTCAAATCTGCAAATACTGACTCAGTGGTTTCACTTTCTAAACGCTTGACCAGTTTGTGAGTTGGGTTGATTTCCAATATTGGTTTGCTTTCTGGTGCATTTTGCCCTGCCGCTTTTAAAATACGGGCTAAATTACCTGATAAATCATGCGCATCGCTCACTAAACACGCTGGAGAATCAGTCAAGCGATGCGTCACGCGCACATCCTTTACTTGGTTGCCCAATGTTTGCTTGATTTTTTCTACCAAGGTTTTTGATTCTTCTTCAATTTTCTTTTGAATCTCTTTTTCAGTTTCAGATTCAAGCTTACCTAAATCTAAATCACCTTTAGCGATTGATTGTAGCTTTTTGCCACCGAACTCGGTCAAACTGCCTAACAACCATTCATCCACGCGGTCGCTCATCAGCAACACTTCGATGCCTTTTTTACGGAAAATTTCTAAGTGCGGGCTGTGTTGTGCCGCGGCAAAGCTATCTGCTGTAATGTAGTAGATTACATCTTGCTCTGGCTGCATGCGTGAGATGTAATCTTTAAATGACACTTCCTGAACATCAGTGTCTGCTTTGGTTGAGGCAAAGCGTAACAAACCAGCGATTTTGTCTTTATTAGCAAAATCTTCGCCTGGGCCTTCTTTTAACACACGACCAAACTCATTGTAGAACTTAGTGTAGTCTTCAGGCTTATTTTCGGCCATGTCTTCTAACAGACCAAGCACTTTTTTCACTGAGCCTGCTTTAATCGCATCCACATCACGGCTGGATTGTAGAATCTCGCGCGAGACATTTAACGGCAAATCAGAGGTATCAATCACACCACGTACAAAACGTAGGTACTGTGGCATCAGCTTTTCAGCATCTTCCATGATAAATACGCGTTTAACATAAAGTTTAATGCCATGACGACGATCACGGTCGTATAAATCAAACGGAGCTTTGCTAGGCACATAGAGTAACGAAATATACTCTTGCTTACCTTCTACACGGCTGTGTGTATAGGCTAAAGGGTTCTCAAAATCATGTGATACATGTTTGTAGAACTCCTGATAATCTTCTTCTGTAATATCGTTTTTACTGCGCGCCCATAATGCTGAAGCTTTGTTGACAGTCTCTTCTTCATCGGTCGCCACTTCAGCGCCATCTTTCCATTCAGACTTTTTCATCACAATCGGCAAGGTAATGTGATCTGAATATTTACGAATGATGGTTTTTAATTTCCAGTCACTTAAAAACTCATCTTCACCTTCACGCAAATGCAAGGTAATTTCAGTACCGCGGCTGATTTTATCTGCGGCTTCAATGGTAAAGTCACCTTCACCAGCTGATTCCCAACGAACAGCCTCCGTTGCGCCAGCACGGCGCGTGGTCAACGTTACTTTATCTGCAATAATAAATGCTGAGTAAAAACCCACACCGAACTGACCGATTAAGTTAGCGTCTTTGGCTTGGTCGCCAGTTAGCGCATTAAAAAATTCTTTAGTACCTGATTTAGCAATAGTGCCGATGTTTGCAATCACTTCGTCACGGCTCATGCCAATACCGTTATCAGCAATAGTTAAAGTACGCGCTTCTTTATCAAAAGCCAGACGGATTTTTAACTCACTGTCATTTTCGTACAGTGCACCATTAGCTAATGCTTCAAAACGTAATTTATCTGCCGCATCTGATGCATTTGAAATCAACTCACGCAATACAATTTCTTTATTGCTGTATAGAGAATGAATCATTAACTGTAACAGTTGTTTCACCTCGGCCTGAAAAGCCATTGATTCTTTTGGATGAATTTCTTGTTGTGCTGTCGCAGTGGACATAAATTAAGCTCCTAATAGTTTAGAAATAAACGTTAGAGCTTAATTGGGGATGGCTGTTTACTTTTTCAAGTAGAAATTTAGACAAAACTATATATTAAGATCATGCAATTACGTGATCGCTCAATTACGAAGCATCAACCCCTATTTTCTGTCGTCTCGAGAATCCATTGCAATAATGGCTCCCACTGCTGAAGGTCTTGCTCCACCAGAGATGGGCGCATATCAAAAAGGCCTAACCCCTGCTCAGCGGCTGTGACATAAACCTGTGCATTGCGCAAATAAGTCAACACTGGGAATCCAGCTTGATTCATAAACTCTGACAAAATTAGCGTAGAGTTGGCGCGGCTATTCACGCGCATACCAACCAAGGCAACAAAGGTTTTATTTTTTCGAATGGCTTTTTCTTCAGTCAGCACTTCTAAAAAGTCTCGGGTGGCGCCTATATCAAAAGCAGAGGGCTGTACTGGCACGATGACACAGTCCGCGTCTTTTACCGCAGCAGATAGTTTTTCATCGCGAAGCCCCGCAGGAGAATCTACAATCATCCAATCTGGTTCGAAGGTGGGGGCTTTGCCTCGCTGGGTATGCGCTTGAATAGAGGGAAGCGCAGAAGGACGACGCTCCACCCATTGCGCTGAGGATTGCTGACGATCGAAGTCAGTCAATATCACTTGATGCCCAAGCGTTGCGAAACAACTAGCAAGATTAGTCGCTAAAGTCGTCTTACCACTGCCACCCTTGGGGTTTGCGACTAAAATAGTTCTCATACATTTAGCTCCTATGCAGTCAAATACAACCTAAAGCACACGTATAAACTGACCTATGCTAAAAAAACAGCCTACTTTTTATCAGATTTAGTGGCTTTATCTTTTTTACTAACTTCCTGCATTCTATCTCGCCACTCCTGAAGTTGCTCATCATCTAGCTCAAGCTGTATTGCCAGCGCTTCAATCGTATCCAGCTTTTGATCTTCTAGCCTACGTGTCAACTTGCCACGCATTCTGCTCTGCAGGCGCTCAGACTCTTCCTGAGTTAAATTTTTAGCTTTTTCAATGTATGCATCACTTGCCGTTTTAATTTTCATAAATACCCTTAGCTTTATAAATCAATCAACAGCTCAAAGTATAAAGTGGTACTTCATTTCAATGTGTGACATATTTATGAAAATAACATTGATTGCATTACAAAGTTTATTAAGCGCATTTAATTTATCATTTGTCATCAAACTTTCAAACTATAATTACAAAATAAACAATATTACTGTTTCAACCAAAACTACAAGCCAGAAACCAACCCCAATTTATGGACAATCAAACAAACAACACACCCGCCAACAAAGCATTATTAGCCACTATTGATTTAGGCTCCAATAGCTTTAGGCTTGAAATTGGCCGCTTAGACAGTGGCCACATTGAGCGCGTAGAATATTTGAAAGAGGCAGTTCGTCAAGGTGGCGATCTGGATGAAAATCGCAACCTCACACCTGAATCGATTGAGAGAGGCCTACGTTGCCTAGCTAGGTTCGGTGAACGCTTGCAAGGCTTTGATGCCGCCCACGTGCGCGCTGTTGCAACGCAAACATTACGGGAAGCAAACAACCGCGACCATTTTTTAAAGCTCGCTAAAAAGGCGCTAGGCTTTGAAGTAGAAGTCATTTCTGGTGTTGAAGAAGCACGCCTTATTTATCAGGGAGTGAGTCGGTTTCTGCCCCAGTCAGATGAAAAAAGATTAGTCATTGATATTGGTGGACGCTCAACCGAGTTCATCCTTGGTCATGGCTTTGAGTCAACACACACCGCCTCGCTACACGTAGGCTCAGTTGCATGGTCACTCAAGCATTTTGCGAATGGAGAGTTTACGGAAAAAGCGTTTACACGCGCAGAAATCTCCGCTGAATCTATTTTTGAAACGCTAGGTGAACATTTCAACAACCACCACTGGGATATTGCCTACGGAGCATCTGGCACTGTTGGCGCCGTTGCCGACGTATTAGTGCAATATGGCAAACCTGCAGACTCTATCAGCAAAGAAAGTCTATATTGGTTGCGTGAAGAACTACTAAAAGCACGTTACGCAGACAAACTTCGCCTGAATGGTTTAAAAGAAGACCGTAAACCAGTCATTGGCGGAGGCCTTTCTATTTTAATTGCAGTATTTGAGTTTTTAAATATTGACACTTTAAATGTAGCAAAAGGTGCGCTACGCCACGGCCTACTCTACGACATGCTAGCGCGTGAAAACGATATGCTAGACTTAAGAAACGCATCCATACAACGCCTAGCGCGTAAATTTGACGTAGATGAAACACATGCCAAAACGGTTGCAGAAGTCGCTGAAAAGCTGTTTGAAAAAATCGGTGAAGACGTTACATTTGCTGATGGCGAACGTTTTAAACACGCTCGCAAACTGCGCTGGGCTGCACTATTACATGAAATCGGAGGTATTATCTCTCCAGTAGATGCACACCTGCATGGCGCTTACATTTTAGATCACACCGAACCTGTTGGCTTCTCGCAAAGTGAATTGCATTGTTTAAGCTTAATTATTTTAGGTCACCGTGGGAAATTAAAACGACTAGAAGCTGACTTCTCTAACAGGGTGTTTGTCATGCAGTTAATTTGCATGCGGTTGGCAGTTATTTTATGCCATGCACGAAAAATGCCGAACCTACGTGGCATACAGTTAGCGTTAAACAATAATAGTTTCAAGCTCACGCTGCCAAAATCATGGGCAACTAAATATCCTCAATCCTACTACCTGCTTGATGAAGAATCCTTAGCATGGCAAAAAGTAAATTGGCATTTTGAGCTGACTAGCGCTTTATAAAAGTGTCACAAAAAATTCATTTGCATTCAAAAATAAACGGTATAAACTGTTTATATCGTTTATTTGGAGCAAAGCCATGTCAAAAACCAACACACCTAAAGCTGAAGCGTTAAAACCATCTACACAAAAAACTGAGGTTGCGAGCGCAACACCAGCAAAGACCGATAGCAAACCCATTGCAAAAACCACACCAACCACCAAACCAACGACCACAAAACCAGTTGCGGTAAAAACTACACCTGCAAATAAGACCCCAGTAAAAGTAGCTGTTGCTGTCACGAAAAAAACTGAAAAAATAAAAGTGGTTAAAGAGAAAACACAAAAATTAAAAATGGAGCGTGATAGCTTCACAATGCCAAAAACAGAATACGCACAATTTTCTGTATTAAAAGAGCGCCTGACTAAATTAGGACAACCTGCCAAAAAAAGTGAGCTACTACGCGCTGGCATCATGCAATTAAGTGCTATGACAGATGCAGCATTGAAAGCTGCTATGAGCAAAGTGCCTGCAATTAAAACTGGCAGACCTAAAAAGAAATAAACTGAAATAGTTTGGCGTATGTCGCGCAATTGGCAACAGATTCAAACCCACATCAATTGCGCGATGTAAGATAAGTTTAAAGATGAAATACATGCTTCAATTAGCATAATTCATCATTACCCGTTTAAGTACCCATAACGAGTAACAACTAGCACAGCATTGACCTGGCGGTTACCTGAGTATGGTTATATCAAATTTAACTATTGCGGATTTTTAAGCTTGTAAGCGTTTATCTCTTCAATCGTTTTTAAAATTTGCACCCGCATTCCTGGGTCGGCACCAGCTAACTGCAGGGCGTTTTCTGCGGCAAGTTTGGCAGCGCTTGCATCTCCTTGCATCAACAGCATATTGGCTAAATTATTGTGAGCTGCGGCTGAATCAGGATGTGCAATCGTTGCATCACGAAAAGCACTGGTAGCCTGTTTATAATTTTCTAGTGCATAGGCACTGTTACCAAGCCCCATCAGCAATACCAAATGATTGGACCACCGTTTAACAGCAGCATCATAAGATAAATAAGCGTCTTGCTTATTTGAATTTTTTTCGAAAGCGACGATTGCCTTAGCAACGGCATCTGGGTTATCGCCCGCAGGTAAGCTACCTGGCTTTAATGCAACAAAAGCCCAATGCTCACTGCGTGCCCAAGTTCGCTGAAACGTACTTAATGTCATTTCAAACCGCTCAAACGTCCCAGAGCGTAACCAGATTTTTTCTTGGTCAAGATGATAGCCAACCACTACGGCATAATGCCAAGATGGGGCCCATGATAGACCTAAATTTTGCATCACTACCACTACATTTCCTGCAGCAACTTCTTTCAAAACAGCATCTAGCTTCGGTGCAACTTTGACAGATAAGGCACCATGCCTACGTGCCGCGGCCAACATTTCAATTTGGAGGCTACCTTGACGTGCTGGGATGTACACTTCTGGCACCAGTTGATTTGGTGTAACACGGATATCAACCGCATTGAGTGCAGTTGCCAATGCGGCTGGACCGCAATGATATAAGTCTTGAGGGAAAAATGGGGTTTCAGTCAGTTCATGCTGCCTGGGTAGTTCTTTATTTTGTACCGTCTCACGTACACCCGTTGCAGCACATGCGTTCAGCAACAAAAAGAAAGCCAGCATGAGTCCTTTACGAAACATGCTGGCTACCAATCTAAACAATCTTAAGCTAAATGCGCTTGATGATTAACGAACAGAACGTGTGAATGGGAAGATTTTAGTAAAGCCCAAAATATCAGTTAACAACAACACGAGGAACACTAATACAATCGCACCAATAATACCGCCAGCAGGTGCATTTTCAATTTGTGAGGCCATTGCACTCGCTTCTTCGTCCGTTAAAGACGCAACACGCTCACGCGCTTGTACTGGATCAATACCACGTTCAACTAAGGCAACCTGAACATCCTCACGCGACAATGCAGTAATAATACGTGCACGATCTTGATCAGCAGACCCTGTAAAAGCTTGCTCGGCCACTTGCTCTGAACTAATCATTGCAGCTTGCACTGTTTGAATAGACCCTGTAAATAAAATTGAAGCCGCAAGAAAGGCACTGAAAAAACGTTTAACCAAAACCATAGTAAGTACTCCTTATCATTAAAATTTCGAAACATCCATAAAATTTAGTTAGAAAGACATTTTAAATCTTTTAGCTCACTGAAATGGTATCAATAGGACAGCTATTAAGATCATTAATCACATGTGTCATAATATGCCTATAGCGCTAAGTTAACACAGTTAAACATTAGTGTATATTAGTTAGCTCACATATAAAATCCGCAACTCGTACCGATGTAAATGCTAAGAAATGAACGTCTTGCCAATTTAAAAGTTGGGCTGCATAACCGTATGAATATAGTAATGTGACGAATGACCTACTTTACGTTGCTTTAACCACCAAACAGCACCTTTTTTGACTAAGCATGCACTTTCATCTAACGCTAAAAGTTTACTGATTAACAGCCCAAGATTAGGCTGGTGCCCTACTATTAATATCGTTTGCGACTCATTTTTATTTGATATTTCTTTAACGATACCCGCAACATTACTATCTACACTTAAAAAATCAGACACCTTAATTTCCACATGGTTTATATCACGCAAAGCTTGTGCAGTTTGAAAACAACGGCGTGCTGGGCTGCAAAGTAGCTCAACATGATCAGGCATATGCTTATGAAGCCATTTGGCAATTTTAGCGGCATCTTTATAGCCACGTTTGGTTAATGCACGGTCACTATCGTGACCTGTTTCACTTTGCACTTCAGCTTCGGCATGCCGCCAAATAATTAAATTTGCCATGATTCAGTTAAATGATTTAGTTAATCAGAATATTTCTGCAACAATTGTAGCTGTGCGCTATAAACACGAGCAGTCTCATTAGACTTAGCCCTAGTAATAGGCTGATAAGTACCATCTGCATTTAATATCCACGCATCATGATTATCGTCCAAATACATTTGGCAACACTCATGTAAGATACGCGCACGATTTTTTGCATCCGTAATTGGCCATGCAATTTCAACGCGACGCATCATATTACGATTCATCCAGTCCGCACTGGATAGCCACATGTGCTCAACCTCTGCAATTTTGAAATAAAATACGCGGGAGTGTTCAAGCAAACGACCAATCACTGAGCGTACACGAATACGCCCATCTAGTCCAGGGGCATCAATCGGCAGAATACAAGCACCACGGAGAATCAGGTCAATTTGCACACCAGCTCGCCCTGCCTTTACCAATGCTTTCACTAACGCCTCATCGGTTAATGCATTCATTTTTAAAATAATGGAGGCGGCACTCCCAGCTTTTGCACTAAGCTCGGCTGACCTAATCTTAGCAAGCATCTGTTTGTGTAAATTAAAAGGTGCAACCAGTAGCTTCTGCATACGGGGTAGCTTTACTTGGCTGGCGATATGTCTAAACAAATACTCCATATCACGGGTAATTTGGACGTCAGAAGTGAGCATGCTGACGTCTGTATAGAGACGCGCTGTTCGTGGGTTATAGTTCCCAGTAGAAACATGCCCATAATATTTAAGGCCACCTGCCTCACGACGCATGACTAGTAACATTTTTGCATGGGTTTTCAAGCCCACAATGCCATATACCACTTGCGCACCGACAGACTCCAAGTCCTCTGCCCAGTTAATGTTTGCCTCTTCATCAAACCTGGCCTTTAGCTCAACAACGGCCATTACCTCTTTACCACGACGCACCGCCTCTTGTAGCAGTTTAAGCATGCGCGGGTCTGAGCCTGTGCGATAGATAGTTTGCTGGATGGAAAGTACATCAGGGTCATTCACAGCTTCACGTAAGAAATCTATCACTGACTCAAAGCTCTCATAGGGCTGGTGAATGAGAATATCTTGCTGTTTGAGTTGAGAAAAAAATGATTGATTTGGCACTAGTTGCTGGCTGATTTGTGGCTCATAAGGCTTAAACTTGAGCTGATCACCCTCAGCTAAATCGGCCAATTGCATCAAGCGTGCTAAATTCACCAAGCCATTCACGCGGTAAAGCGACTGTTTAGGTAAGTCAAATTGCTGTAATAGCAATTTCGCTAATTTTTCATCACAACCGTGTGACACTTCCAGCCTCACAGCCTCACCATAGTGTCGTTGCACCAAGCCTTTTCGGAGTGCGGTACGCAGGTTTTTCACATCCTCTTCATCTACCGCCAAGTCAGAATGTCGGGTGACCCTAAATTGTGAGAAGCTAAGCACTTCACGACCTGCGAACAAACTCGCTAAATGCGCACGAATGATGCTAGATAAAGACACAAACTTTTGTTGCTTACCACTGAGGTTTTTTGGCAGCTTAATTAATCGAGGTAGTGCCCTCGGCACTTTCACAATCGCGATATTATTATTGCGGCCAAAAGCATCCGTACCACCCAAGGACACAATAAAGTTGAGTGATTTATTAGCTACTTGCGGAAAAGGATGAGAAGGATCAAGCGCAACAGGTACTAATAAAGGACGTACGTTAGCCTCAAAGTAACGTGCAACCCAGCGCTTTTGTTCTACAGTTCGATCACCATGAGAGACAAGATGCACACCCTGACTCGCTAAAGCTGGCATTAAATCCGTATTAAAGATTTCATATTGATTTTCTACTAAAGTATGTGCGGCCTTAGAAATCTCTAAATAGCTTTGTACATTAACATCGGTCTTTTTTTCATTATCACGCATGGCATCCACATGTGGTGCGGCGCGTACTTCAAAAAACTCATCCAGATTAGAAGAGACGATACAAAGGAAACGTAAACGTTCCAGCAAAGGATATTCTGTGTTTTGTGCAAGACTCAATACACGCGCGTTGAACGCTAATATACTAATATCTCGATTGAGTAGTTTTAGAGGAGAGTTAACTGAACGCATGATATTTTTTAATAAATTGTTTCATTCAGCATAATTGCTGATTATGACAGTATCATGAAAATTCACAAAAGCCATCAATATCAACCTAGCATCAATATTAACTTAAATTTCATCAAGTGCGTTTAAGACCTGATGGGCTTTTTGTTGAATCAACGCCTTTTCTTCATCATTAAATCTATTAAGATTTTTAACCATTAACACTGTTCTTTGATTGTTGAGCAACACCTGCTCATGTTTGATAAGAAAGTTCCAGTATAGCGTGGTCACTGGGCATGCTTTTGCAGAAGTTTTCAGGTCTGGCTGATAACGGCAACTATTACAGTAATTGCTCATGCGCTTAATATAAGCACCGCTAGCAATGTAAGGCTTGCTAGTGAATCGGCCACCGTTCGCATGTAAAGCCATACCCACCACATTGGGCAACTCAACCCAATCTACCGCATCAACATAGACTGCTAAATACCAACTGGATACTTGTTTCGGCTCAATTTCAGCTAATAAGCCAAACATGCCAGTTACCATTAATCGTTGAATATGGTGTGCGTACCCATACTGCATGGTTTGTGTAATTGTTTGACGCATACAGTTCATATGGGTTTTACCTGTCCAATACCAAT
Source organism: Methylotenera sp. (assembly GCA_030682715.1). Classification (GTDB taxonomy): domain Bacteria; phylum Pseudomonadota; class Gammaproteobacteria; order Burkholderiales; family Methylophilaceae; genus Methylotenera. Next base: position 87,100 of record JAUXNQ010000017.1, on the reverse strand, counting down.
GAGGTAAATCTCGTTGATGTGCATAGTGGTTAGCCTCAGCTATTGCAGGCATATCTAGCCAATACAGGCCTCGAATAAACTCTCGCCATCCTAGAATCTGTCGTATAAATCCCTCTACGCTGGCTAAAGGTAAATTATGTTTCATGTAAGCTTGCTCTACCGCTTCGATCACTTCTTTTGGGTGAAGTAGCTTCAAATTAAGCGAGGAAGCTAACAATGAGTGCCATAGAAATGCACCAGAGGCTAAGTCACTTTGCCACATTGCATCTTGATGCGCGCCAAAATCTACTAATTTAGTCGCGATGAAATGTTGCAAAAATAAGAGCGCCTGGGCTCGTGTGACAGGCCAACAGAAATGATCAAGCATGCCTGGATGCTCTGGAAAGAGTCGCTCAACATCCGCAAAAACCGCTTGAGTAATTTGATCTATTTCAAATTGGGGAACAGCGGGAATGTCTTGTGGGCCATCCTTACTAAAGGATTTACGGTTTTCGTGGTCATAATTCCACTTTCCACCCACAGGCTCTTCACCCGCCATTAACACATGATAGCGTTTGCGCATGTATCGATAGAAATATTCCATGCGCAACTGCCTACTTTGTCCAGCCCAACGCTTAAAGTCAGCCTGACTACATAAGAAAAACGTATCATCTCGTACAATCAGCCGTTTATTTAATGTTGAGGCACAATCCTCTAACGCTTTTAAAACCCGATAATCTCCTGGCTCACAAACGATGATTTGTTGAGGGTCATATTCTGATAGCAAAGCTAACCATGCACTGGGTAAATCAACATGCTCATGATCACCTAGCTTTAAATAGCGCAAAGGGTAATGTTGGCTTTGCAAGGTTTGTGCAAAATGACGCATCGCAGATAAAAATAATGCAATACGCGCTTTGTGTGACCATACATGCGTCGACTCATGTTTCGCCTCAACCATCAGCACCACATCCTGCTCGCGGTCAAATCCTTCTAATGCTGGATTATCCAGATTGAGTTGATCACCCAATATCACGATCAAATTTCTCATCATTTTTTGCGCTTTGCTTACATGCGGTTGAACAGTATTTAACAGAATCCCAATTTTTAGACCATGATTTACGCCATGTCATGGTGCGTCCACATTGCACGCACATTTTGCTGGGAAGGTAAGACTTATTACCTTTAAATGAGAAATGGGTGATTTGATACATCTAACAATGACTACAGCCATTGCTATAGGTTCACTATTTAGACCTCATGCGGATGCACTTCTAAAGACAAACTATTAGCGATACGGCAAATTTCTGTAAACGCTTCTGCTACCAGGGCAGAGCGTCCTAGTAAAGCGCCATCGATATCTGGCATTTGCAACATGGCATGTGCATTATCAGCGCTTAGGCTTCCTCCATAAATAATCCGTATGCGCGCTGCAAAATCAGGCGCTCTGGTCGCAATCAGTTGCCGAATATAAGCATGCATTGATTGTGCTTGTTGCGGGCTTGCATGTTGACCTGTGCCAATCGCCCAAACTGGCTCATAGGCCACTACCATATTGCATTGTTTGGCAAGAGCAAACGCATGGTCATCTAAGCTGTGTAACATGTTGAGCACTTGCTTCTTAACTGTATCTTCTGCCAACCCTGCATCGCGCTCAGCTTGCGCCTCGCCTACACAGTAAATTGGCGTCAAGCCACCTTCCAGCGCTCTTAAAAGACGCTGAGCAGTCACCTCATGACTTTCTAGCCTTAGCATTCTGCGCTCAGAGTGCGCAAGAATCACATACCGACAGCCGAATTCCGCAATCATCGCGGCTGAAATGCAAGAGGTGTAGGCGCCCTCATCATACTGGCTCACATTCTGCGACCCCCACAGAATATTACTGCCAGTCAGTAGTTGTTGTGCTTGAAAGAGATACACATAAGGTAAACATACTGCAAAATCTACCGCATTCAAATCTTTAAAGTTGGCTTTTAGTTGTAACAATAAAGCATGGTTTCCTGCAAGGGTTCCGTGCAGTTTCCAATTGCCTACAATCAGGCCTCGCCGCGAATTGTTCATTGATTAATCCTTAATGTAGCGCGCAGCCATCTGCTCCATTGAAACCACTTTAATCTGGCTGGCGCGCCCTGCGCTTCCAAATGCTTCGAAACGATCTTTACATAATTGCTGTGCTGCCAAGATGGCAGATTTAAAATAAATACGTGGATCAAAATCCTCTGGATGCAATGCCATACTTTCTCTAATTGCAGCGGTCATGGCTAAGCGTATATCCGTATCTATATTCACTTTTCTCACGCCATTTTTAATGCCTTCTACAATTTGCGATACGGGCACCCCATAGGTTTCTTTAATTTTCCCGCCATATTTCCGAATCATCTCCAATGAGTCTTGAGAAACACTGGATGAACCATGCATCACTAAATGCGTATCAGGGATGCGCGCATGAATCGCTTTAATACGATCAATAGCAAGTGTATCTCCTGTAGGTGGTCTGCTGAATTTATAAGCGCCGTGGCTGGTTCCGATGGCAATGGCTAAGGCATCAACTTTAGTGGCAGCTACAAAGGCGGCGGCCTCATCAGGGTCTGTCAGCAATTGCGATTCGTTCAAAATCCCAGCCGCACCACTGCCATCTTCATCACCTGCCTGCCCAGTTTCTAACGAACCTAAACAACCTAACTCACCCTCCACAGAAACACCCACAGCATGTGCAAACTCAACTACGCGCTTAGTTACATCCACATTATATTCATAGCTCGCAGGGGTCTTGGCATCAGCCAATAAAGACCCATCCATCATCACACTTGAGAATCCGCTCCGAATAGCCATTTGGCACACCGCAGGTGATGCACCGTGATCTTGATGCATACAAATAGGGATATGTGGGTATTGCTCAATCGCGGCCTCAACCATTTTTCTTAAAAAGGGTTCACCCGCATAACCACGAGCACCAGCAGAAGCTTGTAAAATAACAGGACTATCTACCTCGTTTGCGGCCAGCAGAATCGAGTGTATCTGTTCCATATTATTGATATTAAATGCAGGCAAACCATAGTCATGCTCGGCGGCATGATCTAATAACTGCCTTAAAGATATCATCGCCATAGCGTGTCCTTTAATGATAACTCAGTGTTCAAAACGTTTACTATTGGTGATACTGCTCTATTAAATCGACTTCATTGATAGACCCTAATATAGCAGGCACACGCTGATGAATCTGTGTCGGTTGTAAGTCCAACACAGCTGCACGACCTGTACTGGCTTTCCCGCCCGCCTGCACAATCAACATACTCATCGGGCTCACTTCGTATAATAATCTTAACCGACCTGCGCTATCTGTTACTTGGCGATCTTTTGGATAAAGGAATACGCCCCCTCGCATTAATATACGGTGGATATCCGCCACCATGCTAGCCATCCATCGCATATTAAAATTAGATTGCCGAACACCTTCTTCACCAGCCATACAGTCAGCAATATATTGCTGCATCGGCACCTCCCAAAATCGTTGCCGACTGGCGTTAATTGCAAACTCTGGATAATCTGTGGGAATTTTTAAATCAGGGTGCGTTAATTCAAAAACTTGTGTATCTGGATCTAAGGTAAAAGCATGCGTGCCATCCCCTACTGAAATCACTAGCATGGTCGTAGGTCCATACAACACATATCCCGCGGCAATCTGATGAATGCCTTGTTGCAAAAACATTGCTTCACTGCGCTCAGCATTTAGTGGTGCGGGGAATACAGAGAAAATGGAACCAACCACACCATCGAATGCAACATTTGAAGAACCATCAAGCGGGTCAAAGCATACCAAATATGGGGCATCTGGTGCGTGGTCTGCAAAGTAATAAGGGGATGCCAACTCTTCTGACACTGCACCAACCACTAATTTAGTGGTTGATAAACAATCGATGAAAATATCATGGCTACTGATATCTAACTGCATTTGGGCTTCGCCCTGCACGTTGATACTATCAAGCTTATTGGTAACGCCTGCTAGCTTGCCTTTTGCAATTAAAGCGGCAATCTGCTTGCCAGCATCAGCAATGCTGAAGATTAACTGAGATAACTGGCTATCGTGATTTAGCTTCACGCAAGATTGATTTAAGAAGTCGTATAGATTCATTTAACCACCTATTTATGATATACATCTATCGAGCGACGATGTATAACCATCATGCGCGCTTAGCTAAAGAAAATACAGTGATATCTAATCAGTAAATCTTTACTTAGCTAATAAAGCTTTAAGGGCAAAAGCTGCCGCAGTAAAACCAAATGGCGCTGTGACACACACACTAGAACCATAACCAGCACAGTTAAGACCTGTCACTCCAGCGTTTGGTTCTACATCGCAAGCGCTATCTGGTTTAATCACTTCCTCATCGGAATAAACTGCCTGTATTCCAAACTTATCCGATTTTTTTGAATTAGTCGCTTTAGGAAACTGATAATCTCGGCGTAACTGGTTACGCACTTTTGCCAATAAGCGATCACCTGACACATGTGCCAAATCAGCCACTTGAATACGTGTAGGGTCTAGCCTACCGCCTGCCACACCGACTGTGACTAGTGGCAAATTGTGCTGACGACAATAAGCAGCAATTGCGATTTTGGCTTTAGCATCATCAATACAATCAATAACGTAATCATATTGATTACTTAACATCACACTGACATTTTCAACGGTCACAAAATCTTCAATTTCATGTATCTGTGCAAATGGGTTAATACTCAAGATACGCTCGCGCATTGCGGTTACCTTGGCTTTACCAAAGGTATCATCTAAGGCATGTAACTGACGATTAACATTAGATTCCGCCACGTTATCCAGATCAATTAAAGTAATTATCCCTACCGCATTACGCGCTAAGGCCTCAGCCGCCCAACTACCTACGCCACCAATCCCGATGACGCAAATATGCGATGACTGCAACTTAGCCAAACCATCTGCACCATACAACCGAGCAACGCCTCCAAAACGGCGTGCAATATCTGGTGTGTTTAAATCAAGCGAGGTGACAGTTGCTACCATTACATTTCCAGTACAACAAATGCAGCGGCTAAGTTTTTCTCATCACTAATGCTAAGGTGACTTTTAATGATATTTTTTGAATCTAAAAGCGCTTGTAAGGTAGGTGCTAACACCAAGATAGGCTTGCCTAAATCATCATGAGAAACTGCGATATTCTGCAAAGTAGCAGGTGCACGTAGGCCTGTACCAAGCGCTTTGGAAAAAGCCTCTTTTGCAGCAAACCGTTTTGCTAAAAAACGAGATTTAATATTGGATTGCTGATAACTTGGCATTTCACTTTCCGCCAAAATTCTTTTTGCAAACGCATCGCCAAACTCTGCAACAGAGTCGTTAATACGTGCTACTTCAACCACATCTGTGCCGATTCCAAAAATCATTCATCGCCTTTAGCTGTTACCAGAATCCTACTTTGGTGCAAACTCTTTCATTAAAGCCTTCATCTCACGCACAGCATTATCCCAACCAACAAATAAGGCATGCGCCACAATCGCGTGACCTATATTCAGCTCTTCAAATCCATACATACGCGCAACGTGATGTACATTATGGTAATGCAAGCCATGACCCGCATTAACAACCAAATGTGCATCTTTAGCATGATGCAGTGCGCGCTCTATACGATCAAGCTCTGCAATTTGCACACGCTCGATTTCAGCATCCGCAAAAGTCCCTGTATGCAACTCAATCACTGGCGCTCCAGTCTTAACCGCCGCGTCAATCTGAGCCAGATCAGGTGCAATAAACAACGACACACGAATACCTGCATCACTTAACTTCTGTACGGCATGTTTAACTTTGTCAAAATGGGCAATCACGTCCAGCCCACCTTCCGTAGTGCGCTCTTCGCGACGTTCTGGCACTAAGCATACGTCTTGAGGCATCACTTTAATCGCAATATCGAGCATTTCATCGGTCACTGCGCATTCCAGATTCATTTTGGTTTGCAACAGTGGGCGCAATGCAAAGATGTCTGCATCTTGCATATGGCGGCGATCTTCGCGCAAATGTAGGGTGATACTGTCCGCACCAGATTGTTCTGCACGCAAAGCCGCTTGTACTACACTAGGATACTTAGTGCCACGTGCCTGACGAATTGTTGCAACGTGATCAATATTAACACCTAATTTAATCATGATTCTATAGCCTTATAAATCGTAATATTATGCCAACCCTAATGCCAACGTAGCATTGAGCTACCTCAAGAAGTTAATCAGTAGCCCTGTAAATCAATGAGTAATTGCCGAGTATGTAAAGGCTTGTCACCTAAATAATGTGCTAATAAATAACGCATCAATTGCTTACTCTGCTGTTGCGTTTGCTCATCATGATAATCATCGTTCGACATATCAATTAACGTTTTGCCAGATAATTGCACGCCATTTTCATAGCGCGCTGATATGCCCCGTAACGGGTATGCACCATGCTCAGCTTCGTAACGATAATGCTGTTGCGTAAGTACCGGTGTGCCATTGGCATCTAAATGCAGTGGAATTGCATAGCCTAACTCTTGCAAAAACTTCAACTCAAAACGGCGCAGTGTCGTGGCTAGATCGTGACTAATCGCCAATGTCTTTAATGTATCAGCATAGTACTCAAACAAAGCTTCATGCGGGTCTTCTCGTGGCAGCAATCTCAACAGTAACTCATTGAGGTAGAAGCCACACATCAACGCCTCCCCTTGTAACAGAAGCAGTACGCCGTTCCATTCAAGACTATGTAATGTCTTTAGCTCTAACTTACCAGACCAAGTGGCTAACATAGGTTGAAACGCTTGCAACATACCGCGCATTGCGGAACGTGGGCGTCTTGCGCCTTTGGCGGTGGTTGCTACGCGCCCAAAATCACGCGTAAACAACTCAACCACTAAACTGGTTTCTTTGAAAGGATAGGTATGTAGCACGTAAACGGCTTGATTATCCTGACGATGTGTACTCACCGAGGCCATAGGGTCTCTACTTATATCTCTACTAGCGCATCAATAGTAGCGCATTAATAGCCTAAGGATTTTAGCGCACGCGCATCATCTGCCCAACCGCCCTTAACTTTTACCCAAGTTTCTAGGTACACTTTACCGCCAAATAGTTTTTCCATGTCTTGACGTGCTTCGGTAGAAATTTGCTTGAGCTTTTCGCCACCTTTACCAATTAACATTGGTTTCTGGCTATCTTTGTCCACAATAATGGCACAAAAGATACGGCGTAGTTTGCCAACCACTTCAAATTTCTCAACCTCTACAGCTACTGAGTATGGAATTTCATCGCCAAGCAATCTGAATATTTTCTCGCGCACTAATTCTGCCGCTAGGAAACGCTCATTCTTATCGGTCAACTCATCTTCAGAATATATTGCCTCTTGCTCAGGCAAATAAGTGCGGATAGATTTTAATAACTCATCTAAATTCAGGCTCTTCTTGGCACTCACTGGCACGATTTCTGAAAACGGAAACTCTAAATCAAAGTCTTGAATCAACGGCAATACATTGCCTTTATCGCCCATCAAATCTAACTTATTCACCACTAAGATAGTTGGTGTTTTATCTGATAGCAACTGCAATACTTTACGGTCAGCATCACCTAACTTCATTGGCTCAATCACAAACAGCACGACGTCTACTTCTGTCAGCACTTGTGTCACTGTTTTATTAAGACCTTTATTCAATGTATTTAAGTGCTTTTGCTGAAAACCTGGGGTATCCACAAATAAATACTGCGTATCATCTGTGGTGTGGATGCCCAATAGGCGGTGGCGTGTTGTTTGCGCCTTACGTGAAGTAATCGCAAGCTTCATACCTAAAATATGGTTGAGTAGCGTGGACTTACCCACGTTCGGACGCCCGACAATTGCCACCGTACCGCACTTAAAGGGACCATCGAAAGCAGTCACTGCCTTCACTTCAAGCTCTTGATTAATATCTGTCATTTTTTTACTTTTCCAATATGGAGTTTATTTAACGCAAGCAAAGCGAGTTCTGCTGCTTGCTGTTCAGCAATGCGACGGCTCCGACCTTCGCCCACTGTTCTAATTTGATGTTTCTCAACCAAGCACTCCACCACAAACTTTTGCTCGTGTGCTTCGCCGCTGGTATGGGTCACTGTATATTCAGGGACTGCGATTTTTCTACCCTGTAACAACTCTTGCAATAAAGACTTTGGATCTTTATCAATCACTTTAGGATCAATCGTCTCTAGCTTATTTGCATAAAGCCCTAATACAAAGGCTTGAGCGGCTTCAAAGCCACTATCCAGATAAACTGCGCCGATAATCGCCTCGAGCGCATCGGCTAAAATGGAGGGTCTACGCCAGCCTGCGCTCTTAAGCTCACCTTCACCTAATAACAAAGCATCACCAAGATTAAGTGATAAAGCAATTTCAGACAAAGTCGCCTCTTTTACCAACTGTGCTCGCAAACGACTGAGATCACCCTCTGCCAATTTCGGGAAACGCTGATACAACTGATGCGCAATAATAAAATTTAAAACGCCATCACCTAAAAACTCAAGTCGCTCATTATTGAGTCCAGCATAACTCCTGTGAGTGAGCGCCTGGGTTAATAAGCTTTCATTCACAAATTGATGCGACAAGCGCTTTAATAAGTCTTGCTTAGACATCAACACCACCAACAATTAACTGCTTACTTATTTCTTTAAAATTCACTATTTACCGTCACTACGGGCTGAAAAGTCAATCAGCACACTTACATTACCAATAATAGGCTTTACGACCTCATAATCCACTGTGAGCACAGTGCCATTCGCACCTTTTTCGATGACTAAATCAGCACCACTGACAACATCTACATATGAAGTAGAAGCACGTTTATTAAAAGAATCTTTTATTTCTTTGCTAGTCATCGTACTCAAAGACTCTTGACTCGTCGCTTTCAGTACTTTTTTTACTGACATAAACTCGATATAAGCTGGCGTTACCTTCATTACAACTAAAGCAATGAATACTACAAACACCCCAACAATCAACATACCCAGTAAAGTTGCACCTTGTTGGCTCTTAGGTTGATTCTTAGGTTGATTTTTTGCACTTTTCATCTTGCTTAATGTGTTTATCACGCTTGTCTCCATGCTGATTGAAGTTGGTACGGCTTAAAATTAATCTATTTTATTACCAATTCTAGAGCCCTGATCAAAATTCATCCAGATAAAAAACGCCTTACCAACAAGATTCTGCTCAGGCACAAATCCCCATACACGACTATCAGAACTATTATCACGATTATCCCCCATCGCCAGATAATGTCCATCAGGGACCGTCACTTCTTCACCCTCTGAGAATTTAGCACCTATCGTGTCTGTGTCATAATTACCCATCACATCGTGCACTAAAATATCATGTTTCTTTACCCCTAACTGTTCATGATATTGTTTGGCTTCAACCACATTAAGCCCAGACATTACATACTCGTAATAACCAGCATCCTCAACGTCTACTGGACGCCCATTAATCGTTAAACGTTTGTCTTGGTAGCCAACTTTATCGCCAGGCAGACCAACAACGCGTTTAATGTAATCAATAGAAGGGTTAGGTGGATAGTGGAACACAATGACATCACCACGTGTAGGCTGATTAACCTTTAAAAAGGTATTGTTTAAAATGGGAACACGTAATCCATAAGTAAATTTATTCACTAAAATAAAATCACCCGCCAACAAAGTAGGCATCATAGAGCCCGATGGTATTTTGAATGGCTCGACAATAAACGAGCGAATTAAAAATACCACCAAAATGACTGGGAAAAAGCTCTTAGCATATTCAACTATAACGGGCTCATCTGCACCCGCTGGGCGTTTTTTACTTAATACTAAACTATCAAATAGCCATATTAGCCCTGTCACCAGCAATACCACTATCATGAAAAGCGCGAACATCATGGCGTTTACCTTATTTTCTTATTTATCTTAACTTTGTACCTATACAGTTTTTGTACCTATATAGCTTTTGTTTAAATAGTTTTTATTTAAGTAGTTTTTATTTATCTTCAACTCTTAGAATTGCTAAAAACGCCTCTTGTGGAATTTCAACGTTACCCACTTGCTTCATGCGTTTTTTACCTTCTTTTTGCTTCTCAAGTAATTTACGCTTACGTGTAATATCGCCACCATAACATTTTGCAATCACGTTTTTACGCATAGCTTTTACGGTTTCACGCGCAATAATATTAGCGCCTATCGAAGCCTGAATCGCCACATCAAACATTTGACGCGGAATCAACTCACGCATTTTTGCAGCCACTTCGCGACCACGATAAACACTGTTACTGCGATGCACAATTAAACTCAACGCGTCAACACGTTCACCATTGACCATGATATCCAACTTAACCAAATCAGCCGCACGGAACTCTAAAAACTCGTAATCCATACTTGCATAGCCACGTGATACAGATTTCAATCTATCAAAGAAATCTAACACAACTTCATTCAGTGGCATTTCATAGCTCAGCATCACCTGACGACCCAAGTACTGCATATTACGCTGAATACCACGCTTGCCATTACATAAGGTCATCACTGGGCCAACATAATCTTGTGGCATCAATAAATTCACGATAATCACAGGCTCACGAATTTCTTCAATACGTGATGGCTCAGGCAAGCGTGATGGATTCTCAATCTGCATCACTTCACCACTTTTGAGTAGCAACTCGTAAACTACCGTTGGAGCAGTGGTAATCAAGTCCATGTCGTATTCGCGCTCTAAGCGCTCTTGCACAATTTCCATGTGCAACAGGCCTAAGAAACCACATCTGAAACCAAAGCCCAATGCCGTTGAGTTTTCTGCCTCAAACAGCAATGACGCATCATTCAAACTCAGCTTTTCCAGCGCGGTACGCAAAGCTTCAAACTGATTTGACTCAACTGGGTACAAACCTGCAAACACTTGCGGTTTGACTTCTTTAAAGCCTGCCAGTGCTTCAGTTGCTGGCCTACCAGCCAAAGTCACAGTATCACCCACTTTAGCTGCTGCTAGCTCTTTAATACCCGCAATCACAAAACCTACTTCACCCGCTGACAATGATGTTTTTTGTAGCGATTTTGGTGTAAACACACCTACCTGCTCGCACAAATGTTCAGAACTGGTCGCCATCAGGCGTATCTTATCTTTTGGTTTAAGTGTACCGTCCATCACGCGCACTAGCATCACCACACCCACATAATTATCAAACCAAGCATCAATGACCAAGGCCTTTAGTGGTTTAGTGACATCACCCACAGGTGGTGGCACTTTAGCAATCACGGCTTCCAATACATCACGAACACCGACACCAGTTTTTGCAGAGCATCGCACAGCATCGGTAGCATCCACGCCAATAACATCTTCAATTTCCTGTATCACACGATCAGGGTCTGCTGATGGCAAGTCAATTTTATTCAATACTGCCGTCACCTCAACGCCCAAATCCAATGCGGTGTAGCAGTTAGCCACACTTTGCGCCTCAACGCCTTGGCTGGCATCCACCACTAGCAACGCGCCCTCGCAAGCTGAGAGTGAGCGCGAAACCTCGTAGCTAAAATCCACGTGACCTGGCGTGTCAATTAAATTCAGATGGTAAATCTGACCGTCATCTGCCTTATATTCCAAAGCTGCTGTTTGCGCTTTAATCGTAATACCACGCTCACGCTCAATATCCATAGAATCAAGCACTTGCGCTTCCATCTCACGATCTGCCAAGCCACCGCACAAGTGAATAATACGGTCAGCCAAGGTGGATTTACCGTGATCGATGTGAGCAATAATGGAAAAGTTACGAATATTTTTCATGTTTAATTTTTAATAATGACTAAATTGACGACTAACGAGCTGTTACTAACGAGTTGTTTAAGAAGAAACAGATGCGGTCTTAACAATAAGGGCGCACTAGGCGCCCTTATTGTTAACCGAACAGGTAGGATTTTACAGCAAATTCAAAGTATTAACATCTATAGATTAATGCTTACTGTTTAATTGTATTGCAAGATGGTGTTTACTTGGTTGCTGGGATTTTAACTGGCACATACAAAGTGTTCTCACCACGTAGCACAAGCAATGCAACGGATTTACCAACGCCAAAACCAGCCAATAACTTATTAAATTGCTCTAGGCTTTGTATCTCTGTGTTGTTCAAACCTAACACAACATCACCTCGCCTAATGCCAGCCTGAGCAACCACACCTTGGGACTCAATCACCAACAAGCCATTTTTTCCATTTAGCTTTTTCTTTTGCTGTGGTGTTAGCTCTTTCAAAATTAAGCCAATACGATCTACTTCCTGCTTAACCGCTGGCTTATTCGCTTGCGAAAGCTCTGTTGAATCTGATGGCATCTCACCGATTGTAACACTTAAGGTTTTTTCATTACCTTTACGCAAAATCTCTACAGATACTGCCTTACCTGGCTTGGCAACACCAACGGCTCGCGGCAAATCAGACGAACTTGTAATCGACTTTCCGTCAAACTTAGTAATCACATCACCAGCCTCTAAACCACCCTTGTCCGCCGGGCCACCTTTTTCAACACCAGCGACCAATGCTCCATTGGTATTCTTCATGCCAAATGATTCTGCCAACTCTTTGTTCAACTCTTGAATCACAACGCCCAACCAACCTCTTGTGACTTTGCCCGATGCTTTTAACTGGTTAGTCACTTCAAGTGCTACATCAATAGGAATACTGAATGACAGCCCCATTGAGCCACCGCTACGACTGTAAATTTGTGAGTTAATCCCCACTACTTCACCAGCCAGATTAAACAATGGCCCACCAGAGTTACCGGGATTAATCGCGACGTCGGTTTGAATGAATGGCACAAAATTTTCCTGTGGCAAAGCGCGCCCCTTTGCACTTACGATACCTGCAGTCATGGTGTTTTCTAAACCAAATGGAGAACCAATTGCGGCCACCCACTCACCCACCTTTAACTTATTCGGGTCACCAGTCACCACTTTAGGTAAGCCTGTTGCTTCAATTTTAACCAACGCAACATCAGTACGTTTGTCGGCACCAATAATCTTAGCTTTAAACTCACGCTTGTCTGATAACTTTACAATTACCTCGTCAGCCTCAGCTACCACATGTGCATTAGTTAAAATATAACCATCACTGCTGATAATGAAACCAGAGCCTAAAGACTGAGACTTATACTCAGGCTGTGCACCGCCATTTTGACCAGGGAAATTAGGGATGCCAAAGCGCTTAAAGAACTCTTGCATTTGCTCATCTCCTGGCATTCCTGGAAGCTGAACATTATTTGCACGCATGCTTTGTGTGATACTAATATTAACCACCGCAGGGCCTTGCTTCTCTGCCAATTCAGTAAAATCTGGCAAATCTTTAGCGTTTACATTCACCGCAGAAAACAAAAGAAATGTCGCTGCAGCAAGCCAAGTTCTCATCATGTACTCACCTCGTTTAGTTTGAAAAATCATATTTAATCAATATGCCATATTTAATCAACATGCATCGTGTCATGCATTTTCGGAATCATTATTGATACCACAAGTCGGCATTGGTTCTGCAAAGCGCAATATAGTAGCCTGATGTTGATTGTCGCCAATTAAGCGAGCCTTAACCCAGACAAAACCAATGATTAGCCCCAATATAGCTGAAACCACCACGTATAGTTGATTCTGAAATAAGACCTCAGCCATCACTGAAAAAATTACTAAGCTCAATAACGGCACAACATAAAGAAAAAATACAGATCGCAATGCAACATGTTCATCAATGCCAACAACGACAGCATCACCAACTTTTGCCTTGATGGCATTATGCGCAACAAATTTGTGCGTTTTATGACCCAGCAACTTGCCCCAAGTTGCATTGCCACAACCGCGTTTCTGACCACAAATACCACATGCAGTCCTACGTTCTATTTCCAACTCGGCTACATCTTGCTTGCACTGAATGACTACTGCATATTCTTCTATCATAATGCTTACTAAAAAATCGAACTAAATTTACTTACTAATGACCACTGCGTTTGCAATTTGCACCACAGTAGCCTCTGGCACCTCGCCAACGGCTGTCACAAGATGACCATGATTAACCGCAGCATAAAAACTTGTACTTCCAGTTCTGACTAGCGCAACTTTAGTCTTATCGCTTTTATTGGTTGGCTCTATAAACAAAGAAACGGACGCCAACCCATCAGAAAAAATCATATGCATCACAGGGTTTAACTTACCAGGCACCATACGTACCATCTGATCAACTTTACGATAACCTGCTGGTAGCTCTTTTATTTCCCAAGTCACTGACAACTTTCCATCAGGAAGAATGACTGCCTCATCCTCCATGACATAATTCTTTTTACTATCAATTTTTGGTGTAAACCAATCTAACGCCACTGAGTTTAACAATGACAAACGGTTAAAACCTATATTTTCAATAGCCTCACTACGCTGATTAAATCTAACTGATCTCAACAATAAACCATATTCAGTATCTATCCAAAATTTATAGCTATAACGCAATCGATCTTTTGGCTCTAAAAACAAAATCTGCGCTGGTCGGTCGGCCACACGTTCAAGAGTACTTAAATGCACCGTGTAGTTATCTTTAATCACATCAAAATTTAACGGCAATATGGCAGGAAACATATTCTGCCCACGTCTTCTTTCAATGATGATTTTTTCATTCTTTTGATTGTATATAACGAGATTACTGCCCTGACTTAACACTTCACGCGTTGCACCATCTAAAACAACATTTCTGGCAAACTCATTTCTTCCATCAAACAAATGTGTAATTTGCACAGACTTGGTCTGCTGGCCAGTTTGACAGACAAAAATACCTTCATAACTTAAAGCACGCGCTGCAACTGCAGCCTTTTGCAACATTATCCATAGCTCGTCATCTGTGGATGCATCACTAGCGAAGCTGGTGATGCATAAAACAAATAGCGTAACTCCTGCAAGAATTTTAGCCAAAATAATTCGACTGATTAAAATCATTCTGAATAATTCACCGATTGAATATAGTATGAACTTGTTGACGGTGCTGATGATTGATGTGCGGTGAGATACTCAGCAGGGATTGACTCACTGGTCGTTGCTGACACTTCAGCGACTTCTATCATCGCTGATGGACTATCAGATTGAGACTGTTGTTGCAAAGCCATCCAGCCCACCACCATCACAGCAGCAAATGACGCGGCAATAGACCATCTGGCAGGCAACCTGTCTTTAAGGATATCCGTTTTATTAACACGCGTCTGCGAAGCGCTAGGGGCTAACACTGTAGGCTCAAGTTCAATCTTCTGCATAAGCTTTTGTTTAAAGTCCGACGGAAGACCAATATCACCACGCATCGCATCACCAATTAAATGGTAATGATTCCAAGTCTGCGAAGCTTGCTTGTTAGCATGGATTGACGTAATCAAATACTCAGCATCATCTACTGCGATTTCATCGTCCATTAAAGCAGATATTTGTTCACTCATTATTTACTCCTAATACATTATCAAACTATGCATTGTTACTTTTCGGCTTTCTCTCAACTACCAGCGTTTATTATCTGGCGTATCCAACAAAGGCCTTAATTTCAGGGCGATTGTTTCGCGCGCTCTAAATATTCTTGAACGCACAGTGCCAATCGGGCAACTCATGATGGTAGCAATCTCTTCATAGCTCAACCCTTCAATCTCTCGTAAAGTAATCGCCGTTTTCAACTCCTCAGGCAAGCCCTCAACAGTATCATTGACTGTCTGGGCTATTTGCTTGGTCATCATGCTAGATTCAGGCGTTTCTGTCGTACGTAGTTCATCGCCGCTATCAAAATTTTCAGCATCTTCGATTTCAATATCGGTAGACACTGTTGGGCGGCGACCCATCGAAACTAAGTAATTTTTTGCCGTATTGATACCGATACGATACAGCCAAGTATAAAAGGCACTATCGCCCCTAAAGTTTGGCAATGCACGGTAAGCTTTAATAAAAGACTCTTGCACCACGTCTTCAATTTCAGCTTGATCACGAATCATGCGTGACAACAATCGAGCTAACTTACGTTGATATTTATCAACGAGTAGCCCGAAAGCACGCTTGTCTCCGCGTTGCGCACGCAAAACAAGCTCGTGATCAATTTCACGATTACCAGAAACTGGCGCAGTAGCCACTACTTGCAACCCCTCTGCCAAACCAACTTTAGCCTGTCCAATTTTATTATCAAATCTCTCACTTTTATAAGTATAACCTTGGCCAGCAGATTGAATGAAGTTAAATTGGGCTAATTCCTGAATTTTACTGGGTTGTATCATTATGTTCGCCTCCACAGCTTAGAATTTCTCATTTAAATAAAATTAAACAATTACTTTATTTATGTTTACAACATTATTTCTATTGCCTTTTATAATGACCACGATACACTCTCAGAAGTTCCTAACAACTCAATCCTCTTCCACACAATTCTTGTAAATTATGCAGCAATTTGATGTTTTAATTATTGGCAGTGGCCTAGCAGGACTTTCGCTTGCACTCAGGACTGCTGACCATAAAAAAATCTGCTTAGTCAGTAAACGCCGCATTAACGACACTGCAAGTAATTGGGCACAAGGCGGCATCGCTGCGGTGCTTAACAATGATGATTCAATTGATGCACATATTCAGGACACGCTAATCGCAGGTGCGGGACTTTGTGACGAAGCTGTCACCAAAAAAGTCGTTGAACACGGAAAAGAAACAGTAGAGTGGTTAATAGAACAAGGTGTCAAATTCACGCGTGAAAACAACAATAGTAACTATCATCTCACCCGTGAAGGTGGCCACAGCCACCGTCGTATTATTCATGCAGCAGACGCAACAGGTAACGCGGTTCAAACCACGCTCGCTGACCAAGTCAGGCAACACCCTAACATCACCTTACTTGAGAACCACATTGCAGTAGATTTAATTACGACGCATAAAGTTAAAAATCTCAACCCAAAAATTGCAGACGACAATGCATGCTTGGGTGCTTATGTGTTAGATAACAGCACTGGAAAAGTAATTACGATTGGTGCCAACAATACCGTATTAGCCACAGGCGGCGCAGGAAAAGTATACTTATACACCACCAACCCAGACGTTAGCACTGGCGATGGCATAGCAATGGCATGGCGCGCTGGTTGCCGTGTTGCAAACATGGAGTTTATCCAGTTTCACCCTACTTGTTTATTTCACCCGCATGCTAAATCATTTTTAATCTCTGAAGTAGTGAGAGGTGAAGGCGGCCTACTCAAACTGCCAGATGGCACTAGATTCATGCCTGAGCATGACCCGCGAGCAGAACTTGCATCAAGAGACATCGTAGCTCGCGCCATTGACTTTGAAATGAAAAAACGCGGGCTTGACTGTGTTTACTTGGACATTTCACACAAATCACTAGCGTTTATTCAAGAACACTTCCCTAATATCTACAAACGCTGTTTGGAGTTAGGCATTGATATTAGTAAGACACCTATTCCTGTCGTGCCAGCAGCGCACTACACCTGCGGTGGCGTCATGACAGATGACAAGGGTCAAACAGACGTTAAGCATCTGTATGCAATTGGTGAAACCTCTTGCACAGGCTTACATGGTGCCAATCGATTAGCCAGCAATTCATTATTAGAGTGTTTAGTATTTGGTAAGGCAGCCGCCGAAGATATTCTCAATCAAGCACCTCATGCAATCACCAATTTGCCCTATTGGGATGAAAGCCGAGTGACCGATGCGGATGAAGAGGTGCTGATTACCCACACATGGGATGAACTGCGTCGATTTATGTGGAACTATGTTGGCATTGTGCGCACAGATAAGCGCCTGAGTCGCGCGTTGCACCGTATTCATATGCTGCGTGATGAAGTACACGAGTTTTATAGCAACTTTAAAATCAGCAACGACCTAATAGAGCTGCGAAACTTACTACAAGTTGCTGAGTTGATTGTAAGAAGTGCGATTGAACGCAAAGAGAGCAGAGGCTTGCATTTCAGCAAAGACCACCCTAACACTGACGATGACCCAATTCCGACAGTACTTGAGCCCTCAAACTATTACAGCATATTAGACCGTGAGCATGGTCACAGCAATGCCAACCACCAGCGCCAAGCGCCAGCAATTAAACAGACCTAACTAATCGCCTTTGCTAGTAGCCTTACTTAATACATATTCGCAATTTGACTGAACATTTAGTTTGACCTTACCAATATTTTTATCTGGCTTTAATTTCAATCTACCGTATAATCACAAAAAATCTAATGCCCTACGCAACCAATCAGCGTAGCGGTCTTTTTACCTCTCATCTTTAATTTACACAAATAAATAATGATGATTACTGTTGCCTACCTCGATTGGTGTTGCTTTGATAGTGATAGGTTGGCGATAGAAGCGCTGAAAAAGTCAGCGAGCGAAATAAATAGCATCGTGCAATAAACCCGAACACTGTACAAAAATACTACGTCACGCGTTTTTTCACTTAGTCGCAAGCAATTTAACCGCTCAACCACTCATACAGAACTTCGCTAAATTTCCACGCTGGAGCGAGCACTTTGACTATTGAAACAACAAACACACTTAACTTTAATGCGTTAGGCTTATCTGAACCTATATTGCGCGCAATTAACGACGCAGGCTACACATCACCAACCCCAATTCAGGCCAATGCTATCCCACTCGTATTAACTGGTGGCGACTTATTGGCTGGCGCTCAGACGGGCACGGGTAAAACAGCAGGTTTTACCCTACCAATTTTGCATCTACTCAGCCAAAAGCCATTAGCAGAAGTTGCTAAAAGCCGCCCGCGCTGCTTAATGCTCACACCAACACGTGAACTTGCTGCACAAATTGAAGAGTCTGTAAAAACTTATGGTAAATACTTACCACTTACTTCGACTGTAATTTTTGGTGGCGTAAACGCTAACCCACAAATTGCAAGGCTGAAAAAACCACTCGATATTTTAGTCGCAACGCCAGGCCGCTTACTGGATCATGCTAATCAAAAAAATGTTGATTTGTCTGGTATTGAGATTTTAGTACTAGACGAAGCTGACCGTATGTTAGACATGGGCTTTATCCGTGACATCAAGAAAATACTCGCGATGTTGCCGAAACAGCGCCAAAACCTACTGTTCTCAGCAACATTCTCTGAAGAAATCAAAACATTGGCCGATGGCTTATTACACAACCCAGGCTTTGTTGAAGTTGCGCATCGCAATACAGCATCAGAATTGGTTGAGCAAACGGTACATATGGTTCCGCAAGCGCATAAACGTGACCTAGTGAGCCACTTGATTAAACACCACGACTGGAAGCAAGTGTTAGTATTCACTCGCACCAAGCACGGCGCAAACCGCTTAGCTGAAAAGTTAATTAAAGACGATATTCAGGCCGCAGCGATTCATGGCAATAAGAGCCAAGGCGCGCGCACCAAAGCGCTTGCTCAATTTAAAGATGGCAGCATGCGCGTACTAGTGGCAACCGACATTGCCGCACGCGGGTTGGATATTGACCAATTGCCACAAGTGGTTAACTTTGAATTACCAAACGTACCAGAAGATTATGTACATCGTATTGGCCGTACTGGCCGCGCTGGTAGTAGCGGCGCAGCAGTTTCTTTAGTCGATAGAGAAGAAATCAAATTATTAAAAGACATTGAAAAACTAATTAAACGCGAAATTCCAAGAGTGAGCGTTGAAGGATTTACACCAGCAGCCAACCCGGAGCCAGAAGCGCCACGTGCCCCTCGCCCACAACAAGGTCAACGTCGTAAACCACAGGAAAGCGGTAGACAAGCTGCGCCACAAAAAAATGGCGCAACAACTCAAGGCCAACAACCTAAGCACACACAAACAGCCCCTGCTCAGCCTCGATCACAAAAACCAATGTCTGAGGCGGCTAGACACCAAGCCATGCCGCAAGTGGCGATATTTGCACCACAACCTACTAACAACGGTAACCGTAGTCACGCACCGCGTAGCCATGCTCCGCGTGGTCAGCAAAACAGAGGCACAGCAAACTCAGGTAGCCAACACAGAACTGGTGGCAGAGGCCGCTAAACCAATATATAAAGTAACCAAATATATAAAACATAGATGATGAAGATTTGGGTTGATGCAGATGCATGCCCAGTTGTGATTAAAGAGATTTTATTTAGAGCCGCTGAGCGTACAAAAATTACGACGACACTTGTCGCTAATCAGTTTTTACGTACACCACCATCTGCGTACATTAAAACCATCCAAGTGCCCAGTGGTTTTGATGTGGCAGACAATCACATTGTGCTTGCGCTAGAAGCTGGAGACTTGGTGATTACGGCGGATATTCCGCTTGCAGCACAGGTCGTGGAAAAAGGGGCTTATGCCCTAAATCCACGCGGTGAGCTCTATACCGAAGCCAACATTAAGGAGCGCCTAAGTATGCGTAACCTGATGGAAGAGCTACGTAGTAATGGTGTAGAAATTAGTGGGCAATCAGCTTTTAACCAAGGTGACAGACAAGCTTTTGCTGCATCCCTAGATAGACTAATCGCTAAACACCTGAAGAACGTACAAGCCTGAAAATAAATATTGCCTACATTTAAGCAATTTCAAAAATATAGATTAAAATTTCAACATTATTTTTAAAAAACCTAGGTAGAGGATTTCACCATGCAAATTGCAATGAACACTGTTGTCACAATGACTTACGAACTTAAAGATGCTGATGGCAACGTGCTTGAATCAAGCAATGACCCAGTAGCATATTTACATGGTGGTTATGACAATATTTTCCCAAAAGTAGAAGAAGCCATGCATGGCAAAGATGTCGGTGATGTTGTGATTGTAGATTTACAACCAGCTGATGCTTTTGGTGAATACGATGAAGAGCTAGTACAAATTGAACCAGCGAGCGCTTTCCCTGCTGCTGAGCTAAAAGTTGGCATGCAGTTTGAAGGTGAAGATGAAACTGGTGATGTTGTGCTATACACAGTGACAGAAATTGCTGACGGAAAAGTGATTGTTGACGGAAACCACCCTTGGGCTGGCGAGCGCGTGATATTCACTGCAAACATTAAAGATGTTCGCACTGCAAACAAAGAAGAAGTAGCGCACCAACATGTGCACGGTGCAGGCGGCCATCACCACTAATAAAGAAGTGTCATTTATTAGGTAAAATACAATCGCAGCCTATTTATATGAAACCACTTTTGCTTAGCGTCACCACCAGTGTATTACTATGTAATGCACAGCTTACACTGGCTGCCACGATGTACCTTTGTGGCAGCAGTTTTCAAGACACTCCATGTGCTAACCAAAACTACAGTAAAACCATGAAAGCAGCAAAGGCTAGTGATGGTGCTACGAAAGATAGAAATTTATCTCCGTACCAAGTAGATGCCGACTGCAAACAACGTGGTGATACGGCAAAGAAAATGATGTGGCTTCGTCAGACAGGTAAAACAAAAGAAGAGCAATTAGCAAAAGAAGAACCGTTAGATGGTACAGAAAACGCGCAAAATCAGGCACTAGTGCATGAGGTTTATAACAACAGAGATACAGTTTTAGAAGTTAAAAACATTATTGAGCAGTCCTGTATGCAGCAAAAAGAGCAAAATAAGCTTGCCGAAGAACTGTTAATAGAAGCTAAACGACTTAAGAAACCCCCTTACGCCCCTGCTGGTAAAGTTACATCAGAATAGTCATAAGCCACAGACTAACCAAGCGATTGCGCGCTTCGACGCATGCTGTGAGGCAGACCCTAAGCTAGAATACGCTAATGGTGTCTTTTCTGCAAAAGATTTGCTTTATGCGCAACGAATGACCGCGATGCTCAATCGTTACACAGCAAACACATCAGAGACTTTACAGCTTACAGAGAGATGCAGCATATGACCGCTGGAAAATACTACGCGCTGACTATCCAATGCTGGAAACCATCAGTGGCGAAACGCGCTAAAATCATTTAATGCAAATACCAGACGATGAAAAGTCAAAGTGCGTAGACATCTTAATAAACCCCCTAAGAGAAACGACTAAAGAGGCTTATCAGTTCATAGTCGCCAGACCACCCTACCATTAGCATTAAGCCCGCTGGTAAAAAAATTAGTCACAGAACAATATCAGTTAATTGGCACTATCCTGATGATGTATGCCAGCAAATATAGCAGCAACAACAATTAAACCTCCACCAATCCATTCTTTCAATTCCATGGTTTCATGGGCAAGATAATAAGAAGCGATGGCAGCAACCACCAATTCAAATAAAAATAATACAGAAGCTCTTGTGGCTTCAACTCTGGCTACGCCATATTGCACCAAGAAAGTTGCAGCAATCAACAAAATTGCAATTAATATCATCACGCCCCAGTCAATCAAAGTAAAGACTGTCGGGCTTGGTATAGAAGATTGGGCAATAGGTACAAAACACAAAGCAACAATAATGACACCTATCCATATGGCATAGGACTTAGCAGTCAAAGATAAATGGCTAGATTTCCTTGCAATCACATTTGTTAGCGCAAATCCAATCCCTGCAGATACTGCAAGCCACTCAGCGGCATTTCTAGGCAATGGTAAATAACCAAACTTAGGATCGTGAAGCATAATAAATGCACCAAGCAATGACGCAGCAATTGCAATATATCCCGTGAGTTGCGTTTTTTCTTTTAACCAAAAGTGGGCAAGAATTAAGGTCCAAAATGGTGACAAATAAAACAGCAACATGACACGCATCACTTCGCCATCAATAATGGCGAGTATATAACTTAAGTTTGTCCATCCTGCCACCAAACCAAGCCAAATGATACTTGCAGGAAGTTTAGCAGCCCCTCGCCAATGCTTACCTAAAAAAATAGTGGTAATCGCAATCGTAATCGCGTAAGTGTAGAAGCTAGAAGCAACACCAGACACTCCAGCAGCATCCATCAAACGGTATGGGTACCAGATAATTCCCCAGCAAAACGCGCCAAAAAGTAGTCCGAATACCGCAAAAAAGTTTTTATTATTGCTGTTGCTCACTATAATGTTACCTTATGAATCCAAATCTAAATTTATTACAGCCTTACCCATTTCAACGTCTGCGCGATCTATTTAAAGGGATTGCTCCCAATGCAGGTTTTACACCTATTAACTTATCGATAGGTGAACCCAAGCACGAAACTCCGCAGTTAATTAAAGATGCATTAGTCAACCACCTGGCTGGGTTAGCTAATTATCCCACGACTATAGGCTCAATTGAGCTAAGAAGTGCGATTTCCAACTGGATTTCACGCCGCTATCAAGTGCCAGCCCTTAATCCTGAAAAGGCAATTTTGCCAGTAACTGGTAGCCGCGAAGCATTATTTGCATTTGCTCAAGTGATTATTGATAAAACAAAACCCGACCCTGTTGTCATTTCACCCAATCCGTTTTATCAAATTTACGAAGGTGCTGCGTTTTTGGCTGGTGCTACCCCCTACTTTCTTAATACTCTGCCACATCAAGATCCAAACCATCACCATGTCATGGATTTTTCTAGCGTGCCAACCGATGTATTAGCACGTACACAACTGGTATATATTTGCAGTCCTGGCAACCCTTCTGGCAAGGTCAAAAGTTTAGATCAATGGCGCACTATTTTCAGCCTATCGGACCAATACAACTTCGTGATTGCAGCCGATGAGTGCTACTCAGAAATTTATTTTGATGAAAAGTCACCGCCATTAGGTGCATTGCAAGCCGCTCACTTATTAGGGAGAGACTACAAAAATCTCGTTGTGTTCAGTTCGCTCTCGAAGCGCTCAAACGTACCTGGCATGCGTTCAGGTTTTGTCGCTGGCGATGAAAAAATTATTGAATCATTTACGCTCTACCGCACTTATCATGGTTGCGCGATGAACCCTGCGGTTCAAGCGGCCTCTATTGCGGCATGGGATGATGAAGCACATGTGATTGAAAACCGCAGGTTGTACACCGCGAAATTTAAAGATGTAACGCCATTGCTGACTAAGGTATTGGATGTCGCAGTGCCAGATGCCGCATTTTATCTATGGGCAAAGATTAATGATCCGAGCATTTCGGATACAGATTTTGCAGTAAAATTATACCGAGACCTCAATATTACAGTGCTTCCTGGCAGCTTTTTAGCGCGCGATGCGCACGGTGTTAATCCAGGTAAAAACTTCATCCGCATGGCGCTAGTCGCCTCCTATGATGAATGCATTGAAGCCGCTAATCGAATTAGCAATCATTTCTAAGTGACTAACAACAAGACTAATCTGTATAAAGCAGATTGGTCTTGTCGCAATTAATTTTGCGCTAACATCTACTTAATGTATTGATTATTCAAGCGTACTGCCATTGCACTCAGGCCAATTAAGGCAATGCCTATCATCACCAAAGCAATAGGCCAACCCACGGTGTTTGCAAAATGCTCTGCGGTATAGTATCCGATATACAGCAACATCGTGATGGTACCTACCAGTAAGAGTATTCTACTACGCACATACGTACTTAGAAATATGATAAAAGCTGTAGCACCAAGGTACAAAGGTTCCAACAAGGTATTTTCTACAGATTCAAATATTGACCATAATAACAACACCGCACCCACAAAGTACCAAAACGGGGCAATCGCAATATGCTTAGATTGATTAATCGCATACGCAATACACAACAAAGCACTACCAATCACCATACCAATCAGCTTTTCATTCACATCCCAGATATCAAATAAATTTGCAAAAAAGATGCATCCGAACAATATTGCACTAAACGCCATCACAGTACGCTGTTTTTCCCAAAAAACTGCCACTTGCTGAACCAGCATATAGCTAGCCATGAACAACAAGCCATGACGCACATCACCACCTGATGAGTACTCCTGCAACATCACCATAATGCCAGTTGGTTGCAACACCGACGATATTAAAAATAATGGCGTTGCAGCACGCTCATATTTAGCATCAGTCAAACAAATCAAGCCCATCACAAAAGCAGTCAGGCCCGTACCTAGCGTCACAATCACACGTGATGCTGAGCTAAAGTCATCCCAATACATTGAGATAAAAACACCGATTCCTGCAAACACGAAAATCCCGCCTATGTACCCAAACAACTTGGACAGCACTCCCGATGGCTCCTTGTTTGGTTGCTGTAACGATGCATTGAGCGCCTGTGCAATCTCAGCTAAGGTGATTTGATTATGTTTCGCTAGTGAAACGATATCTTGCAAAGCATCATCTTTAAGTGACATTACAGCTCCTTATTTTTTGATGACCCAACCAACAAATCTCACTTGGTTATAGTAATAATGCTGTTGTGTATTAGGGATTTTATAACCAATACTTCCTTTTCTAAGCCTAAAGCCACTATCGCGATAGCCAGCACCAAACAACCCACCGACCATACCACCCCCACCATAACTGGGGCCATCTAGACTATAACCGTCTTGTGAGACCATTGCCGTATCAATCATCATATTTTCCGTTTCTTGCAATACTGCAACACCATCAACTGCGGATGCAGCGGCTTTAGAAATATCCACTGTAATTTCACGCACTGTGTCTGTCTTGGCATCGTAAGCCATCAATCGCGTTAAATCATAATTGATGTCTTTGCCCTCACTCTTGCTAACTTTAACCATTAACTTCTGGTTTTTAACTAAAAAATCAATCAAGTAGCCTGACTTATTCTGATAATCATATTGCTTGGTGGTAAACAACATTTCATACTGTGGTGGTGGACTCATTAACTTTGGAATCACATTCGATGCAAAGAAAATAAGAATCAACAATATAGGGAAAGTCAGCCCTACGACTAACACCAAGTTTTCTTTAACAAAGTTTTTCATCATTGTCCTTTAATAAATGCGGTAACAGTATTCAACACTTCCTCACGCATCAGTGTATTTAAACAATCTACTTGTTGTATATTTTCCATACCGCGTAACCATGTCAGCTGACGCTTTGCTAACTGACGCGTTGCAAAAACACCTCTATCGCGTAGTTCAGCTTCACTATACATGCCCGCCAAATACTCCAAAGCTTGACGATAACCTACGCAGCGCATTGAAGTACTATCAGGCGTCAATCCAGGGTGTTTTTTCACTAACGCCTTCACTTCACCAATAAATCCATCCGTTAGCATTTGTTCAAACCTGACAGCAATTCGCTCATGCAACACTTTACGATCACTCGGCACCAGCGCAATCTTGAGTAATCGATACGGCAAGGCAACACCACTTGTTGCTTGATGCAGTGACGTCATGGATCGCCCAGTGATTCGGTAAACCTCTAAAGCACGCTCTATTCTTTGCACATCGTTAGGCTGTAAACGTGCAGCACTTTCAGGGTCTATCAATGCTAGTTTTGCATGCATGGCTGGCCAGCCAGCTTCTAATGCTTCTTGTTCAATTTGTTGCCTAACTTCCGCATCCGCTTCAGGCAATTGGCTTAAGCCTTCCTCTAGCGCTTTAAAATAAAGCATTGTTCCACCCACCAACAATGGGATTTTTCCACGTGCTGTGATATCAGCCATTAACCTTAATGCGTCATTTCTAAACTGAGAGGCTGAGTAAACTTCAGTGGGTGGAATAACATCAATCAAAGCATGTGGCGCCTCTGCCAATACTTCAGCACTTGGCTTTGCCGTACCTATATTCATTTCTTGATAAACTAGTGCAGAATCTACACTGATCAATTCTATCGGCAGTTTTTTATATAGACTCACTGCCAAATTGGTCTTACCGCTGGCGGTTGGCCCCATTAAAAAAATAGCTGGTGGCAATGTGGTTTGATTCATTCAATATATTCTTAATTAAGATACCTCCCTGAGATGGAGTATCTTTAGTTAAATATAGCAATAACCCTTATAGGCCATTACTTCTTGCAATCAGATTCAGATGGAATCTGTATAATACCGTTAATGTCATATATTCATTTATTGCTGTCATTTGATGATCTAGCGCTAAATTAGTATATATTCTGCACGCCATTTGTTGATAGGATTATCCATGAATTTAGAAAAAGTTGTCTTTGGTTTTTTCATCGTACTTGCAATGACATTGAATTTCGGGTTTTTCATTGGTGATATTGATAACCCTAGTCATCACCATGTTTACGAGTTATACGCAGCGATTATCGTTAGCCTAATTGCAACCGTCCTTAAATTTGGTGATCGTACACACGTAGGTGCGATATTGCTATCCACCAGCTTGGCTGCAGATTTACAACTGATTACCGCTGCTATTCTATGGGCAGCATTGAGTGGCAATTACGACGAAGCCAGCCTGACGGTATATATCGTTTCCTTATCAGGCGGTGCATTAATGGCTAATATCATTTCAGTGGTACTGTTAATTTCTGAAACCATCAGCCAAAAACGTTAGTTACAAATTAGCTCATTAGGTTAATCAGCATGGATAGCATACTGTTTTTAATATTACGTCGCTTAAGGCGCCCACTGATTTTAATTATTGTTAGCTTTGCCATTGCAATTATCGGCTTAACATTAATGCCTGGGGTTGACGACAAAGGTCAGCCTTGGAAGATGAGCATCTTTGATGCTTTATATGTCATCAGCTACACTGCCACCACCATTGGTTTTGGTGAAATCCCCTACGCTTACAGTAAAGCGCAACGCTTATGGCTAACATTTTCGATATACCTTACTGTTATTCCGTGGTTTTATGCTGTCGGTAAGATTATTACTTTGTTGCAAGATACAGGACTTCGCCTAGCAGTTACTACCGAAGGGTTTGCCAATAAAGTACGGCAGCTACAAGAACCTTTTTATATCCTTTGTAGCTATGGTCAGTCGTCTAGCTTATTAGCAAAAGCCTTGGATGAAAAAGGCATGCGTGTAGTGATTATTGAGCCTCAGCAAGACCGTCTCAACGAACTAGAATTAACCGACACTAGAAACATCATTCCATCTTTATGTGCAGATGCAATTCTTCCAGAAAATCTGGAAAGAGCTGGCGTACTGCATCCACTATGTAGTGGTGTCATCACGCTTACCGATGACGACAATGTTAACCTTGCGGTAGCTGTTGCCGTAAAGCTAATGAACCCTGAATTACTTGTCATTGCTCGTGCAGAACGTGATGATATTGCTGCCAACATGGCTTCATTTGGTACGGACCATATTATCAACCCCTACACACTATTTGGCGACCAACTTGCGATGCGTGTACACGCATTGGGCACTTACTTATTACATGAATGGCTAACTGGCGTCCCAGGTGATACATTGCCCCCGCCTGAAACTCCACCCAAAGGCATGTGGGTAGTTTGTGGCTTTGGTCGATTTGGTAAGTCGGTCGTACAAAATTTAGAACGCGAAAACATTACAACCACGATTATTGAGGCTATGCCAGAAATGACAGGATGTAATGATTGCATTGTTGGTAGCGGCACTGAAGCAAAAACCTTGCTTGAAGCTGACATCACGAATGCTGTGGGTATCGTTGCAGGGACAGACAACGATACTAATAATCTGTCGATTGTCATGACTGCATTTGAATTAAATCCAAAACTTTTTGTAGTGATACGCAAAAACAGACGTCACAACGGTCGATTATTTAAGCAGTTCAATGCAGACATTACCATGCAACCCACGGAAATTATCGCGCATGAATGCTTAGCGCACATGATTTCACCTTTACTGGCTCAATTTCTAAGCTTGGCACGCAACCAAACCAACGACTGGGCAAATAAACTAATTAGTCAATTAGTGATGACCATGGGTGAAACAGTGCCTGAAACTTGGGCGGTTAAAATTGATGAAGAAAATAGCCCTGCCATCATAGAACTCATTAAATTGGGTTTAAATGTCACCTTACAGCACCTAATGCAAGATCCAGCGAATAGGGAAGATCAGCTGAATCTGGTACCAATTTTACTATTACGTAACAATGCACCTAGCCTTGTGCCAGACCCCGCCACCCGCTTAAAAGCAGGTGACCGCATCTTGTTCTGTGGTAGCCCCGAGGCTAAATCAATATTACCGACAATATTAAATAATACGAAGACATTGACTTATATTATTGATGGGATTGAAGTACCAAACAGTTTGGTTTGGCGCTGGCTTGAAAAGAAATTTAAAAGAGTAAATTAACTCATAACTGTATCCATCAATCTACACAGCACTAGTGATGGCAGATTGGGGTTATCATTTGCCCCGCATGAACATTTTATCTAAATCTGACATACTCACCTGAAACCAAGTAGGTCGACCATGATTACACTGGCCTGAACGTTCGGTTGCTTCCATATCTCGCAGCAAAGCATTCATTTCTGGAATAGTTAGAGAACGATTAGCACGTACCGCTGCGTGGCATGCCATGGTACCAAGTAGCTCATTTCTACGTTCAGTCAGCACTCTGCTTGCGCCATACTCCCGAAGATCACGTAACACGTCTCGCGCTAAAGTTACTGCATCAGCATCTTGCAACATGGTTGGCACAGCACGCACAGCAAGTGTCGTTGGTGACAGTATTGCAATATCAAACCCTAGTTGCTGGAGCGTTGCATGATTACTTGCCAAAGCTTCTTGTACAGCCGCCACCTCAAGCTTGTCCGCATTAAAACTAACTGGCAACAATAATGGCTGCATCTGTACAGTGTTGTTATCTAATGAATTCTTTAATTTCTCATACATAATCCGCTCATGTGCGGCATGCATATCAACGACCACCAAGCCATCTTTATTTTGAGCAAGTACGTATACACCATGCACTTGACCAACCGCAAAGCCAAGTGGGTAGTCATGTAGTGCTTCTTTACTAGCTAAATTGTCAGGTACTAAACTAGTAAACGCGGAAGTAGCATTGGACGCCTGATTCTGATTACCGCCAAACATTGACTCATAAAAACTTGGGCCTTCATGAGCACTTAAGTTAATTTGAGATTGGTGAGTCGGATATAAAACTGGATTAGAAGAACCTGTATTCGAAAAGCCATTATGCGAAGCCTGTGGGCTAAACGGATTATATTGTGCCTGATTTGCAGTAACTGAATTAGAAACACCCGTTGGAATCGCCAGTGCTTTGTTGAGCGAGTGAAATACAAATCGATGGATAGACTGACTATCTCTAAATCTAACTTCAGTTTTGGCAGGATGGACATTAACATCCACCAGATTCGGGTCCAGCTCCAAAAATAACACGAAAGCAGGATGCCTATCGTGATGCAATACGTCCTGATAAGCTTGCCTTATCGCATGAGAAATCACTTTATCTCGCACAAATCGACCATTTACGTAAACATACTGCGTGTCTCGACTATTGCGATTAAAGGTCGGTTTTGCTGCCATCCCCCATAAGCGCAACCCAGCAACTGACTCATCCACACTAATGGACTCTGCAACAAACTCACTCCCTAAAACCTCAGAAAATCTTCTTTCAGGCTGAACAATTGCCAAGCGACTTAGAGCTCGTCCATTGTGCTGCAACATTAAACCAACATCAGGGCGTGAAAGCGCAATCCGCGTAAACATCTCTTCACAATGGCCAAACTCGGTAGCCTCTGTTTTTAAAAACTTACGACGCGCAGGGGTGTTGAAATACAAATCAGACACTTCAATCACTGTGCCCGCATCCAACGCTGCGGGCTCAATCGCAGAAACATCACTGCCTTCAGATGCAATACGCCATGCATGCTTACTATCAAATTGACGGCTTAATAACTGTGTACGAGAGATTGAAGCAATGCTCGCCAAAGCCTCACCACGAAAACCCAAGCTAGCGACCGACTCTAAATCCTCAAGGCTTGCTATTTTACTAGTAGCATGGCGAGTTAGCGCGAGCATCAAATCCTCTTTAGCAACGCCAGCGCCATTATCTGTGACACGCATTTGCTTAATGCCTCCTTGCAACAAAGAGACTTGAATATCAGTGCTACCCGCATCCAGACTATTTTCTAACAACTCTTTCAAAGCAGATGCAGGACGTTCGACCACTTCACCTGCGGCGATTTGGCTAATGAGCTGGTCTGGAAGTAAACGTATAGTTGCCATAAAAATTTAATGATTTTTTAATGGTGATATTTTACCTTGCTTTGTATCTTATGATTTATCTAATACTTATCGACATGGATTATTTAGATATAAAGCATACGATTCACAACTGAGCATCAGGTGAAACTAAATAAATTACGTCTGCCAACTAACACAAGATAGCGCAGTTAAATTACCAACAGTACAATTCAACCTAGATTTAAAACTAGCTTCATTCAAACCACATCATGCCACCACTTTACTTCTAAATAATCATGTTGGTGTTTTAATTGTTTTGATATAAATTCACATCAGCATGAAACTAACCAGCCAAGATTTAACGCCGAGAAGCTATACAGACAGCTTTCCCCTTGCTCGTATGCTTAAGCGGCATCATCACTTTTATCTTGGCCCTACCAACTCGGGCAAAACCTATCAGGCATTACAGGCATTAGAACAAGCAGAATCTGGCGTGTATCTAGCACCGCTTAGGTTACTTGCAATGGAGATTCGCGACAGACTGGTAGCATCTGGAGTCCCGTGCAACCTTATTACTGGTGAGGAGCGCGTCATCATGGAAGGTGCCAAACATACGGCATCCACCATTGAAATGATGAACGCTAACAAAGCAGTTGATGTGGCAGTCATTGATGAAATTCAAATGCTACAAGATCCAGACCGTGGCGCCGCATGGACAGCAGCACTAGTAGGTGCACCCGCTTCAACAGTTTTTATTTGCGGCTCAACCGCTGTTACATCACCTTGCATTGCAACCATTGAGTCACTTAACGAAACTTATGACATCACACATTTAGCGCGCAAGACACCACTGGTGTTAGAACATGAAAGTATGTGTGGAAAGCATTACAGCCGTCAGAAGCTTAAACCTAGGCTACAAAAAGGCGATGCAATCATTGCATTCAGCCGCAAAGATGTACTTACTTTTTCAGCTAGATTTCGCCAGTGGGGCTTCAGTGTGGCGAGTATTTACGGCGCTTTATCCCCAGAGGTACGGCGAACGGAATCCGAACGCTTTAACGCTGGTCAAGCAGATATCTTAGTGGCAACCGATGCAATTGGCATGGGCTTAAACTTACCGATACGCCGCGTGATATTCTCAAATATTCATAAGTTTGATGGCGTAGCATCACGACTACTTAACATGACCGAGGTACGGCAGATTGCAGGGCGTGCAGGAAGGTTTGGTATATATGAAACGGGCTATGTCAATGTGCTTGAAAATGACGAGCTTATTCATATTGAACATATGTTATCAACCGATGACACTTCTGATTTAAGCAAACTCCCCGTCTGCATTAATTTAATGCAGATCAGTAGCGTTGCACACTTACTGCATACGAATAAAATTGCTGAAGTACTCATTTATCACCAAGAAAGAGCTCAGTTTCAACACCCTCTTTTTGAACAAGCATCACTAAATACACAAATTGCACAGGCAATGCTCATTGACGAACATGCACCTAAAATGTCTT
Organism: Methylotenera sp.; assembly: GCA_030682715.1. Lineage (GTDB taxonomy): Bacteria > Pseudomonadota > Gammaproteobacteria > Burkholderiales > Methylophilaceae > Methylotenera. The sequence continues at coordinate 54,694 of JAUXNQ010000017.1, read as the reverse complement.
TAAAAGACAAGTATATCTTCGTATGTGCGCCTATTTCACTTAATGTTGCGTTCGAAAAAGACTATTACCTGATGTGCCTAAAAAGTGTGTCAGAATCTACTACCAGATATTTGCCACCTGCACCAAGCTGGCTAGACGCGCAAAACCCAAAACATCTGGAAGAAGCGGAGCTACTTAGCCACAATCTAAGCTTGTATGCTTGGTTAAGTTTCAAATTTCCACAATATTTCCCAAAAGGTGCAGAGGTTCCTAACCTACGCAGAAAAGTAAGTCGTTACATAGAACGCGCATTGCTCACGCAGGCTGGGTATGGCGACACTAGCAGAGAAGTTGATCACATCATGACAAAAAGAAGATTCTGACTTGCTAATACTGTCAATTTGTACAGTCAATTTAACAGGTTAATCATTAAGTTAGTCTAGCGTCACCGTTTCCAGGTACTCAGGAACCTCTACTTGCCAATGCAATTTCTCTTCGATATGGCGCCGCATTGAATCTGCGGCGACAGGCTCTCCATGTACGATGAAGGTTTTCTTAGGTGGCGTTTCAAAACCACCTAACCAATCCAATATTTCCGAATAATCAGCATGTGCAGAAAGATTAGAAATCAACTCAACACTGGCGCGTACAGGAATATATTCACCATGAATTTTAATGCTCTCTGCACCATCTAACATCGCAGCGCCTCTGGTCCCCGCTGCTTGAAACCCGACAAACAAAATGGTGTTATTAGGTTTAGGTGCGAAAGCTTTTAAATGATGAACAACCCGCCCACCAGAAGCCATACCGCTGGCTGATAAAATAATCATCGGGCCTTTGGCTTCATTAAGCGCTTTTGATTGCTCAATACTATTAACCATATGCGCAGTGTGAAATAACGCACGACACTGGTCAGCACTCAAGCGATGCTCACCATGATAAAGATTAAAAATTTCAGTGGCATCTACAGCCATTGGACTATTTAAATAGACAGGAATATCTTCTGCAATCGCACCTGAGTTTTTCAATAAGTGAATGTAATACAGTAACTCTTGCGCTCTACCTACAGCAAAGACTGGGATGACAACCACTCCCTTGTGCTTCACCGTCTTATTAATAATTGCCGCTAATTTAATTTTGGGATCATCATTTTGATGCAAACGATTGCCGTAAGTAGATTCAATTAGCAAATAGTCTGCTTGCTTGATTCGAACGGGAGGTTTCATCAAAATATCGTTCTCACGCCCGATATCGCCTGAAAATAGGACGGAAGTCTTTTGATTATGAATGCGCACAAACGCAGACCCCAAAATATGACCACTTGGTGAAAGCCTGAGTGTTAAACCATCCCCCAAATCCACATCCTGCTCAAAACTGACTGGAGTAAGCAACGCGAGTGCATTTTCGGCATCCTCTTTGGTATATAAGGGCAGCGCAGGATGATGCTTAGAGAAACCACGGCGATTTGCATACTCCGCTTCTTCCTCTTGCAAATGCGCTGAGTCTGGCAACATGATTTTGCACAAATCGGCAGTGCCTTCACTGCAATAAACTTTGCCCGAAAAACCATTTTTAACCAGCAGAGGTAAATAACCGCTGTGATCAATATGTGCATGAGTTAGCACAACCGCATCAATTTTTGCTGGATTAATAGGCAACTTCGACCAGTTTTTTAATCGCAACTGCTTTAGCCCTTGAAACAAACCACAATCAATCAAGATATGTTTTGTGCCACTTTTCAACAGATACTTTGAACCAGTGACCGTGCCTGTTGCACCTAAAAATGTGAGTTCCATAGCGCCCCCCTTTTAAAGTAGTGCCAATTCTTTACGTAGATTTATATCAAGGTTAGTACTTAAACTAATCAAACGCAACTTTTGTTCTAGCGAGTGCGGGATTGGTTGAAAAATATTTTTTTATGCCTGTAAGAATCGACATGACCAATTTATCTTGATACACACCATCATTAAGCTTACGCTCTTCTTCAGGGTTGCTAATAAATGCAGTTTCAACAAGAATAGAAGGAATATCTGGTGATTTTAAAACTGCAAAACCAGCCTGCTCCACATGATTCTTATGTAATTTATTAATCTCACCGATATTACCTAGTACCACTTTACCAAGTTTCAAGCTATCGTTAATCGTTGCAGTTTGAGACAAATCTAATAAAGTTCTGGCAAGCAACGGATCTTTTACATTTAAGCTCACGCCGCCTATTAAGTCAGATTGATTTTCCTTGTTTGCCAAATAACGTGCACTCGCACTTGTGGCACCTTTTTCAGACAATGCAAATACAGATGAGCCGTGCGCAGCTGGGTTAGTGAACGCATCAGCGTGAATGGAAATAAATAAATCTGCTTGTAACTTTCTGGCCTTAAGAACACGCATATGCAAAGGTATAAAGTAATCACCATCACGGGTGAGCACTGCGCGCATATTAGGTTCTTCATCGATTTTTGCCTTTAGTTTCTTGGCAATTAACAAAGTAATTTCTTTTTCACGGCTGCCCGTAGCACCAATTGCGCCAGGGTCTTCGCCACCATGTCCAGGGTCAATCGCAATAGTAATTTGGCGTAAACCTTTAGTTAATGGCTTATTCTGCAATTTTTCTTTGGCAACCTCTGATTGTGGCGCAGCTGTAGCTGACGTTTGGCTTGCTGGCTGGGCAGCCTCACTCACATTGCCTGTATTTCCAATTACATTGGCGTTTTCGTCTATTTTCAGTACATTCGCAGAATTACTATCAGAAGCGATGGTGACAGGCGCATCAGTTGATGGTGGCAAGGTAACTACTTGCGAGCCTTTACTCGTAGCAGACAAATCAGCGACTTGCTCTGGGTTATCACGCTCATCAAGCATTGCCATTAGCGGATCTTTAGTGGGATAAATATCTAACACTAAACGATGTTTATAATCGCCTGCTGGTGGTAAAGTAAATATGGCTGGTTTAACTTCAGACTTTAAATCCACCACTAAGCGCACGACTTTAGGCTTGAAATTAGCTACCCGAATTTTAGAAATATAGGGGTCGTTTTCTGAAACCTTCTCACTCAATGCTTTAATTACTACATTTAAGTCAATGTCTTCAATATCAACCACGACGCGCTCAGGATCTTTTAAGGTCGTCATTTTATAAAGAATGGGTTTCTCGGCTTCTATCGTAATTCTTGTATAAATATCAGCGGGCCAAATACGTACGGCAGTCACCGTATTTGCCTGGGCTGTTGCAGTGAGCAACAAACAACTCAGCAAGATTGTGATAGACAGCAATTTAGAGAAACAGTATTTAGTGATTGACATTAGTTGCAAAGTTCTTTAATAGTTTTTACGAAAGCTTGGGCTGTTAAAGTATGGCCATCAATGTGCACATCGCGTCCAGAGGGCTTAATCATAAAGTGAATATCAACATCTGGTGTCGGCAATATATGCGCTGCTTTTTCTGGCCACTCAATTAAGCAAACACTTGCCGCATTAAAATAATCTCTAAAACCAGCAGTCTCCCACTCTTCCTCATCATTAAAACGATATAAATCAAAATGATAAAGATTTAATGCACCGTTTTTTGTCATCAGATTTTCATAAGGCTCAACTAATGTATACGTCGGACTTTTAACCTTACCACTAAATCCAAGTCCGCGCAGTAAGCCTCTAACTAAAGTAGTTTTGCCTGCGCCAAGATCGCCATGTAAATAAATAGTGAGATTAGGGATGATTGCTTCACCTAAAGCAGATCCAAAAGCGAGCGTTGCCGCCTCATCCACCAATTCAAGTGTAAAATTATTATCCATGAGCAATTCTACTAAAAACTTGAGCGATTTGAGCCATGCCATTAAAAACTGGGGGCTTGAACTTGGCTTTAATCAAATCGGCATTACAGACACCAACCTGCAAACTGCAGAATCTAAACATCAAGATTGGATTGAAAAAGGTTTTCATGGTGATATGGATTATATGGCAAAACATGGCGTTAAACGAACTCGGCCAAATGAATTAATCCCAAATACCCAACGTATTATTTCGGCACGGTTTGATTACTTGCCACCTCAGGCTAAAAATAGTGAGTCAATTTTACAAAATAATCAGAAGGCTTTTATTTCACGCTACGCACTCGGACGTGATTACCATAAAGTTATTCGTAATAAATTACAAAAGTTATGTGAAAAAATTCAAAGTGAACTACACCATTACCAGTTGAGCCAATTCGAATACCGCGCTTTTACAGATAGCGCACCAGTACTTGAAGTTGCCTTGGCTGAAAAAGCGGGTATTGGATGGCGCGGAAAGCACACATTACTCATCGACAAAAATAGTGGCTCTTGGTTCTTTCTCGGCGAGATATATACTAATTTACCATTACCCATTGATGAGCCAGCGAGCAACCACTGCGGTAGTTGTAGCAAATGTATAGAAGTATGCCCTACACAGGCCATTACCGCGCCTTATGAAGTAGATGCCAGACGCTGCATCTCTTACCTGACCATTGAGCTAAAAAACAGCATTCCAGTGGAGTATCGCCCTTTAATTGGCAACCGTGTATATGGCTGCGATGACTGTCAACTTTATTGCCCATGGAATAAATTTGCAGAAATCACTAAAGAGTCAGACTTTTCTGTGAAACATGGTTTAGATGACGTTAGTCTGATTGACTGCTTTAACTGGACAGAAGACGAGTTCAAATTAAAAATGGCAGGTAGTGCTATCTATCGTATTGGCTATACACAATGGCTAAGAAATATCGCCGTTGGTTTGGGTAACGCAGAAACTACAACTGAAATTATTAATGCCCTCGAACAACATGCCTTCCATGAGAATGATTTGGTCAGGGAGCACGCACGCTGGGCGCTCTCATGCCACTTACCAGATCATGCTTTTTAAAGCACCGTATTTCATGCACAGAAGCTTAATCTTACTTCTGAGGCATACCAAGCGTTGGCAAGCCAATATGAAACCCCTGAGCATAATTGATGCCCATCTCTTTAATTGCATCAAAAATAGCCTGATTTTCAACGAATTCCGCCACAGTGTAGATACCGATGTCCTGGCATAACTGGGAAAGGTTGTGCACTAAGGCGTAGTCGATCTTGGAATTAAGAATGTTGCGCACGAAAGCGCCATCGATTTTGACATATTCAAAACGTAGCTCACGCAGATAATGAAACGAATTGTAGCCGCTGCCAAAATCGTCCAGCGCAAAGGCAAAACCCTTCTCACGCAGCTTGGTAAGAAACTTGCGCATATTGGTCATATCACCGATAGCATCGCGCTCTAGGATTTCAAACACGATGCATTCTGGCGGAATCTGCAGCGTATTGCACAACTCCTCGGCATACCCTAGGATGCCACGCCCCTGAATTTCCTGCGCAGACAAATTGAGAAACAATTTGATGCTGGGCGAGTTCGATATCATTTGCTCACGCTTCGCCTGAAAAGCCTTGCTGATGATGATGCGGTCCAGTTCGCGTCCCATGCCGTACTTTTCAATGGTCTCGATGAACATTCCAGCAGAGACAATTTCGCCGCTTGGCTCAATAAGCCGCGCCAGCGTTTCGCAGGCAAACAAATCACCAGTCCTGCAGTCAACAATACTGTGGTAATACGGGATGATGCGGTCATGATGCAATGCTTCACGCAGCTTTTCTGCATTGTCACGCGTATTGCGGCTGGCCTCGACCCGTCCCTCCAGCGCATCCAATGTACAAGCACTATCCTTACCCATATCCTTAGCTCGATACATCGCAACGTCCGCTCCAGCCTGCAGATCAGATTCATTCTGCGCATCGATTGGATAGGTGGCGATGCCGATCGAGACAGTCAAGTGAAAGTGCTTGCAGTCTGGGGCGGTAAAGACGCGCTCACGCAACGACTTACCGAGTGCCTCCGCCACGGTAGTAGCACCATCACGGCCAGTTTCCATCAAAATAACAGCGAACTCATCACCACCAATGCGGGCAGCAAGGTCACCCTTACGGATGTGCTCACGCAGAATTTCTGCTACACCGCACAGGGCATCATCACCAGTCTGGTGACCATAGGAATCGTTAATATCTTTGAAGTCATCCAGATCAAGCAACAGCAGGGAAAATTCATGGTGGTGCCGCTCTGAGCGACCGATTTCATATTCCAGCATGTTATTGAATTGGCGACGGTTGTAAATGCCAGTTAACGGATCATGCATGGCATAATATTCCAGTTCGGACAGCGTACGCGATAGCAACTTGCTAGAACCAACCACCATCACCATCACTGAGAGGATTGAGCGCACTACGCTTTCCTCCTGCGGACTCAACTCACCACTGGAGACATACGCCACACCCAATAGTCCTGCCAGTTTTGGGGTGTGTTCAGGCACCGCTACCGTGATCATACGGACTGCATCGATGTTGTCTATTTCCCCACTACCGCTGATGACAAACTCCTCAACATTTAACGTCGTGTCGACAGGCAGATTCAAGCTGGCAATCATCTGCTTTGACAACATGTCGCGCGCCGTTTTCTTTAAATCATCCGAATAGTTACCGAGGTAATAGAGGAAAAGCGAGAGGTCATGTTCCTCGGCAAACACAATATAGAAAAAATTGAATGGAAAAATGGCATGAAAATCGGCGAGGATTTCCTGTACAAACTCCTTCCACTGCGCAACATGCTCATGCGATAGAATAATGCGTTCAAGCACCCTGCTCTGGCGCTCGAACAAGTCCTTTTCAATCAACGTAGCGGAAAGATCCGTCAACGTGCTGTGGAATTCCCCCATCAGCGACTGTACATAATTGCCGTTTCGGTACCATTGCCGCTGCCTTTCGTCGAGCAGGAGGCCGAGAGTGGTATCCAGACGCTCACAAGTTTCCACGGCTCTTTCTAGGCGCTCAGTCAGCTCTGGCATGTCCGCATTTTTCACAATGCTGCGCAGGTCGGCAATCACTTCATTATGAACTTCCTTCACCAACGCATTCAGGTTAGCCCCAAACGTCTTGGTACGCGTCTGACTTTCCATCAGTGCCGCGAGGCGGTCTATCACTCGCTGGCGCACATTCTCCAAATTATTGGGCAGCATGCCAGTCACGCGAATTCAGTGGGGAAACGACCGCCACTTTGCATCAGGTCAATACCACATTGTAAGTCGCGTAGCCAGTCTAAAAATTCATGCACCGCCGCTCCCCGGTAAATGGGTCCATGTTGCGGGGCAATCATGTCGATTTCCAGTCCGGCGATCGTGTCCAACCAGCAGCGAATAGCCTTATTGGAACACATGTAGCGGCGGTGGAAACCAGTAATAAACGGTAGATGGTTTTTGAAATCATCCACGTAGGCATCGTTGTTGTCCATGGGCAGCATGGCAGCGCCAATATCGCCAGTAAACAGGATTTTCGACACAGGATCATAGACATTGATCTGCCCTTCAGAATGCAGGAAATGTGCGGGGACGATCTTGAGCATAAAGCCTGGCATCACCTCGCAATCCATACCTATATCTGGCACGCCAACAAATTGTGACATATCCTTCAGGCCATAGTGCGGCAGGAATCGCATCCAGATACGGGAAACATATACTGGCGCCTTGATCAGTTCCAGCCAGGTAGAAATGCCGCCGACAATGTCGGGATCTTGATGCGAGAGAAAAATTCCGCGAATTTTATCGGGCGAAAGATAACGCAGCATCTCGGCCAGTACACGCGGCATCACCCCGAAACCACCTGGATCCAGCAACACACCAGCATCTTCATGCACGATCAGATACTGATTGGAACGGATACCGTCCTCCTCCCCAGGCTCGCTTTCATTAAGCAGAATGAACTTGTGCGTTTCAGAGTCGAACAGCTTAATATTGCGCATTACTTTCTCCATAACACCAGAAAAAAGCCATTTTAATAAAATGGTTATTTTTCAATGATGAAAATATAGTTGATTTACACGGTATGTGCAAGCACCCACTTGCTCTCGATAAGAATAATACTGAGGGCACTTCTATAAGCCTATAAAAAGCAGCTAGCCACAGAGAACACCGAGTTCACAGAGGAAAAACAATGCATTTGCGAATAGTCGCCAATCACTCATTGGGTGAGGATAGAATTGTACTCCATGCTAGGTGTTCTCTGTGAACTCGGTGTTCTCTGTGGCTTGAACTGCGGTTTTTAGGTTGTCCTTGAATTACCTTGCAAATTTTGAGAGTAGCGCAGCACCAATAATGCCAGCTTGGTCACCCATATTGGAAATACTTACTTTGACCTTGCCGCGTAAAGCAGGGATTAAATCTCGTTGCAATTGTTGCTGAAAAACCTGTTGCATCAGTGGCCAACCAGCGCTCATGCCGCCACCGATGACTACATTTGCAACATCAATCACTTTTAATATGTGCACCAATGCTTGCGCAAGCGAAGTGCCAGCGAGCTGATATGCGGCTATTGCAGCTTTATCACCAGCTTTTGCACGTGATGCGATTTCTGCCGCAGTACATTGCTGATTTGTTGCCTCGAAATAGCTAATCGCAACACCGCTGGCAGAAGCATATTGCTCCAAACAACCCAGGTTGCCACAACCACACAGCCTGCCATTGGGCTGAACCGTAATATGCCCTACTTCCATCGCCACTCCATGCTGACCTTGAAATGGCTTACCGTTCAAAATCAAACCGCCACCCACACCTGTGCCTAATCCCAAATAGATCAAACTACTTGCCTGAGATGGGTGCATCACATACTCACCGTAAGCTGCAGCAAGCGCGTCGTTCTCAGTAATAACAGGCAAACCAATTAGTGCACGCAAATCTGCGCTTAAATCAACATCTTGCAAGCCTGGTAAATTTGGCGATTGTGAAATCACTTGCGTATGAGGATCAATGAACCCAGGAAAACCAATACCAACAGCAGATACTTCGGGATATTGGTCTCGCACCACAATAATTGCATTTGCAATAGTCTCGAGTATCTTTTCCCACGCAAGTGTTGGTAAATTTTGATGTAATTTACAGAAACTAGAAAAGTCCGCCTGAAATCGTATTTCTTCGATTAAGCGCGGTTTGATTGATTCATCTGAGCTTGCAACATCGACTACCCCTAAACGTAGGTTAGTACCACCAACATCAATCCCAATTAGCATAGGCATCGGCCTTACTAACGCCCAGTACGCGAAATAGCAGTACGAATCGACTCTTTTTGCGCTGACGATAACTGCTGCCAGCTAAAACGCCAGTGCCAATTCCCTGTCACAGTGCCTGGTGTATTCATACGATGCTGGCCATTCAATTGTAAAATATCCTGCATCGGAATAATCGCTAAAAGTGCCTTGCTCGCCAGCGCCATCTCAATCAAGTCATTCGGTATCTTCAATTCATACCCCTCTGCGTGAGCCGCGGTTAAATACGCATGCAGGTTTTCGCGCTGATAATCGTCCAAACAGTTATACCAACTTAAGGTCGTATCATTATCATGTGTCCCTGTGTACACCACGCTATTCTCAGAAATATTCTCTGGTAAATATGGATTATCACTTGCGCCACTAAACGCAAAATGCAAAATCTTCATACCCGGCAAATGATATTTATTTCTCAACTCATCAACTTCTACCGTGATAATACCCAGGTCTTCAGCAACTAGGTTAATTTCAGGCAATGCTTGCTTAATCGCTGCAAGCAAAGCATCACCAGGTGCTGTCACCCACTCACCATTGATCGCAGTTTCCTCTGATGCAGGAATCTCCCATGCCGCCTCCAACCCCCTAAAGTGGTCGATACGTACAATATCGAACAACTCACTTTGCGTCGCCATGCGAGATATCCACCAACTAAAGCCATCACCCTGCATTGCATCCCAGTTGTAATGTGGATTTCCCCAACGCTGACCAGTCTCAGAAAAATAATCTGGTGGCACACCCGCCACGACGCTCACGGATTTATCTGCATTAAGTTTGAACAAATCAGAATGCGCCCACACGTCTGCACTGTCATAAGCGACAAATATCGGAATATCACCAAATAATGCGACATTTTTTTCAGTGGCATACTTTTTAAGGGCAATCCATTGGCTAAAAAATACAAACTGCGTAAATTTAACGACTGCAATCTCGTGTGCTAACTGCACTCGTGCTTCTTTGAGTGTTTTCTTATCACGGCTCTTGTAAAGCTCAGGCCAATTACTCCAGCCAGCCTCATTAAAATGATGTCGCAAAGTAAGAAACAATGAAAAATCATCTAACCAACTCGCCTGTTTTTTACAAAAGCACGCAAAAGTTTGATTAAGTTTCTTATGTTCAGGAACGTTTTCAGATTGTTGACTGAAGTTAAGATAGGCCTTATTTAGTAAATCTAATTTACTGGTAAATAATCCCGTACAATCTTCTTTTGTGAGTAGCCCTTGTAACTGCAATGATTCCAGACTAATAAAATCTGGATTGCCCGCGTGTGCAGATAGGCATTGGTAAGGTGAGTTGTCTGCATGCGGCATGTTGATCGGCAGTGTCTGCCAAACGCCAGCGCCTATTTCATGCAAAAAATCTATGAACCGATAAGACTCAACCCCTAAATCACCCGTATAAAAATTACTTGGTAAAGAACTGATATGCAGTAACACACCAGCCTTGCGCTGATTTAAAAGTGATGTTTGAGTTTGTAATGTCATAAATACCTACTTAATTATTAAGGGCATTGAAACTTAGACAATACTGTTTATTCCTGTCCACGTCTCATTGTGCCAGCGTTATCTGCGTTCCCACCACCAGCGCTGATCTTATGATACAGCGCATCGGGTATTGGTTCGCCAAGCAGCGTGTATAAGTTAATTAAATTACGGCGATAAAGTTGGTCAAAGCTAGCAACACTGTCAGATGAGTTGTAATCCCCAAACCACCAGAACCAATCAGAACCTTCACAAATAGCTAATTGCCGCTCTGCGGCCTCAAATTGTTGAGCACTGAGAGAGTTTCTCTCTATTACTTTGTCATATGTCTTTTTAGCAGCACAGAGCAAATCCCAAGCCAAATTTTTATCTTTACTACCTATCCAAGTACTGAAAGTGCCATATACCCAGCTACCTGCTGCAATCTGTGGCAACACGGGCGCAGATAATCCCTCATTTTCTGCGTTAGGAGATTGATACATATCAACAATGTCACTAAAAGTAGTCATGACAATATCAGGGTGATTTGCCAATGCCTCATACAACTCACTCAGGAAATAAAATCCATTATATGGAAAATACTCCCAAGCATTTTCACCATCTAAAATAATACTCACTATCTTGGATGTACTATGACTATTGCTAGCTTGAATATGCTCTAAGGTTTGAACAAAATCATTGACCGCATCATGTGAATGCATTTTTGCATATTCAAAACCTATTTTGTCTGATAGCTGGTCATCCCTGAAGAAACATAAAATATCATTTTTACCATTAGTGATACGGTAAGGCTGATATAGGTAGTCATGCTTATTTTCTACACTTAATTGTGACTTTAATAAGCTGTTAGCTAACACGCCCTGCCCTGTTGCCGCCCAATCTAAATGATGTTCAGCCATTAAGGATAGTGCTGCATGAGAAACAGCTCCTTCTGCTGGCCACATACCACGCGGTGTCGCACCAAAATAATGCTCATGTGCCTTTTTAGCAGAAACAATATGAGAAATAGATCGGTTTTGTCCGCCAGCATATCCTTTGCTTTCAGGCAGTGGCGCGTCAGGCATGGCATCTAATGTGGATTTAAAATCTAAAAGTAAAGGGAGTATCGGATGATAGTACGGCGTAGTAGAAATCTCGATTTGCCCACTTTGCATTAAGGCTTTATATCGTGGTATCAAATCAGAAATAGTTTCTGCAATCACATCATACAATTGCAAACGCTCTTCGTAGGTAAATAACACCCCTTTAGCCATCAACGCTTGTATGACTGGGCTTGTACGGCGTAAACTCTCACCGCACCAAGCCAAATGATACCAAACCAACAAATCCGCTTTATATTGTGCTGACAAATAGTGAAACTGATCATTCGTCATCATCGGCTCTACCAGCTGATACATATGCAACAAGCGCTGGTAATGTGGAAAAGGACTTAGCATTTTTTCATGATGGCTTTTAAAGCAACTCTGCACAATCAAATGACACTCTTTATTAACAATGTCAGTAAGATTCTCCTTCGCCAGCAATGCAAGTAACGGATCACGAATCGTGTTTTGTTTAAATTGCTGAGCATAATCGTCTAACTGCTCTAGCAAAATAGGTACGAAGTTAAAACTCACGCGCGCTTTAGGGTTCACTTCAAGGTGGTATGCCATATCACTGTAATCTTTAATGGCATGTAAATATGTCCATGGAAGCACATATTCATTCGTTGCAAGATCACGGTAATCTGGCTGATGCATGTGCCAGTAGAGGTTCAGATATAACTTTGGACGAGCAGTATTCACTTCAGCAGAAACCTTAAACAATTAGAATTAAAACAACAATCACTTCATCAACACAGCGAATCATTAGCAAACTTAACTAAAGTAAACAAACGCTATCTTTAGACGCATCAACAAAAAAATAAGCAAAAAATTAAGACAGATCAACAATAAATCTTTTATACCACACGATACAAATCTTGGCCCAACATGTCTGGTGTCACTAACACAATGCCTTTTTCTGACACATAAAAACGTTCCGCATCCAAGGCTAGGTCTACCCCAATTTGCATTCCTTCAGGAATCACACAGCCACGATCTACGACAACATTTTTAAGAATGACACTACGATTAATGGTTGCTTTGGGCAAAATGACAGATCCATCGATATTGGCATAACTATGTACACGCACATCTGAGAACAACACCGTATTAGTAACACAAGCACCACTAATTAAACATCCACCAGAAACAAGGGAGTCAGTCGCTTTACCTGTACGCCCCTCATCTCTAAATACAAACTTAGCTGGTGGCAACTGTTCTTGATAAGTCCAGATAGGCCATTCTCTATCGTATAAGTTAAGCTCAGGAATCACTTTAGTTAATTCCATGTTCGCTTCCCAATATGCATCAATCGTGCCAACATCACGCCAATAGTAGTTTCCATTTTGGGCGCCTACACAACTATCGGTGAATCGATGTGCCTGAATTTTATATTTTTTGATGATATAAGGAATAATATCGCCACCAAAATCGTGGCTAGATTTAGAATCTCCCGCATCACGAATCAGTTGCTCATATAGAAACTTTGCGTTGAACACGTAAATGCCCATGCTCGCAAAAGCTTTAGTTGGGTCATCAGGCATATGTTTTGGGTTAGCTGGCTTCTCAGCAAACTCCACCACTCTATCGGTACCATCTACGGCTAACACACCAAAGCCCTTGGCATCTTCTAACGGCACATTAATGCATGCAACCGTCATATCAGCATTGCTACGCACATGTGTCGCCAACATTTTGCCGTAATCCATTTTATAAATATGGTCACCAGCCAGAATCAGCACATATTCCGCACCACTTTCACGCAGAATATCTATATTTTGGTAAACAGCATCTGCTGTACCTTTATACCACTCTTCTGATATCCTCTGCTGGGCTGGTATAATATTAACGTATTCATTGAATTCACCACGCAAGAAACCCCAACCACGTTGAATATGCTGTATCAAGCTTTGGGCTTTATATTGTGTGGCAACATTAATACGGCGAATGCCAGAATTAACGCAATTGGATAGTGGAAAATCAATAATTCTAAACTTTCCACCAAACTGTACAGCAGGCTTTGCACGCCAGTCAGTTAAGCTTTTTAAACGACTGCCTCGACCACCCGCTAAAATCATTGCGACGGTATTTTTGGTTAAGGTACTAATAAAACGATCTGAATTTTGGTCCGCTTGTCGAATTTGCGACATGATGCCCTCCTGAAGTTTGTATAGTTACTTAAATTGCGCTAGCTGGGCTCTCTAGCTTATTTTACGTACGACTGCTGTTGTTTACATTATAATCAGCTTAAAGCACTATAATCTAGCTAAATATAGCGCAAAGAACACAAATAAAAGCTAAAAACCTTAAAATTATTAGGGAAGTGATATTTTGGTAAAATCTAAATCAACTCAGGCATCATCTAAAACTCACACCAATGCCGTTCACCGTATATTAGAGGCGCGTCATCACGACCCTTTTAGCTTTTTGGGTCAACATGCATTACAGATTGACGACCATCAATTTAATGCTTATCGTACATTTTTACCTGATGCTTCCAGTGTTAAATTGAAAGTTGGGAAATCATGGATAGATTTAGAAAAAACACATCCTGACGGTCTATTTGAACTCACCTACGAAAATGCAATTGCAACACCATGCTTAATTCAGGTGACAGCTTGCGGCAAAACTTACGAAACTTATGATGCTTATAGTTTTGGCGCTAGCATCACTCAAGATGAGCTTTATTTATTTGGTGAAGGTCGCTTAAAACTTGCATATAAAACACTCGGCGCACAGTGCATCACGCAAGATAATATCGCTGGCGTACGTTTTGCAGTTTGGGCGCCAAACGCTGAGCGCGTGAGTGTTATTGGTAGCTTTAATAACTGGGATGGTCGCGTTCACTCGATGCGTACACACGGCTCAAGTGGCGTGTGGGATATTTTCATCCCTAACCTAACAACAAATGACACCTATAAGTTTGAAATCAGAAATCGCCATACGGGCAATATTCTAGTTAAAACAGATCCTTACGGTTTTGAGTTTGAACCACGACCTGGTACAGCAACTAAAATCTGCACTACTAGCTACCAGTGGGAAGATAAGCAATGGTTAGAAGCACGCAAAAAACGTGATTGGCTACATGCGCCGTTCAATTGCTACGAAGTGCACCTAGGCTCATGGCAGCGCAATGACAAAGGACATTTCTTAACTTATCGGGAGTTAGCTAAAACGCTGGTACCGCACGTAGCAGCAATGGGCTATACGCACGTTGAGCTATTACCTATCTCAGAACATCCACTCAATGAATCATGGGGATATCAAACCACTGGCTACTTTGGCGTGACTAACAGATTTGGCTCACCTGATGATTTGCGCTTTTTAATCGATGCGTTCCATCAAGCTAATATCGGTGTAATACTAGACTGGGTACCAGGACATTTCCCTAAAGATGATTGGGCGCTAGCGCGCTTTGATGGCACTGCACTATATGAGCACGAAGACCCACGCCTAGGCGAGCACCAAGACTGGGGCACTTATATTTTCAATTACGGCCGAAATGAAGTCCGTAACTTTTTAATTAGCAACGCATACTTCTGGCTTCAAGAGTTCCATATTGATGGCCTGCGCGTAGATGCAGTCGCTTCTATGCTTTATCTTGATTACTCACGTAACCCTGGTGAATGGTTACCCAACAAATTTGGTGGTAGAGAAAACCTAGATGTCATTGATTTCTTAAAACAGCTTAACATCATGGTAGGTGAGGATTTTGCAGGCGTATTAACGATTGCAGAAGAATCAACCGCATGGCCCATGGTATCTCGCCCAGTATATCTAGGTGGGCTTGGTTTCAGCATGAAATGGAATATGGGCTGGATGAATGACACATTATCCTATATCGAAAATGACCCTGTACATCGACGCTACTACCATGACAAACTAACTTTCGGGCAACTGTACGCGTATTCTGAGAACTTTGTGTTGCCGTTCTCACATGATGAAGTCGTGCATGGTAAAAAATCTTTGCTCGATAAAATGCCAGGTGACTCTTGGCAAAAGTTCGCAAACTTACGTTTATTAGCTACCTATCAAATGACTACCCCAGGTAAGAAACTCAACTTTATGGGTAATGAATTTGGGCAAGGTCGCGAATGGAACGTCAACAGCAGCTTAGACTGGCATTTACTAAATGACAGTCATGCAGGAAGCCAATGGCATCAAGGCATTCAACAGCTACATAAAGACCTGAACCGCATTTATAAAGAAGTAAACGCGCTGCACACACTAGATTTTGAAGTACAGGGTTTTGAGTGGATTGATTGCCATGATACAGAACAATCAATTATCAGTTACGTAAGACGTGGATTAGACAATAGTTTTGTTATAATAGTGTTGAATTTTACGCCTGTGTTACGTAATGAATACCGTATTGGTGTTCCACAAGCTGGTAGTTATTCAGAAATATTTAACAGCGACGCAAGTTGCTACGGTGGCAGTAACAAGGGCAATGGTGCAGGTCTGCATACAGAAAACATCCCATGGATGCATCATAGTCAATCCCTTGTCATCACATTGCCACCATTAGCTGGTATAGTTTTAAAAATACAATAACCTATTGAAAATAAAGTACTAAAACAAATGGCTAGACTCAACAAACACCCTGTATGGCAACTACTTTGTCAACATCAACAAAAAATAGCATCAATCCATATGCGCGACATGTTCGCTAATGATGCTGACCGCTTCAGTAAATATAGCCTTAAATTTTCTGACATACTGCTCGATTATTCAAAACATCGCATCACGGACGAAACGCTACCATTGCTATTCCAAATGGCACGTGAAGCAAAAGTTGAAGACTGGCGCGATAAAATGTTTGCTGGTGAAAAAATCAACATCACCGAAAATAGAGCGGTATTACACACAGCGCTTCGCAATCGTGCCAATACACCAGTGATGGTAGATGGTCAGGATGTCATGCCTGATGTTAATGCAGTATTAGCCCAAATGCGCCAATTCTCTGACAAAGTAAGAAATGGCACTTGGCTAGGCTATTCAGGCAAACGCATTACTGATATTGTTAATATTGGTATTGGGGGCTCAGACCTTGGCCCAGTCATGGTATGCGATGCATTAACACCATATGCAAGCCCGGAGCTAAAAGTACATTTTGTGTCTAACATTGACGGCGCACACCTGATGCGCGCACTGAATGTTTGCAACCCAGAAACTACGCTTTTCATTGTGGCTTCAAAAACATTCACCACGCAAGAAACGATGACCAATGCACATTCTGCACGTGCATGGTTTTTAAAAGCAGCAAAAGATGAGGCGCATGTACCTAAACACTTTGTAGCGCTTTCTACCAATGCAAAAGCAGTACAAGATTTCGGTATCGATACTGCCAACATGTTTGCATTCTGGGATTGGGTCGGCGGTCGCTATTCCCTGTGGTCTGCTATCGGCTTATCTATTGCGCTTTATGTCGGCATGGATAACTTTGAAGACCTGCTCACAGGCGCTTTTGAAATGGATGAGCATTTTAAAAATGCCCCATTAGAACAAAACATGCCTGTCATCATGGCCTTAGTTGGCGTTTGGTATAACAACTTCTTCCATGTAGATTCACAAGCCATTTTACCTTATGACCAAGGCCTATCTCGCTTCCCAGCGTATTTGCAGCAAGCAGATATGGAAAGTAATGGTAAGTTTATTTGCCGCGATGGTAGCCGCGTATCTTACAAAACTGGCCCTGTGGTTTGGGGTGAGGCAGGCACGAATGGTCAGCATGCGTTTTATCAACTGATACACCAAGGTACACAAATTGTACCTGCTGACTTTTTGATTCCAGTACATAGTCACTACAAAGTAAGTAGCAATGGTTATGCGCACCACAAAATTTTGCTTGCAAACTTCCTAGCTCAGACACAATCACTGATGTTAGGCAAAACGACAGAGCAGGCTCGTGTAGAGCTCGAGAAACAAGGTTTATCAGGTGAAGCGTTAGAACAACTATTACCACACAAAACATTTGAAGGTAATCGCCCTACTACCTCAATTCTGTTTGATAAGTTAACACCAAACACATTGGGTAAACTGATTGCACTATACGAACATAAAATCTTCGTACAAGGCATTATTTGGGATATCAACAGCTACGATCAATGGGGCGTTGAATACGGCAAACAAATTGCACAGCAAATTTTGCCACAACTCACTAATGATGAAGTGGTAGGTAATTACGATAGCTCAACCAACGGTTTGATTAATTACACTAAAGCCCTTAAACCAGACTAAGCAAACTCGACTAATTCATTTCATTAAAAATGGATTAATGCTGACTTTAGTTTGGTTTTATTTGCTATGATAAAAGCCCAACGACATATGTCGTTGGGCTTTTTGTTATCCAGAATTAAGCCCGTTTAAACATCCAACATACTTAAGCATACTATTCGAGAACATTATGGCAAACCTTGATAAATATCGCGTGATCTCTAAAAAATTCTCGCTCAAAGATTTTGATGCTAAAGACAAGACCGAGCGCATCGGAAGCAAAGAGGAAAACGAAGCTGCTCTCTATGCATTGGCAACCGAGATTAATACGCTACAGGATATTTTGCATGCTGAAGGTAAACGAAAAGTACTGCTCGTTTTACAAGGCATGGACACTAGCGGCAAAGACGGAACAGTACGGCACGTGTTCAAGGAAACAGACCCTTTAGGCATTCGGCTGGCTAGTTTCAAAGCGCCTAGTAGCGAAGAACTTGCACATGATTACCTATGGCGCGTTCATCAACAGGTGCCTAAAGCTGGCGAGCTAGTCATTTTAAATCGTAGCCATTATGAAGACGTACTCATCGTTAAAGTACACAACTGGATTGATGAAGCAGAGTGTAAACGTAGATACGCTCAAATCAATGATTTTGAACGCTTACTGACAGAAACTGGCACGACCATCATTAAGTGTTTCTTACATATCTCAAAGCAGGAACAAAAAAAGCGCCTACAAGAGCGCTTGGATAAACCGAATAAAACTTGGAAATTCAATCCAGGTGATCTAGAAGAACGCAAGCTATGGCCAGATTATACGGATGCCTATGAGCAAGCAATTAGGGCAACATCTACCGAACATGCACCTTGGCATATTGTCCCCGCCGACTCAAAAACCAACCGAAACCTGCTTGTTTCAAGACTGCTACTCAATACACTCAAAAAAATGGATTTGAACTACCCTCCAGTACCAGAGGCGTTCAAATCCATTGTGATTGATTAACGCAATCTAACTTCACCTGAATCAACAAGTTGTTTTGAGATCACTTCGCCTATTGTATTGCTCACACTAGCGCCAATACGTTTAGCAATGCGGCTTACCAAATCATCTTGATAGGTAAAATCTACAATTTCTTCCTGCTTGATGATTTCCCGCGCAACATAATCGGCACTACCTACTGCATCAGCCAAACCGATTTTGATGCTTTGTTCACCACTCCAGAATAAACCACTGAACGTATCTGGTGTTTCTTTCAAACGCGCACCTCTACCCTGACGTACCACTGTTTTAAATTGCTCATGAATTTCATCTAGCATTGCTTGTGCTAACTCTTGATGCCTAGGATTGACTGGCGAGAACGGATCCAACATGGCTTTATTTTCACCTGCTGTCATAAGTCTGCGCTCAACGCCTACCTTTTTCATTGTTTCAGTGAAGCCGTAACCATCCATTAGAACGCCAATTGACCCAACAATACTCGCTTTATCCACATAAATTTTATCGGCTGCGGCGGCAATATAATACCCACCCGATGCGCAAATATCTTCAACCACTGCATATACAGGAATCTTAGGGTGTAGCTTTTTCTGACGTCTGATTTCATCGTTGATAATCCCAGCTTGTACTGGGCTACCGCCTGGACTGTTGATTCTTAAAATAATCCCTTTCGTCCCCTTACTCTCGTAAGCATCTTTCAAACTTGCCATCACAGCATCCGCAGTGACTTCGCCACCTGCTTGAATAACGCCATTAATTTCAATTAAGGCAGTATGTGCATCAAATTTTTTCTTATCAGCACCAAACACTCCCAATAACATAAGTAATAGAATAAGTAGGTAACTAAAGGTCAATCCTTTGAAAAATGTGCCCCAGCGACGTGCTGTTTTTTGTTCACTCAGTGCTGCTGTTGCCAACTTCTCAATAACATTACGTTGCCAAGCAGCATCTTCTGCAACGGCTGGCTTAGCACCTGTATTGGTGTCTATCGTTTGTTGATTCTGCTCAGTCATTTTCAACTCTCTTGTGTTTTATTTTATTTAGAAATAGACGCTGTATTGATAATGATTTTTTGATTTTGTTCAATCAATTCAACAGGTTTCAAGCTTTTTCCTTTACATGGCCCCATGACACAGAAACCATTGTCTGGACGATAGTGTGCACCGTGGGTGGCACATATTAAATAATCGCCCTGCGGAGTAAAGAACTCGCCTTCGGTCCAGTCTAACTCAACAGACACATGTGCGCATTGATTCACATACGCATAAGGCAATTGATTAAATCTCACCACAAACCCTGTGACAAACTCACCTAGTGCTGGCAATGGAAACCTGACGCCCTTGCCGCCTTCCTGCACGGCTGAACTTTCAATCACAATCGTATCCTGTTCAATATGCATCGTGCCGACTTCCTAAGCGTGCGTTAACAACCATTGACTCAAGTTAGAAAAATCATCAAATTGTTCAATCGGATTCAAATGCTGCCATTGCTCTGCAGGCTGAGCACCATAAGTTACACCGATTGCTCTCACCCCTGCATTTTTGGCCATCTGTAAATCATAATTGGTATCACCAATCATCAAAGTACGCTCAGGCAATACGACTAAGTGATCCATCAGCTCATCCAGCATTTGGGGGTGCGGCTTTGAAAAACACTCATCCACAGTGCGCGTGGCATGAAACTGCCGACCTAAACCACAATGCTCTAACGCTAAGTTAAGCCCTCTACGTCCTTTACCCGTTGCCACCGCTAATTTAAAACCACGTTTATTTAATTCAACAATGGTGTCTGCAGCCCCAGAAAACAAGAGAATCTCGCTCTCTTCAGCATAATAATTAGCGTTATATTGCGTAGCGAGCGCCTGAGCCTGTGTCACTGGAATATCTCCATATAACGCATGGATAGACTCACGTAAACCAAGACCAATAATACTGCTCGCAGCTTCACGTGTGATTGCAGGCAAACCTACCTGCTCTGCTGCTTTTAAAATGGCGTTAACAATCATCCCTGTAGAATCGGCTAAGGTACCATCCCAATCCCATACAATTAAATCAAACTTCTTTGGCATTACAAATTACTCTTTCTCTAACTTTAGTAAAAATTTATTTAACTCTGGCGGCATTGGTGCAATTAATTCTAGCTTCTCAGCAGTTAAAGGATGGCGAATCTTAGTCACCGATGAATGTAAGAACATGCGCTTAAGGCCGTGCTTGACTAACGCTTTATTTAAAGCAAAATCACCATATTTATCATCACCAACAATCGGAAAACCCAAATGTGATAGCTGTACGCGCAATTGATGTGTTCTACCAGTCACCAACTGTGCTTCTAACAAGCTGAATTTACCCACTGATAGACTGTTAATATTCTTAAGTAATCTAAAGATGGTTTCTGAAGTTTGGCGCTCACCAAACTTATCTTTTGAAACATCAGTCACCACATTCACGCGGCGCTCGCCGTTAGGCAGCACATATTTCTGTAAATCCAGCACAACACGTTTTTTTGGCTCCAGCCACTCACCTAGCACCAACATCAAATAGCGTTTGTCGGTTTGATTGTTACGAATTGCCTCATGCAATGCTACTAACGCGCTTCTTTTTTTAGCCAACATCAATACACCTGATGTTTCTCTATCTAAACGATGCACCAACTCCAAGAATTTAGCGCGTGGGCGCTCTAGGCGTAGTTGCTCAATCACGCCACGACTAATACCACTACCGCCATGCACAGCAAAACCAGCCGCCTTATCAATGACTAGCATGGCATCATCTTCATAAATGATGGCTTGTTCAAATTTTGAGGTCACGGGCGTGGCAGATTCTGTTTTCTCAACCACTGTTGAGCGCGTAGGCGGCACTCTGACTACATCACCCAAACTTAAGCGAAAATCTGCATTGATACGCTTTTTATTGACACGCACTTCTCCACTACGCAAAATGCGGTAAACGTGGCTTTTAGGAACTCCCTTTAATGTTTTGGTCAGAAAGTTATCTACGCGCTGACCCTCACTTGCCTCATCTACTGTTAAAAATGCAGCAGCAGACTCGCTCACAGTCGTTACTGGATTGCCTTGCTCATGTGTAATTAAATTGTTCATGCTTTGCTTAAATGGTTGATGTAGCTTATACTCTGCGAATTCTTATGAATTTAACAAATTAAATCACAGTTAAATTCTTGATAAGAATACAATTATTGAATATAAATACATCTAATCAAGACAATTACTTGTACTTGATGTGTTTGTTAATAATAGTGACAACTAAATACTTGGTTAACACCGCTCGCCACATTATAAAGTAGCGGTAAGTAAAAATTAGCGCTCAAGCCGCCGCAGACAAATAAACATAAAGCGCGACTTAAAGTGAAAAGTTAAATTTGGCACATTATTTAATCAGCTCATAAGCCATTAAATAATTTAGACAAATTAGAATTTACTAAAGATAGAATTTTAACGAATTTAAGCTGCATCTGGCAGAATACTTGGCCACATTTAAGCATAAATTTAACAATAAATTTGCTTTAACGAATAAATAAACATGTTTTGGCATGATTAACATCTGCCAAAACAATAAAACTAGACGATTCAATCTGACGCAGTCTAATTGACCGAATTGATGAATCTATATGTGTAGGGTGAAAGTAGTACCCAAAGTACGGTTATCCGCCCATGTCTTTTAATAAGACTTCGTTAATTTGCACCATTGTTACATTGCAAATCGTTAAAGCCTCTAGCTCATCATTACACTATGAGCTTGATTCAAAGGCTTAATTCATCTGACACATCGTGTCGTTTTTAGTATCTATTCACCACTTTCACTTTAAATACAGCTTTTAAGCATTGCATGACTTTATGCATTGTGTCTGCCCGCCTTGCTACGCTTAGGAGCAAACAATGAAACGCATGTTATTTAATGCAACGCAATCTGAAGAGTTACGCGTTGCGATTGTAGATGGGCAAAAACTCATCGATTTAGATATCGAACACGCTGGTAAAGAACAACGTAAAAGCAATATTTACAAAGGTGTGATTACTCGCATCGAGCCTTCGTTAGAAGCCGCATTTGTGGATTACGGTCAAGACCGCCACGGCTTTTTACCATTTAAAGAAGTCGCTCGTAGCTACTACAAAGAAGGGGCTGATGGCCGTGCGCGCATTCAGGACGCTTTAAAAGAAGGTCAAGAATTAATCGTTCAAGTAGATAAAGACGAGCGTGGCAACAAAGGTGCGGCACTCACAACATTCATTTCTCTAGCTGGTCGTTATTTGGTGTTAATGCCAAACAACCCACGTGGCGGCGGTGTGTCACGTCGTATTGAAGGCGAAGACCGCGACGAACTACGTGACGTTTTAGCACAGCTTGAAGTACCAAAAGGCATGAGCATCATCGCGCGTACCGCTGGTATTGGCCGCAACGCAGAAGAGTTACAATGGGATTTAAACTACCTCACACAGTTATGGTCTGCGATTGACGGCGCTTCTGCCATGCAACCAGGTGCTTACTTAATCTACCAAGAAGGTAGCTTAGTGATTCGCGCAATCCGTGATTACTTTAGCTCAGATATTGGTGAGATTTTAATCGACACGCCAGACATTCACGAACAAGCCGTACAGTTTATGAACCACGTGATGCCAAGCAATGTGACACGTGTTAAGTTATACCAAGACGAGATTCCACTATTCACTCGCTTCCAGATTGAACATCAAATTGAGTCAGCATTTGCACGTGAAGTGCGCTTGCCATCAGGTGGCGCGATTGTGATTGACCATACAGAAGCTTTAGTTTCTGTAGACGTTAACTCTGGCCGTGCAACACGTGGTAGTGATATTGAAAATACTGCATTCAACACCAATCTAGAAGCTGCTGAAGAAGTTGCTCGTCAATTACGCTTGCGTGACTTAGGTGGCTTGGTAGTAATTGACTTTATTGACATGGAGAATCAACGTAATCAACGTGAAGTTGAAAACGCATTACGTGATGCATTACATGCAGACCGTGCTCGTGTACAAACAGGCAAGATTTCACGCTTTGGCTTACTTGAACTATCACGTCAACGTCTACGCCCTAGCCTAGGCGAAACTAACCATATCCCTTGCCCACGTTGCCACGGCACTGGACATATCCGCGGTATTGAATCAACTGCGCTACATATCTTACGCATCACACAAGAAGATGCGATGAAAGAAAACAGCGCAATTATTCAAGTGCAATTGCCAGTTGAAGTGGCCACATTCTTACTCAATGAAAAACGTGCTGATATCCATAAGATTGAAGAGCGCATGGGTGTAGAAGTTGTGTTGATTCCAAACATCCATCTTGAAACTCCGAATTACAATATTATTCGTATCAAACATGATGACGTTAACGAAGATACCAGCAAAGCAAGCTACCAAATGGTAGAACTACCTTCGGAAACAACTTACATCACTAACGCTGCTGAAGAAGCAAAAGCGGTAAAACCTGTTGCTGCGGTTAAAGGCATTACACCAACTGCACCAGCACCGATGTCAGTTGAAAAGGTTGAACCTAAAGTATCGCTATTTGCGAAAATCAAAAAATTCTTTGGTTTAGGTGAAAAGTCAGAAGCTGAAAATGCTGCTGAAAAATCTAATGATGCACGTCGTGAGCATCCTCGTAACAACCGCAATCGTAACGAACGTAATCGCAACCGTAACGAGCGTAACCGTAACGAACGTGGTGATAAAAATACAACCCAAGAACGTGCGCCTAAAAATGCTGAGCAAAAATCACAAGACGCTCGTCCTGCACAAGAACCGCGCCAATCTGAGGCTAAACCACAAGAACCACGTCAGCAAAAGCCACAGCAAGCACGCAATGACAACAAAAACCAAGAGTCAACACGTAACGTTGCACCAGTCGTTGCAGGTGAAGTTTCTGCAAATGATTCTACAGAACAACGTGGTGAACGCAGCAGCAGCCGCCGTAATCGTAATAACCGTCGCAATCGTCGTGACCGCGATGAAAATGCTCCACGCGATAACACCCGTACGTTTGTGCCAAATGATGAGATCAACACAACTTCATCAACAAACTCGGTTGAAGTAGCTAATGTAGCAACAAGTACTGAGCCAACTGTAGCAACTACAAGCAATAACGTAGTGACTAAAACCAGCACAGCACCTGCAAACGTGGCTACTGATAAAGCCCCTGTAGCTCAGGCACCTGTAGAATTAACAGAAACTAAAGCAAAAGAACCTGCTCAGGATAGCGCACCAGCTACTGCGGTCAATAAGGTAGAAACCACAACAACAGAATCTGCACCAGTGGGAAAAGAGGCTAAAAAATCTAAACCACAAAGAAATACCGCCAATAAAGCTGCATCTAACAACAAAGATGCAGCAACTGGTGAAAGCTCAGCTGTAGATGGAAATGTTGCTGAAGTTACCGAAAGTAAAACTGAGAAAAAACGTCCAGCTCGTCCACGCAAAGCGAAAGCTGAGCCGAAAAAAATCGACCTAACAGATTCAGGCTTACAACTGGTTGAAACAAAAGCAGATACAGCTAAAGTAATAGCACCTGTTGAAGCTGAAAAACGTAGCGCTCGTAAACCTGCTTCTTGGCAAAAAGAGAAAAAAGAAGAGGCTGGCATTGAGCCTTTAGTGATGGTAGAAACTCAGAATAAATAACTCTTTGTTACCTTAAATCATTTTGTAGTTTTAAAGCATAAAGCCCGATTAATCGGGCTTTATGCTTTTATAACACTCATACGTAAAAATTACATTCAAACTAAAACTAAATGATGTAGCGATCAAGGCTACGACGCGCTTAAAATATACAAAGTGCAATAATTCATTTACAAATTGCAAGCAAAAAATCATCAAAAATGGCTAATTTTTTCAAGAAACTGGTTGACTTATACACACTATTTTAATATTAAACATTAAGTGCCAAAAAAACCTATATAAATCAACACTAAAAACATAACACCTTGATTTATATAGAATAAATTTATAGTGCAAAGTTTGAGCTATTTCAAAAAACCCTTATAAATTGGTAAGTTACAGATAATAACCACAAGTAATCACAGAGTTATCCACAGATTTTGTGGAGTACATTTTAAATGTTAAAAAGTTACAAAGATTAGAGAGAAACTGACACATAGTTAACCTCACACGCCTAAGATAGCGCAATATTGGAGATCAATATTTGGTAATTTATTTGTAAGTACTTGGCCAGCAACTTAATTACTGATTAGAGATTAGCTAATCTGTTACGCTAAGACATATAGCAAAGCAAATAAAACTGCCTAAGCTTAACAATCACATATTAATCTAAAAAACCAGTGATTAGCGTGGTTAACATGATGAGTGCAATGAATAAACTAATTAATCCAAACGTAAGCCTAGATGTGAAAATTGAAATTTTTTGTGAAAATAATCTGCCAATCAAACTACCGACAAATGCAGCTAATACAAATGGGATGGCAATATCCCAATATAAGCCTGAATAGCTCGCATAAGAAATTACACCTACCAATGAAACTAAGGCTGTCATTGTTAATGATGTTGCAACCACCATCCGATGTTCTAGGTTACTAATCTTTAATAGACTAGGCATCACTACAAACCCACCACCAACACCTAGTAACCCTGATAAAAAACCAGCGACAGACCCAGTTAACAATAATCGCTTTGTACAAGATGCAGTCCAAAACAGCCTAGATGTTGCTGGGTTAACTTCGCATGGTGTTGAATGGCCTGTAAACAAAGTATCTTGTAAGTGGCCAGAACTCTTAGCAGTGATTAATGCCTGCCAGCCGACATAAAATAGTACTAAAGTAAACAACAGCTGCAACCAGAGAGAAGGTATTCTTTGTGCAAGAAAAACACCTATTGGCGCCATTATAATGCCCATGACAGCCAGAAGTGTTGCCGCCTTGTATCTAACAACGCCCTGCTTTAATCCGATGATAGCAGCTAGCCCTGCTGCTACAGAAACTGCTAAAAGTGCAATCGGCGCAGCGTCTTTTATCCCCAGATTAAAAAAATACATTAATAATGGGAGCGATAAGATAGCGCCTCCAGCACCAGTGATGGCCATTAGAAATCCGATTAATAAACCTAGTATGATTGCAGTTAGATTAGGATCAATCATGATTTTCTAATGCTAGCTTACACATCGTTGATGCACGATTGCCTGTTTTGCAAAAACCTAATATTGGCTTTGGTGCTTTTGCATAAGCTTCTCTAAATGCCTCTATCTGCTGAGGTTGAATATTGTTTGGAATTACTGGAATATGGACATAAGTAACTCCATGGCTAAGCGCAATCGCTTCTAAAGCCTCACTTTTTGGCTGCTCAACACCGCCTTCATTATTTGGACGATTGTTAATAATTGTTTTAAAACCTAAACTGGCAATTTCTGAAATATCATCCAACTTAATTTGGCTGGTATAACTAAAATCATTATTTAATTGATTGATGGTTAATGTCATTTTTAATCTCCTGATTTCATACAAAGTTCTTGGTACAGCACGTTCATAATCGCTAATGCTGATGTGCTGGATATCATGTAATAAATACACTTGCCTTCTCGACGTGTGTTTACTAACTCAGCATTTCTTAACACGGTCAGCTGTTGTGATAAGGTTGGCTGTTTAATCCCAAGTATTTCCTCTAACTCACTTACTGACTTTTCACCTTGCGACAGCTGACACAAAAGCATGAGACGATCACTGTTGGCCATCACTTTTAATAAACTCGTTGCTACCTCGGCAGAGGCTCTTAACTTTTCAAAATTAACCTCTTGTATTTGCATCTTTTAAACTCTATTTTAAAATATTATATTTAATTATATAATATTAAGTTACAATGTAACAACACCTTTTGAAAGGAATATCATGTTTAAGCAATTTTATGATGAAGCCTCATCTACACTTACATACCTAATCGCTGACTTAACTAGTAAACAAGCAGTCTTAATTGACCCTGTTACCGACAATATTGATGAGTACCTTCAAGTGATCAATAAGCATCAATTGACCTTAGTTTACTCATTAGAAACGCATGTGCATGCCGACCATATTACAGGTGGCGGAAAACTAAAATCGATCACAATGGCAAAAACAGCCGTTAGCATAGACTGCGGTGCAGAAACTGCAGATATTCAGCTAAAAGATAGTGATGTCATTACTTTTGGTGATGAACAAATAAAGGTCATTGCGACACCAGGCCACACTGCTGGTAGCATGAGTTTTTTATGGAAAGATCGCCTGTTTACTGGTGATAGCTTGATGATTAATGGCTGCGGCAGAACCGACTTTCAAGGTGGAGATGCTGGTAAACTTTACGACTGTATCACCAGCAGTCTTTTTACTTTGGCAGATGAAACATTAGTCTATCCAGGTCATGATTACAATGGTAAGCGCGTTAGTTGTATCGCCCAAGAAAAACTCATTAATCCACGTTTAGCCAATCAATCGAGAGAAGCGTTTATTGATATTATGGAAAACTTAAATTTACCTAAACCTAAAATGATTGATATTGCAGTGCCAGCAAACCGTAAATGTGGCGTACCTGAGCCACAGCAAGGATAAAGCGATGGAAAATTTCACCCCCATACAATCTCTAATCGGTGGCTTACTTATAGGGTTGTCTGCATCCATCCTGATTATATCAAGCGGGAAAATTGCAGGCATCAGCGGTATTGTTGCTGGTTTAATGCAATTTAAGAACACGCCAAAAGAGCACTATTTATGGAGAGTACTGTTTATTGCAGGCTTACTTATCTCAAGTACTCTCTATGCGCTATTTACACCTTTACCTGTATCAGAGATTTCTGCCTCTTACTCTACACTGGTTATCGCAGGGCTATTAGTAGGATTTGGTACCAGAATGGGCTCAGGTTGTACGAGTGGGCATGGCATATGTGGCTTAAGTAGATTATCTTTGCGTTCGCTACTAGCCACCATGAGTTTTATATTTTCAGGGTTTGTCGTTACCTATGTATTGATTCATGTAATTTAAAAATGGAAATAATCTAAATGATGAAAAATATGATGACATTGATTGCAGGCATTATCTTTGGCATAGGCCTTATTTTGTCAGGGATGACTAACCCATCTAAAGTAATTGGTTTTTTAGACATCACAGGCAATTGGGACCCTAGCCTAGCCTTTGTAATGGTAGGCGCTATATTGGTTGGATTTTTTGGCTTTAGAAAAGCTGAAAAAACAAACACAACGCTATTCAATGAGCCCATTCACTTACCAGGGAAATCGCATGTTAATAAAGAACTGATTATCGGCAGTTTCTTATTTGGCGCAGGGTGGGCGCTTGCAGGGTTCTGTCCAGGGCCAGCAATCGTTGCTTTAGGTGCTGGATATAAAGAAGCCCTTATTTTTGTCGTTGCCATGTTATTGGGTATGTTGATCCATGACAATTTATACGAAAAGTTAAGAAAATAATCGCGTGCCTATTATTGCTATTCCCAAAAACAGAGGCATGGTTTGGAGCGCAATTCATTGTTCGGATTAATGTAGATTGTTGTTTGTGACACAGCATTCGCGCAATGAATTGCGCTCCTACAACTTACGCTACTATCCAAAGCTCCTGAATTATTCTCATGAGCCATGCTACTGTACAAAATTATTGTCACCCTCACAGCACCAGATTAAATCTAAAATAACCCTTCCTGTTTTTTGATGACGGGCTTGCTATCTAGCACGGAAAAGCCTTTTCTAGCGCGTTTCGATAAATACTTAGACAAAACTTCACCATCAATTATCTTAGTTTTGTTTTTCACTACAACAGCGGCTGACTGCCCATCGCTCAGCTCGATACGGGATAACGATACCTTGTCTGGGATATCCATTATTCGCACACCCTTACCACCATTTGGATATTCATTCACTTCACCCAAAGGGAAAACCAGCAGCTTGTTCTCTGATGAAGTCACCGCAAGATGCGTACGCTCATCCAGTTTAATCGGTTGCAAAATGGTCGATTTATCTTCTGGCTTCATAAAAGCCTTACCCGCTTTCGGTCTTGCTACTAAACCTTTCAACGGTGCAATAAACCCGTAGCTATTAGACGTAGCGAATAAGTATCTATCATCATCTTTACCTGAAAGCGCATGGACTAATTTAGCGCCATTCTGCACCTCGATGATTGAGCTGATTGGTATACCATCGCCTTTGCCGCCAGGCACTGTGGATGCATCAAATGCGTAACATCTGCCACTTGTATCCAGCAACACTATTGGCAGCACCGTGCGCGTTTCTATCACTGCAAACTCGCCATCACCAGCTTTCCAAGCGATAGAGTCACGCTCAATACCATGGCCTTGCCTTGCCCTAATCCAACCATTTTTAGAGATTAATATCGTCACTGGCTCATCAACCACAAAGGCTTTTTGTCCACCCTGCGCACGTTCAACTGGCTCAATCAAAGTACGTCGATCATCACCATATTTCTCAGCATCTTGCTTAATTTCTTTTGCGGTCAATCTGCGTAACTTGGTATCGCTGCCTAAAATCGTTTGTAATCCATCCGCTTCTTCGCGCAAGTCTTTCAACTCTTTCTCAATCTTAAAGCCTTCCAACCTAGCCAACTGGCGCAAGCGAATTTCCAAAATATCTTCCGCTTGTATCTCACTTAACTGAAATGCGGCAATCAAATCTGCTTTAGGCTCATCTGAATTACGAATGACTTTAATCACTTCATCGATATGCAAAAAGGCGATCATGCGCCCCTCTAAAATATGGATGCGCTTATTAATCTTATCTAAATCAAATTGGCAACGCCTGCGCACCACGTTAAGACGGAATGCAATCCACTCTTTAAGAATAGCAATCATGCCTTTTTGTGCAGGGCGCCCATCGGTACCAATCATCACCATATTAACTGGGCATGACACTTCCATGCTGGTATGCAGCAACAGAAAGGCCATCAATTCATCACTAGACACCTTGCTGGTCTTAGGTTCGATAATCAGCCGAACATCTTTTTTACCTTCACTTTTTACTGTATCAATCATGCTCAATGCAGATTGCTTCACCAGTAATTGGTCTTGATCAATCGTCTTTTTATCTTTTTTCGGCTTCGGGTTCGAGATAGCGAGTATCTCATCCTGTATTGTTTCTACAGAAACGCCGTGTGGAAGCTCATGAATAATAATACGCCACTGACCACGTGCCATTGGCTCTACTATCCATCGCGCACGCAGCCTTAATGAGCCACGACCTGTTTCATACGTAGAAAGAATATCTGCCGTTTGCGTAATTAACTGGCCACCCCCAGGAAAATCAGGACCAGGCACATGCTGCATGAAATCCGCAGTGGTACAGTTTGGATTCTCCATAATATGCAACACAGCGTTTGCAATCTCGCGCATATTATGTGGCACCATTTCAGTCGCCATCCCTACGGCAATACCAGATGCGCCATTTAATAGCATCATCGGTAACCGTGCTGGCAACAGCACTGGCTCTTGAAAAGCGCCATCGTAGTTATTCTGAAAATCTACAGTGCCTCGATCAATTTCAGACAGCAGTAAATCTGCAATTGGCGATAGTCGCATTTCGGTATATCGCATCGCGGCAGCGCCATCACCGTCACGTGAGCCAAAATTACCTTGTCCGTCAATCAGTGGGTAGCGTAAGGTAAAGTCTTGCGCCAAACGAACGGCGGCTTCATAAGCTGAGCTATCACCATGTGGGTGGTACATACCTAACACGTTACCAACCACGCGAGCAGACTTCACGGGCTTAACGCCAGCGACTAAGCCCATTTCCTTCATCGCATATAAAATGCGGCGTTGCACTGGTTTCTGGCCGTCTTCTACAGAAGGTAAAGCACGGCCCTTCACCACAGATACAGCATAAGCTAAATAAGCTTCCTCTGCATACTCGCCAATGGGTACTGCATTTTCTTCGTTATTATTTTCTAACATACCTGTATCCATTAAACATCCGCCTCCACATCATTACCGCGACGTTCCATCCACTCTTTCCGTGCAGCTGATTCATTTTTTGCCATCAGCATATCGAACATTTTAAGTGCACCACTAACCTCGCCCTCTGGCAATCGCACTTGTATCAAACGTCGTGTATCAGGGCAAAGTGTGGTTTCCCACAGCTGCTCAGGGTTCATTTCACCCAAACCTTTAAAACGTTGAATGCTTAGTCTTTCTTCAGCAATACCCTCACGTTTTAGCTTTTCTATCATCGACATTTTTTCAGCATCATCTGACACGTAGATTTTACGCAAAGGCTTATTTTTGCCATGTGCTGGCACATCAATACGATACAACGGGGGTTGCGAGATATACACATGCCCACGCTCAATCAACTTAGGTGCATGTCTTAGTAACATCGTCAGCAGCAACACCTGAATGTGCGAGCCATCTACATCAGCATCAGACAATATGCACAATTTACCGTAGCGTAAACCAGAGAAGTCAGGGTTGTCTTTTAGCGTATGCGGCTCAATACCTAGCGCGACAAAAATGTCGTGTACCTCAGAGTTAGCAAAGATGTGCCCAGCATCCACTTCCCATGTATTTAAGACCTTACCGCGCAACGGCAATAAAGATTGAAACTCATTGTTTCTGCCCATCTTTGCACTACCACCAGCAGAGTCACCTTCCACCAAAAACAACTCAGCTTCCATCGTGCCCGCCGCTTCACAGTCAGTGAGCTTTGCTGGCATCAGATTAATACCCGTGGTTTTACGTTTCTCGATTTTTTGTGTGGATTTATTACGAGCAGCTGCCGTACGGTTAACTAAGTCAGAAATACGTTTGGCATGATCTACATTCTGTGTCAGCCAATTTTCCATCATCGGCTTAATTGCAGAAGCCACCATTTTCATAGCATCACGATTCGTCAGCTTTTCTTTAGTCTGCCCCTGAAATTGAGGATCTAAAACTTTAGCCGCCAATACATAATAAACGTTATTCCAAACATCTTCCGATGAGACTTTTACACCACGTTGCATCATGCTGTGATGCTCCATGAACGATTTAACCGCCTCAAACACCCCATTACGCATACCAGCCTCGTGCGTGCCGCCAGAGAGTGTAGGAATCAGGTTCACATAGGACTCACCTCGCCCGCCACCAGCACCGAAAGATAATGCCCATATCGCGCCCTCACCTTTCGAAATGCCATCTGTGTTGTCATGATGATAAAACTCACCGGAGATAATTGGGATAGGCACTTCATCATCCACCACTTCGCGCTCACCGATCAGCTCATCCAAATATTGCGGTAAGCCATCCGCATAAGTCCATGAACGCTCTTCAAAACCATCAGCACCTTCAATAGAAAGTGTCACGCTAACACCGCGCAACAATACGGCTTTTGATTTAATCAGGTGTTCTAACTGCTGAATGGATACTTTTGGCGAATCAAAGTATTTAGGATCAGGCCAACACTTTACCGTCGTGCCTGTGTCGCGCTTAAGACACTTCCCGACTTCTTTTAAAGGCTCTATGCAATTGCCATTTTCAAAAACAAGACCATGAACCTTGCCATCACGCTTAACTTTCACCTCTAATCGTGTAGATAGTGCATTGGTGACAGATACACCTACGCCATGCAAGCCTCCAGAAAAACGATACGAGCTATTTTCATCTTCTTTATCAAACTTACCACCTGCGTGCAATTGCACAAATACAAGCTCAACCGCTGGCTGTGTTTCACCTTTAGGAATCTCTACAGGAATACCGCGACCATTATCTGACACCTCAACCGCACCATCCTTAAAAATGGTGACATCAATACTGGTAGCATGGCCACCTAACGCTTCATCAGCCGCGTTATCTATCACTTCTTGAACAATATGTGTAGGTGAGTCAGTTCGGGTGTACATACCAGGTCTGGCACGCACGGGCTCTAATCCTCTAAGTACCTTTACCGAATCTGCGTCGTATTCTTTTTCTGCCATCAATCTAACCTTTAACATTGATATTTCAAGTTTGATATTTCAAGTGTAATTTATCTGACGTTATTTTATAAAACTAATTAACTTTTTTACGATAGATTTAATGATAAATTCTATTAAAAATTAGCGTTACACGTAAGTAAGCTGGCGCTATCAGCTATTCCATTTAAACCAACCTATTCGATTTAGAACGTTATTCCAGCTTATACCCAACATCACAAGACTCCACAATTTCTGTGGATAACATTGTGGGATGCATGGGGATAGTAACGCTAAGTAGCTGGAACATTTAGAAAACTAAGAATAGAAGCAAATTTAAGCAAGCAATACTATAACTGAAGCCAACAATTGAATATGTATTTAAAGAAAAGAAATGGTGATAGTTCGGTTATGTATAGCGTTTTTGTTGAGCGCCCATCTCCCACCCCCTAAGTATGGGGTAGCATCAACAAGTGCTCAACATACGCTTATTTCACAGACACGCACGTATCTCGCACGTATCTATAGTTGAGCGTACAATTACAGCGCCATAAGCCTCAACAACATCGCAAACCTTGCTTTTTCTACAGCGCAATACCCTTCTCATCAAATAGGCCATCAAACAGTATAGAGCTCAAATAGCGCTCACCTGAGTCTGGCAATATCACAACGATAGTCTTAGCTGAGTTTTCTGGTCGTTTTGCATAGCGCACAGCCGCCGCAACTGCTGCTCCACAAGAAATACCTGCAAGAATGCCCTCTTCCTTCGCTAATCGCTGGGCATAAAGTACAGCCTCGTCATTCGTCACTTGAGCGATTTCATCCACCAATGACATATCTAATATTTCTGGCACAAAACCAGCGCCTATGCCCTGTATTTTGTGTGGTGCAGGTTTAAGCTCTTCACCTGCCCGCTTTTGGCTCAGAACAGGACTAGATGTTGGCTCTACTGCAACTGAAGTAATCGCCTTACCTTGTGTGTTTTTAATATAGCGAGATATGCCAGTGATGGTACCACCCGTGCCTACGCCTGAAACTAAAATGTCGATTTTTCCATCAGTTGCCTCCCAGATTTCTGGTCCTGTGGTTTTTTCATGAATCGCTGGATTCGCTGGGTTTTTAAATTGTTGCAGTAACACATAGCGGTTAGGGTCAGACGCTGCAATTTCCTCGGCTTTGGCAATAGCACCGCTCATACCTTTTGCACCCTCAGTCAGTATAAGTTTTGCACCATAAGCCACTAGTAGTTTACGTCGCTCAATGCTCATAGTTTCAGGCATTGTAAGTGTTAACGGAATCCCTCTCGCCGCAGCCACAAAGGCTAAGGCAATGCCAGTGTTTCCACTTGTGGGTTCAATAATCTCTTTGCCTGGGCCTAACAGCCCTCGTTGTTCTGCATCCCATATCATCGCAGCACCGATACGACACTTCACAGAGTAAGCTGGGTTACGCCCTTCTATCTTGGCGAGCACTGTTGCAGCCGCACCATCTGTCACTCTATTTAATTTAACCAGCGGTGTATTGCCAATAGATTGAGCATTATCTTCAAACCAATTTGCCATGTGAATTCCTTTTCCGATTAACTAGCCTATCAATCGACACCTAGTTGCTACTTATAAAAGTGTAGTCTACCAATTTACCGTGGCAACTAAAAATAATTAATGGGTATTTGATTACAACATAAAAGAATTAATAAAAACCACAACGTAGGTTTGATACATTCTAAGCGTAATGCATTTCACTGTTCACCAATTACATCATTAAGCATTGAAATCTACACTTAACTAAAGAAAGACCTGTAGCTAAAACAACTCGGCCTGCGCGGCAGGTGGCGCATTTAATAGCGCCTCGATATCTAGCTCAAAAATCCCAAGCTTGCCAGCACATGGCATCAATGGCAACGGTCTAGGCTGTTCAAATAAAAACCCGTAGTGCCTGCTATTAACACCTTTAAACTGAGCACGGTGTAAACGGCTTACCGTCTCAGGCAGTTCATCTGGTCGGCTACAGATGACCAAATCTGCGACGCCAACAACACCGCCAAATTCCAAGTTCTCTTTAGCTGGCAATGGAATGTCGGTATTCACTTTTAGATAATCATAGTAAACATCATACAAACCTTTGCTTGCATGAATTAATATAGGGCCCCGATACGTGGTCCCCCATGTACGATCATCCACCATCAAATAACCGTTCGTAATCAACCATGCAAAAGGCTGCTTAAATGAAAGTGCTTGGTAGCACCCGTTAATTGCGCCAGCTTTTAATCTTTCAATCTCTGTCATTGCTCTGCTTTTATTCACAATATTTCATACCAAACCATATTATCCAAAATACACCACTACTGAAACTACTTATCAGCCTTGTTGTAAATATCTGTCTCTTTCAGCAACTCCCAGCGCAATGTTTGTAGACGCTGACCGATACTGTAAACGCATCACGCTTACTCCATCAGCGCCACAGATTTCACCTGCACCCAGATTGGCAGCCCAGGAACAATTGCCAATGCTGTCACAGATCGCTTAGTTAGTCTGGCAATCAGGTTAGACTCTCCAACTCGAACCCGTACCAGCGCTAAACCTGGATGCTCATCATCAGAGATGGCATCCACGACACCAGAGAGAAGATTAAGAATGCTACTGTGTTCTTGTGGTTGCGTGGCAAGGCTCACATCACTCGCCTGAATGCGCACACGGACTCGGTGACCTACAGCCAAGTGATGATCGCGCGTCCACAGGCTACCACCTGCGAACTCTACACGTGCAAGATGCCATGTCTCGTCACGCTCCGCCACGATAGCATCCAGCACCACGCCTGCATCTTGGCCTAGTCGGATGGGTAGATCAAGACGCGCCATAGTCTCAACCAGAGGTCCACGGGTAACAACCTTACCCCCATCCATCACGACAATGTGATCAGCCAGCCGAGCAACTTCATCAGGGGAATGGCTGACGTAAAGCACTGGGATATCAAGTTCGTCATGCAGACGCTCAAGATAAGGCAAAATTTCCTGCTTGCGTTTGAGATCAAGCGCCGCCAGCGGCTCATCCATGAGCAAAATGCGTGGAGCAACTGCCAGTGCACGCGCAATGCCGACGCGTTGTCGCTCGCCACCAGATAGGTGGGCTGGTTTTCTGTCCAGTAGATGTCCGATACCCAATAATTCTACTGCTTGATCAAGAGCGGGGTTGCGAATATCCGATGTACGCTTCAGGCCGTAGCGCAGATTGCCAAGTACGGACAAATGCGAAAACAAACTAGCCTCCTGAAACACATAACCTAAGGGTCGCTGATGCGTGGGTAGCCAAGTGGTTTCGTCCTGCCACACCTCCCCTTTGAACGAAAGATAACCTTGTTTTGCACGCTCCAATCCAGCAATGCAGCGTAACAACGTAGTCTTGCCAGAACCAGAATGACCAAACAGCGCAGTCACGCCACGCTCAGGCAGATTGAGATCAACATCGAGCGTAAAGCCAGGCCATTCAACATGAAACTTTGCCTTGAAATTACTCATAAAGACCTTTGCAAAAGTGCTTATTGTGGATGAAGTGCAAGGCGCGCGGAACGCAGAAACCGAGATAGTACGAGGTGTACAGCGAGGTTGCGAGTACCGCGCAACGCAGCAATTCGCCGCAAGAAGTACTTTTGCAAAGGTCTTTCATATTATGCCCCCTTCTTTGAGCTAGGCCTCCACACGTACAGCACCAGCAACACCACAAAGGAGAACACCAGCATGACCGCCGCAAGTTGATGTGCGTGCATATATTCCAATGCTTCTACATGGTCGTAAATCTGTACCGAGGCCACGCGGGTTTGCCCAGGGATGTTGCCACCTATCATCAGCACTACGCCGAACTCGCCCACGGTATGCGCAAACGTCAAGATGGACGCAGACAAAAAGCCAGGGAGCGCCAACGGTACCGCAACGGTGAAAAAAGCATCTATGGGCGATGCGCGCAAGGTAGCAGCTACTTCCAAGGGACGGTCGCCGACCGCTTCAAATGCTGTTTGTAGGGGTTGCACCATAAACGGCAGCGAATAGAATACCGAAGCCACCACCAGCCCCCAGAACGTGAACGGCAAAGTGCCAAAACCTATGGATTGTGTGAATGCCCCCACGGGTCCGTTCGGACCCATCGCCAGCAACAGGTAAAAACCGAGTACCGAAGGTGGTAACACTAACGGCAATGCCACGACCGCACCCACTGGCGCTTTCCACCATGCGCGAGTACGCGCCAGCCACCATGCAATCGGCGTGCCGATGAGTAGCAAAATTAAAGTAACGATGCCAGCCAACCGTAAGGTCAGCCATATCGCTTGTAAGTCGCCGTCGCTTAACATAATTTGTATTTTCTTTTCATCATTTGAATTCGCTTTTTATATCAAACGCTCGGCCCTTGTTCTGGCGCAAATATAATAATCGCCATGCCCAGCAACGCTACTAGTGCGCCAGTAACATCCCAAGTTGTCGGTCTGATGCCCTCGATCATCCACAGCCACAAAATAGCGACAAAAATATAAGCGCCACCATAAGCCGCATAAATACGTCCCGCAGCAGTTGGGTGCAGAGTAAGCAACCATGCGAATAACGCCAGACTTAACGCCGCGGGAACAAGCAACCAGACACTTCCTCCCTGCTTCAGCCAGACATAGGGTAAATAACAACCTAAAATTTCCGCTACCGCCGTGACGAGAAACAGGATAACAGTCTTAATTTCCAGCATGTTTAACACCTTAAAGTAGGGTAAAAATTTCAGTGTATAACAGTTTACTCTGGCAACACAAAGCCGTACTTCGTCATCAAAGTGCGCACAGATTGACTACCCATGTAATCGGCAAAACGTTTAGCAAGTGCGTTATTTTCAGCGCGTTTGGTGATCACAAAACCCTGTTCCAGCGGCTGGTGCAACTTGTCTGGAATCAGCCAATAACTCCCCTTTTTTGCCAGCTCTGGGTTAACTGCAAGCGACAAAGCAATGATGCCAACCTGAGCATTGCCAGTCTGTATGAACTGTGCCGTATGAGCAATGTTTTCTCCATACACCAGTTTAGTCTCAACCTTGCCCCAAAGATTGGTCGATCGCAAAGCCTCCTCCGCGCGCTTGCCATAAGGCGCGTGCTTGGGGTTGGCAATAGCGATGTGAGCAATTTTTCCATCTAGCAAGCTTTCCAGCGTCATTTTAGAGGCATCCATACTGGCGCTCCATAATACGATACGGCCAACAGCATAAGGCTTGATCTCGGAAGCAGCCAACCCAGCCTTGGCAAGCGCTCGTGGAAAAGCGATATCTGCCGAAAAATACAAATCATAAGGAGCACCCTGCTGAATTTGCGTATTGAACTTGCCAGACGAGCCATAAATAACCTCCACCTCGTCACTGATATTATTTTTTTTGAAAGCTGTGACTATTTCATCCATGGCAAACTTAAGGTCAGCAGCAGCGGCTACCGTAATTTTTTCCGCATGGGCAGATAGACTCAATAAAACAGTAAAGACAAATAACAGCATTTTGAGTAGTTTCATGACAATTCTTCTTTTAAATTAAAATTCATAGCCATATGAACGGATGACAGTTTTAGCTGCATTGCTCTTGAGATAGGACAGTAATTCTGCCAATGCTGAGCTGCGCTCTTAACTATAGGGCATGGATTTTTCCTCATTACTTGCTCCTAGCGTTCTAAACCCTAAAATCCATTCAACGTAACTTCTGTATAGAAGAAATCAGAAGAATCCGCTCTTGTTGGGTCGTTTTTATTAGAAGAAATTTGGGTCGCGCTCTTGATAAAATCTCCCGCCCAAAAGTGCGCATAGCCGATATTGACAGCAACTTGCGGGTTAATTGGGAAGCGCACTCTCACATCAAACTCCTTGCCTAAATCCTTCCCGCTATTACCAGTAGTATCTCTTAAATTGGCACCAGCATTCCAGCGATCCGTCGCACTGTCTAAGCGATACCAGCTAAAACCTGTATCTACTTTCAAACCCTGCATCAACGAGAGTTGGGGATCAAACTCTAACCGCACTTTAGGCGTGCTGATGTTCTCCATTTGCATATAGTCGTTATTAGACCAAGGTCGGGCAAAGCCAAATAGCCGTTCAAAGCGTTGATTCTTAGGGTCGTTCGGGTTGTTGTCACCACTGGCAAATCCGTAAAAAGCACTGAAGCGTGGTTTCCAAGGATGTTTAAAGCTATAACCAATCTCGGCATTGTAGGCGTAAGCTTCGTGGTCTAGTTCTGCAATAAAAGCCCCATTGCTGCTTTTGCGGTCTTGATGTCCCCATTGTTTCGCGTAGTTAATGTCGTAATCAAATCCAGATTGACCAAATAGTCCATAAGCTCGTAACGCTGCTGTGTGTATCTCTCGGTCAATCTTGTTATTGGCCGCAGCGGCATAGCCATTGCTGTCATATTCAACTTTGTCACCGTCTTGTTTTAGCAGGAGATAATAAGGTTCAAAGGTCACTACATCTGACCATGCGCGCCAATTTCCAATCGCACCATAAAAATACTGAGCATGATCAACTTCATCCAACTGTTTGGTGAAACGTTGTACGGGTTTAACTGCAAAGAGCTCTAGTTGCCAATCATTATTTTTATCGCCAATGTTGCTGCGTACCCCTTGAAAAGTGTTGGTCGTATTCCGCCACTCGTTGCGAGCAAGAAGCCTTCTGCCAATGGCTTCCCAAGCGTGACGTCCTGCGCGAATTGAAACTGGTCGGGCGTTGCCTAAATCGTCTTTTCCCAAAAAGGTGTCTTTAAAGTAGAGCTCTAAGTAGCCTTGCAAAATATCGGCTTGATTAACATCTCGTGTATCAAACGAGCGACTATAGTCACCATTGTTCCGCCGTGAGTCTTGTACCTCTACCGCCAAACGTAATGGATCCAGAATATTTTTAATGCCAACATAAGCTCTGGTGCGTAAGAGAATGGGGTCATCTATGTTCTCTTGATTACGACGAAAGTCGTTATCCCGATGTTCATAACGCATTCGGTATTGCAAGCCTATATCTAGCCAGTCAACATCGTTAAAAGCATCATAATCCTTTAGCCAAGTTTTGTTGGCCTGTTTGACGTACCTTGGTGGCTCACTCTCCTTCTGCGTGCCATAACTCTTGCGTTCTTGGTAATAGCTGTTAGCGGCTTTTACTTCTTGAGATGTACAAAAGAAACTTGTGCCCATCATTGCTAACAACAATGTATTTTTGAAAATAACTTTTTTACTCTTCATCCACAAACTCCACTTGTATAAATAAAATATTCGCTATATACCAACGTATATTACGATAGGTAAAAAAACTAATGTGTAACGCCCAAAATAACACTACTTGCTTTAAATACAGCAACCATTTGGAGGCCAATATTCACATCAAGCGCGGCAACGCTTTCATTTGTCAAAGTGACACTAATCGTATTTCCGCCACTGCATTGCAGCGTTACTTCTGCGTTAACACCACCATGAGTAATGCGTATGACTGTACCTAGTAATTGATTCCGCGCACTTAGTTGTTGGGCAGCATCGGGTAAAGCTAAAATCACCCAACTCGCTTTCACTAAAGCCCAAGCGTCGCTACCAATCGCTAAATCTAAATCGTTTAATCCATCATGCGTGATCACGGCGTAAATTTTGTCACCACCTGTCAGCGTTAGCTCCACTTC
Source organism: Methylotenera sp. (assembly GCA_030682715.1). Lineage (GTDB taxonomy): Bacteria > Pseudomonadota > Gammaproteobacteria > Burkholderiales > Methylophilaceae > Methylotenera. The sequence continues at coordinate 13,274 of JAUXNQ010000017.1, read as the reverse complement.
CACATTTACCGGCCCTTGTTTAATCGCTGTTACTTTGCCGAAAAATTGATTTCTTGCACTCGTTTTCACAGATAATCTCCGAATCATTTGATAGATATTGTCGAAATTTTCAATGCCTACACTGGCAGCCTGCATAAAACGTTGATGTTCACGTAGCAACGCACGATAAGTATCAACGATACGAACACCAGTTGCAGTCAGTTGCGTTCCACCACCGCCCTTGCCACCTGTCATCGTCATCACCAACGGCTCACCAAACATGCTGTTCATGGCATCCACTGCATCCCACGCGCCTTTATAACTGAGCTTCACCGCTTTAGCTGCTTGTGTAATAGAACCGAACTCGCCTACCTTCTCCAGCAAAGCAATACGCTTATCAGTAAGTAAGTTTTGCGCATCTAACCCAAGTGATAATGAACCCATCACTTTGAAGTTGTTTTGTTCAGTCATAATTCACCAGGTTTTGTCGTAATATAAACAAGTATATATCGATAGTTAAATAGTTAGCAGATTTCATGCCAAAAAATAAAACATCAATAAATACGGGGTGTTGTGAGCATTTGCACTTTTCTAACAACAATTTCAACTATTGCATTTGTCGGGTTTGTAGCAAAAGAGACAATCGCCATTAATATCTTCACTAAATACGCTTTAGACTTAAAACATTACGATCCCGTCATTTCCACTTTTGCACCTCAAGGGCAGTTTGATTTGCTAAGTGCCAAGTCGCTTGGAATGGTAATCCCACTAATGTCAGTGCAGATAACACTGATAATTATAAAATCTCACTAATTCCGCCTCACCCAAAGCTATAATGGCGCGCCCATCTATAAAGCAAGCCTCAATGCAATGAAATTACCCCCAGAAAAGCTAGAGGTTTACTGATGAGCGCCTCAAAGGCCCTGGTAATCCATGAGCCGCCTAAGAGCGGTTAAATCCCTAACTTCATCTGATCGTATCTATCGTCTTCATTTTCTTGATGACGTATGTAATCTCGAACCATTTTCTCATCTAGTACCACCGTCAAAACAAAGTAGCCGCAAGTCCAAAACACTTCCCAAGTGAAATTTCGTTGACCACCAAAATGGCGGGCTATCGATATAGCGCTCTTTCCTTTGAGTTACCCAACCACATTTGAGACTGAATAGTTTGCGGCACACTTAAGTAGATATGCACGTAATCCTTCATCAAATACCCTTCTACTACCTTACATTCTCTATGCTGGGTGATCTCTCGAAATATTTCACCGAGATACTTGCGAAGTACCCCATAAATCAATTTCATACGACACTTTGGTATAAATAAAACATAAAACTTACAATCCAACCTCGTATGACTAAAACTTTGATATTCCTTCATTTTGAAATTCCTTATTTTGGTAAAGGTGGAAGTTTCAAGATGACCAACCTATAGGTCAAACCTTGGTAAGTCACCAAGCAGATCCAGGGATTGCCTTATTAAATTAAGTCGAGGGTTTACAACCAAACATTGATTCCGCTATGCTCCATTAAAGCTACATAACTAAATATAATTGAATAAACAAGAAACACCTATGACACAACAACGCTACCTATCAGCCATTGCCGCTTTTGACAATGCCAACGCAGAAGACCCCAATATAGAAGTATCAAACGGCAAGGAATATCCGAAAGAATTACTCTACGCGCAACGCATGACTGAGATGCAAGAAATCTATGCACCAGAAGCATCTGAGGCGGTAAAATTGGCTGTGCATGCACAGCATATCCAGCGATGGAAGAGTCCTCGTAGTGACTTTCCTATGGATAGGCAAGGCTATTTGCAATGGCGCACAGGCTTGTATAAGTTTCACGCCAAAACCGCTGGAAAGTTAATGAAATCAGTGGGCTATGACGATGACACCATTGAACGCGTGCAAGCGATTATCGGTAAAAAAGGTTTAAAAGTTAACCCTGAGACACAGTTGACAGAAGACGTAGTAGGCTTGGTATTTATCGAATATTATATGTTTGCTTTTGCTACTAACCACCCTGAGTATGACGAAGAAAAATGGATAAAAATCATTAGAAAAACATGGAAAAAGATGTCGCCACGTGCGCATGAATTTGCCTTGTCTGGAAAAATACAACTACCAGAAGCTTTAAAACCGCTGATACTTAAGGCAATTCAACCCGCTGATTGATTCTGCACTGATTGTCAATAAATCCGTTCACATTGAGCTTTTAGTAAGTCGTCACTACAAAGCAGCACCCACACTTAAGCCTGTAGTAGACGAAATGTGAAAACTCATGTGCTTCGACAGGCTTGTACGAATGGTTATTCGGTTTAATTGGTGCCTAATCAATAAGCTAGAGCACAAACACTGGCTCAGCTAATGCTTTCCTTGTTGCTACTTGCTAATTTTGTCGGCAATTCAACATTGTCGGTAGTAATAACCCGTTACGTTAAACAAATATGGCAATTTATAGCGTTAATTTTCACTGCTTTGGTGTGATAACTATATATGGTAAAAACAAAAGGCGAAAATTACCAAACTTATTGATTTTATGGAAATAGTCAGACTGGCGGAAGAGGCGAGATTCGAACTCGCGATAAGGTTACCCCTATGCCACCTTTCCAGGGTGGTGACTTAAACCGCTCATCCACTCTTCCGTTAGGGGGCGAATTATAGTGCAATTTAACGTAAAAGCCTATTTGGTCGTGCTTTTTTATTCCCAGATTAATTAGCTTGGTCTTCCAAAATAAACGTATCAAGAACGCCTTTGCCTTTAACTTCTACGCCTGTGCGTAACGAAAACTGATAATCATGTGCTAATAGGTTTTTTGTCTCTTTAGAAACTTGAATCTTGTTAGGCAGGCTTGTTTCCTCCATACGGCTCGCCATATTGACGGTGTCACCCCATAAATCATAGCTAAACTTACTGCTACCAATCACACCAGCAACCACTGATCCGCTATTGATGCCAATCCTCATACCTAGATTTACCCCTGTTTTTTCTGATAGCTCTTTAAGTACTACTTGCATTTCCAGTGCCATGCCCATAACACGGTGAGCATGGTCTTGACATATAACAGGCGCTCCAGACACTACCATGTAAGCATCCCCTATTGTTTTAATTTTTTCGACTTGATATTTATCTGCTAACTGATCAAACCGCAAAAATATCTGTGAAAGCAAATCAATTAACTGCGTAGGCGACATTTTGTCTGATATTTGCGTAAAATTAATCAAATCAGCAAACATCACCGTCACACTTTCATAATGATCAGCAATGCGCATATCATGCGCTTTCAGTCTATCTGCTATGGGTGCTGGCAGAATATTCAGCAAGAGCGTCTCTGACCTTGCCTGCTCAATTTCAAGAGAATGCATAATGCGTTCTTTTTGCGCTTGAAAAAAACGTAAAACACCATACAAGATTGCGGCTGTTCCTGTGATATTCATCAAGAAAAAAGTATTTTTAACACCGTTTGGAATAGGCATTGCATTAATAGCAAAGTAATTATTCATTTCCCAAGAGAGAAATGCCAACCCTATAAAAAGCAAGAACCATGGGGTTGACTGGCGCGTACCTAAAATCATCAGTGCGCCGACTGGTGACAAAATAGCCCAGATTGCAACACCACTAGAAGCCTCAAACCCACCAATCGCCCATTGCATAAAAAAAGGCATCACTAGTAGCATGGTTAGCTGTGTAAAGGTGAAGTACTCAAAACGTTTAGAATGATAAAAAATAAATAAACCAAAGTAGGAAATAATGAGATAAAAATATGGCACTGCCACAATAACAGCATAACCCTCACCAAGACCAGATAAAGTGTATATCCAAAAAAAACTTACCAGCGTTTCAGCAACAACTAATATTAATAAGATAGCTTTAGCTAAGCCTAAAGAGCTTAGATTAAATAAACCATCCAAATAATCACGTGCAAATGCAAATCGTGCAAATATAGATGAGTTTGCTACATTAGCTGGCATATTTGAACATTAAAATGCAATTTTTGTAAAATCGATAATTACACTATAACTTAAGCAAGTCAGTTTTTCTATTTTTAAATCAATCAACAAGTTAAATTACTTTGAAACCATAAATCAAATAGTGCGTCATACACAAGTTAAAGCAAAATACCGAAATTAAGAAGTCAAATATTACAAGTATAGAATCACAGATTCTTATCTCAATAAATTCATTAATTTTATAAATGCTATCGACTAATGCTTGATTTGCAAGCGCCTTAGGGTTATTGTTTTGAGGTGGCAGTGTTTACGAAACCCTTTTATTTACAAGCACTTTAAGCATTTATAACAACAACAAAGTTTATTGATAAATAATAGCGGCTTAACAACAGGAATCACTATATTAACGATAGAAAAACTATAGGAGTTGGCATGAGTTTAGATTTATTAAAAGGTCTTGGCGTAAAAATACCTTACAAAGCTAAATATGATAATTTTATTGGTGGTAAGTGGGTTGCTCCAGTTAAAGGTGAATATTTTGATGTCATTACACCAATCACAGGCAAAACATACACACAGGCAGCCCGCTCTAGTGCTGAAGATGTGGAACTCGCATTAGATGCTGCACATGCGGCAGCAGACAGCTGGGGACGTACAGCACCTGCTCAACGTGCCAATTTGCTATTAAAAATTGCTGATCGTTTAGAAGCTAACCTAGAACTACTTGCAACTGCTGAAACAATTGACAACGGCAAACCGATTCGCGAAACACTCAATGCTGATATTCCATTAGCCATTGACCACTTCCGCTATTTTGCTGGTTGCTTGCGTGCGCAAGAAGGTAGCCTAAGTGAAATTGATGAAAATACAGTTGCCTATCATTTCCATGAACCGCTCGGTGTTGTTGGCCAGATTATTCCTTGGAACTTCCCTATTCTGATGGCGGCATGGAAACTAGCGCCAGCAGTTGCTGCAGGTAACTGTGTGGTAATGAAACCTGCTGAATTCACACCAATCAGCATTCTAATTTTGATGGAACTGATTGCGGACATTTTACCTCCAGGCGTGATTAACATCGTCAATGGCTACGGTAGAGACGTAGGTGCCCCACTAGCTAATAGCCGCCGTATCGCTAAAATTGCATTCACAGGCTCTACCGCTACAGGTCGCGTCATTGCGCAAGCTGCTGCTGGCAATTTGATTCCAGCAACACTTGAACTAGGTGGCAAATCACCTAACATCTTCTTTGAAGACATTGCGCTTGCCGATGATGACTTCTTTGATAAAGCAGTGGAAGGTTTAGTGCTATTTGCATTCAACCAAGGTGAGGTTTGTACTAGTCCATCACGTGCATTGATTCAAGAATCCGTGTATGAAAAATTCATGGAGCGTGTGCTTCCACGTGTTGCAGCCATTAAGCAAGGCAACCCACTAGACCCTAACACCATGATTGGTGCGCAAGCATCTCAAGACCAACTTAACAAAATCATGTCTTACATGGACATTGGTAAACAAGAAGGTGCACAAGTGTTAATTGGTGGTGAGCGTAATGTATTGAGCGGCGCATTTGCTGACGGTTATTACATTCAGCCAACCTTACTTAAAGGTCACAACAAAATGCGCGTGTTCCAAGAAGAAATTTTTGGTCCAGTGCTAGCTGTAACAACCTTTAAAGATGAAGCTGAAGCATTAGCAATTGCTAACGATACCGTGTTTGGCCTTGGTTCTGGCGTATGGTCCCGTGATGGTAGCCGCGCTTACCGTATGGGTCGTGGCATTAAAGCTGGTCGTGTTTGGACGAACTGCTACCATGCCTACCCTGCGCATGCAGCATTTGGTGGATATAAAGAATCTGGCATTGGCCGTGAAACACACAAAATGATGTTAGATCACTACCAACAAACTAAGAATCTTTTAGTAAGCTATAACGCTAAAAAATTAGGTTTCTTCTAATATTTAGATTTATCGCTAATCTTTTTAGAATTTCTGCAATTTTAAATGCGGAGATTCTAAATAGTTAAAACAGAGAGGCGGCTAACCCCGCCTCTTTTTTTGAGGGTTTAAATATGACTGAACGCGTCTCTGCAACACCTTCGGCAATTGCACTGATTCAACAGCTCACACTTGCTCATGGCCTAATTATATTCTTTCAATCGGGTGGTTGCTGTGAAGGAAGCGGGCCATTGTGTATGCCCGCCAATGAATTTAAACCTAGCCCATCTGATGTTGTACTTGGCGAGATATCGGGCGCTGTTTTTTATATGGGGGATAGCCATTTTTCGTTTGCAGAAAATACGCATACGATACTAGATGCAGTCCCTGGCTCTAGCGGCTCATTTTCTTTAGATTGTGGGTCAGGCATGTCTTTTATCACACGCGGCCGATTGTACAACGACGAAGAGCTTAAAAACCTGCCAGCAGCTGTGCGTTTTGGTTACTAAATCTTCAGTAATCTTTTAAAAACTAAACAAGTGATTCTGGCAATGTATCGGCAGCAACCACTTGATTTCTTCCACTATGTTTCGCTTTATACAATGCTGCATCGGCACGCGGAATTAAAGCTTCTGGCGCCTCGTTCAATGCACGCTCTGCGACACCAGCACTAAATGTAATGAGTACTCGCTCGCTATTATGCATAAAGAAGTTTTTAGTAAGCTCACGCTGGACTCGTGTGATGATTTTCACAGCTTCATCTTGTGGCGTATCAGGTAAGATAATAATGAACTCCTCACCACCGTAACGCGCTAATACATCAGTCGTCCGCAACACATCTTTAAGCACTTTAACCAAATGCGTCAATGCCTCATCACCAGTCGCATGACCTAATGTGTCGTTCAGCTTTTTGAAGTGATCAATATCCAACATCGCAATACATAACGTAGTATTGTGACGGTCTGCGCGATTAAACTCTCGCTCTATTGCCTCATCCATACCGCGTCTATTTAATGCACCAGTTAAATAATCCTGATGGGCCACTTGCCCAATATAATCAAGCTCAGCAGTGAGCTCCTGAATGCGCATTTCTGCGGCAAGGGCCTGCTTCTGACTACTAGCAAACTCATCTCGAGTCCGCTGCACAGTGAGCCCAATAGAGCGTGTATCGTCAAGGATGCTATTGAGTAAAACATTCAACTCACCAATGTTATCGGTCGTTGCAATTTTCTGTTGATACGCTTCAATCTTATCGTGATAATCGCTTGTACTTTCCGTCATTTCCACCAGTCTATCCACAAAAGTAGTCACCATCTTCTTTAAGGTGTCTTTTGCTTCCGTGAGTGCAGGTTTAATCTGAGCTTGTTTATAAACCAGCTCTTTTAAACTACTTTCAGCATCGTATAGTGTATTAAGACTGACTGGCCTAGAAACAATGTCACTAATCACTATTGTTTGTGCGTACAACCACTGATCTTCAGTTTGCACCATCTCACCCATGCTAGAAAGCACTAAGCGAAGAAGCTGCAACAATGATTCGTGGATGCGGCTCTGCTGATCTCGCTGCATCTCCAGCGAGAGTAAAATTGATTTCAAATCAGCTGCACATATGATTAAGCTTTGCTCATTACTTGCTTTCTGCATACGCGACAGCAAATTCACGGCTTTTTGATGCATCTCGGGGGCGGCTTCTAAATTAGGAATAATCACTAACTCAAATGCTCTTAACAGCATGTCGCGCCATTGCGTAGAGCCACCAACAGAAGTAGCAGAGATGGTTGCAGGCTGTGGGACATCACTACTAGCTGGCAGTACAGTGCCAGCAGTTGTTGGCACCTCTATTGCGGCATCTAAAGACGCCACAGCATCTGCTGTGCCGCTTAAGCCCCAAGAGCTAATCAATGCTTGGATTTTTTGCGCTAAAACATCAGAATCACTAGCAAAGTTAACTAAAACTTTACTTAACCCTTCTTTCTTCCGACTTAGGGTCACACCTTTGTGGCTGACCTCTAATTGTTTAAGTAAGTTACGAATCACGACAGACCAATTTGTTTCTTCCACATCAGCCCCTGCCACGGCTGATGGAAATAACTTGGTTAACTGCTCTTCTATTTTAGGCCAATCCCCTTTTTCTATTAGCGGGTTAATAGCCTTTGCAATTGCAATATATTTGGTTTTTTGCTTGCCTGCCTGATTTAGTACTTTTTCAAGTGTTTTACCAAGCTCTGCAGATTGATCAATCGATTTGATTCCCATAATTTCATCGTAAACACTACGGAAATTATCAGGAGTGGGTGGCAACTTACGCTGCATCAACTGTATTAAGGTTTGGCGGGCAGCTTCAATAGGGGTGTTTTTTTGTTCCATCGTTTCTTATCTATTCAATATTTTCAAGCGCTATTGCCACAATATCAATCATTTAGGATTTATATCCAGATCATTATTATAAGCTGATAGAACATTTTTATCCTCGAGATATTTATCCTTAATTATTAAGGCTTCAAAGCACTAATTGTAAGGAACGCCCACCTCTATCTAGCAGGCATAACATCAATTAACAAGTAATAATGACAGAACGATCAATGCAACTCATCTTAAAGACACATAGTACATGCATAGATCATTTTAGGCAGTAACGACGGCATTAATTGAGTGGTAACAATACCAAACTCGGTACATTTAGCAAATAAATCAACTGAATCGCATGTTAATAAAATAATGCTGTATTCGCTAGTCAACAAACGCCATCATTAAACCCATTTCATGGAAATATTCGGCAACAACGATAGTTATGAAAGCTAGGTGACTTAATTGTACAACTAGGATATCAACAGAAAATTACTAATACATATCAGCAATTAAAAACGAGAAAGTTTTTAAATTATGACTTAAGTTTTGAAATAAAGCATTGGTGCCCGGGGCCGGAGTCGAACCGGCACACGCTTACGCGCGAGAGATTTTAAGTCTCTTGTGTCTACCAATTTCACCACCCGGGCGGATGGAAGGTGTAGAACAAACAACGGTGCGTATTCTATAACAATTACTGAAAATATTGCAGAAATATTTCATCATTTTTTAATTATTTTTCATTTTTGATGAAGTTACGCTTTAAAAGCTAATACCAAATGGTGCTTTCCTAAAAAATCACCTTACGTTACACAAAACTAATAAATTATTAAAGGCTATTAACTATTTAAAATTCAGCTGCGTACTACAACTGCCTAAAACAAGTAAAACTTTTATTGTCTAAACGAATGAAGTACGATTGAAAATAAAAACGCCCTATAAATATCACAGGGCGTGAATAGCCAAACTATAAAATTGGTACTAGCTAACTTTAAAAGTAAACTTAGAAGTCCACAATAAAATCAAAACTTCAATTATCTAACTCCTGAATTATCAGGTTTAATTAAAGTCGGGTAAATATTCGAAAGCGGTTTCGCGCCTGCTAATAAGGCCTCCTTATCAATCTGTATTTGTACAGGTACAACTACCTTGCAAATATTTTCATTATCTAAATAATCTTCACGTTGATACTCTGGCATGTTTCCACGTGAAGCGCCAATTTTATTTAGCAACTCACCCTGCCCAGCATACGTTCTTACATAAGCCATCTGTAGATCATATTCAGTATTTGCTAAGCTACGTTTAGCTTGGAAATATTCATTTTCAGAATCTAACAAATCAAGCAAAGTACGTTGACCAATGTCATACTGCTTTCTGTATGCTTCTCGCGCATTCTCAATTGAAGTTTTATGTTGCGCTCTGAAAACACTTTGCTGCTTCAATTGATTAATATCATTATAAGCAATTACTAGAAGCTGCCTCGTATCTATACAAGCCTTATCTCTCATATCTTCAGCCCCACTAAGTCTCTGAGCAGCAGTCTTGATAGAGTTCTGGTCCGAAAATCCATTAAATAAGTTAAAACTCATTGTTACCTCAAGAACATCAGCAGCACTATTACTTAAACGACCGTCTGAGCTTGTGCCTAAATTCTTGCGCGCTTGTAAATCTAACCTAGGATAGTAACGAGATTCATTAGCTTTAATTTCTTTTTGTTTTGCTTGGATGTCTTCTATGGTGGACAACAAGTCTGGGTTCTGTCTATATGCTAGCTTTAGTGCCTCATCCGCACTTGCCTCAACACCAGCATTTAGAAATGATGGGATTTCTAGCGTATCAGGTGGCAAATCACCATATAGCCTTTGCAGTCTTGCTGTTACATCATGCAAATTCGTCACTTCTGTGAGTAGATTTGCCTCTGCTAATGCTAAACGACCACTTGCCTGCTCAAGATCTACCTTGCGCGCAACTCCTGCGTTAACTCGCTCTTGAATACGATCAAATAATTGCTTGTGTATAACATAATTGTCTTTAGCAAACTGCGTTAATTCTCTAAATCGTAGCGAGTCTAAATAAGCACGCATAAATTCTTGGGTTGTGCTTTGCATTGCGCTTAACAACTCAAAATAACGCAGACGACTAATATGACCTAAACGTTTCACCTCACTACTAACAGCGAATCCATCAAATATCATTTGCCTCAACACCAACTCATTATTCATACGAGGTATTGCCGTATTTGAATTATTGTTAACAACCTCCTCTTGTTTTCTATAAGTAGAAACAATGTCAGCTCTAGGTAAAAATCCACCCCTTACAGCCTCTTGCTCGTACCCAGATTCTAAAAACTTATGATATCTCGCTTGCACTTCTGGATTTGAAGAAATGGTTTTTTCCACCATGTCTTTTAAGCTAATTAAAGGATCTGCAATGCTAGATGTGCTAGTTTGAAGAGCCACCAAACCAATCAATAAAAAATATACCGTTGATTTATATTTAAAATTTTCTTTCAAAACACTTCCCCTAATCCTTTAAAAAAACATCCCTAGAACTCTACAACTGTAAGCTTACGAAGCTACTTTAATTTTCAAAATTAAAACCTGTAGATTCCAAAAAAATCAACGATACAATCTTAATCAACCCACAACATAAAACTACAAATCTTAAATACGTACAATTCTTACGTTTTACAAAAAAACTTTTATTAATTAATTATTTGAGTGGATATTAAATTAATTTACAAAACTTTACAATACATTTAAATTGTAAGACATCTTCTATATCGAGACTTACATAAAATGGAATTCTAATGTCAATAAAATTTGGCGTTAGCGTGTCACTCATACACATCATCTTCAAAAATAACTTAAAATAAAAAAACCTCTGGAGGCTTCTTGCCACCAGAGGTTGATTGTAAAAAGTAACTTAACTATTACTTGTAAAATTAATCTGTAATTAACTTCTGATTATCCAAGAGGTTTTGAATAATTTGCTGATCATTAGTATAAGACCCTACTAAATCAACATTCTGTAAAGTGATTATTTGCACTGTAGCCGTTGATATATTGGTTCCATTAAAACTGCCATCACTACTTATATGGACAACAGTATCTGATCCAATTTTTTCAAAATGTAAATAATTCTCTAAAGAAGTACTATTTTCACCTTGCAGCAAATCACGCAAATCTAATTTATCGCTTGCAGCAACCATATCAAAGTCAGTAACAACATCTTTAGCTGGGGAACCAGCAGTACCTGCATCAGCAAGCGACCATTTAAAGACGTCTGCGCCTAAGCCACCAGTTAATGTATCATTACCAGAACCACCTATGATCGTGTCATTACCAGTTCCACCAAGGATTCTATCATTTCCCGCGCCACCAACAATTGTATCATTACCAGCACCACCATCTATATAGTCATTTCCAGCACCACCAGTTAGCATATTGGCACCTGAGCCGCCAAGAATCGTTTTAGCTGTACTTACGCCACCATCGTTTACCTCAATCGTAAGCGTTGGTGAGAAACCGCTTGGTAAAGGAGTTGTGGTTACAATGTAAATCTGGTCCGTACCTGACACACTAGTATCAGTACTCAAGCGAGAAGCATAAGCCGACAAATCATACTCACCATTAACGTTTGGTGCAATTTCGGTATACACACCATTGGTCACCACACTGATGAGCGCCCCTGCAGGAAGGTCACTAAGCACTAAGCCTGTGAATGTCTCAGGGGTGCCTACAACGTCTTGCACTACTGCATACAAATCAACTGGATAGCTATAAGTGCTGAACACACCACCACCATCAAGAGATAGGTATTCAATTTGGAAACCATTGTTGTTTTGGCCTGCAGAGAATGTCTTATCGACATCCTGTGAGATCGCAATACTTTGCATATCAGTGCTAATAGAGAACGTAACACTTGCTGACGCATTACCACCTTGATTGAATAGATCCCCGTCAATAATACTGACGACAGTAGCTTTAGTAATAGCGCCAGCGCCAGCATAAGAAACTGACCAATTACCACCAGGGGTGTAGGTAGCAGCGGTTGTAACAGTGCTAACTACGCCACCGTTATTAACTTCTAGCTCCAAACTAACTCTTAAGTTAGTAGCATTATTAGTAGCATTAATAGCGAGGCCAGAAGAAGATGTGATCACTCCAGTAATAGTGCCTCCAGCTAGGTTCAAATCGCCTACTTCTAGGTTACTTTTCAATATGATAGTATCATCAGCTGCGTTCTTAACCTTCATCGATAAATATTGCTGACCTGAAGGGAAGCTTAATTGAACTTGATCTGAACCTGAAATTCGACCATCCCCATTTTGGCCAGGAGTTCTAACTGCCAAAAGGCTACCAGTAGACCAAGTAAACACCTTAGTAGGGTCCCCTGTAGACAAGATAAGACCGCTTGGGAATGTTGTGTGAGATTGTCCATCTAGATTAGAAATATTGTTACTAAAATCAATGGTATTGACTATTTGAGGCCCGATCACCAGAGAAACGTCGCTACCTGGTATTGCATCTGCAACAGGAGTAATTGTAATCGTTGCTGTATCAACATCAGTTAATGGTCCGCCAGTACCTGTATTACCGCCATCATTAGTCGTCATAGTAAGCGTCACTGTGCCACTAGCATCGGTCAAAGGAACATATGTTGGCTGTGTATTTGATGCTGCCAAATATGCATTAATATTAGTTAACGTGCCAGTAAGCACAACCGAAGTCGAACCCGAACCTGCCACTGCTACATTATTTAAACTTGTAGCAACAATTGCGCCAGCTGTGACAGACAATGTGACACTAATAAGCCCATTACCTGCATCAACATCAGATACTGACAAGCCAGTCAATTTGACTGAGGTATCTTCATCTGTTGTGTAATTTTGCAACGTGTTTACAGGGGCTACATTTAACCTGTCGTTGTCGAGGATGCTGCCTGTGCCAACTACGCCTTCGATTGTGAGGGTCAGGGTTTCGGTCGATTCAACGATTGTGTCATCTGTCGTTGGGTAGGTCACGGTGAAGCTGGTCACGCCAGCTGGTACCGTAAT
>JAUXNQ010000015.1 GCA_030682715.1 Methylotenera sp. | reverse complement strand
AAGTGGTACATGATTCTGAATATATGATGGGTATTTCTCCGTATGTCCATGAGCTGGATACCTCACAATGGCAAACCCAGCCATTGTACGCTATCCAACTCGGGGGCAAGCCCCCGAGATTTTCGCTTTGCGGTTAAAAATTACTAAAGGTTAAAAATTACTGAGCTTTATGATGCGTTAGTAATAAGGTTCGCACAATAAATACCACTTCTAACCGCGCCTTCAATAGTGGCTGGGTAACTGGCATATGTGTAGTCTCCCGCTAAGTAAAGGTTGTTTTGCGCAGTTCTGTTAGTTGGGCGCGCTAAATCAGGTACGCATGAGAAAGTAGCTCGTTTTTCAGCAATCACTTTATGCCATAACGGTTTTGGTAGGTGAGGAAAGGCATGACTTAACTCTTTTGCAATTTTTAATGCAAGATCATCTTGTGTTAGTTTTTGATGTTTTCCCTCTGCACTCACGATGACAGCTACTAGCCCTTTTTCTCCGCACAGCTCCCCTCGGTCAAATACCCATTGACTCAAGGTATTGCTTAACCCAGACATCACTTGTGGTAGTTTTATTTCACTTGGATATTGTAGGTAAACTGTGTAAATTGGCTGATATTGGTAGTGATCTGTTTTATCTTGACTAGCTTTTAATTTAGGGAGTTGCGCTAATAGCTTGTCCGTCCTAGCTGGAGAGGTGGCAACAATGACATGGCTGAAATTGAATGTCCCTTGTCTAGCTTCTAAATTAAAACCGTTGTCTACTTCCATTAGCGTACGTATTCGATGGTTTAATTTTATGATACCGCCTTTAGCTTGTATGTAATGCGCTAAAGGATGGGAGATAATCTGTGACAAATCTAATTTAGGAATTAAAAAATCGCTATTTCTTTTGTCACCACTAAACGAATCGCGTAATACATTTAAAAATACTTTACTGCTGGCTTTTGCAATAGGAGTATTAAGCGCTGCTAAGCACAGAGGCTCCCATAACATTTGGATTAGTTTTGCTGACTGATGATGTTGCATTAAAAACGTTGCTAGCGGTTTATCATTAACGATTTCATAGTTGGACGATTGTAAATGCCTCATGAACGTTAAAGCGGTTATTCGTTCTTTAAATGATAGGCCTTTACATAGCAAAAAACCGACGAGCATATTGAATGGGGCTGGTAAGTAATTGGCAGATTTTAATGAAAATATCGATTTGGCACTGCTTGATCGCATATTAAGCTGTAAAGGTAGCCGTAAAAATGCTTCATTTTCTTTTACACCAGCCTTTTCAAGTAGTGATAAAGTGGCGCTGTAAGCACCCAATAAAATATGTTGGCCATTATCTAGTAGCTGCAATAAGTCTTTATTTTCAACGACTACTGTGCGAGCGCGTCCGCCTAGCTGAGAGCTCGCTTCAAATAGTGTGACTGAATAACCGCGCTCACTTAGCGTTGCTGCGGCGCTTAAGCCAGCGCAACCGCCGCCAATAATTGCAATATTATGTTGATGCGTATGCAAGCGTATTCTCAGGAAAATTATAGATACTTAAACCAAGTGTTTAAGCCATGTGCTAAAGGCAATCCATAACTTGCGTAGTGTACCCAGCGATATGCGCGCATTAAGGACTTTTTCTGCGCCATCTGCTTTTATTTCTCGTAACAATGTGCGATAAATAGCCGTCATGATTAAACCTACACGCTGGTTCTTTTTGTCTTCAGTAGGCAGTTCGTTCAATGCTTTATCGTAATACATCTCAGCGCGCTCAATTTGCGCATCTAACAGTTTTTTAACCGCATCAGATTCACGGCTATTTAAAATATCGTCTTCTGTGACATTAAACTTTGCAAGTTCATCTAATGGAATATAAATACGATTGCGGCGAGCATCTTCACCGACATCCCTGATAATGTTGGTCAGTTGGAATGCCATGCCAAGATCATGTGCGAATTTAAGCGTTTTTCTATTCTCAAAGCCAAATATCTGCGCCGAAAGTATGCCGACAACGCTGGCAACGCGATAACAATATAGCTGTAGTTGTTTGAAGTCTTGGTAGCGATTGAAATTTAAATCCATCTCCATGCCATCAATAATTTCATGAAAATGCTCTTCATCTAATTGATATTGGTGGATAACTGGCTCAAGTGCTTTTGTCACTGGATGTATTGGTTTTTTTAGATATAGATTACGAATTTCATCTTTCCACCAAGCCAGTTTTACTTGGGCGACTTTTAATTCAGTGCATTCATCGACAACATCGTCTACCTCACGGCAAAAAGCATATAGCGCTATAATCGCTTCGCGTTTCTGTTTTGGTAAAAACATAAAGCTGTAATAAAAACTAGAGCCGCTTTTTGCTGCTTTTTCTTGGCAATATTGCTTAGGTGTCATATGGGATTATCGAAACTAAATAATGAGTGTTTATAGTTTTAGTAATGCTTTAGAGAAGACGATTGCCCAGTCCCAGCAATTTAGTGTTGGTCTATGATTAAAAACGTCGCCATTCACTGCGCTAATCTTATGAATAATGCGTTCTCCACCAGCAATAATCATACGCATTTCAAAACCGATGCGGCCTTTTAAGATTTTGCCCAGAGGCTTACCTGCGTTAAGCAAGGCATGTGTGCGGCGCAGATTAAAGTGCATAAACTGTTGCCAATTTTCATCTGTCGCTTGCGTTGCATTTACATAAGCTCTAATGGTTTGCTCGGAGATACCAAAAGCCACCAGTTCATCCTGACATAGATAAATGCGTTGTTTACCTTCGTTTTTCTTAAAATCAATCGCAATATCTTGCAGAAAATTAATAAGCTGTAATGCAGAGCAAATATGATCTGAATACTGCATATTGTCGGGACTAGCTTGGTGGTACAAGTGTAATAAAAGTCGCCCGATAGGGTTTGCAGAGCGAGTGCAGTAATCTAGTACATCATCATAATCAGCGTAGCGAGTTTTAGTCACGTCTTGGCTAAATGCATCTAGCAAATCGTAAAATGGGGTAAGTGGAAGCTTTCTTTCGCGTATCATTTGACCTAAGGTCACAAAAAAAGCTGTTTTGGGATTTATATAGGCTTGTAGTAAATCAAGCTCATCACGAAAGCCACTAAGTAAATTTAATCGCTGCTCAATGGTGAGGTCACCTTCATCAGCAAAGTTATCTGCTTGCCTTGCAAAGCTGTAAATTAGGGCAATAGGCTGACGTAAATGTTCAGGTAAAAAGAATGACGCTACAGGAAAATTCTCATAATGACGATTAGCTAAGTCTAGGCTTTCTTGAGCCACTGCTATAGATGTTTCACCAAACTTTGAGCAATTGTTTACCATGGCGTGAGTATGCCACAAAATTAAATCATTTTTGATGACACAACTGGTATTTGTCTGGTATTTACAATGAACATTTGTTTTTTTAAGACGGTAAATTTTTTTCTGAAAACAATTAAAGCTTTGTTAAAATAAAAGCGTATTTATAGAGAAAGCAATTATGTTAGCAATTATTGGTGGCACAGGACTGACGCAATTAGATAACTTAAAGATAACTAGACGTTTAATCGTACGAACGCCTTATGGTGAGCCATCACAACCGCTTATCTTTGGTGAGATTGCTGGTCGCGAAGTTATTTTCTTAGCACGCCACGGAAATGGACACACCATTCCACCTCATGAAGTTAACTACCGTGCCAATATTGCAGCTTTACATTTACAGGGCGTGACTGAAATTGCCGCGATAGCAACGGTAGGTGGTATTCACCCAGATTTGTCAGCAGGAAAAATAGTGATCCCGCATCAGATCATTGATTACACTTATGGCAGAAAAACAACGTTTCATGATGGGATTAGTAACCCTGTTAAACATATCGACTTTACGGAGCCGTACTGTCAAATTTTGCGTGAAAAATGGAAAAAAGCGGCCATTGCAGTAGGTGAAGAAGTGGTTGATCATGGCGTTTATGCTGCGACACAGGGGCCTAGACTTGAAACGGCGGCAGAGATTAACCGTTTAGAGCGAGATGGGGCAACCGTGGTAGGGATGACAGGTATGCCAGAAGCAGCCCTAGCGCGTGAGCTGGGCATCAGCTATGCAACAATTTGCCCTGTAGCAAATTATGCGGCTGGACGAGGTGATAATTTACATGAAATTAAATATGAGGAAGTTATCTCTAACTTAAATCTCACGATGGTACGAATACGAAATGTTATTGCACAATTAGTAAAACAGAACGGGCACTAGCAAACGTAATTTAACTCCTGTGACATTTTTGGTTAAGGATTAAGGTAAAAATGGCGATTAAAGCTGTATTAAGGATGGGGGAGCCTTGCTTGCTGACGAAAGCCTCGCCTGTAGAGCAGTTTGATACAGAAGCGCTGCATCAGTTGATACAAGATTTGGAGGACACGATGCAGCACATGAATGGCGCTGGCATTGCTGCGCCACAAATTGGGGTTAGTCTGCGTGTGGTAATTTTTGGACAAAAAGAACCAACAGATGCTAATCCTCGATATCCAAATGCTGATACAGTACCTTATACGGTGCTAATTAACCCTGAACTAACATTTATTGGTGATAATGTTGAAAATGGTTGGGAAGGGTGCTTGTCAGTTCCAGGAATGCGAGGTATAGTGCCGCGTCATCTGAGATTGCATTACGCAGGCTTAGACCAGTACGGGAATAAATTCGATAGATTAGTGAGCGGTTTTCACGCACGCGTTGTTCAGCATGAGTGTGATCACTTGGATGGTGTTTTATATCCGATGCGGATAATAAATTTAAAAGATTTTGGATATTCTGATGTTTTTTTTCCAAATCAGGATTTTCAAGATGACTAATTTGTTGTTATAATGCTGACCTCGTAACGCAAGTAACGATTTAGATGGAAGAGTGGCAGAGCGGTTTAATGCTACAGTCTTGAAAACTGTCGTGGGTGCGAGCCCACCGTGAGTTCGAATCTCACCTCTTCCGCCAATAACTCCCTTTAAAATCAATGACTTACGTTGATTTTATGTCAAAAAATACTCAATTAATCTAAGTATCTTGCAGAGTTAGGATTAAACATCCTTCTGATTTCTGGCTTAATTTTCTAACTAAATTTTTTCCTAAAAAATATCTTTATTTCAAATGGTTACCAAGACGTAAGCTGTGAGTAAACACAAAAGCACTAAGTCTTTGTGCTTTTAAAGATTGCTTGGTGCATTTGAAGATAATTGAACTAGCTAATCGCTAGTCGGACATTATGCATCATACCAAAACACAGGCTGCATAAGGATTCAAGTGTATACGTCTGTATACTCAAGATTAGTAAAGCAGTCGTTGAGATTAGATGAGGCAACTTCCTCAACCAGGGGGTGATCTGGTGATTGAGATTCGCTAAATAGGTTTGGAGTAATTGAGCCCGGGTAACCAGCAATACATTAATACCAAGTGATAATTGTTATCTTCAACAAATTTGAAAATTAATTTTAACCTATCAGTAGAATTGCAGCATAATTCTGAATAATTCATCGGCCGCTAAATTGGGCCTAGCTCAGAAATTAAAAAAGTGTGAACTGCAAAATGACCATAGAAAGCCCGCGATTTCAACTCAACAGAGGCCTTGTAGTTTTCCGCTACAAGCAACCCTATATTGATTGGGTTAAGGGTGCCGGGGAATTTCCGATAGAAATTACCTTGAAGCAGGCCAACGATGATGGTGAAGCATTTCTTTTACCAACATTTGAATCGTCAATTGACCCAGTCGATGGCACTGAAGATGCTATCAAATGGGTAGAGAAACGCTGGCGCATGCTTTTTGAGCACATCCTTAGGTCATGGATTGTTGATGAATCAGAGTGGCCTAAAAAGCGCACACTCAAAATGTTCCGGGAATGGTTTGACGTTGAGTACAAGTCTATGGTTTGGGATATGGGTCATGAACCATTAGTGCTTGAAGAATGGGAAGATGAGGATGATGACTTTGATGATGAGGCATTGCTGCACTGAATATAGGTAGATCAATTTAGATCTGCTCCGTACATTTATCACCACTGTGCTTGCTATGCTAAACTTTCCAGCAATAAAAACAAATTGAACTATAGACAATACTTATCATCATATGATATATTAAATGCAGATTGATCATACATTAAACACTTTACTCGACCTTAACGGAACAATCATTGATCAGGAGGGCGGTTACTGGGTTAAGTTTGAAGCATGGCAAGTCAATCCCAGTGATGATGTGCCACATGGCATACGCTACTCACTGACGTTGCACAATAAGTACGGCAAGAGGATTATTGGCTTTGATAATAGCCATGCGGTCAAACCGCCTAAAAAATACAAATATGCAGGGCAGCGCTTTACCTATGACCACCAACATCGACATGCTTTAGATAAAGGTGTGCCTTATGAATTTAAAGATGCAGCACAATTGCTCGCTGATTTCTTCGCAGAAGTAGACAGCGTGCTAAAGGAGTTGAAACTATGAGTAAGAAAATTAACATTGGCATCATGCCACAGGATCAAATCCGCGAACGTATGCTGGCGATTGCCAAAGGCGAATATAAAGTAAAGCCAAGTGATCCAAAAATCTGGTTCACTTCCATGAAATCATTGGCTGAAGTTTTGAGCGATGATAACCGTGCATTGCTGAAAGTCATCAGAGAAGCCCAGCCTGAATCAATCTCAGATTTGGCAGAGTTAACAGGCCGCAAGCAAAGTAATTTGTCACGCACGCTAAAAACTATGTCAGGTTATGGCTTGGTTGATATGATTAAAAATAAGCGTCAATTACGTCCTGTGGTGAATGTTACTGAGTTTCAAATTCTGGCGGCTTAAAACCGATGTAGTTGATCCGGCGCTTACTTAGTAAGTTGGAAGATGACAATAAGCTCGTAACCATAGATATAATGCAGCAACGTTTGAAGTAGCTATTCCGTGAGCTTGGTGTTGAAGCCTGCTTTATTGAGCTTGTTCTGTGTAATTTTCGGTTAGCCAATTATTTTTTTTGCGGTGCCTTTTGTTGTGTTGCTAATAGTGCCTAGGTAGCTTATTAAATAATTATAAATTTTTAAAGCACCAAGGTATGCACCAAGCTCAATTAAATTAAATTTTAAGCATTTGATTTAACCGCAAAGCGAAAATCTCGGGGGCTTGCCCCCGAGTTGGATAGCGTACAATGGCTGGGTTTGCCATTGTGAGGTATCCAGCTCATGGACATACGGAGAAATACCCATCATATATTCAGAATCATGTACCACTTT
>JAUXNQ010000014.1 GCA_030682715.1 Methylotenera sp. | reverse complement strand
AGTTTATGGAGTGGTAGTTCAGTTGGTTAGAATACCGGCCTGTCACGCCGGGGGTCGCGGGTTCGAGTCCCGTCCACTCCGCCAAATAAAAAAAGCGAGTCTTATGACTCGCTTTTTTTATTTCTATATGCACCTCTTTATGTACTTATTTCTCTAATAAGATATTGCATCAGTCAGTTAGTCATCATGAACTAGTTTTGCTATTCTTTTGTCTTGAATCAGTTGATGTCATCATTCACTTGGCTAAGGTTTCAAGTATAACTTGTGATATATTAATGACCTTTCGTTTGCAATTGATTCTTATCGGTTGTGACCTTTTACATTTTTAATAATTTTAGTGCACATTTTAAGAAGAGAACTTTATGTTAGATAGTATCCGCTCTGTAGCTAAAGGCTGGGTTGGTAAAGCGATATTGGCTTTAATTACGATTCCTTTTGCTTTATTTGGAATTGACTCTTATCTGAGTAGCGCAGGCAATAATGTTGCGATAGCAAAAGTGGGTGGTAGCGAGATATCAGTACAGGCTTATTCAAATGCCATGCAAAATCTACGTACTCGTATGCAAAACGAGGGGAAAGTAGATCAAGCGCAATTAGATAGCCCAGAGGTTAAAGCAATGGTGCTAGATCAGCTAATTAATGAGCAGTTGCTCGAAAAAGAAATACAACAAGCAAACTACAAAATTAGTGATGCGCATTTAGCGACCTACATTACAGCGATGCCGTCATTTCAAAAAGACGGTAAATTCTCACAAGAGCTATATGATGAGCTGTTACAGCAAAACAGATATACACCGAAAAAATTTGAAGCAGAGATTCGCGCTACTTTATTAGCACAACAAGCACAAGATGGCATTGCTAAGCTTGGTTTTATTTCAACAGCACGCGCAGACAAAACATTAAAGCTTTTAAATCAAAAGCGTTTGGTCACAGTGTCTGAGCTTAAAACTAAAGATTTTCTTGATCAGGTTAAAATTGAGCCTACTGAAGTAAAAGCTTATTACGACAAACATAAGGATAAGTTACGTGACCCTGAGCAAGTTAAAATTGAATTCTTATTGTTATCAGCAAGTAGCTTAGTACCAGGCATTAAAGTAGATGATGCGGACGTGAAGCGTTACTATGATGAGAATGTAGCTAAATTCCAAGGTAACGAGCAAAGGCGTGCTAGTCATATCTTGATTGGTTTTGGTGTGAATGCGACACCAGAGCAAAAACAAGAAGCCAAGGATAAAGCACAAGCTTTATTAGCAAGTATCAAGAAGAACCCTAATTCTTTTGAAGAGCTAGCGATTAAGAATTCGCAGGATCCTGGTTCTGCCACTAAAGGTGGTGATTTAGGCAGTTTCGGTCGTGGCGCAATGGTTAAACCATTCGAAGACGCTGTATTTAGTATGAAAGTGAATGAAGTCAGTAATTTGGTTGAGTCTGAATTTGGCTACCATATTATTAAACTAACAGAGATTTCAGGCCAAGGTTCAGATTTTGAAAGTTTGAAACCGCAGATTAAAGGCGAGTTGATTTTCCAAAAAGCTCAAGCTGAGTTTATTGAAAAAGCTGAAAGCTTTAGTAATGCAGTTTATGAGCAATCTGATAGTTTGGCACCCACGGCTAAGGCATTCGGTAGTCAGGTGCAACTTTCTGGATGGATGTCACGTGAAGATGCAGCTAAGTTCTTTAAGAACGATAAAATTGTTGGTTTAATCTTCTCTCAAGAGTCTTTAAAAGAGCGTCGTAATATAGAGGCTGTTGAAGTGTCTCCTAATAATCTTGTTTCAGCACGAGTGCTTGACTATAAGCCATCTGCCGCAAAAACATTTGATACAGTTAAAGCTGGTATTGAAGATTTGCTTAAGCTTGAGGCCGCTGCAAAACTAGCAGTGACCAAGGGTGAAGACGCTTTAAAAACTTTACGGGCGGGCGGTTCTGTGAATACGCTGGAATGGATTCCAGAAGTGATGGTAGATCGTAAAAATGCACAAGGTTTGACACAATTGGCGATGACACAAGTATTTAAAACTGATGTCACTAAACTGCCTGCATATTCTGGATTAGCAGATAGCAAGTTGGGTTATATGATTGTGAAAGTGGTTGAGGTTGATACATCAAGTATTGCGGATGCTGAAACTGTAAGCACTGCTAAAGCTGAGCTTAACCAAGTGTTATCAGATGAATATCTATCTGCGTACAAACAATCACTACGTGAAAAAGTGAAAGTGACTGTTAACCAACGCTTGTTATTACAGAATACTAATAATTAATATAACGCTAACTTACCCCAGTAAATGGGGATAGTAAAGTATAGGCAGTTAAATACAAAAAAGGCACCTTAGGTGCCTTTTTTGTATTTATAGAGGTTAATTATCTATTATTTATCAATATGACTTAATCAATATGACTTAATTGATATGACTTAATTGATAGTACCTTAATCAATAGTACCTGCAGCAGTGATGTTCATGCCGCCGTCTACATAAGTGATTTCACCTGTAATGCCAGAAGCAAGGTCACTACATAGGAAAGCAGAAGCGTTGCCTACTTCTTCGATAGTGACGTTTCGACGTAGTGCGGCATGCTTCTCGTTGAAGCCAATCATCTTATCAAAATCAGCAATACCTGACGCTGCAAGCGTTTTAATAGGGCCTGCAGACACGGCGTTAACGCGGATGCCACGAGGGCCTAGGCTTTGTGCTAAATAGCGTACATTGGCTTCTAAACTTGCTTTAGCAACGCCCATTACGTTGTAGTTTGGCATAGTGCGTTCTGCACCTAGGTAGCTAAGCGTTAATAGGCTGCCTTTACGGCCCTCCATCATTGGGTAAGCTGCTTTTGCAAGGGCAGAAAAGCTGTATGAGCTAATGTCGTGTGCAATACGGAAATACTCGCGGTTTACAACATCAAGATAGTCACCGTCTAATGCGACTTTAGGCACAAAAGCTAAAGAGTGTACTAATGAATCTAAACCATCCCAATGTTTAGCAAGTGCTGGAAATAGAGCGTCTATTTGCGCATCTTCTGCAACATCACATGGCAATACAATTTTTGAATCAAAATCTGCGGCTAAGTCTGCAACGCGTTTTTCATGCTTGTCGAGTTGATAAGTGAAAGCAAGTTCAGCGCCTTCTCTTTTCATTGCAGCGGCAATGCCGTAAGCGATTGAGCGGTTACTTAATAAGCCCGCGATGAGTACTTTTTTACCAGCTAAGAATCCCATAGTTATTTCCTATTTACTTGTCATTAGAGGAAGGGGTGGTTTAGCACCTGCTAAACTCGATTATTGCGAGACGGCTTAGATTAGACTGATGTGTGGAATTAATGATTTGTTCCACTACGTGGGTCTAGAGCATCACGCAAACCCTCACCAAGCAGATTATAACCTAACACAGTAATTAAAATCGCTAATCCAGGAAACAAGGATAGCCACCAAGCGAATTGAATGTATTCTTTGCCGTCAGTTAATATATTGCCCCATGAGGCTTGTGGTGCCTGTACACCTAAACCTAAAAAGCTTAGCCCTGACTCCATCAGCACGGCACCCGCTACGCCAAGTACGGCACTTACAATGATTGGGGTCAAGCTGTTAGGTAGTAAGTGTGTAAAAATAAGTCGGCTATTCTTGGCGCCTAAGGTGCGTGAGGCCATCACGAACTCGCGTTCACTTAAACTTAAAAATTCTGCACGGACTAGCCTTGTAACGCCCATCCAAGACGTTAGCCCGATGACAATCATAATGTTGATAATAGATGGCGTTAAAAATGCGATGACGGCTAGGATCAAGAAGAAACTAGGGATGGAGAGCATTACGTCAACGATACGCATAATGAGTGTGTCCACCCAACCACGATAAAACCCAGCAAGCGCGCCAAGTAATATACCAATAGCCGTAGAAATGCCAACTGCTACGAGGCCCACTAGTAGCGAAATACGGCCACCATAAAGCATACGGCTCAGTACATCACGTCCTAACCCATCTGTCCCCATCCAATGTTGTATAGAGGGTTCGAGTAATATTGCTTTTACATCGATATAGTTAGGGTCGTATGGCGCGACGATAGGGGCGAGCATGGATAAGACAAACACACATACGATAATGATGAAACCTGCTAACGACAGCGGGTTAGATAATGCTTTTTTGAAGAGCGTTGTTTGCGTATTCATCTTTATTAAACCTTAAATACGGTTAAGCCTTAGCTACGCCACGACGTACACGTGGGTCTGCCCATGCGTAAGCTACATCTGCAAGTAAGTTACCGACTAGCGTTAATGCGGAGCCTATTGTCAGTATGCCCATGACCACTGGGAAGTCTCGCATGAGTACCGCATCGTAGAATAACTTACCCATACCTGGAATTGCGAAGATGGTTTCTGCAATGACCGAGCCACCGATAAGACCTGGGATAGATAGCCCAATAATGGTGATAAGGGGTAGTAGGGCATTACGTAAAGCATGCGTGTAAACTACCTTGTGCTCACCTAAGCCTTTAGCGCGAGCTGTGGTGATGTAATCTTGCTGTAGTACATCTAGCATGCCGTTTTTAACAAATAAAGTGATTCCTGCTAGACCTGTGATGGATGGAATGACAACAGGTAAGAACAAATGACTGAACGTGTCTTTTATTTTGTCCCAAGTATCTAAGGAGTCGTAATTAAGGCTATGCATGCCAGAGATTGGAAACCAATTATTAACGACGCCAAGCCAGTACATCAGCAACAGCGATAGCCAGAAACCTGGAATTGAGAAGCCAATAAAATTAAATAAGGTAATTGATCTATCTTGCCAGCCCTGATATTTACGCGCGGCGATAATGCCTAGCGGTATTGCCAAGGATAAGGTAATAGTCAGCCCTAGCAGATTAATCATGAGGGTAATGGGTAAAGCTTGCTGTATAAGCCCTTGTGTCACATTGCCATCAACATCTGTTGTTTGCCAAAACACTGGTTTTTGATGTGAAGCGAATGATTTACCAAAATCCAGCGTCACCATGCGTTTTAACCATAATCCATACTGAACGATGATTGGTTTATCTAGATTGTACATTTCACGTAGTTTTTGACGTGATTCTTCACTGGCTTTAGGGTTAAAGGATGCTTCATTATTGGTGATGTCACCTGGCGCCAAGTGCATGATAAAAAATGAGATTAGGCTGATGCCAACCAGCATCGGTATCATCCACAAAACACGTTTAATTAGGTATTTAAACATAATAATTAATGAGCACTAATTTCGTTTCTTCTTAAAGGTTGTGGAATATACCAATCTTGTGAATTATGACCGATGCCAGCAGGTGGCGATGGGTCATCAATGCCTTTGACGCGCTTATGGATGGCGGTTAGGCCATAACCTGCTGATAAATAGATAATCGGGCTATCTTCTAATAATGTTGCTGAGAATTGATGGTAAATTTCCATCCGTTTATCTGGGTTGAGTTCTAGTCTGCCTTGTTCCAGTAGCTTGTCAATTTTAGGGTTGTTGTAGCCAATAAAGTTAAACTGACCAGACGCTTGTTGGCTAGAGTGCCAGATATTATATTGGTCAGGATCTAAACCTAAGCCCCAGCCCAGTACTACAACATCAAAATCACCTGTTTTGATAAATCGACTAATGAAACTGGCCCATTCTATGGCGCGGATTTGGACATCAATGCCGACCTCTTTAAGTCTACGTTGAATCAATACTGCAGATTTTTCACGTTCCTTATTTTGGTTGGTAATGATTTCAAAACTAAATGGCTTGCCATCACGTTCTAATATGCCATCGCCATTACTATCAGTAAAGCCAGCCTCTTTTAGCAATGCGCGTGCTTTAGTGGGGTCGTAGGGGTAGGGTGTCAGCGCAGGATTGCTCCAGCGCGTCCCTGGTTTATAAGGGGATGCAATGTTGATGCCTAGCCCTAAATAAACACCATCGATAATTTCCTGTTTGTCGATGGCGTAATTGATGGCGCGGCGTACGCGCACGTCATCAAAGGGTTTGTGCTTGAGATTAAAGCCCATGTAGGTATAGCTGTTACCAAGCTCTTTGTATAGTGCTAGTTTCTTTTGCAATTCTGGGCGAGCGGGGATGATTCTTGAATACTTAATTGGGTCTAAACCCATGAGGTCGATGTTGTCGGCCATTAGCTCTAAGAATTGTGCGGAATTATCAGGAATAATGCGTGTCACCAGATTGTCTATTTGGGCTGGCCCAAGTACGGAGTTAGCATTTTTTGATAGTTTTAGGTGCTCGCCATGCTTCCAGCTATCTAATTGATAATAGTGGCTACCTATTGGCTTGCGCGCGAATGCAGTGGTGTGGAGATCTTTGCCTTCAAGCAGGTGTTTTGGCAATATTTGTAACCCCGCCCAACTATCTAATGCTGGGGCATAGGCTTGTTCATAAGTAACACGAAATGTTTGTGCATCAGGGGTTTCTGCTTTTTTAACTAACAAAAAGTCTGATGCGTATGGGCTGGCATTTTTCTCATTGGTCACGGCTTGCCATGTGAACAGTACATCTGCACTAGTGAGTGGTTTATTGTCTGCCCATTTTAAATTTGGCTTAAGCTTAAAGGTAATCGTTTTTTGGTCTGCGGAAATTTCCCAATGTGCGACAAGATCACCTTCTAACTCAAGGTTTTTGTCATATTTGAGTAGGCTATTAAAAATGTTGCTACTGATCGCTGATGAGGCTGATTCTCCTGCAATCATTGAGATTAAGCCACTAGGCTCACCTGTCATTGCATTAATCAGTGTGCCGCCTGAAACTTGTGGAAACTGGGTGGTGTAATCAATCTGGTTTTGTTTCTCATTAGGAGAGTTACAACCTGCAACAAACAGAGTAAGTGATAGGCAGATTGCCGTATTTAGATTTAAAAATAATGGAGACATCGGCTGTATTTGTTTATGGCTATGTTTATCTATAACAGTGTTTGTCTATTCAATATCATGCCATTATTGGATGATAAGTTTTGCACCAGGCATAATATGGCTAGATGATTTTTTGTTCCAACGTTTAAGGTCAGCCACTGCAACATCAAATTTATCCGCAATACTGTGTAGAGTGTCACCATGTTTAACGGTATAAGTTTTTTGCATATTTGATGTTTTACTCCTATTGGCAGCTTTTTTAGCGCGGCTAAGCTCATTGGTGTCTGCAAGTTCAATATTTAATAGTTGCCCAGCTTTTACTTGGCTATTTTTCAGTGAGTTCGCTGCCAATATTTGCTTAACACTTACGCCGTAGTGTTTCGCAATAGCCTGCATGACCTCACCTTTTTTAACCTTGTGTGTGACGGTTTGCTCGGATGATGGTTCAACCTCGATTTCATTTTCTTCGATCACAGTGAGGGCTGAGTTATCATTAGCGTCTGATTTAGGTACCAATAAAGTGGTGCTCTTGTTCATTTTTTCTTGCGAAGATAAGGCATTGACGTTTCTAAGCTGTGCTAAGTTCATTCCAAATTTACTAGCGATTTTATCCATACGCTCACCGCGTTTTGCCTGATAAGTTTGCCAGTTAACTAAAGGTTTTTCATAGTTGGCTAAGTTTGTTCTGAAGGTTTGTGCTGCCATGATGGGTAGTAATAGCTCAAGCGTCTCTTGTTCGTTGTTAATCAGCAGGCGGTCATAACTTGGATTGAGCGCAATAAATTCTTCATGGTTGATTTCAGCAAGTTTAGCAACGAGGTGCGTGTCTATGCGCGCAGGTGCCGTTACTTTTGCAAAATAAGGGGTATTGGCAATTGTTGGAATCTCAAGACCATAATTGCTAGGATGCGTCATTAAGTTCTTAATTGCTTGTAATTTTGGTACGTAGTTTCTGGTTTCGTCAGGCAGACTTAAACTTTCGTAGTCGGTAGGTAGACCTAGTTTACGGTTGCGCTCAATAGCACGACCAATAGTACCTTCACCAGCATTATATGCAGCGAGTGCCAAATCCCAAGCGCCAAACATGGCGTGTAGTTTTTGCAGATAGGTAAGGGCGGCATCGGTAGCTAAGGTGATGTTACGTCTGTTATCTACCCACCAGTTTTGTTTTAAGCCAAAATGCTTACCAGTTGAGGGAATAAATTGCCAAATGCCAGAGGCGCTACTTTTTGAGTAGGCTTTTGGGTTGTAAGCACTTTCAATCATCGGTAGTAATGCAATTTCAGTGGGCATGCCGCGATTTTCAACTTCTTCTACAATATGAAATAGGTAGCGTTGGCTACGTTCTACCATGCGTTGTATATAGTCTGGGCGAGCGCTATACCAGTTTTCATGTTTGGTTGTGAGCGCCGAGGTTGCGTCAGGCATTGCGTAGCCATCTTTAATACGTTGCCAAAGATCATCATGTTGTGTTGCATGCTGATCCAATGATGGTGTTGTGCTGGACTCTTCAGCAGTATTGATGTTGTTATCTTTAATTGTGATTTCTAAGTTGTCAGCGAGGCGCCCACCACGGGTATTCTTGGGGCCTTGTAACTCTTTATTGGTTTCTGATTTGCTGCCTAAATCTCTGATTGCTGGTTTGAATGTGTCATCAGAGAAAATAATAATTTCATCGCCTGCGACATTAGAGATGACGTGTTGCTCTGCTAGTGATGCGGAGCTAAAGATTGTTAGCGTGGTGAAAATGCTAATAAATAGCGTGGAATAAAATGCGCGTGATAAAGCGTTAGAAGTTTTGATGGATTGACCAATGCGTAAAAAAAATTGAGTACCCATAGAAACGCTCTTGTTCATCATAATGCAACATAGTAACGAACGTGTGCTTGATTAGTCAAGTAAAAATCACCGTAAATTACTTTATGAATATTCGCTATCTTCATGATTAATATGAGTTTCTAAGCTCTCTTGTTTTGGTGAAAGTTTGTAGTTTAGTTGGCTTTTCAAGGAATAAAGATGATTGAATTTCTGTAACATCAGTACGCAGAAAAGGGTTAGTTGCCAGCTCTAATGCAATGGTGGACGGTAGCGTAGGTAACCCTAATTCGATTAGCGCTAAGACATCTTGGTGGCGTTGAATAAGCGCTTTGTTAGTGGGTTCTAGTGTGAGTGCAAAGTTGATATTGTGCAATGTATATTCATGCGTACAGAACACTTGCGTACTGACTGGTAGTGCCGCAAGCTTTTGCAGTGAGGTCATCATTTGTGCTGGCGTTCCTTCAAATAACCTACCGCAACCAGCACCAAACAATGTATCACCGCAAAATAGCCATTGTTGTTGATGTTCATTTTGCCAGTGCTCAATGTAATAAGTGATATGGCCTAGTGTATGACCTGGAACATCAATAACCTTTGCAGCGCTTATCCAGTCACCTAAATAAACATTATCTGGCTCGCCTACTCGTTGGTGTGTAAATGCATATTGTTCTAGTTTAGGGGCAAAAACTTTTACATCAGGATATGTTTCTAACAGTATGTCAACACCACCAATGTGGTCCTGATGGTGGTGGGTAATCAAGATTGTTTGTAAATCCAGATTAAGTTTTTGTAGGGTATTAATGACTGGTATTGCATCGCCAGGGTCAACGACAATCGCTTTGTGATTGTTATGTATCAGCCAAACGTAATTATCCTTAAAAGCTGGAATTGGAATAATTTGTAATTGGTGTTGCATATGGTCTATCATCTGTTTAAGTATATTACTTAAGTAAAGTTTAGTTAAACTTTAATGCAATTAAAATGAGATCAACGCCATGAGTCAGCCATTGACATGAGTCAGCAATCGAATAGATCCGTATCGTTGCATCCTGAGCATCAGTGGCTAGATTCAGCACTTGGGCGTTATTTACAGCAAGAAGAGCAGGCATTGTACGATAAGGCCGTTGTTGATTTGTTTGGATTTAACGCACTGCAAGTGGGTTGTTTGCAAATGGACTTGCTACGTAACTCACGTATTGCTCATCGATTTAAGTCTACAGAATATGTTTCGTCCCCAGAGTTAACACATTTGTATTGCTGTGATGATTTTCTACCTATTGCTGAGGCTAGTTTGGATCTATTGATATTGCCGCATCGCCTTGAATTTAGCGAACGGCCACATCAAACGCTGCGTGAAGCAGAGCGCGTCATGATGCCAGAAGGTTATTTGTTAATATCGGGCTTTAACCCACTGAGCTTATGGGGTGTGGCGTTATTCTTTAGAAATTTGGTACATAGACAGGACTCCATTGATAAGCCGTTTCCATGGAGTGGCAGTTTTATTGGATTAGGACGATTGAAAGACTGGCTGGCGTTGCTGGGCTTTGAGGTGGTTTCAGTTGAGATGTGTTGTCATATTCCTCCATTTGAACAAGCGTCATGGCATCAACGCTTTAGTTTTATGCATCAATTAGGCGCAAAATGGCTCTCGGCGATTGGTGGTGTGTATTTTGTTGTTGCAAAAAAACGTGTGGCTGGAATGACGCCGCTTAAACCTAACTGGAAGGCTGCACCTTTGAAGTCACCTTTAATTGCGCGCCCTACACAGCGTAAGCCAAGTCAACGCGGGCGTTCAAAGCAATAGTGGCTAGCCATACTCAATAGTTTAAGTCTGCGTGTTGGTTAAGCTTCAGTTAAACCTGCATGAGTGCTTTTCTGATTTCACTTTCATCTATCTCTTTGCCGATAATTACAATTCGAGAAATAGCTTCATCTTCATCCCAGCCTTCGAGTAACGTAGGTGGGTAGGGCGTAAAATGTACTGCGTGGATAGCGAGCGGTGCGGGCTGATCTTCTGCATGAATAATGCCTTTTAAGCGCAGTAGTTTACTGCCGTGGGTTTGACATAATTTGAGAATGACGGGTTTAAGGTCACGCCAATTCAATGGTTTTGGCATGGTGACGGTAAAGCTGGTAACACCATCTTGATGTGCTGCTTGTGGCAGTGTTCCTTTAGGTTGGCTAGTCTTGCTAGGTGCGCGCAGCCAGCGTTGAGGGGTTGCGACCTTACCTGTCGGGTCAAATAAGCCAACATCTATGATGCTGTCTGGGTTGATCTCACCATGTTGAATTAAATGCTGGCTAGCTCCAGGGTTAATTTCAGCCAGTTTTTCTTGAAGTGCTTTAATTTCATCACTGTTTGCGATATCTGTTTTAGTGAGCAGAAGTACATCTGCAACGGCTGCTTGTTTCAGTGCCTCTGTATTTTCTTGCAATTGTTTTAAGCCATAAACACTATCAATCGTCACCACAACGGCATCTAGTCTGAACGTTGATTCAATCACTGGTTCGTTCATTAAGTTACCCAAAATAGGGCCAGGGTCGGCCATGCCCGTTGTTTCTATAATCAAGCGGTTAAATTGCGGAATCGCTTGCAATGCACGTTTGAAAAATAAATCGCGCATGGTGTCCGCAAGCTCATTTTTAAGGCTACAACAAATGCAACCAGAATTTAGCAATACGGTGTTGTCAGCAATATGTTCACTCTCTACCTGCGTTGCTAAGATATGATCTAAGCCCGTTTCACCTAGCTCATTAATGATGACTGCGGAGTCATGCATTTTGGGGTCGCTTAGTAATTTATTGAGCAGTGTTGTTTTACCTGACCCTAAAAAACCTGTGAGTAATGTAACGGGAATGCGTTTGTCCATGTTTATTTATCTTTGAGTGCTGTTTGAGCGTTTATTGATGATAATGACGAAGCTAAGTACCAAAAGTGCTACGAAACACAAAATGTTATTAAATTTAAGAAGATTAGCTTAACTTCTTATGCTCACTTGTGTTGGTATCACATTATGTAGATGCCATTTATTTAACTAAAGTATATTCGATGCTGATTTTATTGATTAAGTAATTTAAATGCAACTTAATTGCATTTTTAGTTTGGTCGGCTAATGTGAGTGATTGCAGTCTTGGCATAAGCCTTTAATATTAATATCAATAGATTCAACATGATATTGCGCTAAAACTTGCTTGGGAAATTGCGGTTTTAATTCATGTATGCAGGTCACTTTTCCGCAGGATGTGCAGTGTAAGTGGGCATGCTGATGCAAGTTTGCCAGAAATTGCTTCTTATCAGAATCTGGCTCTATCGGTGTATAGCTACTTTGCGATAACTGAAATTTCCATGCACGATTTTCACCAGAAATTTTATGGATTAAATGATGCTCAGTGAGCCAATCTAATACGCGGTAAATTGTGACGCGGTCAAACTCTTTTTGGCTGGACATTTGTTCCAGAATTTCAGAGTGGCTTAATGCACTGTTTGCATTTGTCAGTACATTTAAGACAGCAATGCGTGCTTTAGTCGATCTTAGGCCAGCATCAGTAAAAATTTGTTGTATTTTCATAGGCCATTATTATGCGCTAGTAATTTATTATGAGCTACACGAGAGCATGGAACAACCAGCTTTATGTCTTGCCCAGTCTGGGCGTTTCTCTTCAAATTTTTCCATCCCAGCTTGTTTGGTATAAGGGTTCTGCAATAATTTGAGCAGGGTCTCTATCATGCTGGAGTCGCCTTGCTCGGCTAAATCGATTGCTTCTTGTGCAAGATAGTTACGCAATACATAGCGTGGGTTAACGCTTGCCATGCGGGCATATCTTGTTTCTGGTGATTCGTCGCTTTGCAAAATGCGTTTGGCGTATTGTGCAAACCAGTCATTAAAATCTTGCTCAAAGTTCAAATAGCCTTGTTCGGTATAAAGCGCAATTTTTAAGTCTGCAATGTTAGGCTTTGCTAAATTGATGTGCGGTAAATGCGTAAAGAATAGCGTCATGTCTACTTCCGCACGGGTCATCAGTTCAAAGCAGCGGTTAATTAATTCGCCATCGTTATCTTGCCAAGCGTCTAGGCCAAACTTGCCTACTAGTGAATCCATTAAGCTTTGCGTATACACCGCTTCGTACTGGTCTAATGCGTGATTTAGGCCTACTGCATCAGGCAGTAGGGTAGATAATGCGTCAGCGAGGCGTTCTAAATTCCAGCGGCCAATGTCATGCTGTCTGCCAAAGCAATAACGTTTGCCTTGTGCATCGGTGGTGTTTGGCGTCCAGCCTGGGTCAAAATTATCAACCCAGCCGTAAGGGCCGTAGTCAATAGTGAGGCCAAGAATCGACATGTTGTCGGTGTTCATCACGCCGTGCACAAAGCCCACGCGCATCCAGTGCGCAATCATGCGGCCTGTGCGTTCGCATATTTCTGTAAACCACGCTTCGATTAACTCAGAAGACGGTTTATCCATTGATAATGTGAGTGTTTGCTGTTGAAGCCAGTCGGTAAAGTCTCGGTCTATCGTAAAGCCGATCATTTTCTTTAATAGCGCTTGCTCACCACGGCTGGCAAGTAACTCGAAATGTCCAAAACGCGTAAATGATGGTGCCACGCGGCATACAATCGCGCCTTGTTCCATTTGCGGATTGCCATCGTAAAACATATCACGTACCACTTGGTCGCCAGTGCTGACAAGGCTTAATGCGCGCGTTGTTGGCACGCCTAAGTAATGCATGGCTTCACTGCATAAAAACTCCCGCAATGATGACCTTAACACAGCACGGCCATCGGCACGGCGTGAGTATGGCGTTTCACCAGCGCCTTTGAGTTGTAGTTCAAAGCGTTTGTTTTTATGGACAAGCTCACCTAGGAATATTGCCCGACCATCCCCTAATTGGCCTGCCCAGTTTCCAAATTGGTGACCGCCGTAGCAGGTTGCGTAAGACTGCATGCCATCTAATAATTGGTTGCCGCCTAGTGTATTAATCATGTCAGGGTGGTGCATATCTGAATCAGTTAGCCCTAGCATTTCAGCCACTGAACTTGAATAAGCCATGAGCGCAGGCGCCTTGACTGGTGTAGGCGTCACGCTAGACCAAAGCACACCTTTTACTTGGCGTGTGTAGTTCGTGGTGATAGGGTCACTAGGGAGTTCTTTGCAAAAGCGGTTATTAAAATTCAGTTTTCTCATCAGGTGTATTTTAGATGTTTTAGCTTACTTAAAGTTACAATTTTTGCAGTAAATCATGGGCTGGCTCATGTATCATTGCGGTTATATTTGGAATAGAAAAAATTGAATGAACGTATTTTACGAAGAAGACGGTAGTTTTAAAGTTGCTAGCATCATGAGCGAGGCTGAAAGCTCGATGCAAATTGAGTCAGTGAGCGGTAAGCGGAGCAAAATCAAGGCGGCTAATGTGTTGCTGCGTTTTGAGGCGCCATTGTCAGGATTTTTAGAAACCGCACAAGCCGAAGCTGAAAAGCTGGAGCTTGATTTTCTGTGGGAATGTTGCGGCGAGACAGAATTTAATTTTGAAGATTTCGCCCAAGAATATTACGGTAAAAAACCTACGCATTTAGAGGCCGCTGCAATTGCGATTCGCTTACACAGTGCGCCTGTGTATTTTAACCGTAAGGGCAAAGGGCGCTATAAGGCGGCACCAGCCGATATTTTGAAAGCGGCACTGGCTGGGCTTGAAAAGAAACGCCTATTAGCAGAAAAAATGGCAGGGTATGTAGAGCAACTAAAAGTGCTAACCATGCCAGAAGAGATCATGCAAAAACGTGACATGCTCATATACGAGCCTGATAAAAACGCGTTTGAGTACAAAGTGCTCGATACTGCCGCTGGTGCATTGCATTTAAGCCACCTTAAACTTTTACATGCATGTGGTGCAATTCCATCTGTGCATGATTACCACTTAGGTGCTTTTTTGCGTGAGTATTTTGCCAAAGGCACTGACTTTACCGATGCGCAAATGACTGCCATGCCAGCAGATATCAGCTTTGATTTACCAATGGCCGAAGCCGAAGCATTTAGCATTGATGACAGCACAACCACCGAAATTGATGATGCGTTTTCGATGCGTCAGCTTGATGATGGTGTGACGTGCGTGGGCATTCATATTGCAGCACCAGCATTGGGTATTGCGATTGATAGTGAGCTAGACGTAGCCGCCATGCACCGCTTATCAACGGTTTATATGCCAGGCCACAAAATCACTATGTTGCCTGAGTCTGCAATTAGACCATTCAGTTTAGATGCAGGGAAGATTAAGCCTGTATTATCAATGTACTTACATGTGAATCCAGATTTTACAATTGCACAGCGACATAGCAAAGTTGAACTGATTAAAGTGGCAGAAAATCTACGTCATTACGCGTTAGAGCCTTACTTTAATGAAACTACGTTAGCTGCTGATAGTGGTCATCCATATTGGTCTAAATTACTATTTCTATTCAACTTAGCTGAGTCTTTAGAAAAAGCACGTGGCAAGTATGACCCAACGAAACCACCGCAAGTGGATTACAATTTTTATGTGGATGATGGCAAGGTAAGCATAGTCGGGCGTCATCGTGGCTCACCAATGGATAAGCTAGTAGCAGAGCTAATGATTGAGGCCAATAGCCAATGGGGCGCGTTATTAGCAAGTAGTCAGGTGCCAGGTTTGTATCGTGCGCAAAGTGGCGGTAAAGTGTATATGACCACCAAAGCCGAGCCGCATCAAGGCTTAGGCGTTGCTCAGTATTCTTGGAGCACCTCACCATTACGTCGTGCGGTTGATTTAATTAACCAACGGCAAATCATGAGTGTCGTACAAAATCAGCCACCAGTTTATCCGCAAAATAGCGATGCACTCACCACGCATATGCGTAACTTTGAGCTCACTTACAAAGCGTATAACGAGTTTCAAATTCGTATGGAACGCTATTGGTGCTTACAGTATTTAATTCAAGAAAACGTGCAAGAGATTCATGCCACAGTATGGCGAGAAAACTTAGTGCGTTTGGATAATTTGCCCTATATGACCAAAGTGTATGGCCTACCAGAGCTAAAAACTGGCACGCGCGTGAGTTTGCAAGTGCAAGAGGTGGATACGCTGATGATGGATTTACGCACTAAATTCCTGCAAGTGTTAGAAAATGAAGTAGTAGTAGCAGATGTGCCAGTTGCTGACGATGAAAACGAAGTGGAGGCAGCCTAGTGTTTAGTGCTGCTAAAAAAATGCTGCGCGGGTTAGCGAACGCCGCTTTGAGTGATCCTGTGGATGTGAGTGAACTTAACGGTGTGCGCGCATTGCATTTAGGCTCAGCTACTGTGCAAAGCGCCATGCGTATTAGAGAGCCATTTGAGTTAGAGCTCACCTACACGCGTGCGATTATGTGTTTTTTGCTGTTTCACCGTGAGGTTAAACAAATGCTCACTATTGGCTTGGGTGGCGGCTCAGTGGCTAAATATGTGTATGCACATTGCCCTGAGATTGTCGGTAAGGTGGTGGAGATTAACCCTAGGATTATTCAAGTCGCTAAAAATCAATTTTTCGTACCAGAAAACGACGATAGATTTGAAGTAATAGAAGCCGATGGTTTAGTTTATTTGGAGGAGCATATTGATGCTACTGATGTGTTGTTTATCGATGCGTTTGATAGCAATGGCATCCCCCCTAATTTTTGTAGCCAAGACTTTTTTGATCAATGCGCTAACACCTTAAAAAATGATGGTGTCTTTGTGATTAATCTATGGGGTAGCGATAAAAAGTTTGATGTCTATTTAGCAAGAATCGAGCAGAGTTTTAACAACAAAGTATTGATATTACGCACAGGAAAGCCAGGCAATATTGCCGTATTTGGCTTTAAACAAGGCGTTGCAGATTTGCGGCTCAATACCCTGCGTGATCATGCAAAACTATTAGAAAAAACACACAAGATTGAATTTTTGCAGTTTGTAGAAAAACTAGCAGAAAATAACAACAGTACCAACAACCGAATATTTATGAAAAGCGATCGTTAATTTATGGCAGTTAATCAACAAAATACGCGTGAGCAGCACGCACCTAAAGCTCAGTCTGATAGAAATCACACTAGCAAGCAAGCGCCAAACCGATACTTTGCTACATGCCCACGCGGCTTAGAGCAACTACTTGCTGAAGAGCTTAAACAAGTCAGCGCAAAAGTAGTGAATGTGACAGATGGCGGAGTGAGCTTTGATGGCGATTGGTCAGTGTGTTATGCCGCTAATTTAAACTCACGTATCGCAACACGTATTTTGTGGCAAGTGGGCCGTGGTAAGTATTTGAACGAAGAAGATTTATTTGATGCCGCGTATAAAATGAACTGGCCACAATGGTTTGATGTTAGGCATGATTTCATGGTGAAAGTGACAGGTGTTAAATGCCCGTTAAAAAGCCTAGAGTTTGCCACTTTAAAAATTAAAGATGCGGTATGCGATAAGTTCAGGCTAGCGGTGGGTAGCCGCCCATACATTGATACTAAAACCCCTAGTGTGCGTATTCATGCCTATTTAACGACAGATGAATATCAATATTATGTTGATACCTCTGGCGCAGCGCTTTATCAACGCGGCAACCGCGGCGCAAGTATCGAAGCACCATTGCGTGAAAACTTAGCCGCAGGCATTTTAAAACTCACAGGATGGCAAGCAGGCCAACCACTACTAGACCCAATGTGTGGCAGTGGTACTTTTCTGTTAGAAGCCGCGATGGTTGCACTGGATATGGCCCCTGGCATTAAACGTGAGTTTGGTTTTGAAAAACTAAAAACGTTTGAATCTGATACTTGGAAGAAAATCAAAAACCAAGCTTTGAGCAAAGTCAAGAAAGTCAGCTTCCAAAAAATCTACGGCTCGGATATGGATTTGCGCGCAGTACGTGTGACTAAGCAAAATCTAGAATCAGCTGGCTTGCTAGAGGCAGTGCAAGTGTCTCATGTTGACATGTTAGACGTTGTGCCGCCAGCGGATCACGGCGTGTTAGTAGCTAACCCACCATACGGTGTGCGTATTGGTGAAGATGAAGCACTGACCTTGCTATACCCAAAAATCGGCGAAACGCTTAAACGTAAATTTGCAGGTTGGAGCGCGTATTTCCTCACTAACGATTTACGCATGCCTAAGCTGATGCGCCTTGCACCGAGCAAAAAAACACCATTATTCAATGGCCCCCTAGAGTGCCGTTTATTTGAAATTAAAATGGTGGCAGGCTCAAACCGTAAAGACAAACCAGACGCGTAAGGAAACAACATGGCAGACTCATTGGATGCACTAAGAGCAAGAGTGAACAGTTTTGTTACTGAGCGCGACTGGGCACAGTTTCACTCTCCCAAGAACCTTGCTATGGCGATGATTGTAGAAGCGGGCGAGGTTGTAGAGCATTTTCAATGGATGACAGAGCAAGAAAGCCGCCAGTTAGATGCGCAAACTAAAGAGCAGGTAGGGCAAGAGTTATCTGATACTTTAGTCTATTTGCTAAGGATTGCAGAAGTTTGCGGTATCGATTTAATTGAAGCGGCGAATAAAAAAATAGATTTAACCGCAAAGCGAAAATCTCGGGGGCTTGCCCCCGAGTTGGATAGCGTACAATGGCTGGGTTTGCCATTGTGAGGTATCCAGCTCATGGACATACGGAGAAATACCCATCATATATTCAGAATCATGTACCACTTT
>JAUXNQ010000012.1 GCA_030682715.1 Methylotenera sp. | reverse complement strand
AAAATTAACCGTACTTTTTACTGCGCCTTCTACTACATTCTACTTTTCGCTAACGTTGTTTCGTCAGCGAGGTGCGCATTCTACAGCGCTTTAAACTTTGGTCAACCCCTAATTTCAATCTGTTACATAATTGTTACATTTGCGAATTTACGCTTGCCCACTTGTGCAATTACAGCACTACCTTTTTTTACTGTCAAAGCCTTATCCGTCACCTTTTCGCCATCCAATTTAACACCACCTTGCTCAATAGACCTGAAGGCTTCAGAGGTGCTTACTACTAGACCAGCCAATTTCAATAGCTGAGCAATCCCTATACTATCCGACTCTGCCACCACCTCTACTTGAGGAATATCGCCTGGTATACCGCCTTTTGAACGCGTCTGAAAATCCAGCAAGGCTTTATCTGCATCTTCTTTACTATGGAAGCGCGTAACGATTTCTTGCGCAAATTGAACCTTAATATTTCTAGGGTTTGCACCTACCGCCACATCAGCCTTCCATTGCGCAATGGTTCCCAATGATTCAAACGAAAGCAACTCTATATATCGCCACATTAATTCATCAGAGATTGACATGATTTTGGCAAAGATGATTTCTGGCGCTTCTGTGATACCTATATAGTTGCCTAAAGATTTAGACATTTTATTAACGCCATCTAAACCTTCAAGCAAAGGCATGGTAAGCACACACTGAGGACTCTGCCCCGCTTGCTTTTGTAGCTCACGCCCCATCAGCAAGTTAAACTTCTGGTCTGTACCGCCCAACTCAAGATCAGCATTTAACGCTACAGAATCATAGCCTTGTAATAAAGGATAAAGGAATTCATGAATCGCAATTGGCTGGTTACCTTTAAATCGCTTAGAAAAATCATCACGCTCTAACATACGCGCAACAGTGTGACTGGCTGCTAACTTAAGCATGCCGGCAGCACCTAGCTCTGTGAGCCACTTAGAGTTAAACACAACTTCGGTTTGTTCAGGCTTCAGAATCTTAAACACTTGAGCAGCGTATGACTTTGCGTTTTCCTGCACCTGCTCAGCAGTGAGTGGTGGGCGTGTTGTGCTTTTACCTGTGGGGTCACCAATCATTCCTGTGAAATCACCAATCAGAAAGAGCACTTGATGTCCAAGCTCCTGCAGCTGACGTAACTTATTAATAAGTACAGTATGCCCAAGATGCAAATCTGGCGCTGTAGGGTCAAAACCCGCCTTCACTCTTAATGGCTGACCTTTTTTAAGCTTCTCGACCAACTCGGCTTCGATTAGCAGTTCATCTGCTCCGCGCTTAATCACTGCGAGCTGTTGGCTGATTTCAATATTCACGTTTTAACGTCCTTAAACTATATTATTTTTACCGCTAGTTTATTTGTATAAACTTAATTTTCTGTTAGTATCAAGAGCTGATTCAATTAATTAAAGGTTAGCCCGTGTATATCAACGAGCCCGATCATCACCAATCAACCCAAGATTCTATTTTAACGCAAAACACCAATAAAGCTGAACGCAAGTTGCAGCGCCTTTCTGCGCGTAAATTTAAGTTGCGCTGGATATTGACGATTTCTTGCTTACCATTATTTGGTATTTACACGGCTTTTGGTATTGCACCCCAAACCTTAACCACTAATATCGAGACTTCTATGGTGGTTGAAGAGGTGAGCTTACCTGCACTAGAGCAAGCACTAAATAATGAAATCGGCTTAACCGAAAAGTTTTGGTATAAAGATTACGTTCGCAGAGATGACACTTTACAGAGTGTTTTAGCCAGATTGAACATTCGCAATCGTGATGCCATTGAATTTATTCGCGCTGATAGCACTGCTAGCCAAATTGCACGCTCTATTATCCCTGGCCGCCAAGTAAAGTCAGAAACTGATGCTGATGGCAATCTGTTTCATTTTGAATATCAAATCAGCACAGACCAATTTTTAACGATTACAAAAACTGCTGATGGCTACGAAGCCCATCAGGATAACCACGATTTAGAAATTCGCCCTGTCTTAAAATCCGCAAAGATTAATAGCTCATTGTTTGGCGCAACTGATGCTGCCAACATTCCAGATTATATTGCTATCCAGCTCGCAGATATTTTTGAAAGTGAAATTAATTTTCATACTGATTTACGTCGTGGCGATCAATTCAATGTCATTTATGAAGGTAGCTATGATCAAGGTGAGTTGATTAAATCAGGGGATGTTTTAGCTGCCGAATTTATAAACAACGGTAAGGTTTATCGTGCTGTTGGCTTCCGCGACAGTAACAACCAAATGCAATACTACACACCAGAAGGTAAAAGTATTCATAAATCGTTTTTACGTTCACCTTTAGAGTTCAGTCGCGTAAGCTCTGGCTTTAGCGTTGCAAGGTTCCATCCTGTTCTGCAAACAATGCGTGCACACAAAGGGGTGGATTTTGCAGCCCCCACTGGAACACGTATTAAGGCCTCTGCTGATGCTGTAGTTGACTTTGTAGGCACCAAAGGCGGTTACGGAAACGTCATCGTTCTGAAACATGCTAATGGCGTAAGTACTGTTTATGGCCATCTTTCACGCTTTGCGCCAGAACTTCGTCGCGGCTCAAAAGTAACACAAGGTCAAATGATTGGCTTTGTTGGAATGACGGGTGTTGCGACTGGCCCACATTTGCATTATGAGTTTTTAATCAATGGTAAGCATCAAGACCCAATGAAAGTGGCGTTACCAAAGAACAATACAATTCAGGGTGGCAATAAGGCTCAGTTTGAGGCGATTAGCAACCAAATGATGGCTCAGCTTAGATTACTAGGCACAAGCAACATCGCTGCATTAGAATAACTCACCTTAGTTAGACACCATCATGGCTAGCCAGCTTTTCATCGGACTGATGTCGGGCACTAGCCTAGATGGTGTAGATGCTGCATTGGTAACATTCAACCATCTGGAACACCCTCAGCTACTTAAAACACACTTTGTTGCTTACCCAGCAGATTTACGCGCACAAATCCTCGCGTTACAACACCCCACAGATAACGAATTAGAAAAAACCGCATTAATCGGCAATACGCTTGCTCATTTGTATGCGACAGCAGTCAATGATTTATTGTCGGTAGCAAAAATTGATGCAAAGTCTGTAAACGCGATTGGTTGCCACGGACAAACCATTAGACATCGCCCAGAACTGGGCTTTACCATGCAAATTGGAAACGCTGCGTTATTAAGTGAACTCACGGGAATTACTGTTGTAAGCGATTTTAGAAGTAGAGATATTGCCGCTGGCGGCCAAGGCGCGCCTTTAGTGCCCGCGTTTCATCAAGATGTTTTTGCTCACAATCAGCATAACCGTACAATTATCAACATAGGTGGCATCGCTAATATTACCTACCTGAGCAATACTGGCGAGGTATTTGGTTTTGATTCTGGTCCAGGTAATATGCTATTAGATGCATGGGTTAAACGACATCTAGGCTTAGACTACGATGCCGATGGTCAATGGTCTAGTACTGGCAATATCATTGAACCTTTGCTGTCCACCATGTTAAGTGAGCCCTATTTCTCTGCACTGCCACCTAAGAGCACAGGCCGCGATTTATTTAACGATGCATGGCTAAGCCATTGCTTAACTACGCAAACATATGCGCCCAATGATGTTGCACGTACATTGGTTGCATTAAGTGCGCACTCTATTGCAGATGCTGTAAAGCAATACTGCGGCCAAGTAGACGAAATATACCTTTGTGGCGGTGGTGCTAAAAATAAGCTACTAATTAGCGACCTACAGTCACTTATTGGATCGGCACACTTAGAAACTACTGAAAAACTAGGGATGGGTGTCGACTGGGTTGAGGCAATCGCCTTTGCGTGGCTGGCGAAAAAGTGCCTATCTCAAGAATGTGCGAACCTACCAGAAGTCACTGGCGCCAAAGGCTTACGTATTTTAGGTGCGATTTACCAAGCATAGTAAGCTTTTATCGTTCATCTGCCCGCTTTGATAAAGTATAATCATAGTAAATGATGATTAGAACTGCAAAACACCATGAAAAATAATACAAGTACCGCTACGCTCAGCTTTGACAATGGCAAATCACCTATTGAATTACCGATACTCTCAGGAACGCTAGGTAATGATGTGATTGACATCCGCACCTTAGGCAAACACGGGGTATACACTTACGACCCTGGTTTCATGTCAACTGCTGCATGCGATTCCAACATTACGTTTATTGATGGAGAACAAGGCTTACTATATCACCGTGGCTATCCTATTGAGGAGCTTGCCGAGCACTGTGATTACTTAGAAGTTGCCTACTTGCTAATGCATGGCGAATTGCCGAATGTTGCAGAGAAACAGCAATTTACGGACACCATTACTGGCAGCACTATGCTGCATGATCAACTCAGCAATATTTTCCGTGGATTCAGACGCGATGCACATCCAATGGCAGTCATGGTGGGCGTTGTGGGATCACTCTCCGCGTTTTACTTTGACTCGATGGATATTCTAAATCCAAAACACCGCGAGATATCTGCACACCGCTTACTTGCAAAAGTGCCAACAATTGCTGCATGGAGCTATAAATATATAAGTGGTCAACCATTTATGTACCCGCAGAATCATCTGAACTATGCTGAAAACTTTATGTACATGATGTTTGCCACACCATGTGAAGAATACGTGCCTAACCCTGTATTAGCAAAAGCATTTGAGCGTATTTTAATCTTACATGCTGATCACGAACAAAATGCATCAACATCAACCGTACGCCTAGTTGGCTCTAGTGGCGCGAATCCATTTGCTTGTATTTCAGCAGGTATTGCATCACTTTGGGGTCCAGCACACGGTGGCGCTAATGAAGCCACACTTAACATGCTTGAAGAAATTGGTGATGTTTCACGCATTGGTGAGTTTATAAATCGTGCAAAAGACAAATCAGACAGCTTCAGGCTCATGGGATTTGGTCATCGCGTTTATCGCAACATGGACCCAAGAGCAGCCATCATGAGAAAAACATGCCATGAGGTATTAGATGTACTTGGTTTAAATAATGATCCAATGTTTAAGCTCGCATTAGCTCTAGAGAAAATTGCACTGGAAGATGAATACTTTGTGTCACGTAAACTCTACCCTAACGTCGACTTTTACAGTGGCATTGTAATGCGTGCGATGGGTATTCCAAACAGCATGTTTACTGCTATTTTTGCACTTGCTAGAACTGCGGGCTGGATTGCACAATGGTCTGAAATGCATTCAGACCCTGAAGCCAAAATTGGCAGACCTCGTCAACTGTATACAGGCACAGAGAAAAGATCGTTCGTTGAATTAAATAAAAGGTAGTGAAATACACAATAGAGGTGTAGCTACTCTTGGTTGCACCTCTTGATTCTGCCCAGGCATACACTGTAAGAGTGTTTTCACAGTTAGAGATTACTCAACTTTGGCTAACCCTTAACTATCGCTGTTTCAATTAAGCTGCTTCAATTAATAAGTGAAGCCCCATTAATGAAGACTCCACTTGTTTGTGCACATGTATAACTAGCAACACTCCATCACAAAATAGCCAGCCGCTATTTGCCTACCCTGCTTGCAATATGCAATGCCGCTTTTGTCAGTAGGTGTGCACTCACTGG
This sequence comes from Methylotenera sp., assembly GCA_030682715.1. Classification (GTDB taxonomy): domain Bacteria; phylum Pseudomonadota; class Gammaproteobacteria; order Burkholderiales; family Methylophilaceae; genus Methylotenera. The sequence goes on along the minus strand of JAUXNQ010000012.1, from coordinate 83,577 downwards.
TGCGGTGATAAAGAGAAACACCGTGGCGACTACTTCATGCAGACTAACGCCGTCTCCTGTCACAGTAAAATAGATAGCCGATGCCATTACCATTGCACCTACACCTAGCGTTGTGGTTTTAGTTGGTCCATGCACACGCATAAAAAAATCTGGCAATCTCGCCAAGCCTATTGACCCTAGCAGGGTAAAACCAGCGCCGACTAATATCAGAAACGAAATGAGATACTCCACCCAAATACTCATTCGATGATATTCCCGCGTAACATGTATTTTGATAAAGCTACAGTACCCACAAAACCCATGATAGCAATCAACAGCGCGGATTCAAAGTAAGTGCTATTATCCATATAGATACCAATCAGCACCAGTAAAGCAATCGTGTTAATGTATAGCGTATCTAACGCTAGAATGCGGTCTGTCATATCTGGTCCAATCACCATTCGATATAAGCTTAGTATCATTGCCAACGCAATCATCGCAAAAGCGATGGGCACTACGGTATTTAACATGAAAATATCTCCTTTAACGGCTTTTCATAGCGAGTCTTGATTGACTTAATTAACGTTTCAGCATCATCAACATTAAGCGCATGTACTTGAAGCACCCAGCGCGAGCGGTCAATATCAATAGAAACTGTCCCTGGTGTCAACGAAACAATACTCGCGAGCAAGGTGCCAACAAATGGATCTTGCATATCTAAAGGCACCTCTACGAAAGCTGGTTTTACTCTATCTATCGGACCAAGTACCAATTTCGCTACACCAATGCTGGCGAGCAAGATATCCCAAAGTACAACGCCAAACAGACGGATAGCTGGTAATAACTTTACTTTTTCTGGGCGCTCAGGCCAAAATCGCTGAGTCAATACAGGTAAGCCGATTGCCAAGATAAAAGCGAGAATAAAATGCCCACTGGAAGAAGCATTGTTTAACGCAATCCATACCAGAAAGATGGCCACTGATAGTGCTGGATGCGGTAATAGCCGACTCATGGTCTAACCCCTCTTTGAATGTTCGCATGATCAGGAATAACGGCTTTAATATAATGCTCTGGCGCATGCAACTGCTCAGCAGCTCGCAGCGTAAAATCAGATAAAGGTTGCGCAAAAATAACTAACAATAAGGATACAGCGATTAAACCAAAAGTCGCTGAATACTGAAAGATGCTATGTTGGAACGGGACTGGCCTTGGCGCAGAGGCTACGTCATTTGGTATTTCCCAAAATAACCGACTACCTGCTTTAGCCAGCGCGACTGTTGTGATGAGGCTTACTACCAGTATAATCGTCCATATTGCTGGCATCATTACGCTTTCTTTCACTGCGAAAAGCAACATAAGCTTACCGACAAATCCTGAAAATGGGGGCAAACCAGCAGCCGTTGCTGCAAGCATGAAGTATCCGAGCTTGAGCTCATTGTCCGATACCCATCCAGTAATAATAAACGCGTCACCAACATGACCACGCGCATTGCTGATTAAATCAGTCATCATAAAGAATGCAGCGCCAACAACGGCTGATTGCACTAAATAATAAAGACCAGCAGCCGTTACCAGCTCATTATTCAAAGACGGCACAATTAACAACAGTCCTGCTGAGCCTAATATGAGCCATGCAACCAATGACTGTAGACTTTTTGCACTTAGTAAACCTATTGCAGCAAACACCATCGTTGCTAATGCCGCGACAGTTAACCAACTATCTAGCAAGCCATGCATCACTGGTGCTGCACTAAAGGCAATCATCTGCACATGCAAAATAGCGACGATACCCACCTTAGTCATTATCGCGAACAAAGCGGCCACTGGCGCGCCTGCGGCACTATAGGCATGTGGTAGCCAGAATGAAAGTGGCAACACAGCCGCTTTAAGTAGAAAAACCGCCATCAATAATGCGCCAGAAAGCCTAACCAGCGAAGCCTCTGTCGCAGATACTGTTTTAAGCTGCATCGCAATATCAGCTAAATTAAGCGTCCCTAATGTCCCGTAAATCAAGCCTAGCGCTACTAAAAAAACCGCAGAGCCTGCCAAATTAAGAGTGACATAAGCAAAGCCTGCGCGGCTTTTGTTAAGACCGCTACCGTGCGCTAATAAAATATACGATGCAAGTAACATGACTTCAAAGAAAACAAAGAGATTAAAAACATCCCCCGTTAAAAATGCGCCGTTAATGCCAACTAACTGCAATTGAAACACCGCGTGGAAGTGTCGACCTTTCCCATCAAAACCAGCACTCGCGTAAAGCAAGACAGCTGCCGAGAGTACCGCCGTTGTTAATACTACCAATGCGGCCAGCCTATCAGCCACCAGCACAATACCAAAAGGTGCTTGCCAATCGCCCAATGCATAAACAAGTGGCGCAGGCTGATCAGTAAGTAGCAATAAATTAACTGACACTGCCAACAATAGAATGACCGCCACCGCAGCCACAACCCGCTGCCAACTGAGCTTACAAGCGCCCATTATCAATAGCACGATGCTAGCGATGAATGGCACTAATATAGGCAAAATTGGGCTGTGATTCATAGATTGCGCTTTGGTAATTGATTAGATGCTTGGTCGGTTGATTTTTCTAACATATCGACATGATCATCGCCAGACTCTGACAGACCGCGCAATGCCAGTGTCACAATATATGCAGTCATGCCGAAACCAATGACAATAGCAGTCAGCACCAATGCCTGAGGAATAGGATCGGTATAACGCGCAACATCAGCACTGATGATTGGGGGCGCATTTACCATCAGCCTGCCGCTGGCAAAAAGAAACAAGTTAACAGCATAAGACATGAGCGTTAATCCAATAATCACTGGGAACGTGCGTGCACGCAACATGAGGTAAACACCGCATCCGAATAATAAGCCAATTGCAATTGCTAATATTGCCTCCATCAGACGCGTGCTCCTTTCATATTTATTCGGCCCAGTTCAGTTAAAATCAGCAGAACCGTTGCCACTACGACCAAATAAACCCCTAAATCAAAAATAATCACGGAGGCTAGCTCAATGTCTCCAACCAGTGGAATTTCAATATGTCCATGCGCACTGGTGAGAAAAGGTCGTACAAAAAACCAGCTTATCAAGCCCACGCCTGCAGCCATCGCCAGCCCCAAGCCTAAAATAGGTGGATATGACTTTGGTAGCCTATCTTCTGCGAATGCAAAACCGCCAGCCAAAGACTGCAAAATCAACGCAACGCCTGTGACTAACCCAGCAACAAAACCTCCGCCAGGCAAATTATGTCCTCTTAAAAAGATATAGACGGCTACCGCTAAAGCTAATGGCAACAATGGCCGCATTAACATTTTCAGAAATAAGGGATGAGCATCCTCCGCCCATAATTGGCCCGCAATATCTGACATAGGCTGCATCAGATGCAATTGATTCAGTAAAGCATGGGTTCCCAAGGCGGCCATTGCCAACACCGTAATTTCACCCAATGTATCAAAACCACGGAAATCCACCAAAATGACATTCACGACATTACTGCCTCCACCACCAGGTACTGACTGCTGAAGATAGAAATCAGAAATGGTACTAAAAGAGCTGGTCAACAGCTCAAAGCTTACAAAGGCCATGCCCAAACCAATACCAAGCGCAAGCAAAACATCTCGCGATACACGAGTCTTAGACGACTCTTTCGGCGTAGATTGCGGCAAATAATGTAAGGCAAGCAACATCAGCACCGTGGTAACAACTTCAACTGAAAGTTGAGTCAATGCTAAATCTGGGGCTGAGAATCGCACAAAGATCAAGGCAACAACCAGCCCCACAATACCAACCAAAACAATGCTTAACAAACGGCGATGATGCATAAATACTGCACCCAGCGCGCCTAATGCTAATGCAAAAAAGGCGATGCCACTGGCAATATCCAATGGCAATAGCGAAACTGCGTTCACCATACTATCGCCACTAATAAACGCCCAAGCGCCATAAATGAACACAAACAAAAAGAACACGGCCATGTAACGCTGTAATGATCCATTGTCCATAATTAATAAAATCTTTTCAGCATAAGCCGCCAAGTTTTGATACGCCCGCTCAAAAAATGTTCGACTACTAATCGTTGGCAATTGATCGTTCCAACGCATCAACGTACTGCGCATCATATATAGACCAACACCGCCAGCCAGCGCGATCAAGCTCATCAAGAATGCAAGGTTAAATCCATGCCATATTTTTAAATCATACACAGGCAAGGGAGATTGCAAAGTAGCCCCTGTAGCAGATGCCAATAAGGCGCCTACAGACCAAGCAGGAAAGATGCCGACAAGCAGACACAACACGACCAACACTTCTACTGGCACACGCATCCAACGTGGCGGCTCATGAGGCTGACGCGGCAAATCAACAGGTTCTCCATTGAAGAATACATCATGAATAAACCGCACTGAGTAAGCCACTGCTAATACACCAGCAATGGTGGCAAATATGGGCAAAATCCAATGTGAATTCCCAAATCCTTGAAACACAATAGACTCAGTAAAGAACATTTCTTTGCTTAAAAAACCATTGAGCAACGGCACGCCAGCCATTGAGCCTGCTGCGAGCATCGCTAACGTTGCCGTGATAGGCATCATCTTAAACAAACCATTGACTCGCCGCATGTCACGTGAGCCGCATTCATGGTCAATAATACCTGCAGCCATAAAGAGCGATGCTTTAAATATTGCGTGATTGATAATATGGAATACCGCTGCAACCACAGACATGGGTGTACTTAAACCAAAAAGCAAGGTTGTTAAACCAAGATGGCTAATCGTTGAGTAAGCCAGTAAGCCTTTAAAGTCATTACGATACATTGCCAGATAAGCACCATAAACCAAAGTAATTCCACCGACTGCACTCACACTAAACAACCATGCATCAGTACCTGAAAGCACAGGATAAAACCGGGCAAGTAAAAATACACCGGCTTTAACCATCGTAGCCGAATGTAGATATGCAGAAACAGGCGTTGGAGCCACCATTGCATTAGGTAACCAAAAATGAAATGGGAATTGTGCCGACTTAGTAAAAGCCCCTAGCAACACCAAAGTAAGAATCGTTGGATATAACGGGTCTGCTTTTATTTGCGTTGCGGCTGCAATGACATCTGTCAGCTCATAACTACCCACAACATGGCCTAACAGCAGAACACCTGCGAGAAAAGCTAAACCACCAGCACCTGTGACGACTAACGCCATCCTCGCCGCAATTCTAGACTCATGCGATGCTGATTTATAAGCAATCAACAAAAATGATGAGAGGCTGGTTACTTCCCAGAACACCACCATCATGAGTAGATTTTCTGAAAGCACAACCCCCAGCATTGCAGACATGAACAGTAGCAATAGTGCGTAAAAACGCCCTAACTTGTCATCCTCTGGTAAATAATAGTGAGCATACAAAACAACGAGTATGCCAATACCCAGAATTAGTATCGAGAATAACATGCCTAAGCCATCAAGGCGGAATGATAGATTCAGACCAAAACTTGGCAACCAGTCAAAATGTGCAATGACAGTTTGCCCACTAATTGCGCTAGAAAAAAGTGGCGCAAGCGATGCTAGACACAATGCCATGACAGCACCTGCCGCAATAGCAGCTGCTTTTCTGCCGTAGCGCTCTACCATTAAAGGCAAAGATACGCCAGAAACTGCAATGAAAAGCGCTAAAGGCAACAATATAGGCAAAGATACGCTTTCAATCATTGCATAGATCAATCAAAAATATCATGTGCAATTAAATTTTCATACCTTAAGAACTGAGGTTAACGGGATTAAGATACTCGGATCATTAATAACGTGCTTAGTATTATTATTTGCGTGCTGAATATTACTCAACACCAGTTACTACTAGACTATGCCACTTGCACAACACGGAAACTCTCGTTCTGTTGAATGCAAACTGCAATCTATTAGCACTGTAGATAAACAAACACGCTCAGTCAACCGAATGCTCACATTTATGAGCAATCAAGTTAACACAAGCGTGTAAATTTGCGTTTAATTAAATTTTAAGCAGAGAACGATGAGCCACAACCGCAAGTTGTTTGTGCATTTGGATTACGAATTACAAATTGTGAACCCTGTAAGCTGTCTTGGTAATCAATCTCTGCGCCCATCAAGTACTGTAGGCTCATCGGGTCAATTAACAACGTTACGCTGTCTTTTTGCACTTGAGTGTCATCGTCGTTCACTTCTTCTTCAAAAGTAAAGCCGTATTGAAAGCCTGAACAACCGCCACCACTTACAAAAACTCGTAATTTAAGATCTGGTGAACCTTCTTCCTCAATTAACTCTTTCACCTTTTTAGCCGCATTATCGGTAAAAACTAAAGGTGAGGGAATGTCTAATTCCTGAACTTCTGCAACTGTACTCATGGTGTACTCCTAAGATTTCAATTAAATATCTATTACTAATATATGCGACCTAACGCAATGAATTTCAATAGCAAATGCTTTTAAGCTTTAGTTTATTCTGCGTTATCGTCTAAATAAATCAGCTTTCCTTCAATCACCGCGCCTGTGTGCATTTCAAGGGTGTTGTAATAAACATCACCAGTAACGCGCGCTTTGGTTTGCAACTCAATAAACTGAGTAGCTTTTACTGGACCTATCACAGTGCCATTAATCACCATTTTTGAAGCAGTAATTGCCCCTTCTATACGCCCCAATTCACTAAGTATTAGTGTGCTAGGTTGATCATTAGGTTCAGTAACTGCGCCAATGACGGTGCCATCAATGCGTAAACCACCTAAAAAATGAATGTTACCTTCAATACGTGTGCCCACGCCAATTAAAGTGTCTATCGTATTTTGAACGCGATTACTTTTTTTAAAAAACATCTTAAATCCTCTAAACTTTGGTAGCTTACTTGCAGGCAACTACTACTCATGGGACAACAACATAAAATAATATTTACTACCTCTTACCATTGGTCATATTCTTATAAAAAGCTAAATCTTCTTTAATATGAATATTTTCATCTTGAACTTCACGCAACTCTTTAGTTAGCACACTCTGCACGGCCTGCTCGATCTGCAACTGCCGCTCGACTTGAATCACTTTTGTGTTCAGCGCCTGATTATCAAGCAAGGCCTGCCGTAAACTATCGCTACCTGTCGCAAATTGCCAATAAGCAATTAAATAGCCAAGCCCTATAAATAACAACGTAGCTCCTAGCTGAAAATACCACGGACGTTTAGACCGCACTGCGACCTGTTTAGCAGTTAATCCAAAATGACGACGAATTCTACGGTGAACAGGCTTCATTTCATCAAGGTAACAACGGTAAAACTTCTAAACCGCTGCGCTCATCAAGATCAAACATGATATTCATATTTTGCACAGCCTGCCCAGCAGCCCCTTTTACCAAATTATCCTGCACCACCACTAAGGTTAAGTAACCAGTCGCTTGCTGTTTATGCAATGCAATACGTAATTGGTTTGAACCACGTACTGAGCGTGTTTCTGGCAAAGCACCTGCTGGCATCACATCTACAAAACGCTCATGCTGATAACGTTGCTCATACAAAGCTTGTAAATCTATCGTGTTACCGACATCGGTCAGTTTAACGTAAATAGTTGAAAGCATGCCACGTATCATCGGTATTAAATGCGGCACAAATATAAACTGCACATCAGCGCCTGCCAATTGCGTAAGTTGTGCATGAATCTCTGGATGATGACGATGTCCAGCCACGCCATATGCCTTCATACTATCACTAGCTTCTGCAAACAAAGTAGCCACTTCAGCTTTTCTGCCCGCGCCTGAAACACCTGACTTAGCATCAGCCACAATCGGCGCTGAAAAATCAATATAACCCTGCTCAAGTAACGGTGCTAAACCTAATAGCACTGTCGTTGGATAACATCCTGGGTTACCAATTACTTTAGCTGTCTTAATGTTTTCACGATATAACTCAGGTATCCCATAAACAGCATCACCTAAAATATCTGGGCAGCTATGTGGCATTTTGTACCATTTTTCAAAAACATCCGTATCTTGCAAACGGAAATCTGCTGCCAGATCAATGACTTTAACGTTGGCATCTAACAACGCTTGTGCCTGACTCATCGCAACACCATGTGGCGTAGCAAAGAACACCACATCACATGCACTTAAATTTGCCGTTGCTGGATCAGAAAATGCCAAATCAACATAGCCACGTAAACTAGGAAACATATCTGCAACTGGCAACCCAGCCTCACCTCGTGAGGTAATTACCGTTAACTCTGCGTGTGGGTGCATTGCCAACAGGCGCAACAACTCAACACCTGTGTATCCAGTGCCACCTACAATACCTATTTTAATTTTCTTAGATGCCATTTTGTTTAATTAATTGACCAAGTGTTCCGATTATAAGCGCTCTATCTTTTTCATCCAATAAAAAAGGCCGCCAAAGCGACCTTTTTCAAATTCAACCGCCAAATAGCGTTTAACGTATTAGCGTTTAGAGAATTGTTTACGACGACGCGCTTTGCGTAGACCAACTTTTTTACGCTCAACTTCACGTGCATCACGAGTCACGAAACCAGCGTGTGACAATGCACTTTTCAATGTAGCATCAAAGTCGATCAAAGCACGTGTGATACCGTGACGAACAGCACCGGCTTGACCAGACTCACCGCCACCGATTACGTTAACCATGATGTCGAAACTAGCTGTGTTGTTTGTTAACTCTAAAGGTTGACGCAAAATCATGCGTGATGTCACGCGTGAAAAGTACTCATCAACTGGCTTGTCATTAACAATGATGTTACCTTTACCTGATTTTAAGAATACGCGCGCTACAGAACTTTTGCGGCGACCCGTACCATAATTGTATTTACCGATCATTTTTTATCCTTAGATGGTCAATGGTTGTGGTTGTTGTGCCGCGTGGTCATGCTCACTACCTGCATAAACCTTCATTTTTTTGATCATTGCATAGCCTAAAGGACCTTTAGGCAACATGCCTTTAACCGCTTTTTCTAAAGCGCGACCTGGGAAACGATCTTGCATTTTAGAGAATGTTGTTGTGCTGATGCCGCCTGGGTAACCAGAGTGGCTATGGTAAAGCTTACCATCTGCTTTATTACCAGTTACTTTTAATTTGTCGGCATTAATAACAACTATATAATCACCTGTATCAACGTGAGGCGTATAAATTGTTTTATGTTTGCCGCGTAAACGGTGTGCAACTGCGCTAGCTAGACGGCCTAGCACTAGGTCTGTGGCATCAACCACAAACCAATCGCGCTTCACTTCGTGTGATTTTGCTGAAAAGGTTTTCATTGTGTTACCAATACTATGAGCTAAAAAAATTAAGAGGCGGATTTTATGCTAAAGAAATATGTTTTGTCAAACAGTATTACACTATCGACTTAATATTTTTTAAGTTTATTACCAACTTGCAACCATATGCTTTATGAACTATACCGAACAATTTACATACCATATAATTATTCGGTATTCATACCAATACCTATTGGCATGAATTGTGCTTTTTATTTATGGTAAAGTAGTATTGATTTACAATGGTTTCACCATAGCAAGCTAAGCAAGAATTAGATTCTAACAGACCAGACTAACAATGCAATCAAAATTTAGTATAACAATTTGAAAACAAACATATTTTGAGACTATTCATATCCCTTATTTTAGCCATCTATGCTAACGCGTGCTTCGCCCTGAGCGTTGGAGACGCTACGCTTAAATCATATTTAGGTGAGCCTCTGATTGTTAAATTAAATGTCACTGACGTCGAAAAATCACCAGATTCTAATTGCTTTACGATTACAGACAATAATGAAGCATCTGCTTTTAGAAAGGCATTCTCTACATTAGCGCCATATAAAGATGGCTATCAACTCACCATCACGACACAATCAGTGATTACCGAGCCAATTGTAAGCCTACGCGTCTCATATAGTTGCGAACCCCAACTTATTCGTGATTACGTTTTATTATTAGACCCAGCACCTTATCACAGTGAAATGCTCACTAACGCTGGTAACAGCACTCAACCCAGCGGCATTAGTAGACAGCCTGCGGAAGCTATCGATAAAGCGAATACGGTTAGCCCATATAACAACACGACTACCGTTGACTCAATTAACAATAGCACTAGCAAACCACAAGCTAGCGCAAAGCGAAACTCAAAGAAGCGCCTAGCCAATTCACCCTCTACTACTGATCAAAAAATAATGGAGGCCTATGTAGGCAAGCAACAAAGTTCAGCCAAATCAACCCCAGCAACATCTAATAACAACAATAGTGAGCTTGTAGCGCCAATCAAACCCAACAATTCTAGCAAGCCGTACCTAAGCATTTCTGGCGGTAGTCAGGTAACAGATGCATTGGGCGGGCAAACAAAACTAGGCCTCAAATTTGAGAGACAAATTGACCTTGACCGCACCCTATCGGTTGCTCCGATTGATAGTACTGAAATGATGGATGAAGTAACTGTCATGACCAATCGGTTAACGCACTTAGAAAAGCAGATTATCAACCTACAAGCTCAAAATACTCAACTAAGGAATGAGGCTACGCTTGCCAAAACTGAGTTAGAGAATCAGAAATCCAGTTGGCTAGATTACTTTTTTATCGCCATGGGCGTCGCTTCATTGATTGCCTTGCTTACATGGTTGCACCGCACCTTTATCAGCAAGCGCTTAATCAAACAAGAGCCGAGCTGGCTTGATACTGAACACACTGGGCTCAACACTGAACTCGGTGAAAATGAGCCAACCTTTTCTACAACGACCATACAGCCAGCACCTGATAACAAACAGACTAGGAATAATAACTTTTCAGCATCGTTTCTCGATGATCAAGAAAAAATAGAGTCTCCTAGACCCAGCACGCTATCATTCACTGAGTATGTGAGTGACGAGCATGACAGCATCATCGACAATGCAGATGTTTTTATAGAGCATGAACGCCCATTACTGGCGATTCAGTTATTACAAAACCATTTGAATGACTTCCCTACAGAGTCGCCTAAGATTTGGCTTAAATTATTGTCACTTATTGCAACCGAAGGTACAGAGGCCGAATATGAAGCCACTACGATTGAGGCCAAAAAATACTATAACATCAGAGTTCCAAACCATTCTGATGCTAAAAGTGAAGATACCTCTTCGATTGAGGACTTTTCAAATATCGTTGCCAGACTGGAAGGTGTTTGGGGCTCGCCGTTTGCAGTTAAGTTTTTAAATGATTTAATTTACGACCGCCATGCACAACCAGCAGAAGGTTTCTCAGCCAATAATTTTGAAGAACTGTTCTTTCTAAAAAAAATAGCCGAACTACTGAATACTGGCGTCACCACTAGTCAACGCGCACTTTATCGGGCCACCGCCGCAAAACTCGTCAGCGAGGTTGAAAGCACACCAGCTGGCACTAATTTAGATAACTTAGCATTTAATAAAGCCGCCTTTGGCAACGACATGCCTTTTGACCAAGCTTCACCAACCGAAATCACAGAAAAACCAAGCAACAGTGCAATCATTGATGATGACTTTATGGCGGCCTCTTTTCTTGACACACCAGAGCCGACCAAACTAAACAAGCTAACCAAAGAAGAGACCCTCTCACAATTTGAAAATTCTCCTTTTCAGAAAGTGCCGTCCTATGATGTAGACATGCTCGTAGACTTTGATGATCATATTGAAACTGATGCGCAGACACTAGTCGCACCAGTACTGAAGGATGAGGCTGACAACACGGATATCCCTCAAGACATAAAACAAGATATTTTAGAAAAGGATGACGACAATCAAGAAATGGCAGAGGAGCTTCACTTTCCACTAGATGCCTATCCTGACGAAGCAGATTCCGAAGAAAACACGCCAACAAAAATTGATGAAAAGCCAACACAAAAAAAGGGCAAGGATTCCAACATTATTGAATGGGGCCTACCAAAGATAGGCTCTTAAAATCAGGTAATGGCATTAACGTCTACTCAGCTTCTATACCTTCAAAGCCTACTGCATAGACTTGCTAAGATTTTTGCTTAAGATTTAGGTCGCTTTAATAAAGTAGTGTACTAATAGGCCAGAAAATACAAAAAAGCCAAACCAATTATTACCCAAGAATGCTTGAAAGCATTTTGTCCTAATGCGCCCCCTGATTAGGTAATAATGATAAATCGCGACAATGCCTGCACCAACCAAACCAGCGTAATAAGCGAACGATAACTTTAGCTGATAGCCAACAACGCCAAGTAACAGCAATGTCATGCCATAACACAGCATAATGGCGACAACATCAAAGCGCCCAAAAGTGATGGCGGATGATTTAATCCCAATTTTCAAATCATCTTCTCTATCCACCATTGCATATTCTGTATCGTACGCAATAGCCCAAAACACATTGGCTAACAAAAGCATCCACGCAATAGCAGGAACATGATTATCAATCGCAGCGAATGCCATCGGGATGCCAAAGCCAAAAGCAACGCCTAAATAGGCTTGAGGCATCACAAAAAAACGCTTCGTCAATGGATAGGTCAGCGCCAAAAATAAAGCAAGTACTGACAGCTGTATCGTTAAAGTATTTAATAAACAGACTAGTCCAAATGCAACGACACTTAGCCCTAACGCTAAGTAATACGCCTCTTTCTTAGTTACTTCTTTATTGGGTAAAGGGCGATTTTTGGTGCGCTCAACCAAGCCATCATATTGACTATCTGCAATATCGTTCATCACGCAACCAGCGCTACGCATCGATACGGTACCAGTGATAAATATCCACACAATGATCCAATCAGGCTTACCCGCACCAGCGATCAATAGCGCCCATAGCGTGGGCCAAAGCAATAGTAAAATGCCAATCGGCTTATCTAAACGCATCAGGCGTTCATAGCTGTTTATTTTTTTGACGATGTCTTGTGTATTCATGGGGTAATAATATTGGGCAAAAAAACTTCAGTGACCATAATAGTAGCGCAGTTCAGACTGAAGACCGAACGTCGCGCCCATAGGCAAGCTGGCTTATTAATTAAGTGTTTGATTGCATGTTGATATAGCACATGATTTGGCGATAGTTTTTTATAACTTAACGCAGTGCGCTTTACTTTAGGGTTAGCAAATAAAGTTGCCCCCAGCGGTTTATTGCCTAGCTTACCTAAGCCATGCCACACACCACGCAAACTTTTTCTTGGCAGGATGCTATGTGCAAAAACCACAGGGTTTTGCCCTCCGTACAACAAAACGTCGCGCACAAGTACAGTTTTATCTGCCGATAAATTGAGTGGTGCAGCTTCATCGCGGATAGGCTTGACAAAGTTAACTGCTAATGGCTCCACATAAAAGTCTGGGTAACGCTGCTGTAGTCTAGCTGTTAATGATTGATTGTTAACCAGCCATGGGCGATATGCACGACTCATCAATGGCTTTACTAACCAACGGTAACGGGCTTGAGATGTGTGTTTACGATTCTTCACTTGTAGAATTATCGCATGTTGTGAATGGATTCCATTGTCATGTCGCTACACTTTCACCAATTCACCCGCGCTACTCATCCAACGCTCTAAATGTTGCTCAACTTCTATCGGATAGTTTTTCAGTAGTGCGTCTGCCACTGCTTTTGCAGTTTCTAGCAAATCCACATCACGTTCTAAATCCGCTATCTTTAACATCGGCACACCACTTTGGCGTACGCCTAATAGCTCACCAGGGCCTCGAATCTGCAAGTCTGCCTGCGCAATCACAAAGCCATCATTACTTTCATAAATCACTTTTAATCTGGCACGCGCAGTATCTGACAACTTGTTTTGGTACAACAAAATACACGTGCTTTTTGCAGAACCTCTACCCACACGCCCGCGTAGTTGATGCAATTGTGATAGGCCCATCCGCTCTGCATGTTCGATTACCATTAAACTGGCATTGGGAACATCAACGCCGACCTCAATCACCGTTGTAGCAACCAGAAGCTGTAAATGCCCTGCGCTGAACTCAGCCATCACGGCCTGTTTTTCTGATGGCTTCATGCGGCCATGCACTAAGCCAACTTTCAATTCAGGGAACTCGTCTTGCATCAGCGTATAAGTGTCATTGGCAGTTGCCAACTGCAATGCTTCAGACTCTTCAATCAATGGGCAGACCCAATAGGCCTGATTACCTTGTAAACACGCCTCTCGCACACGCTGCAAAATTTCGTCACGCCTTGCATCAGAAACTATTTTTGTCACGACAGGAGAGCGCCCAGGCGGTAGCTCGTCAATCACAGAAACATCGAGGTCTGCGTAGTAGCTCATTGATAAGGTGCGTGGAATTGGGGTGGCAGACATCATCAACTGATGTGGCTCTGGCTGTCCTTTTTGGCGTAACGCCAAACGTTGATGTACGCCAAATCGATGTTGCTCATCAATAATTGCTAAGCCTAGGTTTTTAAAACGTACGGCCTCTTGAAATAAGGCATGCGTGCCAACAACTAATCTTGCTTCACCATTTGCAATGGACTCAAGCGCAGACTCGCGATCTTTTTTATTCTGGCTACCTGTGAGCCATGCAATCCTGATATTTAACGGCATCAGCCAACTTAGCATTTTACGATAATGTTGCTCCGCCAATATCTCTGTGGGTGCCATTAATGCAACTTGCCAACCATTTTCCATGCATTGCAGTGCCGCCATACAAGCCACTATCGTTTTGCCGCTACCAACATCGCCCTGTAACAAGCGTTGCATTGGGTGCGCTTGCGTTAAATCGCGTTCAATTTCTAATGCCACTTTTTGCTGTGCGCCAGTTAAAGCAAATGGCAAACTTTTCAGTAAAGTAGATACTAGTTGTTTGGATGGTTTAAATTGTGGCGCACTCACACTGCGGCGCCGCGCATAATGTTTACGCATGGATAACTGCTGTGCAAGTAGCTCATCAAATGCCAAGCGCCTCCAATGTACTGTGGTCTTATTATCTAAACCGCGCAAATCTACATCTGGACTTGGATGATGTAAAGCGATTAGACTTTCCTTAAAACTTGGCATGTCTAAATTTGCATAAATTTGCGCAGGTAAAGTTTCATGCATATCAGCTTGCTGTAGCGCAATACCTATCGCCTTACGCAAGCTTGCCTGACCAAGCCCTGCAACCGTGGGATAAACTGGCGTTAGGGTTTCAGCAACCACACTTTTCTCACCCACCGTCTTACAGGTAGGATGCACCATTTCATAGCCAAAAAAGCCGTTGCGCACCTCACCATAAACACGCAATTTAGTGCCGACTTTAAGGGCGTTGATTTGGCTGGGGTAGAAATGCAAAAAACGCAAAGTGAGCTGGCCACTTGCGTCTTCTAATCTGGCAATAAGTGCCTTACGGGGTTTGTAGGTGACTTCTGCATGGACGATTTCACCCTCCACCTGCGCAGACTCACCTATATGCAAATCACGGACGGCTGTCACATGCGTTTCATCAATATAGCGCAGTGGCAAATGCAGCAATAAGCTCTGTAAGTTGGCTATACCAAGCTTAGCCAAATTGGCAATTAAGGGTTTGCTGAATGCTTTAATTTGACTGAGCTGTGTCACATTGAATGATTCTAGCCAAGGATAAATAAAAGATAAATATATGAGTTAAATACATATCACGCCTACTTACTGATTGGTGTCAATCGCACTTATTTTTGGCAAGGCTGAGAAATTAAACCACCATCACAGCATCAGCCTCAACCAGCGCAGCACGTGGTAATGAAGCAACACCAACCGCAGCACGTGCTGGGTAAGGTTGGCTAAAGTACTCAGCCATAATGGTATTCACTAAAGCAAAATGAGTTAGATCTGTCAAAAAAATATTCAATTTAACGACATCGGCCAAACTACAACCCGCAGCCTCTGCCACCGCTTTAAGGTTTTGAAATACACGGTGAATTTGTGCTTCAATGCTATCCACCATTTGCATGGTTTCTGGGTCTAGGCCGATTTGGCCAGACATATAAACGGTATTACCTACTTTTACCGCTTGAGAATAGGTGCCAATTGCCGCTGGTGCACCTTGTGTTTGAATAATTTGTTTTGTATTAGCTGTCATTTAATAACCCACTCTTTGTTAAAAAAATAATGCGTAGCAACTACTGTGCGTTTGCTTTTGCATTCGAACTTTTGCCATTACCAGCAACATTACCTTTGGTGCGATTAATACGCACCACATCAGGTATCTTACGCAGGCCGCGCATAAGCTCGGCCAAATGCACACGGTTTTTTACCTGCACGGTAAAATATAAATTGGCATATGCGCTGCCGTCAGCCTCTTCAACACTAACGTTATCAATGTTAGAGCCAGCATCCGCAATGCCTGAAGCGATTTGAGCCAACATACCAGGCTGATTTGCCACGGTTAAATTCAAATTAGTTTTGAATAAACGTGAGCTTTCTGGCTCCCATTCAACATCCAGCCATTTATCTGGGTCTAATTTAAACTTACGCACACTAGGGCAGTCGTGCGTATGAATCACCAAGCCCTTATCTTTATTGATAAAGCCCAAAATTGGGTCGCCAGGGATAGGTCTGCAACAAGGTGCAAATTGCACTGCCATACCCTCTGTGCCACGAATAGTGATGGTATCCAATGAAGTAGCAGGTAGCTTGGTGCGCTTCTCAACATGGTCATCTGTCATCGCCACCAACTGGTGCGCCACCATGACGTTCTGGCGCTTACCAAGGCCAATATCAGAAAGTATTTCAACTTTCTTTTTAACGCCGTAGTCACGAATCAATTTTTGCCAATGTTCTTCTGATATCTGGTTAGGATCAACATGCAGGGCGCGTAATGCCTGATTAAGCATACGCTCACCTAAATGAGCAGATTCCGTAGATTGCTGAGATTTCAAGAAATGGCGAATATGGGCACGGGCGCGCCCTGTTACTACGTAATTGAGCCAAGCTGGATTAGGTTTAGCTAATGAACCCGTGATGATCTCAACGTGATCACCGTTATGAAGCTCTGTTCGTAATGGTGCAAGGTCGTGGTTAATCCTTACGGCAACGCAGCTATTGCCAATGTCCGAATGGACGGCATAGGCAAAATCAACTGCGGTTGCTCGTTTTGGCAATGCCATAATCGAGCCTTTAGGCGTGAACACATAAACTTCATCAGGAAATAAATCAATTTTGAGATGCTCAAGAAAATCCAACGAGTCTATGCTCTCGCTTTGAATATCAAGCAAGCGCTGTAACCACTGATGCGTTTGTTGCTGTAGCGCGGTGAGTTGGGCATCTGTTGCCTTATAAAGCCAATGTGCAGCAACACCCGCATCTGCAATATTATGCATATCAGCGCTACGTATTTGCACCTCTATCGGCGTGCCAAATGGGCCAAACAAAGTGGTGTGCAATGACTGATAGCCATTGGCTTTGGGAATTGCAATATAGTCTTTAAATTTACTAGGAATAGGCTTAAATAGTGCATGCAAAGCACCTAAAGCAAAGTAGCAATTAGGCAAATCTTTAACCACCACTCTAAAGCCATAAATATCATAGACCTGCGAGAACGGCGTTGCTTTACTTGTCATCTTTTTATAAATGCTATAAAGATGCTTTTCGCGCCCTGATACTTCCGCTTCAATATTAAAACTAAGTAACTGCTGTTTGATTGAATCTAATATTTTACTAATGACTTCTTTACGATTACCACGTGCGGCCATAATCGCTTCAGAAATCGCGTTATAACGCATTGGGTAAAGATACTTAAAACTTAAATCTTCTAAAGCCTGATATACATCATTTAAGCCAAGCCTGTTGGCAATCGGGGCGTAGATGTCCAGCGTTTCTTTAGCAATAATCCTTTGCTTTTCTGGTCGCATCGCCTCAAGCGTTTGCATATTATGTAAACGATCGGCCAACTTCACTAAAATCACGCGTACATCTTGCGACATCGCTAATAACATTTTGCGGAAGTTCTCAGCCTGCGCTTGGCTCGCGCTCTGAAACTCAATTTTATCTAGCTTAGTTACACCATCCACTAACTCAGCCACCTGAGGACCAAATTTCTCTTTAATATCAAGCGTAGTAATGGCGGTATCTTCTACTACATCATGTAATAGCGCGGCAAGAATGGTAGGCACATCCATGTGCAGGTCGGCCAGAATACAAGCAACGGACACAGGGTGCGTGATATAAGGCTCGCCCGTTTTACGGACTACCCCATCATGGGCGGCATAGGCATAGCGATAGCCATCCCATACTTGTTCGATATCTTGAGGTTTTAAATACTGCTGAAGACGTATGCTTAAGGCCGAATCCTCGCTGTCCGCAGGCAGCAAGGGAGCCAAAGTTAACTTTGATAATTCCGCTTTAAGATTGTTTGCGGCTTTTGGCATGCTAGTTTCACTACTTGTATGAAAAAATTAATAAATGCCAATGTTAAACAGACTAAGCATGTCCGCGCGCTAAGATTTCCACACCAATTTTACCTGCTGCAATTTCACGCAATGCGATTACCGTTGTTTTATCACGCGTGTTTTGCACGTTAACTTGGGGCTCTGCGCCGTTATGTAACTGACGGGCGCGATAAGCAGCCACTAAAGTTAATTGGAAGCGATTGGGGATTTTTTCTAAACAGTCATCTACCGTGATACGTGCCATGATGATATTTCCTAATGATAAACAAAATTAATAACTAAAGACTAAACAGCGCAATGCAATTTAAGTGAGCGCTTGAATTAAACTAGCATAACGCTGCAACTGTGCAGTGCCTACCAAGCGCTTTGCGCGAATGATAGCGCGAATGTCCTGCAACGCTACGTCAAAATAGTTGTTAATTGTAACATAATCGAACTCGCTCACATGGCGCATTTCGGCACGTGCGGCCGCAACGCGTTTAGAGATTGTCTCTTGACTATCTTGCCCTCTGCTATTTAAGCGCTGTTCCAGCGTCTCAATAGAAGGCGGCAATACAAATATACTGATTGCATTTGGAAATAAACGGCGAACTTGTGCCGCGCCTTGCCAGTCAATCTCCAAAATCACATCATGACCTGCTTGCAATGGTGCATCCACGGCAGACTGCGAAGTACCATAACGCGCACCATGCACCTCTGCGCTTTCTAAGAATTTTGCTTCGCCCAACATCTGCAAAAACATAGCATCCTCTACAAAATGATAATCTACGCCATCTTGCTCACCTGGGCGTGGCTTGCGCGTTGTGTGCGAGATAGATAGTTTCAAGTGTGCATCTTCGGCAAGCAATGCCTTAATCAGGCTAGTTTTACCTGCGCCTGATGCTGCGGTGATGATGTAAAGATTACCTGGAACCATTCAATTAAAACTCTCTATAACAATATATTCATTAAAATAACCTAGCTAACTAGATTAACACCAATCTGGGCTTGGTAATGCGCTAAATACTGATCGCAAGCCATCAGCCCAACCTTGGCGGATTTGTAAGTAATATGGGTCAGTTTCTGAAATGCGCTGATGGCAATCAGCATGCAGGCTATCCACTCGATAGATGAGTAAATCGATCGGTGCTGCCACAGACACATTACTGCGAATGGTGGAATCAAAAGAAATCAACACACATTTAACGGTGTCCATGATGTCGCTATCTTGCTCTACCACACGATCTATAATCGGCTTACCGTACTTAGTTTCGCCTATCTGAAAATAAGGCGTTTCTTGTGTAGTCTCAATAAAATTACCCGCGGCGTACACATTGAATAAACGTGGCTTTTCACCTTTAATTTGGCCACCAACTAGAATACTGGCATTAAACTCAATATTATGATTTTTAAAGTGCTCACCATCACGCTCAAAAGCCGCCCTTAGCTCCGCGCCTACCAACCCTACCGCATCAAACAAGCTATCGACATTATGTAAGTGCTTACTATCATCCTCATTTTTTTCAACGTTAGCTTTAAGTGCATTCACAACAGATTGTGTAATCGCAAGATTACCAGCTGTTAACAATACAATAACACGCTCATTTTTAAGCTCAAAAATATGCATCTTAGGCGTAGAAGACACTTGATCCACGCCTGCATTAGTACGCGTATCAGAAGCAAACACTAATCCTTGTTTCAGTAATAAACCGACACAATAAGTCATATTTTTTGTTTAATTTGGAAGAAAGGTAATCATACCATTTTGCGTAATCCCTCGCTAAAAAACTGCAAGGAAAAATGCATACCTAAATATTATTAGGCATAAGTGAAATGTACTACGTACCTGAACGACAAATCCGAAACCTACATAAAACCAGCCGCCTCAGTAAGTTTTGCAACATTCTCTTTAGTAAAAAACCCATCAAATCCGCCATAACGTTGTACGTATTCGATAATCAATGAAGAATGCTCGGAAGCGTTGGAGAATATCTGCTTTAGCCCCTGTTCTTTGGAGCCAATGACATCTAACAAAAAGCCTTTGCCGTTTTTCGAAATCGCATCGACGACAATATCGATATGCTCTTTTCCATGACGTTCACCATCTTTCACTGAAATTGCCATATGATGCAAGCGTGGGCCGTAGTTCCGTACAAAAGTTTCGGTAGGTGATGGCAAGTGCTCTAAATGATTAACAAAATAGGGAGTATTGTTGGCTGTAAACACTTTTGCAGGGCTTTTAGACTCTGGTATCGCATGCGTACTTTTTGTCACGTTGGTCGATGAGTTTTGGTCTTTAATGTTATAAGCACCCCAGAAGTAATAACTAGACCATGATAGATATTCCAAAATGGCGACTTCGCGGTTTTGGCTATAAACGCGCGTTGCCAGATGATCCAGCGGTAACAATAAGTCGTTAATACCTAGTTTATTTTGCAAATTTTTTGCTTTTTCGTAGGCAGCTTGTGCCTCGGACGAAATAGTACTTACCCCTAATGAATAGACGCGCGTTTCATCAGGCGCTCTTTCTAAATAAGCGACAATATTATGGGTATAAGGCGAGGGCTTGCTGACTGCAAGGTTGCCAGGAAAATCTAATTTACGTACTTCATCTTGGCTGAAAAATCTGAAATCACGTGCTTTTTGCAAATCTACTACGCTATGCAAGTTGCTTACGCGCAAAATCTCACCCATATAACGACTGTTAGGTTTTTTAGCACCTATCGGATAACTTTCATTCAGACTTCTAAAAATGCCACGTATATTAGGATCTTTTACTTCGCGCAATAAAATGTCTGGTGAATTTAAATCAATACGCAACACATGCGTTAAATGCTGCTCGCTTTCTAGCGTAACCATGTAATGATAAGGCGTCATTAACGCCAACTCAGCGATATACTGAATGGCATTGCCTGGGTCGACTGTGATCATCAGCGCATCAATTTCGTGAATCATATCCGTCAAGCCTATGGCATCGCGCTCTTCTAATAAGCGAATCAGATTTTCTTCAAAAAACGTGGAGTTCTCTTTGTCACCGTGACGTTCAAAGTCTAGCGATTTGACAAGATTCTTCATCAGTTGACCGTTCTTTCATTTGAAACTTTGATTTAAGTACTATAGCTAAAAATTACTGTTGCTGCGCATGTTGTGAGTGTTTTACCAAAGCAGCCTCTGTGAGAATCTCCCTGCTTAACTGCGCCTGTGCTAACAATTGCGCTGTGTTCATTTTTCGCTGCTGACTTGCCGCTAACCCTGCCTGATTAACAATGACACTCGATGCCATGCCTTCAACACCCCCGCCAGAGCGCATGCCGCTAACAGGGCTAGCGCTTCTGTAATCTAGCCCTGTTGCTAAACGGACATGGGTTTCACCCGCGCGACAACCGTTAGACACATCAAAGCTCTGCCATCCTTCACACGCCACATACACGTCTGCCCATGCATGGGTTTGCATTAAGCTACCATCTTCTGTAAACAAATACCCGCTAACATAACGTGCTGGTAAATCTATAGCACGACAGCAGGCTATAAACACATGTGCGTGATCTTGACAGACACCTTGACCTAAAGAAAATGCCTCAACGGCTGAAGTGGTAACCTGTGTCGCGCCTTGGATATATTGCACACGCGACAATAAAGCATGCATCATTTCTTCTAGCGCATCATTTTGGCGATGTGCTTGTTGATATTGCTTGGCAAACGCGAGCATCTCCTCACTACTTTGCGTAAGCGGCGTATCTCGGAGATAAATAGGCAAAGGTAAGGCTAAATGTTGCGAAACTACATCAAGCCCTGTTTCAACCTGCCCCATGGCAATAATAAGTATTTCAGCATGCGGCTCATCGACAACCAAGGTATGGGTGGTGTTGCCATAAGCGTCTTCAGAGGGCTGCAACTCACCGTTAACCTTAATTTCCCAGTGCCTGACATGCTGACCAAAACCATGTTGCGGCGTTAGGCGTAGCTCCTGTATGGTGTAATTCACATCTTCGCTATATGCGTAGCGTGTGTGATGTTCGATATTAAGTAACATGTTGAGCACCTAAATTGGGTTTAAGAAATGCTTAAAAAGGTTTTATGCACTTCGACACCAAGCTTGTTGTTTGCGGTGACAAACTCACTTAAAAACTCATGCAAACCATGCTGAAAGATATCACGCATCTTGCCAAAGCGTAACTTGGCGTGCAGTTCACCCGCCATCTTTCTGCACTCAGTTGCACGCGAGCTAGAAAGTTGCTCTAAAATTGAAGTAATTTCATCAAAGCAAGCATGTAAAGACCTTGGCATATCACGCCTGAGCACCAACAGCTCTGCGACACGCCAAGGTTCTATCGTATCGCTAAATATTTTCTGATACGCCTGAAAGGCCGAAACTGAACGTAACACCGCACTCCATTCGTAATAATCGACTGCCCCACCTACTTCTTCCTGCTCTGGCAACAATAAATGGTATTTCACATCTAGTAGACGTGCCGTGTTGTCCGCACGTTCAATAAAAGTACCTAAACGCACAAAACTGAATGCATCATCACGCAACATGGTGCCAAAACACACGCCTCTAAATAAATGCGAGCGTGCTTTCACCCAATCACAAAACTCACTCAAACCGTTTTGCGATAAGTCTTGACCAAAGAACTGACCAAATTCTAACCACAGTGAGTTAATGTTCTCCCATGTTTCGGAAGTCATCGCCACCCGCACTGCGCGGGCGTTCTCTCTAGCGCTTCGCAAAGAGCTATAAATACTAGACGGATTATTCATATCCATCGCGAGATAATGAATCACCCCTGCTGCTGTATATTCTTGCTGAGTTTCGTTAAAATAATCACGTTCATATGCCTCAACATTGCCAGAAATCTCTAGCGCAGGCAACCACAAAGCCGCTTCGCTTTCCGCGGCGTTCGGCACTAAAGACATGTTATAGGTAACATCCAACACACGCGCCATGTTCTCTGCGCGCTCAATGTAACGCGCCATCCAATAAAGATGATCTGCCGTTCTGCTTAACATATCATTTCCTCTACTTGGTTAGTTTTAACCTTGCTTGGTGTTTCAACCTCTTCCTCCAGCACCCAAGTATCTTTGGTGCCACCACCTTGTGATGAATTCACTACCAGAGAACCTTCTTTCATGGCAACACGACACAAGGCGCCTGGTACTAAAGTGCAGGTTTTTCCAGAAAGCACAAACGGCCTGAGGTCTACATGCCGTGGCGCTATGCCCTCTTCTACCAAAGTAGGACAAGTAGATAACGCTAATGTAGGTTGTGCGATATAACTGGCGGGGCTAGAAATAATACGTAAGCGGAATTCATCTAACTCCTGCTTGCTAGCCGCAGGGCCTACCAACATGCCGTAACCGCCAGACCCTTGCACCTCTTTGACCACTAACTCATCTAAGTGCGCCAATGTGTAAGCGAGGTCATCCGCTTTGCTGAGTTCATAGGTAGGCACGTTTTCAAGTAGTGGCTCTTCACCTAAATAGAAACGAATCATCGCAGGCACATGAATATAGGTCGATTTATCATCTGCAACCCCTGTACCCACGGCATTCGCAAGTGTCACGCCACCGTTTCTATACACTGAAAGTAACCCTGGCACACCCAACATAGAGTTAGAGTTAAACACCAATGGGTCTAAATAATCATCATCAATACGGCGATAAATCACATCCACACGTTGCGGCCCTTCGGTAGTGCGCATATACACGCCGTTATTACGCACAAATAAGTCTTGGCCTTCTACCAGCTCAACCCCCATTTGCTGCGCTAAAAATGCATGCTCAAAATAGGCACTGTTGGACGCCCCTGGCGATAACACCACCACCGTTGGCTCTTGTACATTGGTTTGTGCAACTGCCCGCAGATTATTAAGCAGCACTTGCGGATAATGCTCAACGGGGGCAATCGGATACTGACGGAATAACTCAGGGAACAAACGCATCATCATTTTGCGGTCTTCTAACATATAAGACACGCCTGATGGTGTGCGTAAATTGTCTTCCAACACATAAAACTGCGATTCACTGGTACGCACCAAATCAACACCCGCAATGTGCGCATAAATTTGATTAGGTACATCCACACCAAACATTTCTGGGCGATATTGGCTATTTGCTAAAATGGTCGCAGGCATAATGCCCGCCTTGATAATATCCTGATCATGATAAATGTCGTGCAAGAACATGTTGAGCGCACGCACCCGCTGAATGGAGCCAGTAGACAAGTGACGCCATTCTTTTGCGGACAAAATCCGCGGCAACACATCAAATGGTATCAAACGCTCAGCGCCGTCATTTTCACCATAAACGTTAAAAGTAATCCCCACACGGCGAAATAACAACTCGGCTTCCATGCGCTTACTATTTAACTGATGATGTGGCACATTTTTAAGCCACTGGTGATAAGCCTTATAAATCTCACGAACGCCATCTGCACTACTTGCAGCGAGGTCCAGTTGCATTTCATTAAAAAATTGCGGTTGTGATTTTTTCATGATGTAAGCCTTCCCTTGATGGTTAAGGCTTAAGCAAGGGTCGTACCAGATAATTAATATAAATAAATCATATGGTTACAAAGCACGCTGGGGATTTTCAGTCCATACCGCCCATAATAAGTGCATGAATAAAAGGCATAGGTAGATTACGCAATATTAATGTGCGAGATTGTTATAAAAAAGCAAAGTGACAATAAGTTAAGGTGACGTATAGGCGCAGGACGAAAAGTGCCCAGATAAATCGACTTAAATTGGTGATATTTGTAGCAAGACAGCTAATGTGCAGGCAATCTATGCCTGCACATTGCTAAATTAAAGCAGTTTTATGTTCTTGAAAGAATCAATAGCACTATTTGTCTAAATTGCGCCTAGTGATTTTAGTGCATCATCAATTGGTATGAAAAAGTTAATCCCTTGTGAAACATTATTTACAACTAGTCCAGATACAGCAATTCCAACAACATTTCCATTTTCATCAACTAGTGGGCCTCCACTATTTCCAGGCCTAATATTTACATCACTTTGAATGAGAGTTTTATTACTCTCTTCTCTATATCCACTAATAATACCGCGCGTGAGAGTTGAGCTTAACTTTTCGGTTAAAGGACTGCCTAATGCATAAACATTTGACCCAATTACAGGCCTATTTCTAATAATCTTAAAATGTTTTGGCAAGATAGCATTTACTTTAACGACAGCTACATCACGACCTGAGTTTGACGCAATAACTTTCCCCACCACCTGCATTCCACTGTCAAACTTAACTGTTACGGAATCGGAGTCGCCAACAACATGATGATTTGTTAATATCAAATCATCTGAAATTACAAAGCCACTTCCATGCCCATTACCAGCAAAAACAGTAACAACTGCTTGCGGCCATGATTCTGGCAACTTTCCTAAACTCTTGGCTGTATTAGTTGCGATAACAATTGAATCGCCTGATTTAAATGTTGTTTGCTTGATAGCTTCACCGCCTCTACTTGCTATCTGCCTAAACTTCTCATCCGCTAACAAATTTCTAGTTGCTTGTGAAAAGGCATTAAGTACAACTAAAGAATCACCGCCACCGACAGAGTCGTTTGAACTTGCAGTCCCTTCAGTTGTTACGCTGTGAACAACCGATCTATCTAGTTTTGAGTATATTTGCCATTCAACTTTCAAATAAGCCTCTCCTTTAGATGAGTTAAAGTTACCGTATCCAGCCATTGGATAACAAATATTCGCTTTCAACTCTTTAACAAGCCCTGCCACTAGAATTTCTGACTTCCACGTCGAAGAATCTTCAAATAATGCATTCATATCACCCACTGTTTTGAATGAGTACTTTTCTAACTCATCCTTAAATGTATCTGTAAACTCCTCAGAATCAATATTAATTTTTCCACCTTTCCAATTCAGATCACCATTAGGAACGCATAAGAAACCTGCTTTCCAAGCTCCAATATGCTCACCACGTTTTAGCTTTACAACTATCTTGGCAAATTGGATAGGTTTCGCGTTTTCACTGGCTTTGAGATCTTGAACGGGCCTGTCCTCAACTTTTTTTATGACGGCAGGTGTTCCACAACCCACTAATAATAGTGGGATAAGTAAGGCTTGAACTATAAATTTATATTTCATTACTACTCCATTGTTATTAATTATTTAATTCGATAATACCAACATATTAATATTTTTATTAATGAATTTGAATCTGCTCGCGCATTTGCTCGATCAGCACTTTAAGCTCCATCGATACTTGTGTCGTGTGTACTGACACCGATTTTGAGCCTAATGTATTAGCCTCACGGTTCAGCTCTTGCATCAAGAAGTCTAAGCGTTTACCAGCAGGCACATTACTATTTAAAATACGTTTCACTTCTGAGATGTGAGCGGTTAAGCGACTAAGCTCTTCATCCACATCAATACGTTGTGCAAACAGCACTAACTCTTGAGCGATACGGTCTTGATCGATGGTTTTTAAAGTTTCATGTAATTTAGTTTCAAGCTTTAACTGATATTCTTTGTTCAGCTCAGGTAGCAAAGGCTTCACCTTAGCAACCAAGGCTTCAATTTGCTGCAATCGATCTAAAATCAATGCTTTCAACTTTTCACCTTCGCGCTGACGAGATGCATTCAAGTCTTGCAAGCCACGCTCGACTAGCTGTTTTACGTCTTCTACCAACGACGCTTGGCTTAATTCATCATGCATCACCACACCTGGCCAACGCAAAATGTCTGCCACACTGAGCGGGCGGCTTTCTGGGAACAATGTTTGCGTCCTTGCTTGCAAGGCTGCCAATTGCTGCATTAATTGCTCATCAAGCTTAGGGGCATGATTTGATTGCGAACGCTGAATTAAGTGCACCTTACATTCCAGCTTTCCACGGCTTAAATGTGCAGAGAGAATCTCTCTGATTGTAGGTTCTAAGCTTCGAAGGCTTTCATCTAATTTGAAATGCATATCCAAATAGCGACTATTTACTGCCCGTAGCTCTAATAAGAGTGTGGCATTTTCTATCGGCTGTTCTAATGCGGCAAAACCCGTCATGCTAAAAATCATATTAAGATTTTCCAAAAATTAAAATAAATTGGCACCATGGTATCAAATACTGTCTATTAATCACTAAAAAATGCAATCTCATAGGTATTTATATGTACAAAATACTGATATTTAATCAAAACTATCTATCAAAAAACTTTAATTTCAGTCAATTACGCGCTATATTGCTGTAGTCAATACGGACAAAAAGCTGGCTATCATTGAAATATAAGATTCTATGCAGGCTACATACAGGCTTAATGATAAATATCATTAAAGAAACCAACTTAAAGTGACCTCTACTAAGCATTTAACCTCAGCGAATTTAGCGTTAACAGCTGGCTACCAGTTGCATGACTATGAAATTACCAAAGTGTTAAGCTCTGGTGGCTTTAGTTTTGTCTATTTAGCGCGCGATAAAGAAAAAAATGTGGTTGCGATTAAGGAGTATCTACCTACTTCTATTGCGATACGTGCCGATAGCGCTACAGTACAGCCTAATGCTGAAGATATTGCTTTATTCAGGCACGGCTTGAAGTGTTTTTTTGACGAAGGTTTGGCATTAGCTAAAATTGAACATAAAAACATTGTGCGGGTGCTTAATTTCTTCCGAGCCAATGAAACCGTCTACATGGTGATGCAGTACGAGCGCGGTAAATCCCTACAAGAATACATCCTTAGCCAATCAGAACCTGTTTCTGAAAAATTTATACGTCGAGTGTTTAGCGAGCTATCAAATGGCCTGCGCGAAGTGCACACACAAAAACTGCTACATTTAGATATTAAGCCAGCCAACATCTATATTCGGTTAGATGGCTCACCAGTATTGTTAGACTTTGGCTCATCTCGTCAGGCACTGAGTGAGAATCAAGCTAAAATATCACCAAGTTACACGCCTGGGTTTGCGCCGCCAGAGCAATATTACGATAGAAAGTTACTGGGGCCGTGGAGCGATATTTATAGTATTGGCGCCACCATGTACTCATGCTTAACACGCACATCGCCACTTGCGGCTAATCAGCGCATCAAGAATGATTTATTAATGCCTGCTGTTAAAATAGGTAAAGACCATTATTCGCAGGATTTACTGCAAACCATCGATAAATGCTTAAGTTTAGATTATCTTAAACGCCCTCAAAGCGTATTTTCACTACAAAAATCATTGCTAGAAAACATGCCCAAGAGCGACAAAAAGACAGGCCTAGTACATAGAATGATGAGTGTTCTCAATAAATCGATATCGCTTAGCAACAATAAATCACAATGAAATTTACAATTTTCCAGAATAGCCGCCAAGGCCCGCGGCCATATAACCAAGACCGACTCGCCTACTCGTATAGTAAAGATGCATTACTTTTAGTGGTCGCGGATGGTATGGGCGGTTATCGCCACGGCGAGGTAGCTGCACAACTTGCCGTTACTACCATGACTGAGGCTTTTCAACGGCTAGCCATGCCTGCATTATCTAGCCCAGCAAAGTTCTTAACCGATCATATTCAGCAAGTGCACGATATGATTGACCAACTTACGCAAGAGCGAGAAATGCTGGAAGCACCGCGCACTACAATTGTGGCGGCAATCGTGCAGCGTGGCATGCTATATTGTGCCCATGTGGGTGACTCTCGACTCTATCACTTTCGCGATGGCCATTTACTGTATCGCACTGAAGACCACTCGGTGGTGCAATCTTTATACAATCGCGGCATGATTGATAAAAGCGACATGTCTACACACCCATACCGACATAAAGTCTATAGTTGCCTAGGTGGTGACGTGCCCCCCAAAATTACGCTTTCAGATAGGCAAGAACTGTTAGAAGGCGACACTGTGCTACTTTGCACTGATGGCGTATGGGGAGCGATTACTGATGACCAAATCAAACGCATGTTAAATGGCCCTTCAATTTCGGACAACGTAACACTGTTACTAGACGAAGCAGAAACTATCAGCCAAGTGCATGGTGATAACATGAGCGCAATTGGACTACAATGGGGCGACAAACTTCATAGTCAATTAGCCGTTGAAACCATCACCATGCCGATGGGTTCAACTACCACCATCATGAACCCGACGACGCGCCCAAATAATCAGGCAAACCTTGATCTCTCTGATGATGATATTGAAAGAACCATCGCCGAGATTCAGCAAGCCCTAAGCAAAACCAAACGCGCTTAATCATTTATACACTACTAGAAATTCAGGATTTACATCATGCAAGATAACATTAGACCAAGCCAACGCGCTTGCAACCAACTTAGGCCCGTTGAAATTATTCGTCATTACACCAAACACGCAGAAGGCTCTGTAATGGTTAAGTTTGGCGATACGCACGTGTTATGCACAGCCAGTGTTGAGGAGAAGGTACCAGGCTTTTTAAAAGGCAAAGGCCAAGGTTGGGTCACAGCAGAATATGGCATGTTGCCACGCTCAACAGGCAGCCGCATGGATAGAGAAGCGGCACGCGGCAAGCAATCTGGCCGTACACAGGAAATTCAGCGACTCATCGGCCGTTCTTTACGCGCCATTATCGATTTAGAAAAATTGGGCGAGCGTAGCATTCAAATCGACTGTGACGTAATTCAGGCCGATGGCGGCACCCGCACGGCAAGTATCACTGGCGCTTACGTTGCACTACAAGATGCAATTTCATTTTTGTTAAAAAGCGGTAAAATCAGCGAATCACCATTAAAAGATGCTGTGGCTGCCATTTCTGTCGGTGTTTATAAGGGCACCCCAGTACTAGATCTAGACTACATTGAAGATTCTGACTGCGATACAGACATGAACGTAGTGATGACTGGCAAAGGCGGATTTGTGGAGATTCAAGGTACCGCAGAAGGCGAACCTTTTGAACGTGATGCGATGAATGCCATGCTGGATTTAGCTGCACACGGTATTCAACAATTGATTATTGAACAAAACAAAGCACTCGGTTAAACACATGGCGCTACCATTTAATCAACTTGTGATTGCCACTGGCAACAAAGGCAAGTTACGTGAAATTCAGCACTTACTCAGCCCATTAGCGATTGAGATCATTCCGCAATCTAATCTCAATGTGCCAGAGTGTGAAGAACCATTATGCACCTTTATAGAAAATGCCTTGGCCAAAGCCAGACATGCCAGCAAACATACGGGCTTACCAGCGTTGGCGGATGATTCTGGCTTATGTGTCGATGCCTTACTCGGCGCACCTGGCGTACGTTCAGCCAGATACGCAGAAGCAGACGCGCTTTCTACGCTTAGCCAAGACGCTCGAAACAACCTAAAATTACTAGATGCATTACAAGGCGAAACTAATCGTCATGCGCATTTTTACTGCGTCATGGTACTGGTGCGTCATGAGCACGATCCTGAGCCTATCATTGCAGAAGGCCAATGGATTGGAGAGATTTTAACTGAACTGCGGGGCACGGATGGCTTTGGTTACGACCCTCTGTTTTTAGATGCAAAAACCGATAAAACTGTGGCCGAACTGCCTTTAGACATTAAAAGCCGTATTAGTCACCGCGGCCATGCCATGGTAAAACTGCTACAAAAGCTGGAAAGGCTCAGTCATGACTAAGCCAGAGCAAGCATGGCCTAAATGGTTACGGGATGATGGCAGCGTGGTCTCATGCACTGAAAAAGTGAAAGTGATGACTGAAAACTTTGATGAACTAAAGCAAATTGCGCAAGATGCGCTTGAAGATGGTTTACTCATGGAAGTATCAGAACAACAAATGCGCGAGGCACTCCATCAATTAGTAGATGCGCTCATCAACCCTTACCAAAAGTAAAGCGGCTCTCAAGGCTTTTACATTCAAGCGGATTTTGCATTCAAGGTGATTTGTCATTAAAAAGATTATTGAAATTAAAGCGGCTGCTGAGTTTAAGCCTCAGTTAATTAATACTGTTGCGCCACTTGCGGGTGCGGCAACCCTTTCTGGCTTAAGTAACCCGCCACCGCTTTCTTTATACATCCATATCCCTTGGTGTGTGCAGAAATGTCCTTATTGTGACTTTAACTCACACGAAAGCCGCCATAAAAACGGCGAACTCCCAGAAAAAGCCTACGTAGAAGCGCTGACTAAAGACCTAGAACTTGCCACACCAAAAGTGTGGGGCAGAAAAATCAAAAGTATATTCTTTGGTGGCGGCACACCAAGCTTATTCTCACCTGAAGCGATTGATACCATTTTAAGCCAAGTACGCGCACTTACGCCCTTAGAATATGACGCTGAAATCACACTTGAAGCCAACCCTGGCACAGTGGACATTGCCAACTTCGCTGGTTACAAACAAGCTGGCGTTAATCGGCTATCGCTAGGTATACAAAGCTTCAATGCTGACTATTTAAAAGCATTGGGACGGATTCATGATGACAAACAAGCGATTTACGCCGCAGAGTTAGCACTCACTACCTTTGATCGCGTTAATCTGGATGTGATGTATGGTCTGCCAAATCAATCATTAACAGATGCTTTAGCCGATGCAAAGCAGGCCGTTGCATTTAATCCTGACCACCTCTCTTTTTATCATTTAACACTTGAGCCCAATACGCCGTTTTATCATACGCCGCCAAGCCTGCCTGATGATGACACCAGCGCTGAAATGCAAATTGAGATTGAAAACTTACTGGCACAACATGGTTATGAGCATTACGAAACCTCCGCATTTGCCAAAAAAGGCCAGCAGGCTAGACACAATCTCAATTACTGGCAATTTGGCGATTACCTAGGCATTGGCGCAGGCGCCCACAGCAAATTAAGCTACCACGATAAAATCACCAGAGAAACTCGCCCAAAACACCCTAAAGCATATATGGAGCAAGCGCTTCACGGCAGTGCCGTTGAGAGTGAATCTATCATTAGCCAAGATGCACTAGGGTTTGAATTTATGATGAACGCACTCAGGCTGATTGATGGTGTACCACTAGGCTTGTTTCAACAACACACAGGGCTTAACCTCATCACGCTAGAACCAGCAATCAAACAAGCACAAGCTAAAAAACTGCTGACTATTCAAGATGGCTACATTAAACCAACCCTGTTAGGTCAACGCTATTTAAACGAGTTATTAACGATTTTTTTAGATGATGAGTAAAGAATCCAACGCCCGCATCTAACTACCCTAATAAAAATCAGCTGTTAGTTCACTGAAGCTTACTAAATCAAGTTTTTTGCAGCTAGAAGCGAGAATATGGAAATCAATAAAGCTAATACTGAGCACATCAATGCTAAGTTAGCAGTTCTTTTACCAGCAGACTGAACTGTAGCACCCTCAAAACCTTCCCTTGGTAGCAATGATGCCCCCAAGGGGTTGGTTGGATCATCCGCATAAAATAATTCATTCAAAAAGTTACTAACCGTTTCGTCTGAAAATAAATATGGATTAAACCGCTCAAATCCGTTTGCTTTAAGAAAACGTGCTATCTTGGCATCAATTGGCGCAAATTTCATTGCCCAATCAGAGAACGAAAGCTGATCGATATATTTCCTCGATACCACTTTTAAATCTTTGTGGCGTGAGTCTGCTTCTAATTTACTCATTAGCTGATTGATTGTTGCCTCATCTCCCTCAAGACATTGAAAGAAAACGCCATCGCCAAAGTACAACACACCAACTAAGCCATTTTTACGATTATTTATTCTAGATTTAGCCAGAATTCTTGCAACGTTTGGCTCAATTCTATTCAGTGAATCAGTTGATTTAAATGTAGAACGGCTAATATAAATGATCTGTAAAAGTTTATTCATCGTGGTTAATTCGCTCTTAATAGTTAGATTGCTTGTTTAAAGACAAATCATCATGCTCAGTTGTTCAAAAATATTTAATATTCTTTAAATCATTTTGATTAAAGTTTACTTGCCATCGCTTTTTATTAAGTACCAAGCACTCAGCGCTACATCTTGTTTATTCTGCACCTTTCTTTTACACCATGGCATACATATTGCTTCGTATGAAATATAAAAAATTACAATCATTTACGCCATAGGTTATTTATGCAAAGAATTACTTGTCTAACCGCGCTTACTATCCTAGGTTTTACATTAGGTATAGTTATTCCATCAGTCTCTTTCGCTGGTGCGGTCACCAATCAAATCACCAATGAAACGGTTTCGACAATTGCAATCAATAGTGTCTGGGTTGTACTTGCTGGCGCCTTAGTATTTCTGATGCAAGCAGGCTTTGCCATGCTAGAAACTGGCATGTCTCGCTCCAAAAATGCTGTCAACGTCATGATGAAAAACTATATGGACTTGTGCGTAGGTACCGTGCTGTTTTGGCTGGTAGGGTATGGTTTGATGTTTGGTAGTAACGCAACTGGAGGGTAGGTACAGATCACTTTGCGTTAGGTTATGGAGATGACTGGGAATTCACCCTGCTGTTTTTCATATCATGTTTGCCTCCACTGCCGCCACCATCGTGAGTGGCGCCATGGCAGAGCGCACAAACTATCTCTCTTATTTATTTGGCGCTATCGGTATTACAGCGGTCATTTACCCAGTGTTGGGTAGCTGGATATGGAATGATCAAGGCTGGTTAAAACAAATGGGATTTATTGATTTTGCAGGATCTACCGTTGTACATTCACTAGGTGGCTGGTGCGCACTTGCAGTGCGTTATTTTACTGGGCCCACGCTTAGGTCGCTTTAGTGAAAGTGGAAAAATCCATAGCATTCCTGGCCATAATATCGGCATGCTTGGTCTTGGTGGCTTTATCTTATGGTTTGGCTGGTTTGGTTTTAATGCTGGTAGCACGTTAGAAGCAAGCACCAATATTGGGCTAATTGTGCTTAACACGCAACTATCTGGAGCAGCAGGCGCTGTTGGTGCGGTGCTCATTAGCGTCATGGTGCGCAAACCCATATTAATTAGCAATACTGTTAATGGCAGTATTGCTGGGCTAGTTGCCATTACCGCAGGTTACGCCACAACAGATGTGCCTTACGCTGCGCTTACTGGCTTTATTGGCGGTGTCATTTCAGTGTTGGGTGTACTTTTACTAGAAAAGGTGCGCATTGATGATGTTGTTGGTGCCATTTCTGTGCATGGTTTTGCTGGTGTATGGGGCACTTTAGCCGCAGGCATATTCCTAAAAGGGAATATGTTTAATAGTGATCAAATTATTGTGCAACTAATAGGCATCAGCGCTACGTTTATTTGGGTTTTCTTTGCGGCCCTCATTATGTATGGCTTAATTAAGGCAACCGTTGGTTTACGTGTGAGCACCATGCATGAGCAACGCGGTTTAGATATTACTGAACATGGTGAGATTGCCTACCCGGAGTTTAGCCACAATGCAGCTTATAAAGCTGAGAATTTAGAACTACTACAGAAACTATAAGAAGTAGCAGATGAACTTACCATTAAGACGCCGCGCCATTTATACGGGCCTAAAACCATTTTTAAATGCTACGGAGATGTCGCAGGCATTAAGCATGTGGGAAACAGAGTTTTCATTAAAACCTCCTTATGCCTTAGCAAGCTTCGTTACCCGCTGCTGCACGACCGATGAATTAAGAAGAGCACGTTCTCATATTTTAAGAGCGCTCATTACCGCACTAGAGTCACCTGAAGCCCTACTCTTAAGTGACCCAGGCTCTCAGGTTGGTAAACAAACACTAGTTGATGATGAGGATGATAGCACTATCGTACTTGATGCTAAGAACTCAGTATTTGTCGCACTGTCGAGCGCCTTATGGACAGCTGTCGATGAAACAACCGAGAGAAGTATTATAGATTTTATATTAAGAAATTTAGCGCATCTTAAACTAAGTAATGAACAGTCTCTTAAGCTTCAAGACTGGTTTATCAGCAGAAATACAACGTTCCCAATTAACGGCCCTACAAAAGCTCATTAACCTTAACTACATTGCACTATGCGAATATTATGGGCCAGTAAAGGCGGATAATACTGTCTCAAGCAACCCATGCAGTTGAACCTGATGCCATACAGCGACAGTTCAACCTACATGATTTACTCTAAGCAACATCAAGCACTAACCGCAGAATAAAAGCGAATATTGCTAAAGTATCCCTACTCAAAATACAATCTACTAACTTTCAAGTAACTTTCTCGCTCTAGCGATTGCTGCTTTTACCTGCGATGGTGCAGTGCCACCAATATGGTTACGGCTATTGAGTGATCCATCCAAAGTAAGCACGGCATAAACATCATCAGTGATTTCTTTAGCAAACGCTTGTAGTTTAGCTAAAGGTAGGTCACTTAAATCCACTTTTTGATCTACCGCATAACGCACAGCCAAAGCTACCGCCTCATGTGCATCTCTAAATGGCATGCCTTTTTTTACGAGGTAATCAGCCAAATCGGTTGCAGTCGCAAAGCCTTCGCTCGCGGCTTTACGCATATTTTCTTTATTCACGGTAAAGCCAGCTTTTACTACCACGCCATTTTCTATCACTGGCAAACGTAGCATGTCTGCGTAGATTTCCAATGTCACTAATAGCGTATCAGCAGTATCAAACAATGGCTCTTTATCTTCTTGGTTGTCTTTGTTATAGGCAAGTGGCTGCCCTTTCATTAAAGTCAACAGCCCCATTAAATGCCCATAAACACGGCCTGTTTTACCACGCACCAACTCTGGCACATCTGGGTTTTTCTTCTGCGGCATAATCGATGAGCCAGTGCAGAAGCGGTCTGCAATATCAATAAACGCGAATCGTGGCGAGCTCCATAGAATCAGCTCCTCAGAAAGCCTTGATAAATGCATCATCACTGTGGACGCGGCAAAGGTAAATTCAATCGCAAAATCACGGTCTGACACTGCATCTAGTGAGTTCTCACATACACCAGCAAAACCTAAACTCGCAGCAACGTTTTCACGATCTATCGGGTAGCTGGTACCAGCCAAAGCTGCGGCACCCAATGGCAACATATTCATACGTTTTTTACAGTCTTCAAAACGTGAAATATCACGTTTCAACATTTCGTAATACGCCATTAAATGGTGACCAAAGGTCACTGGTTGCGCTACCTGCAAATGCGTAAAACCAGGCATGACGGTGTCAAAATTAGCTTCAGCCAAATCAAGCAAACTAGTTTGTAAGTTAAATAAACCTGCAATCACCTGCTCGCAAGTAGTCCGTAGCCAAAGCCTTACATCGGTTGCCACTTGATCGTTACGGCTTCTGCCAGTATGTAAGCGCTTACCTGCATCACCGATTTTATCGGTTAAGCGCTTCTCTATATTAAGATGCACGTCTTCTAAATCTAGCGACCATTCAAATTGGCCTGCATTGATTTCTTCAAGAATTTCATTCAAGCCAGTTTCAATCGCGTTGAAATCTTCCTGAGAAATAATACCCTGCGCACTTAACATACGCGCGTGGGCGATTGAGCCCTCAATATCAAAAGAGGCTAAACGATAATCAAAACCAATAGATGCTGTATATTTTTTAACTAGCTCAGCCACTGGCTCATTAAAACGCCCAGACCAACTGGTGTCTTTTTTATTGAGCGCGCTTATTTTCTGTGTCACTTTATTTGCCTATCTAGTATTAACTTTTCATATACCTATTTATTGATAGAAGTGTTAATGAAAGAGCCAGCCTTTGCATTAAGCTTAAATGGTTAACCCACTTACTCTGTCTATAAAAGGAATTAAATTGCGATTGTTGTACAAATTTTATTCAACATTAAAAAATGCTTAATAACAAACTACTTATATGCATTAGTATAATGCAAAATAAAGTCATTTAAGATAAAGCGATCGCATCAGGCTACATAAATGCAGATAAAAACCCGATGAAAAATACGAGCCGCCTGCCTAATTTACGCAATTTAGGGGTCGTCTTACGCATCCTCATTATCGCTAACTCAGCGTTGATGTTAGGCGCCTTTATTCTAAGCGATAGCATTAATACGTTTTCATATCAAATAACGAGCATTTCTACTTTCGCTCAACCTATCTTACTTATTAGCCTGTTTTTACTGTATAGCTGTGCTAGCTTTCTAAAAAAAGTATCTTATCGACAAGCGATCATTGTTATTTTCATGCTGGTAACGCTCAGTGCATCTGGCATACATGGCTTTTTTGCACAATTTTGGATATTCAGCGACATACCCTCACTCGCCCGCATAGTTATTTACACTTGGATAATTAGCGCGATTACCTTGTATTACTTTAACCTACATCATCGCGTCTATTCGCCCGCGGTGACCGAGGCCAGACTACAAGCCTTACAAGCGCGTATTCGTCCACATTTTCTGTTTAATAGTCTAAATGCTGTGTTGTCGTTGATTCGTGACCAGCCGAAGCAAGCTGAAACTGCACTGGAAGACATGGCGGATTTATTTCGTGTATTGATGGCAGAAAATCGGGAGCTGGTGCCAATCGCACAGGAAATTGGGCTCTGTCGTCAGTATTTAGCCCTAGAGAAACTACGCTTAGATGAAAGACTAAACGTAGAATGGCTGATTAACGATGTGCCGCCTGATATTCTCATCCCGCCATTGCTGCTACAACCGCTCGTTGAGAATGCCGTCTACCATGGGATAGAGCCATTAGCTGGTGGCGGTACTATTACGGTTCAGATATACACCAAAAAAAATGAAGTGCATTTGGTACTAAAAAATCCATACACAGCACAAAGTAAGCACCACACTGGCAACAACATGGCACTTAAGAACATTAAAGAACGGCTTACGCTACATTTTGACCTCGAAGCCTCATTGAAAAGCAAACAGGTAAACGACACATACGAGGTACATATTACTTTGCCTAATCAACAACAAAAGACAAATGGTTAATCACGCTAATCTCAATATTTTAATTGTTGACGATGAGGCGCCTGCACGCAATCGGCTACGAGCTTTACTGGGTGATATTGAAAATACTCATGTACTAGCTGAGGCAAAAAATGGCAGAGAGTTACTCGATATAATTAACCGCGCGCAAAATGAACAAACATCAGCAGATATTGTATTGCTAGACATACGCATGCCTGAAATGGATGGTATCGAGGCCGCACAGCACTTACAAAAACTACCTAAACCACCAGCGATTATCTTTACTACTGCTTATGATACTTACGCAATCAAAGCATTTGATATGAATGCTGTGGATTATCTATTAAAACCTATTCGCCTTGAGCGCCTACAAACCGCACTACTAAAAGCACGCGCGCTGATACCAAGCCAACTGGAAGCGTTAACGCCATTAAGCCCTAAGCGCAGCCATCTAAGCATTAACGAGCGTGGCCGTATTTTATTGGTGCCGATTAGCGATGTGATTTACCTTCGCGCAGAGCTGAAGTACATTACGGTACGCACCGCTGAACGCGAATATTTAATAGAAGAATCACTCTCACATCTAGAGCAAGAGTTCAGCAATCTTTTCACACGACTACACCGAAACTGCCTAGCCGCCAATGCTTACATTTTGGGCTACGAGAAACGTAACCAAGATGACCAAGCTGAGAAACAATGGGTCGCATTACTTAAACATGTGCCTGAAACAATTGCCGTTAGCCGAAGACAGCAACATCTGATTCGCCAGCATATACTTTAAACATATGCGGTTTTGATGCCAGCAGCACCAAAACCGCATTTTTGTAATAAAACAACGAAGCTAATACGACTTAAGCCACACCAGCCAAATCTTACTTATTTTTATTTCTATTAGCATCTAACTCTGCAATGGTTTTAGCCGCCCAATCTTTACCGCCTAAACCAAATGCCAAGGCCAAGGCAAGGAAAATTGCCCCAAATACGATCACAAATAGTGAGTGAATCAATTGCATGCCAATACCCAACTGCTCCAATGCTACAAATATTGCCAATATTTGGATGCCATACTCAGCAGAAGTACTCACGGCTAAGGCCGCTGAGAATTTAATACTATGCAACCAAGCAAACATCAGTTTATTAACAAAACGCGCCAATAGCGTACCAAAGATAATCACAAGAATCGCTAAGATAATGCGTGGTAAATAGCCTGCCAATTGTTGCAGTAAATTAGCCACCTCACTTAAACCCAAAGTACTCGCACCTGTTGTAATAAACAAAATAATCACTAGCCAATACACCACTTGGCTAATGACGCCGCTCAGTGTCACATGCAGGCTACCGCTGCTCATAAAGGCCTCTAGGCCTGATCTTTGCGCAAATTTATCAAATTGCGTGAACTCTAATAAACGCTTAACAGCAAGTCTTACCAATTTCGCAACAATCCAGCCGAAAAACAGAATGACCACTACGGCCAGTAACTTAGGTACAAAACTAGCAAGCTGCAGCCAGAACTGATTAAGCGATGCCATCAAAACTTCAAATTGATACTGCATGTTTACCTCCTTAACACTACTAGAAATTTAAATTTAATTTCGACTTAAACATAATTAAGCCATAAGCTTAACTCATAAATTAACATCATTTAAACATTAAACCGAAACTTTAGGTGCTTAATGCTTGCAGGCAAGCCCTGTGCTAAAATCACAATATGCAAAATTCAGACCAACACACCAGCCCTAAAAAACTCGTCATCGCCTCGCGTGAAAGTGCGCTTGCTATGTGGCAGGCTCGCCATATTCAAAGCCGCTTGCAATCACTCTACCCTGATACAGAAGTCTCTATTCTTGGCATGACGACCACAGGCGACCAGATATTAGATACGCCTTTAGCCAAAGTAGGCGGCAAAGGTTTGTTTGTGAAAGAGCTGGAAACAGCACTGGCTGATGGCCGGGCTGATCTGGCTGTGCATAGCATGAAAGATGTGCCGATGAACCTGCCAGAAGGCTTTATATTGGCAGCAACAGGTGAACGTGAAGACCCACGCGATGCTTTTGTTTCTAACGACTACGCTTCACTGGAAGACCTGCCTGCAAACAGCATCATTGGCACTTCAAGCTTACGTCGCCAAAGCCAGTTACAAGCGCGCTTCCCTCATCTTAAAATTGAATCGTTACGTGGCAATCTACAAACACGTTTGCGCAAATTAGATGAAGGCCAGTATGCGGCGATTATTCTTGCAGCGGCAGGACTTATTAGGTTGGAGCTTGGTGACAGAATTCGCCAATTTATCGCACCAGAACATAGCATTCCAGCAGTAGGGCAAGGTGCTTTAGGCATAGAAATCAGCGCAGACCGCCCAGACCTAATTGCGATACTCGCCCCACTGAATCACCCAGACACACAAGCATGTGTAGAGGCCGAGCGTGGTATGAGCCGCACGCTGGCTGGCAGTTGCACGGTTCCACTTGGCGCTTATGCCGTGTGCGAAGCCGATAACATCCGCATGACAGGATTTGTTGCGAGTGTTGATGGTAAACAAATGTTGGTAGAAACTGCGGTTGGCAGTAGAGTGAACGCTGAGGCGTTAGGCAAAATGCTAGCTAATCAACTGATCTCAAAAGGTGCAGACAAGATTCTCGCTGCTTTGTAATTACATTACTGTAGACTTACCCATGCATGCCGATCATTTACTTAGCAACTTAACCATTGCGGTTACTCGGCCTATAGATCAGGCAGCGAGCCTTAATCTTGCCATTGCCCAGCATGGCGGTACCACAATTCCGTTCCCTTTAATCGCCATATCGGCGTTAGATGATTATCAACCATTTCAGCAACAACTTAACCGTATTGATACCACCGACTGGGCAATCTTTATCAGTTCAAATGCGGTTGATTACTCAATGCCGCTTTTAATCAAGAAGTTTGGCAGGATTCCAGATCATTTAAAGTTCGCGGCCATTGGTCATCAAACAGCCAAAGCACTAGCGCTTTATGGCGTACATGAGGTACTGGTTCCGCACACCCGTTTTGATAGTGAAACACTACTTGCACTGCCTGAGATGCAGGATGTGTCCGCAAAAACTATCGCCATATTTCGTGGGGTTGGCGGACGGGAACTGATGGCAGAAACCCTTAAAGCAAGGGGTGCAAATGTCTACTTTGCGGAAAGCTACCGTCGCATTAACCCGCAAAAGAATGCTGAGCCCCTTGAAATGCAATGGAGACAAAATAAACTGAATGCTGTGATTGTGACCAGCAGTGAAGCCATGCGTCATTTATTACAGATGTCTGAACATGCAGAATGGTTACGTCATGTTACATTATGTGTAAATCATGAGAGAATCGCAGAAGAACCAAAACAGCTTGGTTTAAAAGTGCTCGTAGCAAAAGCACCAGGGGACGAAGCTATGCTGCAATGTTTATCACAACTTGTAAAACATCATGACTAATTCAACAGATTCACAATTTGTAGCTAGGCAAAAGCCTTCTACACTCGCGATTGGCACCATGATATTGGTGATTATTGCCATTTTGACGCTCGCTTGGCAATGGCTTAACACGCGCCATCGATTTAATGAAGTTGAAAAGTCACTCAGCTTCAAGTTAGAGGAGTATCACACGCTGAATCAACAAAGCTTGGCATTAGCAAAACAAGCAGAAGAACGTAGCACACAAGCTAATGCACGCACTGTCATTTTAGAGCAAAAACTGGCAGAGTCTCGTGACCAACAAGAAGCCTTACAAACGCTTTACACACAACTAGCAGAGAACCGCGAAGCCACCGCCGTTGCAGAAGTAGAGCAACTCTTGACGATTGCGAAACAACAACTGCAACTAGCTAGCAATGTTAAATCGGCGCTACTGGCACTTGAGGCTGCAGACCATAGGCTGCAACCGCTTGATTTACCAAGAGCTGTGCAACTACGCGAAATCTTACAAGTTGAAATCGAAACCTTACGTGACCTGCCACAAATAGATATGATTGCGATGAGTACACAACTCACTTACCTTGCTGAGTTATGTAATACCATCCCACTCATTAGTGAGCGCCAACCAACGCTCAACGTGAATGCTGATCTAAACCCAGCACCTGTTCAATCGCTACAAGGGGTACAAAAGTTCTGGTGGG
The DNA here is from genome assembly GCA_030682715.1 of Methylotenera sp. Lineage (GTDB taxonomy): Bacteria > Pseudomonadota > Gammaproteobacteria > Burkholderiales > Methylophilaceae > Methylotenera. Next base: position 41,412 of record JAUXNQ010000012.1, on the reverse strand, counting down.
CAATCTGGGATGATATTAAGAATCTGGTCACAGTAGAGCGTATTGATAAACCAGAGCCGCCGTTACTTGCAGCAGAACACGCATTATATTTGCGTGAAAATCTTAAACTGAGGTTACTCACTGCGCGCATTGCCTTATTACAACATGATGAAAGCACTTACAAGGCTGACCTCAACATGGTAAAAACTTGGCTTAACCAATATTTTGATACAAAACACCCTGATACCATCAAAGCATTGGTGCTTTTGAAAAAACTATCTAGCAACAACATCAGCCTAGAGCTTCCACAATTAAGTGATAGTTTAGCGGCTGTGAGCAGTTACAAACTGATGCTTGAGAAGAGCGAGTAACCCGGCATGCTTAAAAACAGATTCTTTTGGTGGGCTTTAACATTATTCGGCATCATTCTAATTGTCTGGTTAGCTAGCAACAATCAAGGCTACGTGCTGATTATTCGCTCACCCTACCGCATTCAAATCTCTTTTAACTTCTTTTTAGTCGTCTTTGTGCTCAGCGTTTTTGGTTTACATCATCTTTTAAGGTTTTTAAGGTTCTTAAGACATTTACCTGAAATTAGAAAAAGTAAAAAAGAATCCATGCGTCTAAAAGCTGGCAATACTGCACTGCTAGAAGGCATGCATGCACTAGCAGAGGGAGATATTGAGAAAGCGGAGAATTCTGCAAAGTTAGCTCAGGAACTGATTCAAAACTCAGACCTTGAAACGCTCATTCAAAAACTTGCTGCTGAAAAGAACAAACAAACGCTACTTTTTAAATAGGCTACAGCAACAGCAACTCTCACTCTAATAGTAAAAATACTGCTGTATTTAAAGTTAAACGCCAACAAAGTGGCGTTTAACTTTTGTCTAACTGTGACCATAATTAAAACCAACACAGCCTTATCTAAACACTTGCCACAGCGCTTGGCACAGGCTTCGCATAGTTAAAAGCATCTGAATAAAATGCGCCTTCAGGCAGGCCAGCCTGCGCGAAGCTAGCGTGTGCAACATCTACCATTGCGGGCGCGCCACAACAATACACTTCTACACCGCTTAAATCACTAAAATCGTCTAACACGGCCTGATGCACCAAACCAATACGGCCTTGCCAGTTATCCTCTGGCAAGGCATCGGATAAAACAGGAATAAATTCAATATTTGAATAAGCTTCAGCCCATGCCTCAGGAAGCGCAGGCATGTACAAATCTTCTAACGCCCTAGCCCCCCAATACAAAGTCACCTTACGTTTAATATCGTTATGTATCATATGCTCGATAATCGCTTTGATTGGCGCGAAACCAGTGCCACCAGCCACCATCACCATCGGCTTTTCCGAGTCACTTCTGTAGTAAAAGCTACCGAATGGGGCTTCTATACGCAAAATAGCTTTAGCTGGCATTTCATTAAATACATACTCAGTAAACTGTCCACCTGGAATCAAACGTAAATGTATCTCTAACAAGCTATCCGCATGTGGCGCATTTGCCAATGAGAAAGCACGGCGCTTACCGTCTTTTAACAAGAATTCAACATACTGTCCCGCCATAAACTGCAAACGCTCACTGCTAGGCAACTTTAGAAACAATGCCATCACATCATGTGACAGCTGTTCTTTGCGCTCAACTCGAGTAGGAAGAATGCGCGGCGGAATCACCCCCGCATTAATTTCTCGACACTCTATTGTCAAATCGGTCAGCGGCCTGGCACAACAAAATAACGCTTTGCCTGCGGCTTTATCAGCATCCGTCAGTGCACTGCTAGCATAATCACCATGATCCACATCACCACTCAATACCGTGCCTTTGCAGCTACCACAGGCACCATTGCGACAGCCGTAAGGAATATTAAAACCAGCCTCTATGGCTGACTCAAGCACTGTCTCATAGGCTTTTGCTTGGTAGGTGTGCCCACTGGGCTGAATAGTAATTTGAAAGGTCATCTCTTATATTTCTGTTTATTTTTAATAAATTATTTTAAATCATGTGCAACTTAGTCTTCTCGACGGAATTCGCCTTCAATCACATCATCATTAGCGGCTTGGCCTGCTTGGTAAGGTGCCTGCGCGTTAGGTGCCTGCTTATTTTTAATCGGAACCAACAGCAAAACCACCGCAATCATATCAGTAATCACACCTGGCAATATCAACAACACACCAGCGATAATATTACGTGCACTGCCAAATATCGCTTTAATCGGATGATTACCCGTACGCATACTTTGCAACATACGGCCAGTAAATAATGACTTCTCATCCTTAATCATTTGTAAGCCTAATAAGGCAATCCCGACTAGGTAAACTAACAACCACCAACCATACGCTTGTCCAAGCACTATCAATAGCCATATCTCAGCGATTGGAAAAGCGAGTAAAATCAAACCTATTAATAAACGCATGTCTTGCTATCCTAAATAATGTCGAATCCAGAAAATATTTTATTAGTATTCACCAACGTACCAGATGCTGCGACTGCAAATCAACTGGCGAAAGTACTGGTCACGCAAAAATTAGCCGCGTGCGTGAACATATTAAGCCCATGCCAATCCGTATACATATGGGAAGGCAAGGTAGAACACACGCACGAAATACCAATGCTTATTAAAACGACTCAATTACAGTATGATGCACTTCAAGCAGCAATTATAAAAGCACACCCTTATGAACTTCCTGAAATAATCTCTATCAACGTAGATGGTGGCTTACCTCGATATTTACAATGGGTAACTACGCAATTATCTGCTTAAGGAACACAATGTTTAAAAGATTTTCGTATTTTTTACTAGTCGGCTTCTTCATATTATCTGCCTCTGTCAGCCATGCAGGCAATGTCACCAGTGGCATCAAGAACTTGTTCACAGATGAATCTGCTGAAGATGCGTTTTTATCGCCAGATGCCGCTTTTGGTTTGTCATTTAAGCAAGATGGACAAAATGTTCATGCAAACTTCACTGTCGCACCAAGTTATTACCTTTATAAAACACGCACCAAATTTGAGTTCACTCCAGCGCAAACGTTCGAAATAAAATTACCAAAAGCAGATATTAAGAATGATCCTAACTTTGGAGAGATGGAGGTCTATCATGAAGACTTTACCGCCACTTTACTGATAAAAGAAAAAATCAGTACACCGATTAACGTTAAAATCACCTATCAAGGCTGTAGTGAAAAAGGCCTTTGCTATTCACCACAACACAAAACCTTTACCATCACACCAGATGGCAGCACCAACCCAAACCAAGCAACTACGTTAGATAGCAGAACGGTATCAAGTAATAACAATGCTTCAGAAAGTGATAGCCAAGCAGCGAATCTACTAAAAAGTGGGAAATGGTGGCTGATTATTCTAGGCTTCTACACTGCTGGTCTGTTGCTAGCATTCACGCCGTGCGTATTTCCCATGATTCCGATCCTATCTTCTATCATCATCGGTAAAAATGCACATGTTTCACGCTTACACGCATTTAATTTATCGCTCGCTTACACCTTGGGAATGTGCTTAACCTACACGCTAGCAGGTATTGCAGCGGGGCTTTCTGGTCAAATGCTCAGCAGTGCATTGCAAACCCCGTGGGCATTAGGGTTCGGTGCATTAATCTTTGCATTACTAGCACTTTCCATGTTTGGCTTTTACGAACTCAAATTACCTAGCAGCATGGAAAATGGTTTAATGAGCTTGAGCCGTCGCATTAAGGGCGGACGCTTTTTTAGCGACTTTTTAATGGGCGTACTTTCAGCCCTTATTATCAGCCCATGCGTAGCAGCACCATTGGCTGGCGCCTTACTTTACATCAGCAAAACTAACGACGTTTTACTAGGTGGAGTCGCTTTATTTTCACTATCCGTAGGGATGGGCACCCCACTACTGCTCATTGGCGCATCGGCAGGCACACTTCTACCTAAAGTTGGTAGCTGGATGAACGCTGTTCGTAATTTATTTGGCGTGCTCATGCTGGCTGTAGCAATATGGCTGATTACACCCGTCATCCCCATGCAAGTTCAACTAGCGTTGTGGGCTGCTCTGTTAATTGTACCTGCCATTTACATGCATGCACTGGATAGCTTACCTACTGACGCTAAACCCACCCTCAAGTTCTGGAAAGGCATCGGCGTGATGATGGTCGTCATCGGTTTAGCAATGCTGATTGGCGCACTCTCTAATGCAAAATCACCATTACAACCATTAAGCGGGCTGGTTGCAACGGCATCTAATAGTCAACAACAGCATAACAACTTGAACTTCCAACCAATCAAAAGCATTACCGAGCTTGAAGATGCACTTAAAAATGCTCAAGGCAAACCTGTGATGCTCGACTTTTATGCCGATTGGTGTGTGGCTTGCAAAGAACTTGAGCAATTTACGTTTAGCGACCCACGTGTTCAGTCTGCCTTAAAAGACACGTTATTACTACAAGTGGATGTCACTAATAATACAGACGACGATAAAGCGCTCATGCAAAGATTTAACCTGTTTGGCCCGCCAGGCATTTTATTCTTTAATGCAAATGCTGCCGAAGAAACTCACTTAAAAGTAGTGGGTTATAAAAATGCAGATGCATTTTTACAAATTCTAGATCAACGTGGCAGCTGCCTGCCAGAAACTATTCAATGCTAAACAAAATACTAAAGCCACTTTTTTTTATAACACTAGCACTAACAGTAGCATTGGTGTCACGCCATTTTTCTAGCCCCAGCAATAAGAACAAACTAAGCAGTGTGCCTCTATATGCAGCTAACTTACCTGATGTTTCAGGAAAAACGCAGAACCTCGGACAATATGAAGGTAAAATTATTGTTGTTAACTTTTGGGCAACTTGGTGCCCGCCATGTAAAGAAGAAATGCCAGAGTTAATTGCATTGCAGCAATCTTTTAAAGATAAAAATGTCATCGTGCTAGGCATAGCGATTGACGAGCCAGCGGTGGTTGCCGAGTATTTAAAGATAGCACCTGTGAATTATCCTATTGTGGTATCTGAAGCAGAAGGTAGCTTACTAGGCGAGCAATTAGGCAATGACAAGGGTGTTTTACCCTACACTGTCTTCATTAATGCAGATGGTAAAGTTGTTAATACGCACTTTGGTCGGATTAACAAAATTATCCTTGAAGCAGCCATCAAACCTTTAATCTCACCTTAATCACGCAAGTCGAATACACAATTTAACCATTTACTGTTAAATTCAAGACCATACTTAGGTCATGGACTTTATATAATTCACTAAGGTAAATTCACCAAGGTAAATTCGCTTAAATTCTCTAAAGTTGCTGGACAAAACCCTTTAACTTCGGCAAACTCGCGTTTATGAATTATCGTAATTTATGCAAAAACTGTTTAACATGGGTGAGTCGTCATGGCTACTAAGCACATTTTAGTATTACATGGCCCTAACCTGAACCTATTAGGTCTGCGTGAACCACAGCATTACGGTAGCGCAACACTAGATAGTATCAATCAAACGCTAATAAACAAGGCAAAGTCTGCCAATATCACATTAGACACGTTTCAAAGCAATGCAGAGGCTGATCTTGTCGATAAAATTCAGTCTATTGCTACTAAAAACGTAGATTTTGTCATCATTAATCCAGCAGCGTTCACACACACATCGGTTGCAATGCGTGATGCGTTGAGCGCTGTCAAGGTTCCATTTATAGAAGTACATTTGTCAAATGTGTTTGCGCGAGAGTCATTTCGTCACCATTCATATTTTACAGATATCGCTGTGGGCATTATTAGCGGGCTAGGTGCAAAAGGTTATGAACTTGCCCTAGATTTCGCTATTGAAAAAATTAATCATTCTTAAAATAATAATTTACAACGAATTAGTTAGGGGTCATCATGGATTTACGTAAACTTAAAAAACTTATCGATCTGGTAGAAGAATCAGGAATTTCAGAATTAGAACTGACTGAAGATGGCGAAAAAGTACGCATTAGCCGTAACTTTACCTCCAATATGCCAGCACAAAACTACAATCACTACGCACCACAACAACACCATGTGCCAGCACCACAAGTTGCTGCAGTTGATGAAGTCGCACCAGTTGTTGATGAAGGACATGCGGTAAAGTCACCGATGGTGGGTACGTTCTACCGATCACCTTCACCAGATGCTAAATCTTTTGTTGAGGTAGGTGATACAGTCGCCATTGGAGACACTCTATGTATTATCGAAGCAATGAAATTACTCAACGAGATTGAATCTGATAAAGCTGGCGTCGTCAAAAAAATCTTAGTTGATAACGGCCAAGCCATTGAATATGGTGAACCACTGTTTATTATCGGCTAATCGTTATAGCTTATTAAATTACTGCTTTATTAATTAGGTCTTACAACAAGACTTCTTACTATCAATAAGAAGTATCAAAACCAAGGCCTAAATATTAGGATCTCACTTTCATGGCAATGTTTGACAAAATTTTAATCGCCAATCGCGGCGAAATCGCATTACGTGTACAGCGTGCATGTCGCGAACTCGGCATCAGGACGGTTGCTGTTCACTCAGAAGCTGACCGTGAAGCTAAATACGTAAAGTTAGCGGATGAGTCAGTATGTATCGGCCCTGCGCCTTCTAGCCAAAGCTACTTAAATGTTCCTGCGGTGATTAGTGCTGCTGAAGTCACTGACGCACAAGCCATTCACCCTGGTTATGGTTTCTTATCAGAAAATGCAGACTTTGCAGAACGTGTAGAACAGAGTGGCTTTGTATTTATTGGCCCACGCGCTGAAACTATCCGCTTAATGGGCGACAAAGTATCCGCTAAAGATGCGATGCGTAAAGCTGGTGTTCCTTGCGTACCTGGTTCAGAAGGTGCGCTTCCTGACGACCCAAGCGAAATCATCAAAATCGCTAAACAAATTGGCTATCCAGTGATTATTAAAGCGGCTGGTGGAGGTGGTGGTCGCGGGATGCGCGTAGTACATACGGAAGCTGCACTTATTACCTCTGTTAATATGACCAAAGCGGAAGCTCAAGCTGCCTTTAGTAACCCAATGGTTTACATGGAAAAATATCTTGAGAAACCACGCCATATTGAAATACAGGTGTTAGCTGATCAACATGGTAATGCAGTATTTTTAGGTGAGCGCGATTGCTCTATGCAACGTCGTCACCAAAAAATTATAGAAGAAGCGCCAGCACCGTTACTGAATGCTCGCTTGCGTGACAAAATTGGTGAGCGCTGTGCTGAAGCCTGCCGTAAAATCAAATATCGTGGTGTAGGTACTTTTGAGTTCTTATATGAAAACAATGAGTTCTATTTCATTGAAATGAATACGCGCTTGCAGGTAGAACATACGGTGACAGAAATGATCACTGGTATTGATTTAGTGCAACAACAGATTTTTGTGGCAGCAGGCGAAAAGCTAAAATTCCGCCAAAAAGATATCCAACTAAAAGGACATGCAATTGAATGTCGCCTAAATGCAGAAGATCCTTATAACTTTGTACCTTCTCCTGGCAAAATCACTAAATTCCATATGCCTGGTGGCCCTGGTGTTCGTATCGATACACACGCGTATGCTGGCTACACGGTTCCACCACATTATGACTCAATGATCGGTAAGTTAATTACTTACGGTGATACGCGCGAACAAGCCATTGCACGCATGCGCATTGCCTTGTCTGAAATGATGATTGATGGCATTAGCACCAATATTGCATTACATGCTGATTTAATGGCAGATGCAGCTTTTCATTTAGGTGGTACAAGCATTCACTACCTAGAGCAAAAGCTTGGTATTTATAACAAATAATTATCATTTCAAAGTAGCAATATCAATACGCGTTACCGTTCGTGCGGTTAACGCGTATTTGCATTAATATTGTTTAAATAAGTTAAGTAACAGATAGGTTAAGTATGGCTTGGGTATCATTAAAAATTGAAGCACAGGATAATAATGCTGATTTAATTAGCGATACACTCATGGAGCTTGGTGCACTTTCAGCCATTATTGAAGATGCTAATGCTGAGACGATTGATGAACAACCGATTTTTGGTGAGCCAGGCGACCCTCCGCCAGGGATTTGGCAACAAAATCTAGTCAGCGCTTTGTTTGACGAGGGTGTAGACATCACCGCTGTGATACGCGACTTAGAGCAACGCACCAAACTTAACAACTTCAACTACACTACCGAAAAAATTGAGGAACAAGACTGGGTACGCGCAACACAATCTCAATTTGACCCCATCAAAATCACCGACAATCTTTGGATTGTGCCTACATGGCATGTGTCACCCAACCTAGATGCGATCAATATTGTATTAGACCCAGGCCTAGCCTTTGGCACAGGTAGCCACCCTACTACCCATTTATGTTTAGCATGGCTCACTCAAACACTGGCTGCGGGCAGCTCTGTGCTTGACTATGGCTGTGGCTCAGGCATTTTAGCGATTGCTGCTAAAAAACTAGGCGCAGATGAAGTTGTAGGTACGGATATCGACACGCAAGCTATTCAATCTAGCTTATACAACGCTGAGCAGAACCAAGTTGAAGCTAAGTTCTACGATGCGAACCAATATCAATCTAAAGAGTTTGATATTGTGGTTGCTAATATTTTATCTAGCGCACTCAGTGTACTGGCGCCAGCGTTAGCAAAATCATGTAGGGCTGGTGGAAAGATTGCGCTTTCTGGTATTTTACGTGAACAAGAATCCGCTGTTTCTGCCATTTACTCTGAATGGTTTGATATGGGCACACCACAGCATATGGATGCTTGGGCATTGCTCACAGGCACGAAAAAATGCGCGACATAACCCATTGTCCAAATTGTCAAACTCAATTCTTTGTTAGTGAAGCACAGCTCAATCAGCATGGTGGGCTAGTACGTTGCGGACAATGTCTGCATGTATTTAATGCTAAAGAACAATTTGTCGCTCAAGCACAACCAGATAACCCTATACCAGAAAACAGTGCTGTCACTGAAGATACTAGCGCTATATCAGTACCATCCATTACCGAACAAAGTAACACACCGCCTTCATCCTCTTGGCCTACACTTGACCATAGCGCTATCACAGAGGCACCGCCATCACAAGATATTCAAAGCCAAATACATTTACCAGAGAAGGCGCAACAAACCTTCTCTAGCACGCAAAATCAAACCGCAGAAGCTATTGAGTTATCGACAGTGCAACAAGAAGAGGCTTCCCATGCCTTAGACAATACAGATGCGATACAAGCTGATTTGAATCAGTCTAGCGCTGATGCTGACTTGATTACCGAGAAGCCAGACATTCAGGCTCATCCAGATAAACAGGCAGCCAATGACATTACAAATCTGAGCTTTATCCCTGGAAATCAATCTCACTACTTTAATGATCTAGCAAAACACGCAAAGCTTGACGGAAAAAAGATAGCCAATAAGCGTCTTCGCTGGCTATGGATTTTGGGTGTGTTTCTTGTACTATTGATTGCTGCGGGCCAGAGCGTCTACTTTTTACGCAATACGATTGCTATTTATTATCCAAATCTAAAACCGCATTTGCTAGTATTGTGCCAACATCTACATTGTAGTATTGAGCTACCTAAACAAATTGAATGGATCATCATTGATGATTCTGATATGCAGGAAGACCTACAGCATGCAGGTGTTATGCACCTCAGCAGCAGTCTCTTGAACAAAGCTGACTTTGTTCAAGCATACCCTAATGTAGAACTAACACTCACTGATATTAACGACAGTGCAGTGCTAAGACGTATCTTCAAACCTGTGGAGTATTTAGCGGCCAATACTGACATTCCCGCCGGCTTTAGTGCGGGTAGAGAGATTAAGATTAAACTTGCCATTACTACACAAGATGTGAGCGTGGCCGGATATCGACTTTACGTGACGTACTAGCGTATTTCTTACTAGTTTAATTTCATCATTATTTAGTAGGTAAGAAAGCATCAAGAAAAACCTTGGCACTTCTTAGCTATAAAAACTGCTGTTACCGCTAATCAATCATCTCCAGACAGTCCGACGCAATCGCCTTAATCGCATCTGCTACACACATCACAGCAAGCTCTCTTGCATAGCTCTTGCGCCATGCAATCGCTACCCTACGCACAGGAACAGGCTCAGAAAATGGGACAACCTTTACTAATGGATTTAAATATCGGTCGGTTGCGGCACTGCATGGCAATACGGTAATCCCTAGATTAGAGGCCACCATATTACGGATAGTTTCTAATGAGTTACCTTGTAATACCTGACCTTTTCTGGACAGGTCTGGACAAGCTTGTAGAACTTGATGGCTGTAGCAATGTCCACTGTTTAATAATAAAACGTTTTCATCTGCGAGCTCGTCGGCGCTCACCGATTTGCGGCTTGCCCACGGGTGACTTACTGGCACCATCACTAAATATTTTTCATCATACAAAGGTAATGTATTAATACCTGGCACATCAAAAGGCAGCGCAACGACTGCAGCATCGATTATCCCATTCTTCAACTGAGCTTCTAGCTGAGTCGTCAAATTCTCCTCAATATCCAACGGCATCTCTGGTGCACTCAGACGCAGTATAGGGATGACCTCTGGTAACAAATACGGCCCTACAGAATAAATTAAGCCTAATCGGAAAGAACCACTTAATTGATTATTACCTTGCTTAGCCAACTCTCGAATATAGTTAACCTCTTCTAGCGCTTTAATCGCCTGCTCAATTATTTTCTCACCGATAGGTGTTGGGTTGATATCAGTACGACTACGCTCAAAAATTTGTACGCCTAGATCCTCTTCTAGCTTTTTAATCGCTAAACTCAATGCTGGCTGGCTCACATAGCATTTCTCAGATGCGCGTCTAAAATTACGCTCCTTTGCTACAGCAATCACAAAACGCAGTTCACTTAAGGTCATGATTTAGATTCCACTTATCCACTTTTGATAAGTTTAGCATATCAATGTTATTTTTATATTCAATTATACAAATCAATATTATCGCTATAGACTGGCGTTAATTGCTACACTAAACTGTTTTCCCAGTGTTCTGAAGTAGCAATCTGAATGGAGACTGAAATGAAAAACTATTTATACGAGCTACAGGATATTTTTGTTGAGCTATTTGCGCAATATGGATTGAGCCAGTAGCAATGCTAGACTAGATAGTCGCCGCAAAATTGCTACTAATAATCATAGCTGTATGACAATATTTAATGCCAGTTTTCAACTGGCTGTATGAGTATTGATGTGTGCGTTAATATTATGGAGATATCAATCTACTGCTTAAGCCTGCCGTCAGCAAGCCCATAATCGGCAAACTTAAAACAACGATTACTTTTAATTCTAGATGCTTATGGTCTCAGCATGTATAAAGAGGCTGAACTACTAAGTGATTAACTATGTTATTCAGCAGGCTTTTGTATAAGACATTATCTTAAGTATGCGACTCTTCAAGAACGAGACTGCAGCAAGTGCTTGAGAAAAACCCAAACGGCTGGAAGGCTAGGAATAATAATCAATGCCAGCGCAACTAAAGAAAAGTTCGCCTTCACCCACGGGTGATTCCCTACCAAAAAGCCAATACCAGTTAATCCACATACCCAAATCAAACCACCGATGACATTATAAAAAGCAAATCTTGGATATTTCATTTGTGCAACGCCTGCTACAAACGGCGTGAAAGTACGGATAAATGGCAAAAATCGTCCAATCACAATAGTGATAGGGCCGTGCTTCTCATAAAATGCATGCGTCTTATTAAAAGCGTCTTTATTGAACCATCGAGAACTTTCCCACGCAAAGACTTTATTTCCAGTCCAGCGTCCAATAGAATAATTCAGGGCATCTCCCCCAATAGCGGCGACTGACAGCAACGTCATTAAAACAGGCAAACTCATACCGCCAACAGCTGCAATTGCACCCGCAATAAACAATAAAGAATCCCCAGGTAAAAAGGGCATGGCAACCAGACCCGTTTCTATAAAAATAATAAGAAACAAAAGCGCGTAAATCCATACACCCCAAGTCGCTGTTACCACGACTAAGTGTTTATCTAAGTGCAGAAATAGATCAATAATGTTTGGTAAATCCATACCTGATTTCTAGCCCTATTTATATATATCAGCAAAGTAAAATACTTCCATTAAACCTTGATCACTTGCCTCTAGTATTTAGAAATCAGCTGTGCACAATCAATATTACTGATTAAGCCAATGACATAGACCAATATTGAATAAACAAAATGAAAGGTGTCTGCATTATAGCGTTCAGATAATAAAAAACCCGCCATTTAGCGGGTTTTTTATTCAAAACGAATAATATTACACTTCCAACTGTGGACGAGCAGCTTCAGGCCAATCCAAGTGGTAGAACTGACCACGTGGCTGATCTTTACGCTCATAAGTGTGTGCGCCAAAGTAGTCACGTTGGCCTTGCAACAAGTTTGCTGGTAGATCTGCACTGCGGTAACCATCGTAATAAGCCATTGCAGCAGCAAAACCTTGCGCTGGAATACCATTAGTCACTGCTAACGCAATCACTTTACGCCAGCCTGCTTGACCTTCATTCATAGCATGCGTGAAATATGGGTCTAACATCAAGTTTTTCAAACGTGAGTTCAATGCATAAGCGTCAGTGATTTTTTGCAAGAAACGTGCACGGATAATACAACCACCGCGCCAGATTTGAGCAATTTCACCGAAGTTCAATTTCCAATTGTAAGCCACTTGTGCTTTGTCGATCAATTGGAAACCTTGAGCGTATGCACAAATTTTAGAGCAATATAAAGCGTTTTTAATCGCTTCAATAATGGCTTTCTTATCAGTCTCGACTTTAATCGCTGGGCCTTTAAGAATTTTGCTTGCTTCAACGCGCTCTTCTTTTAAGCTTGATAATGCACGTGCGTACACCGCAGCTGCAATCGCGTTAGCTGGTGCGCCTAACTCAAGCGCATTCGCTGCTGTCCATTGACCTGTACCTTTTTGGCCAGCAGTATCCAAGATTTGATCAACCAAGAAACCTTTACCCATTGGGTCTTTTTGTTGCAGGATATCAGCCGTAATTTCAATCAAGAAGCTTGATAACTCGCCTTTGTTCCATTCAGCAAATACTTTACCGATTTCATCCGCTTGCATACCAAGTAGATTTTTCATCAACCAGTAAGCTTCGCAAATCAATTGCATGTCGATGTATTCAATACCGTTGTGCACCATTTTTACGTAGTGGCCAGCACCGTCAGGACCGATGTATTCAGCACATGAGAAGCCACCTTCTACTGGTTTACCTGGTTTGCCACCTTCTAAAGGCTCGCCTGTTACAGGGTCCACTTTAGCTGCGATATCACGCCAAATTGGCTCTAAACTCGCCCAAGCTTTACGTGTACCTGATGGCATTAATGATGGCCCGAAACGTGCGCCTGTCTCACCGCCTGAAACGCCAGAACCGATGAAATCAATACCTTTAGCTGCTAATTCTTTTTCGCGACGGATTGTATCTGTCCACAATGCATTACCACCATCAATGATGATATCGCCTTGCTCTAGGAATGGTAATAAAGCGTTGATAGTCACATCTGTTGCGCTACCCGCTTTAACCAACAAAATAATTTTACGTGGGCGTTTGATACTTAAAACAAATGAAGCTAAATCAGCATGGCCAACTACGTTAGCATGTGAAGGTTCATTTTTTTTGCATTCTTCGATGAAATTCACCATTTTTTTCGGGTCACGGTTATAAACCGCAATGGTGTAGCCATGATCGGCAATATTCAGAGCCAAGTTTTGGCCCATAACAGCTAGGCCAACTAGGCCAATATCAGCATTTTTCGTAGTCATTTATCTTCTCTTTTGGAGTTGTTTAATGGAAAGGTTTTTGGTAGGCAAGATTATAGAACTTTTTCATGCATAAATTGCTGAAAATTGACGTAGATCAGAGAATTATTTTTAATTTCTGACGATAATCAACGCGAGCACTTAAACAATCAGGAGAAGAATCTGTAAAAAGACTCAAGTCTAGACTCATAGTTTAGATAGATTCTTAAGGAAAAACCGCCTCGATATTGCGATTTAGTACAGAAAACTCAGTATGGTAGTGCTCAGATATTAAAATGCTACGAAATGATGAATGTGCTCATTTCTAGTAGTCGCTACTTCTACCTGTTGAATAACCTGCTGGCACGTCATTTTGCCATGTACCGCAATCAGCACAGCAATGATCATGCATGGTTGGACTTAACACCAGATGCACGCTTTGACAGACTCTACAATGCGGAATATCTTCGTCAGTGAGTTTGTGATGCTGACGATGGTGTTCTGTCGCAACCTTATTGCTACCTAATCCGTATTTATTATCCATGACTAACTCCGCGTTACTTCTGAACTGGATTTCTCAAACAGATTTCAGAACTTGGAATAATTAAGTTACGCCTTTTTTATAAAATCGGCAAGCATTTAATAAATGAGAATGATTAAGTATTAATTTGCTCAAATTGAATTGGAGCGAACATTAAGCCACTTCAATTAGACTAAATTTACACCAACCCTTATTAAACAAGGCCCTGAGTCCAGCTAGGATCTTGCTGGTAAGCCTCCACCCAATTTAGCACAACATCAGCGTGCATTGGGCGCGCGATACCATAACCTTGAACAACAGAACATCCCATCCGTAACAACCAAACACCTTGCTCCGAGGTCTCAACGCCTTCTGCCACAACCTTACGCTTAAAGTCTCTACTTAAGCTGATGACACCAGCAACCACAGCCAAATCATCAACGTCTTGTAGCATGTCACGCACGAATGACTGGTCAATTTTAATGGTCTCTACTGGCAAGCGGCGTAAATAGGTCAAGGATGAGTAGCCCACACCAAAATCATCAAGTGCAAAACTCACCCCCAACTGCTTACAGCTATTAATGGTATTAGCAACGCCCGAAACATCTTCAATTGCAGCGGTTTCTGTAATTTCAAGCTCTATTTTGCGCGGCTCTACCTCAGGAAATTCAGCTAACAATAGCATTAATCGCTCTGTAAAGTTAGATTGCACAATATGTTTTGCTGCTATATTCACACTGACCTGAAAATCTAGTCCAGCCGTTTGCCAAATCCTGATTTGACCCAAGGCTTCACTGATGACCCACTCACCCAATGGAATAGAAAAATCAGTATCTTCTATGATAGGCAAGAAAGTAGCTGGTGAGCGCAGGCCTAATTCAGGATGCTCCCACCGTATCAAGGCCTCCATACCCACAACCTTGCCTTGGCGCAAATCTACTTTAGGTTGGTAATATAAACGGAATTCGTCATTCGGTAATGCAGCCTCAACGCGCTCTCGGTCTTGGCGCAAACCTCTAAACTGACGATCATGATGCGAGTCGAATTGTTGCACGCGGCTTCCGCCGTTAAGCTTCGCCTGATACATTGCGTGATCTGCATGTCTTAGCAGGGTGTCTGGTTCACAGCCATCGTCAGGGAAAATTGTATAGCCAATGCTAGAAGACACCGCCACTGATTTGTCGCCAATGGTATAAGGCGTTTTAATCACGCTCAGTAAACGCTCTAGCGTCTGCGTACACTCATCGATGTTTTGCAATCCACACAAAAGTACCGCAAACTCATCCCCACCCAATCGCGCAACCGTATCACTATCGCGCAAGCAAGCACTCATACGAACCGCCAATTGCACTAGCAGGTAATCCCCAGCCTCATGCCCCAAGGAATCATTCACAGGTTTAAATCCATCAAGATCCAGACAGCAAACTGCTAATAACTCACCTGAACGTTCTGCCCTCGCTAGCGCTTGCTGCAAACGATCGGATAGTAGCGCACGATTGGGGAGTTGTGTTAGCGGGTCATGATAGGCCATGCGCTCTAGATTTTGTTGCTGCTCTTTAGCTTGGGTGATATCAGAGAACAATCCAACAAAGTTTTTAATCTGGTTAGCTTCGTCTCGGACACAGAATATATCAAGCCATGCAGCATAAACATCACCGTCCATTCGGCGATTCCAAGTCTCGCCACGCCACTCACTGTTACTTTCCGCCTGCAACCATAGCAGATCAAGTAGGCTATCATCGTAAGTAACAAAGCCTAATGCCTGAGGCAAGCAGCCTATTGCGTCTTCTCTTGAATATCCAGTAATTTGGGTAAACGCATAATTTACTTCTACGATATTTGCATGAGCATCAGTAATAAAAATACCATCATGTGCATGATCGAATACACTGGCAGATAAGCGCATGCGCTCTGAGTTTTGCTGCAAAGTATCAATGGACTCGCGTAACTTCTGACGCATTTCTAACACACTCGCCATCAGGGTATCAGGCTTCGCATCAAGACCGTCTTGTGCTAAATCGCCAGCTGCAATTCGCTTTACCACATCAATCGCTAATGCTGGATCGCCCCCTATCGGGTTCAGAATCAAACGTCTTAATTGCCACAAAATAATGACAATCAGCAGTGTACCAAGCAATATGCCTGCAAACACAACAAACCAAGCATTAGCCAAGCTAACGGCTCTCGCTTCGCTGATGGGGTAGGCGACAATCACTTTAAAGCCCCATTTAGGCACGCTTTCAGTCACGAACTCCCAGTTGTCTGGCCTACTCTCTAGCAACTTCGAAGCTTTATCATCTTTTACATGCGATGAAAGAAAGCGAATATTGTCTGTTTCATCCAGAACCACCGCAAACCCAGTGGTAAGCTGACGCATATTTTCTACTGTGTCGCGCAGTATCTTAATATCTACTTTATAACCAATATAGTAAGCACCAATGACCTGTCCATTTTTATCGAACACTGGGTCATATCTCGTAATATAGGGCTGACCAAGGATATCCACTACGCCATGGTATTCTTTACCAGCAAGTAAGGCTTGAATCACCTTACCTTTAGGATTGAGCACCGTTCCCACAGCACGAGTTCCATCGTCTTGCTTAACATTAGTAGCAATACGAACAAAACTATCATTGGACCTTACAAACATGGTGGCTGTGCCACCAAATAAATTACTCACACCGTCTACCAAGGCGAAATGACCAGTAACCTCTGTTTCACCCATTTTAAGGTTAGGTATCGCTATTGCGCCAAGCTGAATTAAGCCATCAATCTGTACCTTACCTAATTCATGACTGCGCTGTTTTAGTAAGCGCATGGCAGAGTTGGCCTGTTCACTAACCAACTCTTCTGTAACCCCCAACAGCCGAACCAAGGTTTGCACCTGTTCGGTTGCACCCGCATGAATATTATCCAACTGCTGCGAAGCTTGCTGCCCTGTGAGGACAAAAGGTGCAACGGCCAGCAGAACCAGCACGGGCAAGAGGAAACGCCAAATTGTGGAAATCTTTTTTTGCATAAGGAAACAATAAGGCTAGAGTGAAATTATCCTATCACAATTTAATAAGGATTCAGCCCAAGAACAAGCTGAATTAACAACAAATTACAATTAGCATTACTAGTTAAAGTATCAAAAATGCATCATCACTATCGTGATGATGCATTTTTGAAACAGTCTATTTCTTCATCTGTGGCTTGCAGTTAAGGTAAGCTATTTTTTCACCGTCATTCAGTGTTGTAGCATCCCCATTAATTACCAGCGCTATCACGCCACTTGCATAACGGCGATTATCATCGCTTGATTTTGGTAAATTTACCTCATGGTCAGGATAAATTAACCAAGCATCGTTACCATTATTCAACATACGCACATGAAAGCGCTTATTGCCTTCACAGACGTACTCTGTCGCATCTTTAGGATACTGAGACATCTCACTGCTATCGCCCCGGAAAGGGTTGGACAACCCAATAGTGCTACAAGCTGGGATTGCTGCTACTAGTAAGAGTGCTAAAACAAACTTTTGTAAGTTAATAATCATTTTTCAAACCTAAATTATGCGGACAAATCACTTAAATGGATGACCATTAGAAGCATGCTTAATGTTAAGCAATACGTAATATACAACAAATTATCGATATCCCGCGCGACTTAATCTATCCAACACTGCCAACCAAGAAGGTAATGCAGGTGGTAGCTCTACCAATAAACGGTCAACTTTCATCGCATCTAAGCAATGTAAACTGCTATATAGCAACTCTGCAACCTTTTCTGGCGCGTTAGGCAGGCTTATCGATTGGAAATTTACCTCATCGCCATCACCAATTAACAGCGCAGCACAAGACCAGCCTGCGGCTTGCAATGCTTCGCTTTCTTCAATCAATGACTGCCTGTCTTTAAACAATAGTAATGGCGTGCGAGGGGAGTAATGCAAAGCATGTTGACCAGGCACTTTAGGTAGCGCCTGCTTTGCATCTGCACCAACTGTAGATGGTGCTTGATTAGTAATAGCCGCTACTTTAGCAATATCCTCTTCACTAATCATACCTGGGCGCAGCAATTGCCATTGTCCATTGCTAGATACGCTGACGATCGTTGACTCTATACCCACATGACAAGCGCCACCATCCAACACGGATATTGACTCACCCAAACCTGCTTCAACATGTGCTGCGGTTGTAGGGCTGAGCTGAGTGAATAAATTAGCAGAAGGTGCAGCAACGCTTAAATTACCTTGCTTAAGCAATGCCAAGGCAACAGGATGATTAGGCACTCGCAGCGCGACAGTGGGTTCATCCCCACGCACGACACGCGATACATGAGGCTGCGCAGGTAACACCAACGTTAAGGGGCCAGGCCAAAAAGCCTCTGCCAGCTTGATTGCAACTTCAGGAAAAGTCGTTGCCCAGTCACTCACCTGATTCATATCACCGATATGCACAATCAAAGGGTGGTCTGCTGGACGTTGTTTAATCGCGAATATTTTTTTAAGCGCGTTATCATTGGTCGCATCTGCGGCTAGACCATAGACTGTTTCGGTAGGAATCGCTACGACACCTCCGTTTTTGAGCTCGGCAATGGCTTGTTCTAAACTAACACGCATAATATTCAACGATGACTAAACAATGACTAAAAGCAACATTTTACTACTTTACGCACATCAACACTCAAATTAGAACATTTCAGCTTTATTGCTTCATGGGATAAAATACATTTTTTAAAAGGAATACACATGACTCAAATCACTGTTGAAAAAAACCCAAGTCAGCAACGTTTAGAAGCGTTAAATGTAAGCAAATGGCCGACATGGGAGAAAGAAGTTTCTGTTTTTCCATGGACATTTCCTGAGCAAGAAATTGCATACATTTTAGAGGGTGAATGTGTGATTACGCCAACTGGCGGCACACCAGTGACTTTTGGCAAAGGTGATTTAGTGACTTTTCCAGCAGGCATGACAGCAAGTTGGGAAGTAAAAAAACCATTACATAAACACTATCAATTAGATGGCTCTAAGCTTTGCCAGATATTCCGCCGCATTAAGCTTGCGTTAAAACTGTAAGATTTTTTCATTGCCCAGCTTTACGAAAAGTAAGATTAATTCGAACGCCTCCTAAAGCTGGGTGCATATTTGCCTTAAGTAGCAATATGCCGTGATAGCGTAGACGCGCTTCCCCACCCCACACCACCACATCTCCATGATAAAGTGGAACATTCAAGGCTTTATCAGTACGCTTTAAACCACCAAACTGAAACGTTGCAGGCACACCTAAAGAAACCGAAACGATGGGTTGCGTGAAATCACGTTCGTTTTTATCTTGATGCAAACCCATACGCGCCCCCGTTTGGTAACGATTAACCAAACAAGCATCTGGGGTAAAGTCAGCGTACCCCGCCGCTAAAGCGGCCGCTCGTGACAATGCTAAAAAACTATCTGGCATCGGCGGCCACGGCTTTTGTGTAAGTGGGTCTAAGTTACTATAGCGGTAGTCTTGGCGATCAGTCACCCATCCTAATTCACCACAATTACTCATGGCGACCGACATCGCAAAGCCACTAGGGGTGACCATATGACGAAACGGTGCCTGTGTGATGATGCTTTCCAAATCTGCGAGCAAAGTCGCTTCATCTTTAAGCGCAAATCCCCTGAGCAAGCTCACACCACCAAATGGTGTTTCGATAGGTGTTATGTTGCTAAATAAATCCAAGCTAAATCACTCCATATATACGACTGGTTTGTTTAATCAGAATATCAATCCATATTGAACATTGAATACAGATGCTTATAATCACAGCATGAATTCCCCTTACCAACAGGCTGAAGATTTTTTACGCGCGATAGACAATGACTGGTCACAATTGATTGACCATGTTGGTGCCTGCAAGTTTATAACAAAAAGTGAACGTGACCCTTACGAGGCCTTAGTCCGCGCAGTGGCGTATCAACAGCTCAGCACTAAGGTTGGTGACGCTATTCTAAAAAAGCTGATTAATCGTTATGGGCAGTTTCCTACACCTCAACATTTGATATCCACAACCTTTGACGAACTACGTGCGGTGGGCTTTTCTGGCAGAAAGATAGAGACCATCCAAGGCATTGCAAATGCCGCAGTAACTGGGTTAGTACCGTCTCAAGAAATTGCTGACACTATGAGCAATGAAGTGTTGATTCAGCAAATTACAACCATTAAAGGCATTGGTCAATGGACGGTAGAAATGATGCTGATGTTTACGTTGGCGCGCATGGATATTCTACCCGCTGATGATTTTGGCATTGTAGAGGGCTACAAAAGGCTGAAAAAGCTTGAGACTGCGCCTAAACGCAAACAAATGGCAGAAATTGGCCTAGCGTGGAGCCCTTACCGAACAGTCGCCAGCTGGTATTTATGGCGTGTACCGAAATAAGCGGTGCTAATGGCTTACCCATACAATGGTGATGCCCTGCTCCCTTGCGATTTCTTCAAACACAAGGAATGGCATCTTGCAAATGCTTTAAATAAGTAAAAGCCGTTTCTTGGTGAAAACCCAGCACTAACACCTGCTTGTTATGTGCAATGAGTGTTTTAAATATCGTTACTAATTGTTGCGTGTCAGTGTAATCAGCCAAGCTTCCGTTATTGGGATACTCCATCACAGAGGCTGTTAACTGATATGGCTCGTCCAACACTGAAGCGCCTGGATGCAAGGCTTTCACCATTTGTACCAAGCCACTGTTTTCTGCCCACTTTGTAGTCAACAGGTTGGCATCGGTACGTGAGCTATCAACCACAAATTGATTCGCTTCCAGCGCACTCGCTAATTTAGGCCCTAATTGCCAACCGCCAGCCCGAAAATACCGCGGACGAGCGAAACCCTGCGCCACTAATAACTTGGCGCTACAAGCAATTAACTTTGTTAAATCCTGTGCTGAATACGCATATTCTAAACTCACTGCATATCCACAATCTCCTGCCTCACAAACTTCATTTTGTGCTGTAAATGTGGGTGCATGTTGATAGGGCACATCACACGCATCAAGTAGCGATTTCCAGCCATGCACATGCAAGCCCATGCTATCTGATGGCAAAAAAGTAGAACGTATCTTCTCAGCTTCCAATATGACATTGGTTTCAGATCGTAATAAATAGACTGGGTTTAATAGCTGCATCATCGGGATATGTGGATATTGCTTGCGAAAAGCCTGCATCACCTCAATATTTTCGTCATCGAGTGACCATCCTTCCCAATCTACGGTAACGAAGATTTTGATTGTCGGCTTGGTGTCAGTTTCAGCGTAGCTATTTAAATTAGCGAAGAAGCATACAGAGGCCACTAGGCAAATGCTGAGCCGTTTGAAGTAAGGATAAAAATGAGTCATTAAACGCATCAAATCGTTATCACGCTTTGCTGAAAAATGCGAAGTTGAATAGCATTGCACCATCACGATGGATGCACTCGATGGGTGGTTAGTGCGCCTAATCTATATCGGTAGAATCACACTAGGTCAATGATGACTCATCGGCAAAATCAGATAAATCTCAAGTTCAGATAAATCTTCAGCTTGCTTACTACCTTATTCACTGCACTAACTCGTGCATTCTATCCGTTTACATTCCATTATTAAATGGTTTTATACATGCATAAGTGCTAATACTAGCGTTAAGGCAATAGGACGTTTGCATTTATAATGTTGCCTATGGAATTATTTAAATATCATCAATTTGCATTCGCTAAACTACTAGCATTTCGTATTCAAATCGTACTGGCTTACCAAATAATAGCAGTGGTCGTCGGTTGGCATATTTATCAGATTACACACAACCCATTGTCTTTAGGATTAATCGGTCTAGCGGAAGTGATTCCTTACTTCGCCTCTGTATTATTTGCAGGTCATGCGGTGGATCATTATTATTCACGGCGCGCATTTGCAGGGTTAGCGGCGGGATTGCTCACCATTAATGCACTGACACTCACTGCTGTAGCGTTAGGTTGGCTAGACGGAAATATCACTTTCTGGATTTACGGCTCCATTGCTTTTACAGGGGTAGCGCGTGCTTTTATTGCCCCAAGCTATAACACCTTATTTGCCATCATCTTGCCGCGTGAACAATATGCACGCGCTGCTGGTATCGGCACTTCTACGTTTCAGGTCGGGTTAGTATTAGGCCCTGCGATTGGCGGCATGTTAGTAGGTTTTGGCAGTAAATCGCTTGCTTATGGTGTTGCCACATTATTATGCTTAGGCGCTGCAATATCAATCGCACTACTTAAGCTAGAAGAGCCTAAGAAGGCAGAAAGCATCCCTGTTTTCACCAGCATTGCGCAAGGCTTACGTTTTGTATTTAGCAACCAAATCATACTGGGTGCGTTGTCGCTAGACATGTTTGCCGTGTTATTTGGCGGTGCCGTTGCCATGCTTCCCGCATTTATTCATGACGTTTATCAAATGGGCCCAGAGAGCTTGGGTATTCTCCGTGCCGCGCCAGCCTTAGGCGCTATTATTACAGGACTGTGGCTCACTCGGCATCCCATTAACCTCAACACAGGGCGATGGTTATTAGGTACGGTAGCTGGGTTTGGACTCTGTATTATTGGTTTTGGCCTAAGCACTAGCTTTTGGATGGCTGCTGTTATGTTATTGCTTTCTGGCCTGTTTGATGGCGTGTCTGTCATCACGCGACAAACCATTATGCAGCTTGCCACACCTGACGCCATGCGCGGACGTGTATCGGCCATCAATGGTATTTTCATCGGCTCATCAAATGAATTAGGTGCGTTTGAATCAGGGGTAACTGCACGCCTGATGGGGCTAGTGCCTTCAGTGATTTTTGGCGGCCTCATGACATTAGGTGTTGTAGGGGCTACAGCTAAGCTTGCACCTAAACTTCGTACATTACACTTGCACCAATTGCACTGAGTTAAATAAAGAAAGATGAAAGATCTAGATAAGCTATTTGCAACACTGGCTCAATCAACTTTCAGAATTGGCTTTCAATTGCGTGATAAAGATTTAGCCTACCTACAGCAGAAAGGCTTATCTACCGTGCTTGATCATGCTGAAGACTTTATCGGCAAACGCTTGGCGCCTGCTGTCATTAGTAATGACGGTAAACAAACACCAATGCGCGGCCATCCTGTGTTTGTTGCACAACACGCCACGGCTTGCTGTTGTCGTGGTTGCCTACAGGAGTGGCACCAAATACCGCAAGGCCGCGAGCTTACGTTGGCCGAGCAAGCCTATATTGTGGTTGTACTAGAAAAATGGCTACGTACTAGGCTATCTGTTTCACCGTGATTCGTCACTAATGATAAACCTCTTGGGTAATCGTTCAGAAAAAGCCAAAACAGTGAGAGCCAAAACTAAGTACTGGGCTTAAAAAATTAACCCCTGTAATTCATCATCAAACAAAAACATCACTTTTGAAGAAATAATTAACCAGGAGCACCGTCAACTCTAGGTTTTACCAATATAGGCGTATAAATCCACACAAAAACTACAAAACCAAGTATCCAAAAGAGCGCTGAAACAAAAATCCAACTAGAGTAAAGCTGCATGTCTAGCATAGGCGCGAATACACGAAACAGCAGGCTCAATATAATGGCAATAAAAGCCAACACCAGCCAGATAGATGATTTTCTGATATCACGCCCTGTATGGCCCAATGCTACTCGCGCCATCATCGCGATACTCATTAGACCTATCCCGCCTATCGTAAAGAGATGCATCACCAATACAAGAGGAATTGAAAACAAAGCTTGCACGCCATAAACCAAAAAGCCTACATTAATCATCCATGCAGATAAATATAAACTCCATAGCAATGGCACACGCCATATACCACGGGTATGCCAATGATACAAACGATAACCATTGATTAGAAACAAGCCGCAAGCCAAATAGGGTGTTAATTGAGGGTTTCTATAAAAAATCTCATTGATAAACAAAGCAAGAAATGTCACTAAAATGGTGATATCTAACCACTTATGATGTTGAATTTTTATTTTTTCTTGCACACCGCGCTCAATAAAGAATGGAATCACGCGGCGACCTATCATCAAAATTAAACTCACCAGCAATAAAACAGCGCCGTTAATTGCGTACAGCATGCCATCCTGCAATACGCCATAGTAACCTAAGTAAAAAACCACATTGCCTGTCCACAGCAAGGATACCTTAGCTACTACCGCAAGCTGAGGCCATTGCTTTGCACGGATGATCGGCTGGCTAATGGATAGAATCAACACTAAACCGAATAATAAATCTACGATTGCAGCCCACAGCATCAAACTTGTACCAAACAAAAACAGTACGCGCGCGCCAACCCACAATGCAAATAAACCCATCAATGGCTTCCCATGAAGCGTTTGTATGCCAGTCCAATTTTTTACTGCGGTTAATAAGAAGCCTGCAACCACAGCCAAGCTATAGCCATATAGCATTTCATGTGCATGCCACTGGGCACTGGTAATCGAATGAATTTGCACAAAACTGTGCGAGCTGTAAATCAACATCCACCAAACAATGGATACAATGGCAAAAATACCTGCGCCTAAAAAGAAGGGGCGAAAACCAAGGTTGAATAAGGCACAACCCTTAGTTGAGTTCGACTGATGCATCTGGATTTGGACAATAGCCATCGTGCTGATGCCTTTAATTAAGAAATAAAGCCTATCCTAGCTTAACTTAAATATTATTAAATTGATTTAAAGCATTTTTTAAATCAAAAACGCAAATTAATTTAATGACTGTTGATTTCGCATTTCGAATAAAAATTGTATAAATTCTGTAAAAGGTTTGGGTCTAGCAATCAAATAGCCTTGCCCATAATCACACTCAAAACTGTTTAATAAGTTTTGTTGTGCCTCTGTTTCAACACCTTCAGCAATCACTTTCATCCCAAGTTTATGCGCCATACTAATGATGGCCTCACAAAGAATGGCATCGTAATTATTTGGTTGAAGATTTTGAGTAAACGATTGATCTATTTTTACATACTCAATTTCAAACTTATTTAAATATGCAAGTGCAGAATAGCCAGTACCAAAATCATCAATAGAGAACTGGACACCAGATTCTCGTAAAGCAGATATTGTATTGACAACAGACATACTGGGGTGCAGCAATAAGCCCTCCGTAATTTCAATACAAATGCTACGACCTTCGACACCCTCACTAGCCAATAAGTCTTTCCAAGCTAATAATCGCTCTGACTCAATAAATTGATGAGGAGAAACATTCACACTGATTTGAAAGTCTAATGAATATTGTGTATGCAGAAGCTTAATATCATGTAGTGCCTGATTGAACACCCAGGTACCTATTTCATCGATTAATCCAGTCTCTTCGGCAACTGAAATAAATTCCAGTGGGTTAATCATGCCTTTTATCGGATGATTCCATCTGATTAATGCCTCTGCTTTTAACACCTGTTGTGTGCCCAAACTCATGATCGGCTGATAATAAAGTTCAAACTGTCGATAAGCGATAGCGTCTCTTAAGTCGTTTATTAATGCCAGTCTATTAATAGAGTCAAATTGCATAGATGCTTTAAAAAACTGGAATCGATTACGACCTAACTTCTTAGCCTCATACATGGCTTGATCCGCGTAGCTAAATAACGCTTCGGGATTTGAAGTATCGTTTGGATAGATAGTAAGGCCGATACTTGCTGATATATAAAATAGCTCACCATCAATTTCAAATGGCTTTTGAATTTCAGCCAGTATTTTCTGTGAGGTTTTCTCCAGTGCCTGTTCGTTATCAAAATCAGACATGATAACCATAAATTCATCACCACCAAATCGTGCGGTTGTGTCATAAGACCGAACGCACCGAGTCACTCTTGCAGCCGCTTCTTTAATGAGCATATCCCCAATCGAATGGCCCGCAGTATCATTGACATGTTTGAAATTGTCTAAATCAATAAATAGGATACCTATTGGTGACAACGACTGATCAGCTTTATCCATCGCCTGCTTTAATCGGCTATCTAACAAGTGGCGGTTTGGCAAATCTGTTAAATAGTCATAATTGGCTTGATGCCATATCGTCTTTTGCGCTGCTTGATTTTGAATCCTCATAGATTGTTTCAATCTAAATATCCTAATACCCGCCCAAATTAACGTAATACAAACAACGATGACTATTGGCAACATCCAACGGTCATATTTACTTTCTGAAATGTTCCAATTCTCAAGTATCTCTTGGTTGTTGGTACCAATAACCTGCAGACCTTTATTTAAGATTGAGGCTAACTCAGGAAGATCATCTCTAACCGCCATTGATACTGTTGAACTAAATGGGGTCATCCCTGCTTTTTCTACAAAATTTAATCGATGTACAATTAGATGATAATCAATAATGATTTGATTACCGATGTACGCATCAATATGACCCAAACGGAGCTCTTCAAACGCTTCATCTGCTATATCAACATACAACAACTTAATTTCTGGATAACTTTCTGCGATTTGTTTTGCAATAGGACCATTTTTAAATACAGCAACCCGTTTATCATTTAAATCGTCCATCGAGACAATTTTCTGACCATCCTTTAGATTTTTATTGACATAAATTGCAAATTGATAAGTTAAAAACGGATAAGGTTGTATTCTAAATTCTTGATGTTTGACACTATTGCCAGTAATACCAGAAATGATTTCAACTGAAAATGGGCTTATATTTTCGGAGTAGTCCAAAGGAACAAAGTTAACATTAAAAACGTTACTTAGCGCTTGGAGGTAATCTACACTGATGCCTCTAAGCTTACTACCTTCAGACTTGAACTCAATGGGCATCCACCCATGTTTAACTGCTACATGAATGTTTTGGTTGTTTTTAAGCCAGGCAGCTTCATTAGGCGTCAGTATAACTTGTCCATAATGGCTATTTATTCTGAGGGTATCTTCAGCTTTGGTAGCCGAAAGCATTATTAAACAAGCAAAAAATGTTAGCAATAGAAATATAATCAGCTGACTAACGCTTAGTCGGTAGCGATTGATAACAAATTGCTTATTGAATAACTTTTTAATCATAAGCTCTACGACATTTTTCTCAAGGGATCAAGCAGTTGCGATAACCCATTATGGTCTATTTCCTGCATTAATTGTAATAATCGACCTAAATCACCGTCTGGAAACCCTTCTCGCGCAAACCAATTTAAATAATTACCAGGCAAGTCGGCGATCAGTTTTCCCTTATATTTTCCATAAGGCATGGCTAGTGTTACTAGTCGCTGTAAGTCTTCTGGATTCATATTTAAGTTAAATTAATACCTAAACTTTATACTAAAAGTTTAGGTATTAGGAGTTAATAAAACGTGATTATTTATAATTGAATGGATCTAACTGCCGGACAGTTTGCCGCCGTTTAACAGCAGATTCAACTCTTCTACTGGCAAAGGTTTACTAAATAGGAAGCCTTGGAAATAATCGCAACGCCGCTCTCGCAAGAAATCAGCCTGTTGATCATTCTCAACACCTTCAGCAATACTAGTGAAGTTCATCGCTTGCGCTAAACCAAGTACAGCACTGGCAATTGCACTATCATCATTATTATGAGGCAGGTTCAGCACAAAAGACTGACATATCTTAAGCGTATCTACTGGGAAGTCTTTAAGATAAGCAAGAGATGATGCACCGCTACCAAAGTCATCAATGGCGAGAGATACACCCAAAGCTTTAAGCTGTATGAGTTTGTTAACATCACCAGTCGCACTGTCCATAAACATACTTTCGGTGAGCTCCAACTCCAACAGCTCTGGCGGCAGCCCACTTTCGGCCAAAGTCTCTGCAATATCCGCCACAAGGCCTGGGTGTTTAAACTGGCGCACAGAAAGATTAACAGCCACACGCACGGGCGTACCTGCATCATACCAAGCGCGCCCTTGTTGACATGAGGTCTTTAGCACCCACTTACCAACGGGAACAATTAAACCACTTTCCTCAAGCAGTGAAATAAATTCACCTGGTGCGACCAAGCCGCGCTCAGGATGCTGCCATCGTAACAAGGCTTCAACTGCAGTGACACTGCCACCTTCAACTGCGATTTGCGGCTGGTAATATAAAACAAATTCATTGCGATCTAACGCGTGACGCAAGTGATTTTCCATCACCAAACGCTCGTAAGCAACTGCATCCATCTCTGAAGAATAAAACTGGTAATTATTACGGCCGCGATCCTTCGCGTGGTACATCGCCACATCCGCTTTTTCTAACAATACATCTCGATCATCATGACCAGGACGATAAAGTGTGATACCAATACTGGCGCCAACAAACACCTCATGGTCACCGACCACAAACGGTAAGCACAATGTATCGATAATCTTTTCTGCCACTACCGCAGCATCCCTTTCTTCTCGCACGTTTACAAGAACGACAGCAAACTCGTCACCACCCATTCTCGCGACGGTATCTGACTCACGGATACAAAGTGCAATACGATTACTGACTTGTTGCAGGAGTTTATCGCCGATACCATGGCCTAATGTGTCATTGATATTTTTGAATCGGTCAAGATCGATAAACATTACCGCAATTGTGTCACTCGTGCGATTAGCATGCGTCTGCGCTTGTTGCAGACTTTCATTAAACAATAGGCGATTAGGTAACCCTGTCAGGGTGTCATAGTGTGCAAGAAAATGTAACTGCTGTTGCGTGCGTTTACTCTCGCTGATATCTCGCACAATACACAACACCTGCTCTTCACTGGCTCGAATAAAACGAGATTCGTAGTTAGAAACACCGTGAGACATGGTCATCTGGTATTCAAAAGAGGCAATCCCTTTACCATCAACGGCTTTTTCCAAACAGACCATCGCCTGATCGGCAACCTCCTGTGGCAATGCCTCGTGTATCGTTTTGCCTAAGAAATGCTCAGGCTCAATATGCGTTTGAAAATCTTTAGCAGGTTTACACTCTAAGAAGCGGCCTTCTAAATCAAGAAACAAGAGTAAATCTGGTACAGCCTCATACAGGGCACGTACTTTAGCCTCGCTCTGGCGCAATTGAAGCTCAGCGCGCTTACGCTCAATGGCATATCGCATCACACGCAATAGCCAACGTCCATCCACACTACCTTTCACCAAGTAGTCTTGCGCCCCCGCCTGTGCTAACTCATTCGCCAGCACTTCATCATCATGGCCTGTCATCACCACAATAGGAACGTCTGACACGACTTCATGCAAACTCCAAAAGGTACTACTGCCTTGCGAGTCTGGTAGTGATAAATCAAGCAAAATAATATCGAACTGCATTAAGCATGCATGCGAGATGGCTTTTCCTAAGGTATCCGCATGTGTGAGCGTACATGCTGTCTGTACCTCACGCAGCATAATCTCTAGGAGCCGCGCATCACCTTGATTATCTTCTACCAGTAGTATTTTCATGCTGATGCTACCGCAATTGGACCCAGATGTTGCCCACGTTCGAGCAATGCTGTGGCAGCGTCAGAAGGTAATGGATGACAATACAGATAGCCCTGAGCATCGTCATAAGCAAGATTACGCAAAGTGTCGAGTTGTGCTGCCGTCTCTACCCCACCCGCCAAACCTTTCATACGGAATACATGCGCCACCTGAATCACGGCACGCGCTATATCGGCGCCATCGGTCGTGGCAGAAGCTGCTTGCGTAAGTCTACGATCCAGCTTAATCGCGTGGAAAGGAAACTTGCGTAGGTAATAAAATGAAGCGCGACCGTTACCAAAGTTATCAAGGGCTAACCTCACCCCTAATTGATTAAGCTTTGTCACTTGTTTAAAAGCACACGCTTCGTCTTCCCATAATGCATGCTCAGAGATATCAAGTTCTAAGCAATCGGGCGCCAAGCCTGTTTCAGCCAACACCTTAGCAACCTGCTCTGCAAAGTCACTCTGGAGCAATTGTCGTGACGATAGATTGACAGACAGCACCAAAGGCACATCAGAGGACTCACGCCACGTTTTGCCTTGTGCGCATACGTTACGCAACACCCATAAGCCAACATCTAAAATAAGTGGAGAACTCTCCAATACAGTCATGAACGCACCTGGTAACAATAAACCACGTGTCGGGTGTTGCCAGCGCAACAATGACTCCATCCCATTAATTTGGCCAGTTTTTACATCCACTTGGGGTTGGTAGTTAATCACAAATTCGCCTTCCGCTATCGCGGTCGCTAACTCACTTAGCAACACACGATCTTCGGTGGCCCTGTCATTCATACTGGCCGAGAAGAATCGGTAAGTATTTTGTATACCAGTATCTGCTTTTGCCTGATACATCGCAACATCAGCATTTCGTACTAAAGACTCCAAGTTATCAGCATCTGTAGGGTAAATGCCAATGCCGATACTAACGCCAACATCTAATGCACGCCCATCGATCAGAAAAGGACGTCCTACCGCTTCCATAATTTTGCTAGTTGCGGCAATAACATCCTCTTCATCCTGTATGTCAGTCAATATCATGGTGAATTCATCACCACCAATTCTGGCTACACAATCCGTTTCGCGCATACATTCACGCAAGCGATGGGCAACGCCCTGCAACAGCAAATCACCAACATAATGACCTAAGGTGTCATTAATAGACTTAAATCCATTCAGATCAAGCAGCAACAATGCCAGCTTGGTTTCGTGCCTGCGTGCTAAAGCAACTGAATTTTTAAGGGTATCGTAAAAATGCTTGCGGTTAGATAAGCCAGTTAAACTATCATGATGAGCAAGGTGATTTAACCGCTCTTCCGTTCGCTTACGCTCAATCGCATAACGCAAAGAACGCGTCAGCTGGTGTGCATCAACATAACCCTTTACCAGAAAATCCTGAGCACCCTGCTGCACCGATCTCACTGCAAGACTCTCGTCGGCAGTACTGCTCAGCACAACAATCGGTATGCTAGGCGCGTTAGCATGTATTCTCAATAGCGTATTAAGACCACTGCCATCTGGTAACTCTAAATCAAGTAATATCGCTGTAATATCCTGACTATCCAAGATAGCCAACGCAGTCTCTTGGCGATCCGCCGTCACTAAAGTAAAACTTTCACTTTGATCAGCGGCCAACAGATCTCTTACCAAGCGAATATCTCCTGGATTATCCTCAACAAGCAAGATGGTCAGTGCCGTGCTACTCATAGAACCTCCTTTACACAATTAGTCTTTAATGTCCGATGGTAATTTAACAATAGTCAGCCAAAAACTTTCAATCGCCTGAATCACTTTAATAAACTGGTCTAAATCCACAGGTTTACTTACGTAGCAATTTGCATGTAAATCGTAAGTGCGCAGAATATCTTTTTCCGCTTCAGAAGAAGTGACGATTACCACTGGAATGCGTTTAAGTTGAGGGTCTGATTTAATTTCAGCCAACACCTCGCGTCCATCTTTTTTAGGTAAGTTAAGATCAAGCAATACAACATCAGGGGTCGGTGCATCTGCATATTGACCTTCTTTACGCAAGAACGCCAAGGCTTCCACGCCATCTTTAACCACATTAAGATTATTGCTTATCTTACTTTCACGCAATGCTTCCTGCGTTAGTCTAACGTCACCGGGATTATCCTCAGCCAATAAAAATTCAACCTGTCTGCCCACTTCACTCTCCATGATGTTTCCTTTCCCCATGATGTATAGGTAAGGTAAAATAAAAAACTGCGCCCTTGCCCACTTCAGATTCTATCCAAATTTTTCCACCGTGCCGCTCTACAATTTTCTTGCATACAGACAGCCCAATCCCCGTACCTGGATACTCATGTTTACCATGCAAGCGTTGAAATATAATAAAAATACGCTCAAAAAAATCTGGCGCGATCCCTATCCCGTTATCACGTACTGAAAATAACCACTCACCCTCTTTTTTCTCGGCACCTACATGGATGATGGGTGAAGTGTCTCCACGAAATTTAATACCGTTTCCAATTAAATTCTGGAACAACTGCGTGAGTTGCGAAACATCCGCCTCTATCCTAGGCATAGGGTCACGGTTAACGACAGCGCCTGACTCCTCTATCGCCAGACGCAAATTAGACACCGCGCGCTCTAAGGCAACTGAAGTGTCACAAAGCTCCATCCGCTTACCATGCGTGCCAATGCGAGACATGGTCAGCAAATCAATAATCAGCGCCTGCATGCGCGTAGCGCCATCTACCGCATAACCGATAAATTCGTTTGCATCCTGATCCAGCTTATCTTTATATCGCCTTGCCAACAACTGTGTATAGCTAGCCACCATGCGCAAAGGTTCTTGTAAATCATGTGATGCAACATAGGCAAACTGCTCTAGCTCACGATTGGAGTTAGCAAGCTCCTCTGTACGCTCGACCAATGCTTCCTGTGTTTGTTTAAAGGCAGTAATATCAGAAAACTCAGCAATCACCTGCGTTACTTTTCCAGCCGCATCTTTAACGGCATTCATATTCATCCATGCCAAGTAATCATCACCCTGCTTATTCTTTAACCAGATTTCACCTTGCCACTGGCCGCCACCAATGACTGTCGTCCACAAATCCTGATATAGCGTTGGCTCCAGTTCTGCTAACAGGTTTTGCATCGATGTGCCAATCAGCGTTTCTGAAGCATACCCTGTAATTTTAGCCACCGATTTATTAGCGTGCAGCATATGGCCCTTCACGTCAGCGATGATCACCGCTTCTAGATTACTTTCAAACACTTGCGCGAGCAGGCGTAACATTTCATGATCAGCATGGAAATAAGCAGATAGAGAAAGTTCGGAATCGAACATGGCGATTTTGGTAATCGCTTTTGAATATGCTAAAAAACGTTCAGCATCGTTATCTACTAAGCGCATCACTTCTGGGAGCACCCAAGATAAGTATTTGCTGTATGCTCCTAGATACCAGCGCGGCTCTAAACCTATTTGCTGATAAGTGATGCCAACACGCAAGCGACTTTTGATATAGTCTGGGCCATAATCGCCAGCAAAGACCTGTTTAAAATATTCTCGTTGTTTTTGTTTAAGCTGTGACAACTGCTCAGGATTGCTAAGACTAGCAACGATTTGTGGGTGAGCATCTAAATGCTGATATAGTAAATTGGCAAAGGTATCTTCAAGTGGCGCAAGCAAAGGCCCCAGCTCTTTAAGTAGCTGAGAGTCTTGCTCGTTGAACTCAAGAAAATCCTTACGCGACTGAACCTCATCGGCGCTCGGGATCATGCTGTCAATCAAGGCATCAACGGTAGGCTGGTGCAATAACATGTTATCTCCCACAAAAGTACTAATCTCGCTTCTAAAACACTAAAGGGAGCTGACAATAGAATGGGGGAGTCACTTGTGAGAGATACGGAAAGTCCGCACATCTGGTACTCCCGCTATCCTAGAGCTACTGCCCCTTAGACCGGTGATTTTGCGCCCTCGCCTTTCAGCTGAGTTTGCCTTTTTCAAATGCAATGTTCTCCGAGTATCAGTAGATTTTTACAGATTGTCAACTACCCAATTGGTATATCATACTAACCCTTCACAATTGATACATTCATCATCAATACCAAGCACCAATACAAGGCTATCCTATTAGTGCTGGCCATAGCGCCTAATGATATGATGCAATCATATGAATACTTAAGACGACAGCAAAAATATGGGGGCGGCTTCTCACTAAGTAACTTTTCGCCAGATTTTGCGCATCATCTTGCACAAAATGATGTTGTACCCAATGATGGCGGGCCAACATCCTGTCAAGCATTAATAACAAATGAAGCCAGAGTTCGTCAGGAATGATCCAGGAATAATCGATGATTAATAAAATAGACCGCTTTGAAATACTACGAAAGCTTAATGAAAGCAAACAAAATGCTGTCTATTTAGCGCTTGATCCGCACATGGGTCGCGAGGTGATTATTAAACTACTGCCACACAATGGCCAGCATTTAGATGCCCTATTACAGCGGGTACGCATTGTAAGCAAATTACAACATAAGAACATTGTCACCTTGCTAGATGCTGGTGAGCATGATGGCGCTCCTTATCTAGTTTATGCATTTGTTAACGGCATCACTTTGTCGCAACAATTAAAATCATCCCAGCCATTCGCGGCTACTCTTGCAGTACAAATGATTGCAGACGTACTGGAGGGTGTTAGTTACACCCACGCTCAAGGCGTGATATCTTTAGACCTACAACCAGAAAACTTTATCATTACAGAAGATCAAATGCCCATGATGATGGGCATAGGTATGGCTAATCTTGCAACAAATAGCCCTCAAAACCACTCCGCTACGCCCTACGACGCACCCGAGATAATTTCTAGCGATAAAGCCACGGTCTCCGCAGATATTTTTTCATTAGGTGTGTTGTTGCACGAGATGATGACAGGGTTGCCATTCATCGAAAAAGCAAAAAAACCAACAGCGCTCCCAAAGACTGGCGTGCCCCTTCAGGTCCTACAGATACATCTTGATGAAGCGCTAGAAAGCATTATTCTTAAAGCAACGAGCAAAGCGCCTGAAGACCGATACGCCGATGCTAACGCGATGAAGCAGGCCCTGCAAGATTACTTAAACCCCGTACAAGGTGAGCATAAGCCAGTGGATGCTCACAGTACGATGGATTTTTTACTACGCCGCATGCGTAGTAAAAGTGATTTCCCTGCTTTGTCACACACAATTAGCGAAATCAACCGACTGGCAGACGATGACTCAGCCAGCAACAATGCATTAGCACAAAGTATTTTGAATGACTTTGCACTGACTAATAAATTATTAAAACTGGTGAATACAGTCACTTATGGTCAATTTGGCGGCCATATCAATACCATTTCAAAAGCCGTGGTAATTTTAGGCTTTGAAACAGTACGCAATGTGGCAATGTCTTTGATATTGCTTGATTTTTTGCAGAATAAAGCACAGGCATCACAACTGAAAGATGATGTACTAGCATCATTCTTTGCGGGTATTGTGGCGGCACAATTAGCCCCCACTAGCCATGTTAGAAATGCAGAAGAAGCTATCATTTGTTCTATGTTCCGCAATTTAGGCAAGCTGCTCGCCAGTTTTTACTTCTTTGAAGAAAGCCAACAGGTTTCTCGCTTAGTTGCTCAGGGCGATAGCGAGGATAAAGCCTCGGTTAAAGTGCTAGGCATGTCCTACAACGAGCTGGGAATAGGCGTCGCTAAAAGTTGGAACTTTCCTCCACGCTTAATCGCTGGTATGCGTAAATTAAGCGGGGATAAAGTCATCAAACCGAGTGGTGAGCTAGAAAGTTTATCGTTGACGGTTAACCTTGCAAATGAGCTATGCGCTATTGCCAGCAACGGCAATAGCGCCGATAAATCCAAAGCCCTCAAGCAACTAGCAACACGCTATGAACATGCGCTTAGCGTTTCGGAGCAACAGCTACGTAAATCAATGGAGAGTGCTTTAGATGAGCTGGCGGCGCGGGCGAGAGTAATTGGCATCAACACTTCACAAAGCATGCTGATGACGCGAGTTAACGCTTGGATTGGAGCAAGAGCAGAGGCATCACACAAAACTGCTGAAGAGACTGAGCTAGCATCGCTGGGCATCAACTTAGCACACCCCAATGACAAGAACAGTGACTCAGCAAAACTTGATTCTGAGTCTATTCTCACCGAAGGTATTCAAGAAGTAACGAACACGCTGATTGAAGATCACCAACTCAATGACATCATGCAGATGGTGCTAGAAACCATGCACCGTGGCATGGGCTTTAACCGCACGCTCTTATTGATAAGAGATATCAAAAACAATCAAATGGCCGCACGTTTTGGATTTGGTCAAGACATTGATATTGCATTAAAGAAATTTCGGTTTAGTTTAGACTTTGCACCAGATGTGTTCCACCTTGCCATTAGTAAAGGGGCAGACTTAATGCTGGAGGATATTGCGGCTGAGAACGTAACGGCTAAAATTCCGCAGTGGTACAGGCAAACTGTTTCATCACAAAGCTTTTTACTGCTTCCGATTATGGTCAACAACAAAGCGTTGGGCATGTTTTACGCAGATATGGAGCAGCCCAATAGCATGCAGGTTTCAACTAGGCAGCTTTCCTTATTGCGCACCCTGCGCAACCAGTCAGTGCTCGCTATCAAGCAAAAAGGCTAACGTTAAACTTCACCATATTGCTTAAGCATCATGTATAGCTGTTCCATCAAATAATCCGATGCTGTGCCCTATCGCACAAAATCGTCATACCGACGAGACCGTGAGCCAGTGCTTGGCTTCCCCAATTTGCTATGCTAGTAAACTGGCAAGCAAAGTGTGAAAGGTATTCACCGTGGAATATACCAGCTGAGCCAGCATTTGGCTTGCCCGTAGAATATATGCGCTGTACCAGTGTTTGGCATCACCGCTCCACTAAAGGGCTAAAGCCCTAAGTGGAAGCGCGAAAGCGCATTATTCATACGTCACAGCTGGTTATTCACACGTGAAAGCACGGAATGACTAGGTGGTAGGATTATTTAGTGGAATAGCTATAATCACCAAAAATTGGCCCCAAAACCATGACTAATTGACCTGAGTCAATGCCAGTGACTGTATTTACCGCAATCATAAGCAACATGTCTAACACCAATATTTCGGTAGCATTATGATGAACTTCGATATCGCCATTGTCGGGGCAGGGCCTTCTGGATTATGTTTTGCACAGGCTGTTGCTGGATGCGGATTGCGCATTGCTATACTTGAGCGCCAGCCAGAAACTATGTTGGCAAACCCAGCTTTTGATGGACGTGAAATTGCACTCACACACCATTCTGCCCAACTAATGCAATCACTTGGCTTGTGGGAGCACATTGATGCAAACGCTATTTCACCCTTGCGTGATGCGCGCGTGCTTAATGGACCATCACTTTACGCCATGAATATTGACCACCGCGATAGCAAAAAGCAGGAGCTAGGCTATTTGGTCGCGAATCACCTTATCCGCAAATCTGCATATGAAGCAGTGAAATCATCACCTGATGTCACCTTACTCACTGAATCAGACATAACAGCCATCAGCACAGATAATGATGGCGCATACATTAACCTTGCCAGTGGCGATAAAATAAAAGCGCAGCTTTTAGTGGCGGCAGATAGCCGCTTCTCTGAAACAAGGCGGGCAATGGGCATCCCTGCCACCATGCATGACTTTGGCAAAACCATGATGGTATGCGTGATGGAGCATAGCATTCCACACCACCATGCAGCCTGGGAATGGTTTGACTACGGACAAACCTTAGCGCTACTGCCAATGAATGGCATGCGCTCATCCGTTGTCATCACACTGCCTGCTACTGACATTCAACAGCTGATGTCTTTAAGTGAAACAGATTTTAATGAGGATATCGCAATACGATTTAAGCACAGGTTGGGTACCATGCAATTAGCATCCACTCGGCATGCTTACCCACTAGTGACAGCCTATGCTAGCCAGCTTGTTGCAAAGCGCTTTGCATTAATTGGCGATGCTGCCGTCGGCATGCACCCCGTGACCGCACATGGGTTTAATTTTGGGCTATCTGGCATCGATGTCCTTGCTAATGAAATCAAAACCGCAAAATCACGCGGTAGCAATATCGCGGCTACTGCCCTGCTTGAACGTTATGAAAGAAAACACAGACTTAAAACACGCCCTCTGTTTATTGCCACACATGCGATTGCAAAACTGTATGGTAATGACTCAATGCCTGCACGCCTCATTAGGGCTGCATCTTTACGTATAGGTAACCGTATCTCTCCTTTTAAACGTGCTGTGGCGCATATGCTCACTGAAGCAAGTTAATGCGCTGTCAAATTAATGGATTGTAAAGTGAACCTGCATCAGGTTTAATTGACTATATTAAGTGCATAAAACACTACCAAGTCAATTAATTGCAAAGGAAACAGCATGACCACAGCGTCTAAAACATTGCGCGAGATTTCGGGCTTAGGACTATCGGCAACATCACTGGCATCTTCTGCCTTGATGATGATTGATTGCCAAAACACCTATAGAAAAGGATTGATGCAATTAACGAATGTTGAACCAGCCATCATCGAAGCAAAAAAGCTACTTGAACGTGCTAGAGCGCTGAACATCCCAATCATTCATATTCAGCACGATGCTGGTGTGGGTTCACCTTACGACATTACCGCAGAAATAGGCGCAATATGTGATGAAGTTGCACCGATTGCTGGTGAAACTGTTATCGTTAAAAACTACCCTAATGCATTTATCCACACATCACTTGATCAACATTTAAAAACGCTAGGTGTTACCAATATTGTGCTGGCAGGCTTTATGACTCACATGTGCATCAACTCAACCGCACATGGTGGTTTTAATTTAGGCTATACGGTCACTGTGGTTGCAAGCGCTACAGCTACACGCCCACTAGAAGCCGCTAACGGAAAAGTATTGTCTGCTGAAGAAGTACATGAAGCCGCAATTGCCTCAACGCGTGATTTATATGCAGCCATTGTAGATAATGTGGACGTTCTAAGTTAAGTCAGCATTTATAGCGAACCCCAAAATAAAGTCAGGTATATACACACCGACTTCTGTAGGAGTCGCGATTTGTGACATTGCTTCGCGCCGGGGCGTCGTTCCTTGTATGATACGTGCCTGTCGTTATTTAAAGGAGTATATAGTTTAACCAAAATGAGTCTAGGCTAATTTACTGGCATTGAATTTACTAGGCTCTTATTCTGAAATCTAGCATTAAACTAACTTGGTAATATCAGTAGCAGAACCGTAGTGTTTCATGAGCGCATCAAACTGCTCGATAGGCAAGGGCTTACTAAACAAATAGCCTTGATAGGCCATACAGTCATGCTGCTTTAAAAAGGCCAGTTGCGCTTCAGTCTCAACGCCTTCAGCAATTACATTTAAGCTAAAGTTCTGTGCCATATCAATGATGGTTTTCACCATGACCGCATCACTTTTGTCGGTGGTGATATCTCGCACAAAGCTTTGGTCAATCTTAATTTGATCCAACGGTAAACGTTTTAAATAAGACAGTGAAGAAAAGCCCGTTCCAAAGTCATCTAAAGACAGCGTTACGCCAACCTCTTGCCTCAATAGATTCTTTTTTGCGATTACATCGGCAATATCATCCAGCGCCACACTTTCAGTAAGCTCCAATTTAAGTCGCGTCGGATCAATGCCATGTTTACGAATAGCCGATACGATCTGCTCAACAAAGTGTGCTTGCTTAAATTGTTGCGCACTAATGTTAACGGCCAACACCAAGTTACGCATCTTCTCATGAGTACTCCAAACAGCAATCTGGCGACAAGCCTCATCTAGCACCCAATCGCCAATACTCAAAATCAACGTACTTTCCTCAGCCACAGGAATAAAATGTGCGGGTGAAATCATACCGCGTTGTGGATGTACCCAACGAATCAATGCCTCAGCACCAATCGGCTGATTTTCGTGGTCAACTTGTAGCTGATAATGCAACTCAAACTGCTCAGTCTTTAATGCAACATGTAAATCAGACTCTAGTAATGCACGCACTTCAACTAGCTTTTGCATCTCTGGATCAAAAAAGCGAACTCTATTCCGGCCGCCATCTTTTGCCTGATACATGGCCATATCGGCACGCTTAATTAGCTCTTCTACACTGTTATCATGCCCGCAGAAAACCGAAACACCAATACTTGATGAACTATGTATATTCATCTGGTTTATCTGATATGGCTCTGCTAGCGCCACCCGTATGTTTTCAGCAATTTTTGCCGCCATACGGGAAGCATCTTCTAAGTTTGTGCCTAATCTTTCTACTAGTACAACAAACTCATCACCACCTTGCCGTGCAACAGTGTCAACCTCTCTCACACAGGCATTGATTCTTTTTGCCACTTCAATCAACAACATATCGCCATCACTGTGGCCTTGCGTATCATTAATGACTTTAAACTTATCTAAATCAAGAAACAACAAAGCACCATACTGCATGCTACGTGCAGAGGCTGCCAAAGCAATGTGCAGGCGGTCCAACAAATGCCTTCTATTGAACAAACCAGTTAACGCATCTTTATAGGCTAGGTTCTGAATTTCCTCTTCAGCCCGTTTGCGGTCGCTAACATCACGACCAACCGATTGAATTTCTGTGAGCTGCCCATGATCATCGAAAATACCACGATGACTAAACTGCATCCAATGAATATCACCACTGGCAGACAGCACTCGATTTTCAATCGTCACCACTGGGTTAGCCTGCGACATCGTTGCCAGCTCATCAACCACCCGCTGCATATCTTCAGGATACACAACTGGTTTCCAAGTAGAACCTATCGTCTCTTGCTCAGTTTTACCAAAGAACCGACAGTAAACATCGTTTACAAAGAGATAAGTACCATCAGCCCGCGATCTTGAGATTACCTCGGTTTGATCTTGCACCACTGAACGAAACCGCTCTTCACTTTTTCTAAGCACTGCCTCAGCTTCTTTAATTGCACTGACATCAGTCACCAGCACAAAGAAACCTTGCACTTCACCATCATCTCTAACATCTGGGATGTAATGGGTTAAAGAATGGCGCGAACTACTACCATCAACATTAGGGATAATGCGCTCAAATGCCTGAAATTCACCTTTCAAAGCGCCCTGAATATAGGGTAAATTTAAGCGATATAAATCCTCACCAAGTAACTCCCAAATATACTTGCCAACAATCTGACTGGCATCCACCCCGAACCACAGTCCATAACTCTTATTTACAAACCGATTTTTAAGGCTTTTATCCCAATACCCGATCATCGCAGGTAAATAATCGAGTACTTTTTGAATCACTGAGCTTGATAATGGTGAATCAGTTGCCTGATTAAAGGCAATTGAAAGTTTTGACAACTCCTCTGGCGAGATCATATTGTCGGTAAGACTAACTTTCACATCTTCTGAGTTAGCTGCTACCAGTGGAATTGATGGAGATTTCATAAGCGAATAGTGCCATAACTTACTAAGGTTAAAAAGTAATTAGTTAAAAGCATCAACAATCCGCCCCCATGAAAACTTCTGTTTTTACTAATGTTTTAATCAGTTATTTCTGTCAACGCGCGAGAAGCAGCTAGCCAAGTAAACGTCGATTACTGAAAATAAAGAGCCGTATAAACATAAAAAGGAGCCTGAGCTCCTTAGATAGTATCGTCACGAGATATTAGCCCATAAGGCAATGCAACGGATATGCACAGCGGCGAGGAATGAAGAGGTGCATTTTGCATAGCGCGTTGCAATGCCACGCCAGCGCTTGAGATGCAGGAAGGCGTTCTCCACCAA